>JAHIVE010000024.1 GCA_018816805.1 Patescibacteria group bacterium | reverse complement strand
TTCCAACCTTAATAATTCGTCTATAGGAGTTGTGGTTTCGTATGGAGATAATGAGATTTTGTTGACCGGGGATTTGGAAGAGGAGGAGGAAGTTGGTTTGGTGGTGGGTGACGTGGATATTTTTAAAGCGGGGCATCATGGGAGCAGGACGGCGAATACAAAGGAGTTTTTGGAAGAAGCTTCCGCTAAGGTGATGGTGATTTCTGTTTCGGAAGAGAATTCGTTCGGGCATCCCCATGTGGAGACACTCGAGAGGGCGGAGGCTTTTGGGATCCGGGTTTTGCGGACGGATTTGGATGGACGGGTGTCATTTGTTTTTGGGGAAAAGGAGCTATTGCGGTCGATCTTCTTGCCAAGGTGGCGGGTTTTTGGTGAAGTATGATAATATGCATGCAACACGCTGAAAAAAATGAAAAGAAAGTTTAGATATGTAATGTTCGGTGGAATTGTGGCGGTTTTAATTGTGGCTGCTTTGGGAGCGATTTTTTGGATGCCTAGACATGGTGGGCCGGCGGAAGTGCGCGAGGCGGGATTTTTTTCGTCGATTACCGAAGAGGATAGTTTGGGGTATGAGGATTTTTTGGTGGAAATAGAGGAGGATGAGCAGGCGAAAGAGCTTTTTGAGTCGGCCAAAGAAAATGGGTATAAATATGTGAAGGCGACGGAAAAGATTGTGGACGATAGCGGGGTGACGACTACTTTGACGCCGATGGTGAATGAGGATGGGGATGTGGTGGTTTTGAGCAGGATTTATGCACTGGATGCGTATAAGTCGGAATTAATTCATGTGAATGTGGAGGAGGGGACTTTGACGACTTACAATGATGATTTTTCCGAGATTACAACGGACCTTGTGAGCGGCGAGGTGGTTGTGTCGAGGGGGCCGCTGACGCATCATAGTGATGAGTATGATTTTAATGTGAATCAGGCGATTGCGAATGCTTGGCTTTGGTATATTGGACTTAATAGTTGGCAGAATTCGTATTTGTTTGGGCTAATGTGTGGCGTTTTTGATCCGGATGAATTGATTGAAACTATTGTAGATATTGTGGATGATCCGTTTGATGTTTTTGAGGATCAGGTGACTTGTGTTGAGTATTTAGTTTTTGTGGATGATATTATTGATGATCTTGTTGAGAGTGGAGATATTGTTTCGTTTTTGCCAGATTTACAATTTGGAAAACCTTATGGGATGAGTGGAGAGTCCGTTTATTATACCGGCGGAAATCCCGGGGCTTTCTTTGCATATATAGTTAATAGAGGAGATGGCTACAGTGGGAATTTTTTGGTGAATTTTTATGGTCAATATAGTAATGGTGACTTAAGGAGGCTGAAAACCGCTCAAGTTGAGAGTATCAGGCCTTCTGATTCGAATTCTGAATTTCCGCATGAAGAGTGGCAAAGAGTTATGTATGAATATTTACCGGGCGAAGGCGAAAAGATTACGGTAAAAATCGATCCGTTTGATGTGATTGAGGAGGTTGAGGAAAATAATAATCAATACGTTTTTGACAGGAGTAAATTGAATCATAAGCCTGTGGCAGATATTTTGAGTGTAAATCCGAACCCAGTGGAGGTAGGGCAAACTGCCTATTTTACGGGGAATGCGGTAGATGTTGATGGGCATATTGCTTTGAGAGGATATCAATGGGATTTTGGTGATGGGACAATTTGGAGGACCGGAAGAACAATTTATTACACATTTAATACATCGGGGCCGCATACGGTTAAATTGAGGGCGGTTGATTCGGAAGGTTTGTGGTCTGATTGGGTGAGCATGACGGTGCAGGTGAATCCGGAAATTAATAGGCCGGTTGCAACAAATGAGAAGCTCATGATTCATTCGGCTTTTTTTACGCCGGATGGAAAGGGGGAAGCTATTGCATTTAAGGATCATTCGTTGATGGTTTTGTCTGGAAGCACTTTGTATGAAGTGAGTGCGGAGACCGGGGAAGAAATTTCTTCAATGGAGATAAACAGTGTGCCGAGTGGCGGGGAGAAATTTATGGAGTGGGATGGAACTTATATTTGGATTGCGGATAAAAATACGAAAAAGATTTTCAGGTTGAATGTGAGGGGTGAATTGGTGGAGTCTTTTGAGCTTCAGCAGCCGCCGAGCGGATTTGCGCTGGCGGGTAGTAAGGTTTATGTGACGACTGGGCAAAAGTCTATTGCTAAGTATAGTCCGCGAGGTAGTTTGGAGTCTGTTTTTGAGACGAGTGAGGAATTTTATGATTTGGTTTACGCTGGTGGGAATTTTTGGGCCACCAATTCATCCAAGCTGCTGAAATTGGATGATTCTTTTAATGTTTTGGAAAGGTATCCCATTTCAAATGATGACTGTGTTTTTAATGATTTTATTGACTATCCGTATAAGCCTGTGGATTTGTCGTGGGATGGACAGTATTTGTGGGTGTTGGGGCGTCGTGGGGTTTCAAAGTGTTGGGAGGATGAGCAGTACCGGAAAGCGACAATTTATAAAGTTGATGCGAGTGGATACACGACGCCATATATTAGTTCGATTGCGGGGCTTAGTATGATGAAGGGAATGGTTTGGGATATTGATGGGTGGATTGTTTCGGGTTCGAATGCGGTTACAAAATTTACAACGGACGGGAAGTTTATTGGGAAGATTTCCAAGTCTGATGTTTATGATGGTGATGGGACGAATTTTGTGGATGCGTTTACGGATCAGAAAAATGTGTGGGTTTATGCCGGGGTTGCGAGGGAGCTTAGTCCGACTGCGGAGACTTTGCGGACTGTTGATCCGGGGCTTTCGTCAATTGTAAGCTCAACATATTACAGGGATTATTGGTGGTTTGCGAGCACGGATAAGATTTATAAGGTGGATGCAAACGGGCAAGTGCTTGAGACGTATGTGAGTCCGGTGCCGAATATTGTGGATATGATTTGGGCGGGCAGGAGTCTTTGGATTTCAAACGATACGGTGAGAATTTTTAAGGTTGCGATTGAAAGCGGTGCGATGAAAGTGACGGATATTTACACACCATATGCGTCTGAACCGGCTAAGGGTATGGCTTTGGGGTTTGACGGACAGTATTTGTGGTATTCAGGGCAGGGGAAGCTTTATAAGTTGGAGCATATTCCGGTGAGGCCGGAGAGGCTGGATCGCGCGGCCCTTTGGACAAAGGAGAGCATGCGGGTAACTCATGAGGTGGTTTCAGGTGCAAGTTCGGATGCGGGCGTGGAGATGGGAAATGTGTGTTATAATGTTAATGTAGAGCGGGATTATAATTTGGATTTACAGATTATTCGGCATGTTTATGTTGCGGGAGATGATGAAATTTATGTGACACGTGAGGATGATGGATTCCAAATGTTTGATGGCAGCAGTGTGGTTGATTTGGATGATATTGTGCCTTTGAACGGGTATACAATATCTTTTAACTGGAGCAATGATTTGGAAATGGCACCTCAGACGGGAAATATGTTAGCGGCTTTGGATGATGGCTTGTATGAATATAATTGGTATTCATGGGGGGAATATTATCCAAGTTTGGAAGCAAGTTGGTTTAAACCGGTTGATTTTTCCATATCTCCGGGGGGTATGCTGTTCGCAAACGGATATGCCATGATAAATGGAGTAAAAACGGCAATTTTAGCTAAATATACAAACAAAGATTGGGAAGTGGTTGCAAATTATGATGATATGGACGAGTTGTTTTCTGAAATTTCGATGCTATCCGGTTCGTCAGGATTTTTGGCGAATAGGAATGGATTGTTTTTGCTTAAAGGAGGTGAGTGGGTGAAGCAGGATTGTAAGGTGCCGAATTATGTGAATGATATTAAATTTTCAAGTGTGACGAATGGATATATTGCGGGAAATAACGGAATGTTTTCACACTTTGACGGAAAAAGTTGCACGCAGCTTGTCGGCTTGCCATCGAGTTTCAATGTTACTGAAATTCTACCTTTAATGAGTACTAAGTATATTGTTGCGGGTAGTTCGACTTTGGGAGAGAATGCAATTTATTATTTTGATGGAGAGGTTTTTCGTCGCATTAGGTTGACGGATATTGTGAGCGGAGGGGAAGGGAAAACTTATAATTGGATAAATGATTTAGGTGCGCTTTCTGACGGAGTTGTGATGGTTGGCAGTGAGGCGAATTTTTTGGTTTGTCCGAGTCTGCAGCAGCTGATTGATAGCACAAAGTCTGAAGTTAAAATCAGTGATGGAAATGTTGTTAGAATGGAAAAGACGGGAGGAATAACGGTGATTGTTAATAAAGCAGATTATGAGGGGATTGAGGAGTTTTATGATTTGAAGGTTTCTCCGGATGGGTCGAGGATGTGTTTTTTGGGGCAGTCGATGGTGCCGCAGTGGACTTTTGTGGCGGATATTACTGGAAAAAATGTGAAGAAGCTTGGGCTGGGGTCTAATTGTGTTTGGTCGCATGATAGTCAGAAGGTTTTGTATAATAATTTTGTATCTGATGTGTCTCCGGTGAATGTGCTTGGCTATGATTTTTATTGGGACGAGGAGCTGAATCTTACAAAATGGCAAAATATGAATCCGACTGCGAGGATGTATTCGTTTGGTGAGCCGAGATTTTCTGAAGATGATGAGACGGTTTATGCGGATTATGTATTTATGGATTTTTCAAAATCAGGCGAGCTTAGGAAAGGTACGGTAGAAATTGACTACGACAAAAAGACGGTTACTGGCGAGTGATTTTGGCACCGAGATGGCGCAGTTTTTCATCTATTCGTTCGTAGCCGCGGTCTATGTAATTAATGTCTGAGATTATTGTTTCACCCTCCGCTATTAAAGCGGCCAAAACCATTGCAGCGCCTGCGCGAATGTCATTGGAGGCTATTTCAGTGCCTTTGAGACGTTTGGGACCATGGATCAGGGCTTGGTGCGGGTTTTGGATTTCTATGTTTGCACCCATGCGTTCAAGTTCATAAAGATAGTTTAGTCGGCCTTCAAAGAGGGTTTCATATACCTTGCTTACTCCTTCACACTGGGTGAGAAGGACTGTAAAAGGGGCTTGCAGGTCTGTGGCGAAGCCCGGGAAAACCGCCGTTTGCAGTTTTTCAATGGCTTTAAAATGTTTGGTGGGTTTTATTTCGACTTCGCTTGGTTTTAGGTGGAAAGATGCGCCAACCTCTTCAAGTTTTTGCCAAAAGCTGTCGAGTTGATTGGTTCTGGTGAAGGTTAGCTTGATGTGGCCTTTTGTTAGCACGCCGGCCAGGGCGAGTGTGCCGGTTTCAAGGTAGTCGGGGGTGATTTCATATTCTGTGCCGGTGAGGAGGGCGGCGCCATGAACGGTGAGGGTTGGGGTGCCGATTCCTTCAATTTTTGCGCCGAGTGCGACAAGGAAATGGCATAAGTCCTGAACATGCGGTTCCATTGCGGCCCAACGAATTTGGCTGGTGCCCTCAGCCATAACGGCGGCCATGAGAGCGTTTTCTGTTGCGGTGACCGAGGCTTCCCACATAATGAAGTCTGCCGGGATAAGTTTTGTGGTTTTTAAGTGGATGTCTTCTTCGCTTTTTTCGTCTTGGATGCGTGCGCCGAGTTTTTCAAGTGCGTGAAGGTGGGCGTGCACTGAGCGTTTGCCCAGGACGCAGCCGCCGGGGAAAGCCAGGCTAACTTCTTTGAAACGGCCAAGGAGAGGGCCTAAAAGAAGAATGCTGGCTCGCATTTTTTTGACTTGTTCATGCTTGATTTTGCTTGGGCGAACTTTGCGCGTGTCAATTTTTACGGTGCCTTCTGTGAATGTGGCCTCCGCACCAAGATCTTTAAGTATGCCCAGAAAAGTGTGGACGTCCGAGATGTCCGGAACGTTTGTGAGAGTGCAGGGCTCAGTGGCTAAAAGGGTTGCAGCCAGTATTGGAAGTGCTGCGTTTTTAGCTCCGCTTATTTTTACTTCACCTTTGAGGGGAACGCCGCCTTGTACTTTGAATTTGGGCATTGGTTCATTTTTAGTGGGGGAATGATAGCAGATTACGGGGGTGGGAGCTAGAGTTCTAGAGCTGTAAGCATGTCGTACATGTACTGAGCGACTTCGCCGCGGGTCATTAGTTTGGCAGGGTCGAATTCGTCAGTTAAGTCGTCTAGGAGACCTAGGTCTTTGAATGTGTTTATGTAGATTGTGAACCATTCGTCTAGAGGTGTGTCCAGGAAAGGTGCGACTGTTGGTTCGACTAAATCTACTTCATGAGTTTCAAGAAGCATTTTAACGCTTTCTACGTTGTTAACGGAGTTGTCTGGTAGGAAGTAACCTACGTGGTCGCCTCCTAGGTAGCCTTCAACCCAAGTTTGGTCGTAGGCGTAGCAAACTGGAGCTACATACCATTCACCGCTGATGACGTCTGGGAAACAGCTGCTAAAGTCGTCTTCTAACGGATCTGCGTCAGTGACTGAGCGGACTAGAACTGTTAGGAATTCTGCGCGGTTGATTTCGTCGTCCGGAGCCATTGTGCCGTCGTCATTTCCTGTGAAAATTCCGCGTGCGCAGAGGTCCATTAAGGCTGTGTAATTCTTGTGGTTTTCGTCAAGATCAGGGAAAACACATGGGTCAACTACTGTTTCTTCTTCCGCGGAAAGGACTACTTCACTGCCTCCACCGCCGGTTGTTGTTGTGGTGGTGGTTGTTGAAGAGTTGTTAGATCCACCTCCGCCGCCTGTGTTGGTGTTTTGAGGGCCGGTGACGCTCACGGTTACCGTTGCGATGTTCGAAGTTGCACCGTCGTTGTCTTTCACGTTGTATGTGAATGAAACTGTACCTTCCTGGTTTGCAGCTGGAGTGTATGTGATTTTAACTTTCCCGTCGTTGTTGATGCTTGAAGTTCCGACAAGAGGAGCGTCGACAATTGAGAGTGTGCTTGCGTCGATAGCGCCGTCTGGGTCGGAGTCATTTGCCAGAACGTCGATTGTGACGGGTGTGTTTATAACTGTTGTTGCTGAGTCATCTGCTGCAGTTGGTGGTTCGATTCCTTCGTCTTCATATGAACCAGCATCACAATATTCGCCTTGTGGGCGTGCTACGCCGCGTTGGTCGTCTTCTGCATAGCAGGTGCCCTCTGTAAAAATATCAATTGCTACAGATCCGTATGGGAGAGCGTGAGTTAATGTATCTCCTCCGTTGTCTGCGAGAGGTTCAAGTGTGAAGTCTGATTGGTCGTAATGGTCTGTTGCTGAGTTGAGACTACAAGTGTTTTCAATTTCAACGTTGTGTCCGTTCGAATAAATTCTTGATACCAATTCTCTGCCGAGCCTGTTTAGTGCGGCTTCGTGGCCTGGTGTTGCACAACTGTCGCCACTTGCAAAAAGGTTTGCTTCAACAGTTGGGGGGGCACCCAGGTAAAGGTCGTTTGCATAATATGCGGTATTTTCCGTGAAGGTTGAGAATGTAATATCTGTTGATGCGTCCGATATATAAAATCCTCCAGCTTTCATTGAGGCTGTGTTGCCACTTACCGTTACATTGAAGAGGTCAATTTCTCCTCCCATTGGGGATTCGGCCATTGCTCCTCCTTCTGCAGCGGAATTACCGTTAAAAGTTGAGTAAGATACAGATACATTTGCTTCTTCAGCATAAAGCCCTCCAGCGAATACATTTGCGCTGTTATTGCTAACGGTAGAGTTAGTGAGAGATAAATTACTGAGGTTGTTTACGTAAATTGCTCCTGCGTTGCCGTCTGTGGTGGTGTTGTTGTCAAAAGTTGAGTATGACACTGAGATGTTTGAACTTTGTTTAATACCTAGAGCTCCACCTGAATAGGCTGCTGTGTTGCCAGTGAAATCAACGTAATTTAATGATCCGGAACTTTCTTCTAGGTTTAGTCCGCCAATGAAATTGGCTGAATTGTTTGAAAAAGTTGAGTCTGAAATATCTACGTTACTTGTTCCAAAAATAAAAGCTCCACCTCCTGTGTGTTCCGCCGTGTTTAAAGAAAATGTTGAATCTGTAATGGTCACGTCAGTGTATGAACTATATAATCCTCCTCCTGCTCCATATGAAAATGCTGCTCCGGTTGCGTCGTTGTCTCTGAAAGTTGTGTTTGTAATATTAAGACTTCCATTCAAAATGAAAATTCCCGCTCCATATTCTGCTGAGTTGTTTGAAATTGTAGAATTACTAATTGAGGTGGAGGTGTCATGTAAGTAGATTGCTCCACCGTAGTCAGCGAGACTGTTTTTAATGGTGACGTCTGTTGCTGTGAAGTAAGCAAGATGACTACCATAAATTGCTCCTCCATTTTCTGTGTCAAACATTGCATTTTGAAGCGTCAGATCTGATAAATTTAGGAAGCCTGTTTCGGATGAATTATTTACATAGAAAATTCGGTTGCTGTTTCCTCCATCAAGAATTGTTACTCCTTCTCCGTTACCGGTGAAGTACATATCTGTAGTGATATAAAGTGAGTCTGAAAGGATGATTGGAGTGCCATCTGTAACGGGGTCGAATAAAATAATATTCACACCGCCTTGACCTGCGGTACATGTGTCAACTGCGGTTTCAGTGTTGGCGGCTTCAACGGCTTCACGTAGTGAACAAAGTCCGTCGTTTTCATCGTAGTTGTCTAGAGTTGTGTCGACAGTGATTCGTCCGGCACCTGCTCCAGCGTTGGTGGTTAGAGCAAATAAAAAAGCCATTAAGAGCGTGACTCCTAAGACTGTGAAAATTCTTTTGAGATTGGAGGAAATTAAATAAATCATAGTAATGTGTGTTAGTATGTGTCAAGTAACCTGAAAATTGGCTGCTTGTCAAATTTTTATGGCTTGTTAAGCGAGTTTATGATTGTTTTATTACAAAAGAAAATTTGCTAGAATTTCTTTAATGAAAAATTATTTTTTATCTCTGCTGCCCGTTTTCATTGTCCTAGGGATTATTGATTACAGATTTTCGAATTATTTTTGGCCGGGGCTGGACTTTGTGCAGGTTTGGAGCGGGGCTAAAATGTTTGATTTTTTGAGTGTGCTGACGGTCTACTGCGCGGCTACGGTTTTGGTTTGGATGATTTCCGGTGGATGGCAAATGCCCCTAAGGTGGTTTCACGGGGTGATTGGGCTAATTTTGACGGGACTTTTGATTGGCGGTTTTGCTTATAGTCCGGTAGAGCCACAAATAAAGTCCTTTTGGGTACAGATGGTTGTTAATTATTTTATGCCAATTGCGGTTTTTTTGGTTGCTGCTGGGGCTTTTACAAGGTCAGGCAAGTTAAGAGATGCTTTTATTAAAGTGTTTTTAGTGAGTTTTTCGATTTTGGGGGTGCTGTGTATTTTTCAGTTTTTTAGCGGGGTTTTGCCGGGGGAGAGTAAGGATTTTTTGGGTCGGGCGGTGTGGCCGTATATTGACCCTTTTTCTGATATGAAAGCGGAAAGTGCGAATTGGTTGGCGTATTTGTTTGGGCCAACTTTGCTTTTGTCGGCGGTGCAATTTTTCAGGTCACGGAGTGCGTTGTACCTTATAAGTTTTGTGATTGCTGCGATTGTTTTGTTTTTGTCGAAGTCTTATACGGGGCTATTCGTAAGCGGGTTTTTGGTGGTGGTTTTGATGTTTTTTCAGGTTCCAAAAAAGTGGCGTGTTAGTGTTTTGGCAGGAGCACTGATTGCAGGGGTTTTGCTTGTGGTTTCGCAGTGGAACACACCAAAATTTCAGGTGCTTTTGGGAAATTATGAGTTGCCGAATTCGATTGAGAGGAGGGTGCAGATTTATTCGTTCACTTGGGAAATGATGGGAGAAAGGCTGGTGCAGGGGATTGGAATTGGTAATTATCAGAGTTTTTTCCGGGCGCATCAGGGGGAGGTTTTTGAGGTGCCCATTCCGGAGATTGAGTTGCCTCCGCATCCGCATAATTTGCTGATGAATGCGTGGAGTGACCTGGGAATTGCGGGACTGCTGGGATTTTTGGTTTTGTACGGCGGGGCGCTGTGGTTTTTCTTGAAGGATCCTAATAAGGGAGTTTTCTTTCTGGTGTTTATGTATCCGCTGGGACATGGAGTGATGGACGTTCCGTACGGTCTTGAGGAGGTATCACAAATTTTTTGGATTTTACTTGCGCTTGCAGCAAGTAGCGAATATAACCCGCCGACATTCTTTAAGCCTGTGAAGTAACAGGTGTTTGCTGCTTGTTTGTTGTGGTTTTTTGTGGTATAATCATACGATGGGTTTTGAATCATTTTCAGTACCGGAAGAAGAAAAAGTACCGGAGAAAAAAAAGCTTTCTCCCCTTGCTGTAGTTCCATTTATTTTTGGACGAAATTTGTTAGCCTTGTCTGTTTTGACGGCTTGCAATTCGACAGAAACGGAGAGAGAAGTGATTGAGGTTCCTTTTTCTTATGAATGTGATACGCCGGATGTTCGGGCGGAGTATAAGATTCATCCTGAGGCGGAGGAGCAAATTGTGCCGGTGTATATTCATTTGGTTGTACCGAATGAAGAGTATTTGAAGTCGACTTGGGGCGAAAATTATGAGAGGGAAGTTGATGATTTGGTTAGCAAAATTAATTGGACTTTTTCAGGTTATTATCCTTTTTCCGACACGCAGTTTGGGCCTGATAGTAAGCTGCGGATAGAGCAAGCGGAAAGTATTGATTTGTTGTATAGTGAAGAATTCGCGTATTTGTTTTCTGAGTCAGAGACAAAAGATCAGGTTCGTGAGATTGCGGGAGAAATGGTTGCCGGAAATAATATGAATGATTATTTAAATATTTATATTTTGCCTGATCAAAATAGTGTAACTGATTCGAGAGATTTTGCTTGGTTGCCCGGGACTTCAGAAAGACCGGCTGTTGTGTCGTCGACGACCACCTCCAGTACTATTGCGCATGAAATTGGACATGCTTTGGGATTGTTTCACACTTTTGAGGATGTATTTGGGAGTGAACTTGAGCATCCTGAACAGTGTTATGAGTATGGGGATCTTTTGTGTGATACATATCCCGATCCGGGAACGGACTTTTGTACAATTGATCAGGATTATTATTCCGGAGATGTGCTTTCTGTGTCTTGTATTGCGCCATATGAAGAGTATGCCGAGACGCTGCCATATGAGAATATTATGTCGTATTGGGGTGAGGATTATTCAGGTTTTAGACATTTCACTCCTGAGCAAGCTGAAAGGATGCATTGTATGTTGGATAGGCACGATGATTTGATTTATGATTTCCAAGTGGATGAGAAATAGTCGAAAAAGTTTGTATTTGCGCGGGAAAATGATAAAATCACCGCACTTAGTTATTTTTGTTCTTTTTGGGCAGGTTCCGGAGCGGTCAAACGGAGCAGACTGTAAATCTGTTGGCTCTGCCTTCGGGGGTTCGAATCCCTCCCTGCCCACCATTGAAGCTTTCGTGGAAATCTGATATAATTATCAGATTTTTTATTTATATATTTGATGTCTGAAGAAAAAGAAAAATTAATAAAATACATAGAATCTTTGGAGTTCTTGCCTGATCACAAAAAGAAACATTTTATTTTTGTTTTGGAAAATTCTAATTTTTCGCAGAAGGATCTGGCAAAAATTGCAGCGAGTTTTCAAGAAGTGGCAAAAAGAAGTGAAGAAATTGGGAAAAATGGAAGTTTGAAAAAACAGAAGATTGGAGAAAAGTATTCGAAAACTTTCAAGGATTTTTTTAAAACAAACAAAAGAAATTTGATGCAAAACAAAGAGGAAAAATCAAGACAAGAGGAACTTTTGCAGCTTGATGATTTATTAAACAAATTAAAATGACATTTGACGAAAGTTCAGCCCATTTTGCAGCGGAATTGGAATCAAAGGACGTGGATAACGGCCAAAAGGATGAGATGTTTGGAAGTACGGATTATTCTGAGAATTCTCTAAAAGAATTATCAAATTCGTGTTTGAAGCGTTTACAAGATTTGGCAGAAGATGATGAATTAAAAGCGCAAGTTGAAGATGGTTTATCAAATATTTTTGATTCTTACAGTAGAGAAATTGAAGAGGTTGATGTGGTTACTGATGAAGAAATTGCCAGATTGATTGGCTCTCTGGAGGCGGATTTGGTGACTTATGAGGGGTTCACAAAAGAATCTATTGCAATTGATGCTAATTATTCTCAACCTTTGGAATTAATGTCGAATGTGGATGGAAAAATTAATAGAATTGATCTGAATATTGCTGCGGCGGACGCAATACCTACATTGGCCTCCCTGGATGAAAATTTTCCCAAAGATGTTGTTTTCTTTTTGACGGTGAGTGATTTTGTATCTGCGAAAGTAATTCAAGAATTTGGTATCCAAAAAAAGGGCAAAAAATGGATTATGAATAGCGGCAGAACAATTGATTTTCGGACAACTGATAAGCGTTTTACTGTCTATGCGCGGGATGCATATGTAAAAATGGGTAGTGGTCAAGTTGTTGCACCAAAAGAATATTATAGAGCAGAAGAGGCGAATTTGGTAAAAGAAATGGCTACTGACTTCAGCGAAAAGGTGGAATTTTCAGATAAGTTGTTTTATCAAGGTGGAAATCTCAGGGCGACTAGTAACATTTTATTTATTGGGGCAGATGATATTGATAGGACCATGTATCAAAGTGAAACTTTGGTGCGTGATGCCATAATTCAAGGTACGGAAAAGCCGGAGAAAAAAATGACTAAAGAGGAGGCAATTGATCTTTTTGAAAATAAATTTGGAAAAAAGGTTGTTGTTGTTGGGGTGGAAAATGGGGGAGAATATGAACCTCAGCCACCTTTGGATTTATTCCACATAGACATGTTTATTACTCCGCTAAGTGATAATGAAATTATTATTGCGGAATTGCCGAGTGATCACGAGTCACATGAATATGTGGAAAAAATGTGTGATCTTATCAAGAGTCAGTTGCCGAATATGAAAATTAATAGACTGCCTTTAGTCTCTTTAGATGGTAAATTAATGAATTACAGCAATGTTCTTGTTGAAAATTTTAAGGGTCCAAATGGAGAATTAATGCGAAAAATTTACGTGCCACAATATACGTATCAATCTCTAATTGATGAAAATAGAGATTATATTAATCAACTTAAATCTCAAAAGGATGTATCTCAAGATAGGCAAGTGAAAAATCAAAAACTTATTGATGAATTGGAAAATGATATAGCAAAACTTTCTGCGATTGGCGCAGATGAAGCAAATAATGCGGCGATTGATCATTATCAAGCAATTGCAGCACAGAATCCACGTATAAATTGCCAGATTGTAGGAATTCAGGTAGATGTGAGTGCTCTAATTATTAGAGAGGGACTTGGGGGATCCTTAAATTGTTTAACAAACGAGTATAGGGAATTTCAGTGATTTGTTTTGAAGTATTTCTCTTTTATTGCTTGCGAGCTGAGATGTTAGTTATTATACTGCGCGAGCTTATGAAAAAATCGGGCCACCTTAGCTCAGTTGGTAGAGCAACGGATTTGTAACCCGTAGGTCGCCAGTTCGACTCTGGCAGGTGGCTCCATTTATAAAAACGCCCCTTTTGGGTGGTTTTATAAATGGATTTGGCAGAGAAGTTGTGAGTGAAAAAAACTGCGCGCGCTCAATCATTTTTCACTCACTTTTTTTTAAAGTGCGTCGACGAAGTCTTGGTAGGTGATTTTGTGGGCTCTTTTTGTATTGATTATTCCGATAGCCCATTTGACGTATCTGGAGACGTCGTCAGAGGAGGCTCCATGGCTGTGTTCGTTGGGGAATGGGATTTTTAATTGTCCTTTGCGGAGTTTTGGGTGCCTGCCACCTCCAATGAGTTCGAAACCGAGTCTGCCAAAGGCTTCAACTGCTTTTTGTCTTTCAATATTTGATATTTTTGCATTTCTAACATTGAATTGTTCTTTGGTTGGAATAGGTGCTGTTTTTGTTTTGGGTTCGGTTTCGGCTTTAGGTGTCGGGCCTTCTTCTTGGATAACTTCCTGGACGGCTTTTTCGACTTCGTCAGTGATTTCTTCAGTGTCTTGGAGGATACAATTGTCTAATTGGCCGGCTTTGAATGCACAGTTAAAAAGTTTGATTGCATGGATTCGAAACCATTCGTACATGTGGCCTTGGCCGTAAATATTAAAAATTTCTTTGGCTGAAGTGATTCCGTCGCCAAGGGTGAGTTCTCCGGTGATTCTTGACAGGAAACAGTTAACGTATCTTTCCTTTGATTGCCCAACTGGTCTGTAATAAACCCTTACTCCGCATATTATGCTTGCTTTATCCAGGAGTTGGAATTGAATTTTTTTGTATTCTTGGAAGAATTTCCAACCGTCCGGGAATTGGTAATTTTTTATTATCACGCCTTCGCTGGTGTCGAATCTTAGATTGCGAAGATCTTCAAACATTTCATCAACTTCCAATCTTCTAAATTCTACCAGTTCATTATCTTCCGGGGTGCCTGGTGGCCTACAAAGTGCGTAGGTTTTTGCAAAATATACAAGACTCATTCTTGTGTCGTGATGAGCTTTTGCCACCTCTGTTTTGACTCTCCATCCCTCATGCTTAATGCTTGCATCCAAGTGGTCTTCTGGGCCATATGGACTTTGAGAAGTTTGAAAATGCGCATTTCGTATTAAATAGTAACGATCTTGATTGTTATAATTTTTATGGTAAGCGCTGCTTAAAAGTCTGGCTAAGATTGGATGTTTATTTTCTTCAAAAGCGTTTCCGAGCGCCGCGTTGATATCATTGTTTAGTTTTATATTTGCTTCATCGGCTGTAAGCCCTCCGGCCTCAAATTTAGCTTGATATGCATTGAATTTGTCACGAAAAGCAGATGTAAATTCCTCTGACATTTGCAGAATGTCATTGATCACTCCTTCTGCATCCATTGCACCAAGTACAAGACCAATTGGAAGTTCGTCTTCAAGAATCATCTCCTCATACTCTTCTACAACCAAATAAATTGAGGCAAGAAGCTCCAATGTGTCACGTCCCAAAATTTTGAAAGCGAGTGCTGTTGGGTCCTCCGGATTACTCCTAATTGCTGACCTATCAGCTCTTTCTTTTGGATTGTTTTTTTTGTTCCGTTTTTTTCTTTTATATCTTTCTACGCCCATTTTTTAAAGTTAGGGGTTATTTGAGCATTATTTAGCTGTTTTGTCAATATTATTGACGGGAGGCGCTGTAGGTATAACAATAAAGGCATGAGCGATATTTCAGAAAAATTCGAAAAAGGGAAGGAACTTAAGACAGTTTGCAGTATGCGAGTTGGCGGGCCTGCAGACTTTTATTTTGAGGCGCGAGAGCGTGAGGAGCTTACAGCAGCTTTGGAATGGGCTAGGAAGGAGGGCATTAAGTGGTTTGTTATGGGAGCAGGGACGAATGTTTTGTTTGCGGACAGCGGTTTTAGGGGCTTGGTGGTGAAGATTCGTGGAGGGAAAGTTGAGGTTTCCGGGGAGTTGGTGTGCGTGGATGCGGGAGCGATGATGGCTTCTTTGGTTGGCGGGGCGGCTGAGGCCGGTTTGACGGGTTTGGAGGCTTGGGCCGGCTTACCGGGGACGGTTGGTGGAGCGGTGAGGGGGAATGCGGGGTCTTTTGGAGTTGAAGTTGTGGATGTTTTGGAGAGTGCGGAGGTGTTTTTGGCGGGTTCGGGCGTTAGGGAGGTGGACCGAGATTGGTTTGAGTTCGACTATAGAGATTCGCGCTTAAAGAGAGAGGCCGGGGTGCTTTTGAGGGCTAGTTTTAAGCTTAAAAAGGGAAATCCGGAGGAGATAAAGGCTGGAATGAAGGAGATTTTGGAAAAACGGAGGGGAAAACAGCCGCTCGGGATGAGTAGCGGGTCGTTCTTTAAGAATCCTCCCGACGGGCGTGCTGCGGGGTGGTTGATTGATCAATGCGGGCTGAAGGGTTTTCAGATTGGCGGGGCTGTGATCTCAAAAGAGCATGCGAATTTTATTGTGAATGCGGGTGGCGCGACGGCGGCGGATATTTTGGCTGTGGCTGCGAAGGCTGAGGAGGAGGTTAAAAAGCGGTTTGGGGTGGATCTGGAGCGAGAGGTGCAGGTTGTGAAGGCGTAGGGTTTGCACGGATGGTGAGTATGCACTCACCGTGGAATTTGTCCAGTCGAAGTGGGTCTTTGGGGCTGGTGGATGCGGGTTTTTGGGGTATAATAAAGGGACCCTCTAACCCCGGTTGCCATGGAAATTAACACTATTCATAGTCAGTTTGTACGGTACGGCAGGAATGCGCGTGAGTGGACGCGGAAGTGCGAGATGCTTTTGCCTTTGATTGAACGGTATGAGGTTTGGAAGAAGAAGGGTTTTAGTAGTATCTACGAATACGCGGCTAAACTGGCGGGGATGAGCAGAAGAAAAGTTGATGATTCTATTAGAATTTTAAGAAATATTTCGGACAAACCGGCACTCCTCAAAGTGGCAGAAGAAAAGGGTATAAACTCTGTTCGGCCGGTTGCAGTTATTGCGACTAAAAAAACTGAAGAATTTTGGGCCGAAAAAGCTGCGAACATGAGCAAAAACACATTAGAAACTTATGTTAGAGAGTCGTCAATGGGCTTACAGGGTAAAGCTTGTACTAGTACGGCGATTGAACCTGAAGAGCCGGTGAATTTCAGCCCCGAACTCGCCAAGAAATTGAAGCAATTCCTAAAAAGAGAAAACGCGGAGGAACTTTTGGAGGCTTTTCTTGAGGAACAAAAAAAGTCGGAGGTCGCTGAAACCGTAAACATTCCGACCAGGATGCGACGGTTTGTAATTGAAAGAACCGGAGGTCGTTGCGCCTACCCAAGCTGCAATAAACCTTATGTTGAGCTGCACCACACCGGTCGCTACGCAATAGAACGCCGGCATGACCCGGAGCACATTCATGCTTTATGTAAGGTTCATCATGAATTGGCCCACAACGGTCTGATTGGGAATGAGGAGGGGCTTCCGCACACCTGGTATGTTTTGGAACGGCCGGACTCAACAAACTATAAATATTTTGTGGACCAGCGGGTGCAGCTCATGAAGCATAATGCGGTGGTGTGAGGGAGCGGCTTTACAAAAAAAAGGGAGAGAGGCGAATATCAAATTCTTGCGTGATTTTATGTGCGAATGTATAATTGCGTGGAACTTAAAAGAATAACCCACGCCCATATGGAATTAAAACAAATTATTAAGTCTTCAGCTTTCAGGGAACTGCTTATTTTTAGCGGATTACTTGGAGTTGCTTTGATTGTTTCTACGCTTATTTCAGATATGACTTTTGCAACGTCTTTGATTAGCTCTGATGACAATATATCCGCTATTTCCGGAGCAACCGGAGGTGAGGGGGACATTAAGTCACTTGCTAAGACAATTTTGAACTTCTTCCTTGGGTTTTTGGGATTTGTGGCTACCGTTATGGTGATTTACGGAGGTGTTTTGTATGTAACTTCAGCCGGAAATGAGGAAAATGTTCAAAAAGCAAAGAAGATTTTGATGTACGCAGTTGTAGGTATAGTAATAATTTTGATCTCATTTGCGCTTATCAATACAATTTTGGGTGCGGGACTTGGTGGAGCTTCGACTACGACGACAGGATAATGGTTTATAAGATAAAGGAGCGTTCAATGTTGAGCGCTCTTTTTTTTATGCCATTTTTATGCCATGGCGGCGGCTAAGTTGCCGTCTACGTTTACAATTATTCGGTTCGCTTCAATTTCACTTATGTTATCAAATTGGAAAAGGCGTTTTGACCACTGCAGCCAGAGAAAGCGGCGGGAACATTCAATGCTGACTAGGGAATCTAAGGCGGTGTCTATTGTAAAGTCACGCAAGCGGCCGAGAGGGCGAAGGCTTTTGGAAACAACTGTTTTGCCCATGAGGAGGGAGCGGCGAAGACCGAATTCTTGGATTCGCAGGATTTCAAGGGGTGAAACCAGGACGTCCGGGGAGGTGATGAAAATTGCGTCTTTTGTCCATTTTTCAACGTCAACGGGAGAGAGAACGCGGGATAAACCAACCAAATATGCAATGATTTGGCCGGTTTCCGGGTTGATGAAAATGCCGTTTAGGCGGCCGGCGGGCGCATTAGAGCCGGAGGAAATTACTGGAATTCCTGAGATGTTGGACCAAGTGCGTTTCATGTATTTAGTTTAATGCCTGTTTAGGGCTTGCGGAAAGTCTATTTTTTTGGTAAAATATTAAGATTTAACAAAAATAAAAATGCCAACCGTAGATAGCGTATTAACACTTGCAAGGAGTATTGCTCTGCTTTCACCGGCGCAGCTTAGGCGAATTGAAACCGTTGTGCACTTTATGTCCGACGAGGATTTGAAGCAGCTTGAAGATATGCTTTTGAAGCTGCAAGAGGACGAAGTGAAGCAACTTGAAAAAGAATTGGAAGTTCGCAAACAGGTTGAGTCCGA
>JAHIVE010000023.1 GCA_018816805.1 Patescibacteria group bacterium | reverse complement strand
TTCGAATACTGAGTTTTATGCTCTGAATATTTCAAATCCTCAGGGTTCCATAGCAATATTGGGTTCTGTTGAGATTAATGAAGATGTTACTGATATTTATGTGAAAGATGGTTATGCATATGTAGCCACTGATGATGGAAGTGCCAGTCAAACCGGAAACGAGATTAGAAGGATTAATCTTTCGACTTATATGGTTGAGGATACCGGAAATCTTTCAGATTCCGCTGAGGCATTTGCGGTTTGGTTTCAGGGTTCTCATATTTATGCGGGAACGGATTCGACCAGCTCTGAAATTCAAGTTCTGCAGTCGGGAGGGGAAAGTGGATGGGATGTGCCAAGAATAGTTGAAACGGTGGATTTGCCCGGGAGCAATGATATGAATGATATTATTATTAGTGGTGACTACGCATTTGCGGGTCGTGATACCACAGCAGGTCAACCGGAGTTTATTGTTTTCAATATTTCTGACCCTTTTAATGTCACGGTTGCCGGTTCGCTTGAGGTTGGTTCTGATGTGAATGATTTATATATGATGGGGAATTATGTTTACATTGCGACCTCTGATAATAATGCGGAGTTTCAGATAATAAATGTAACAAATAAGACCGCTCCCACATTAACCGGTATTTATAATACAAGTAGAACCAAAGATGGCCTTTCAGTTACCGGGTCCGGTTCCGTTGCGTATTTGGGTACGGAGCAGGATTCGGGTCAAACAAATAATGAATTGTTTTTAATTAATGTTTCTACTCTTTCATCACCAACTTTGTACTCTTCTTTGGAGGTTGGATCTAATGTTATTGATCTTTCAAATGGAAGTGAAAATCTTTTTATTGGTACCGCTTCTCCAAATCAGGAAGTTCGTACTGTTGATATTGCAAATCCGGCGACTCCTTCTATTGTTTATACTTATAATGTGACCGGTTCACGTATTGTGAATGGTATTTTGTATGATTCATCGTCAAAAGAGTTGCATGTAACTATGACGGCGAGTGGTAATAATCCGAACTATGTGATTTTTGATGTGAGTAATGAAGTAAATTTTATTGAGTTGGGTGGGGTTGTTACAACAGGTGACTATAATATGCATACTTTGTTTGTTGGCTTTGCTGGCAGAACTTTTGTTATTGCAGTTACGAATGATACCGGAGCTGAATTTAAGGTTATTGATACGACGGTTGTTGAATCTCCTTTTGTCAGGTCAAGTTTGGATATTGGAGGGGACGGTATGGGCGTAGCGACTACAGGTTCATATATGTTTGTGGTTGGCACTGCGGATAGTCAGGAACTTATTGTTATTACTTGGGGAGCACCGGAAGTGCCTGAATATGCAAGATTTGGTATTTATACCTCAGAGGAATTTTCTTCAGATTCAGATACCACCGCTTGGAATACAATTACTTGGGAACAAAGCGGAACCGGTGTTATTTGGTTCCAAACAAGAACTGCAAGTAGTACCGGTGGTACGGCCCTTGCAACTTGGATGGGACCTAACGGGCCTGGAACTTATTATTCATCTACAGGATCAACAATTGCGATTTCAGGTGATGCAACCGGAACTAGATTTATGCAATTTGCAGCTTATCTGTATGGCTCGGGGTCGGCGACGCCAATTTTGGACAGTGTGACTTTAGATTATTCAATGTAAAAAAATGAAAAAACATTTAAAAAAACCGGCATTCAGTCTTGTGGAGATGATTCTCTATATAGCTATTGTATCCTTTGTGACAGTATCAATTCTTCTCTTTAATATTCAAATTTTGGAGGCGAACGGAGGTGCAAAAGAAGATAGGGAAGTATTGGAAAATGCTAGGTTTGTTATGAATAAAATTACGGATGAAATTAGGCATGCGGATAGTTTGGATAGCGGGACGGGTACTTTTAGTTCAAATCCCGGAGCATTCAAATTGAATACTAATGGTACGGGTTCCATTGTATTTGATACCGCAACAAAGAACGTAACGATTGGGGAGAACGACTACCCGATTCGTTATTTGAGAATTAATGAGGATGATACTGGTTTTAAACAGATTACGTCTGATCGAGTAAATGTGACAAATTTCACGGTTATTAATCTTCAACGTGATACCGAGCCGGCAAATATTCAATTTTCCTTAGGCTTTGAATCAATAAATCAAGAAGCTTCAATAAATTTGCAATCTTCTAGCACCATAAGACGATGAAACTTAAATCCAATCCAGCAATGGTAGCCATAACAACAATAATCATAATTAGTGCAATTTCTGTGCTGGTTGTTGTTTTTGTGGTTCTTATTGGTGTGGATTTGCTAGAGTTGGGACTTCATGACACTCGTGCTGAACAGACTTTTGCCGGTTCAGAAGGGTGTTTGGAAGAGGCATTGTTTAGTACTGTGACAAATTCAAGTTATACAGGTGAGAGTTTAACAGTTGGCAGCGTTGATTGTGTTGTTGTGGTTTCAGGCTCCAGTACTGACAAAACAGTAAGCATTTCAGCTGAACACGGGTCGGGGTTTGTGGCTGATATTGAGGCACATGTGAATAGGACAACGGCTCCTCCTTCTATTATTGATTGGGATAAAACAGCAAATTAATATGTTTTCTTTATTTCAAAGTTCGAGCGGAATATATATATCTGAAAACGAGATAGTACTCGTGCAGGTGGAGCAAGGCAAAATTCCGGTGTTGTCAAAGATTTTGCGTGCGCCTCTACCGCAAGGTACAGTTGAGAAAGGTGAGATTAAGAATGAAGGGCAAGTGTTAGCTGTTTTGAAAAAGATGAGGGAAAAAGTGGATACTGGAATTTGTGTAGTCGGATTGCCTGTTATTAAGTGTTACAGCGCAATTCAGGATTTCCCATCTGCTATGAATGATGATCAAATTAAGCAAACTGCTTTGTCAAAAGCTGCCAGTTTTATACCTGTTCCTCTTGCGAATCTTGAATATCAATTCTCGATAGTTAAGGATAGCAAACCGAATACTTCAACAGTCTTTATTGCGGGTATTGAAAAGCCGGTTTTGGATTCCAATAAAAAACTTTTTGAAGCAGCCGGATTTGATAATTGTCAGTTTGTTTTGGAAAATTTAGCTTTGATTAAAGCTATACCAGTCAAAATTCATGAGTTGCCAAATATAATGTTTGTTCATAATTTTAATCATTCTTTCCTTATTAGTTCTGTTTTTCATGGAAGAGTTTTTGATGGGATTTTGAGTCATAATTTGGGTCATGATTTTTCAAATTCATTTCATTCTTATATCCAGCAGTCAGGAAGTGTTCCAACCCATGTTGTGTTTTCCGGGAATGATGATGCTTTGCTATCAATAAAAGTGAAAGATTTAGGGCCAAATGTTCCTAAATTTATTTCAGCGCAATTTAAAGTCAATGTTGAAGGGAATACCAGTTCAGATAGTGATTTGATTGTACCGGTAGGTTTGGCACTTTCTTATTCGGTTTTTAGAAAAAAGTCTAGCTTTGAACTTTTGAACTTGCTATAATTCTGTCAAGAAAAATTAACCTCCTATTACATATGGGTAAACACCACGCCAAAAGCCGCAAGGCTTTCACACTTATTGAGCTGATAATAGTTATTGCTATTATTGCTATTTTGGCAGCTGCAATTTTCGTTGCCATTGATCCTGCTCGTCGCCTGCATGAAGCACGTAATGCTCGTCGTAGGTCAGACGTTGTTACAATTTTAGAAGCTGTTAAGAAACATCAGGTTGATAATGAAGGTGCGCTTTTCAGTTCCTTGGAGAGTGCAACAGCTGGTGTTTATTACATGATTGGTTCGGGATGTTCTTACGGAGAGCCGGTTGGCTTTTGTGGGGCTGCTACAGTTGAAGGTGATTGTATGGACATAACACAAGTCGGGAGTGGTTATCTTGCAGATCTACCATATGATCCTTTGACAGGATCAGCATCCGGAACTGACTACTACATTATGAAAGGAACTCATAATGAAGTTTATGTTGGAGCTTGTGACCCTGAAGGTGAAGGTGCTGGAGGAACCGGTACTGCACCAACAATTGATGTAGCTAGATAGTATTTGAAATTGAAAAGACCCCCGCCTTAGGCGGGGGTCTTTTTTGTTAAATTTATTTTTTAAAATGTGTCTTCGTCTTTGACTTCAGTAGTTTGCATTTGAGGTATGATTGCTTCAATTGCTGCCCATTGGGAATTTTTGTTTTCCGGTACAACAATTGTTACTTCATCTCCTACTTTGCCTTTGTAATATGTGACGGAAGCCAGGATTACTTTATATACACCTTCGTCAGTTGTTACGCGGTATTGGCCATCTTCTTTGATGAGAGTGCCTTTCAAAATTGCTCTGTCTACAGGTTCTATTTGTTTGTAAAGGAATGTTCCGTTTGGCAGAATTGTAAGTTTCAATTTGTCTCCTTCAACAAGTTTGGATTTTGAAACGTAATTTGCTGGGATGGGGAAAATTCTTTCATTGGGGCCAATCATGTTTTGGCCATCAAAAAAGCCTTCAACAATTTGATTGTCTGCTTCTTCATAAGAATGTAAATCCGTTGGATGGTCTTTTTTTGGTATGGATTCCGGAGAGAGGTTCTCTAAAATCTGCCTTGCGGTTTTTAAAGAGGCCTCAGCCGTTTCAAGCATGCGAAGAGCTTTTTGGAGGTCAAGGGTTTCTTCAGTCATATTGTTTTTTTGTTAATATTTATTCTTGTTCTTGTTTTAATCTGTATATAACTTTTTCGCCGTTTTGGCCAGAGATTCTTAAATCAATATATTCCAAGTTAGCTTCATATATATTTAGTTTGGTCATTGCTTTTTTGAGTTTTGTCATTTGTTCGTCTATGTCTTGGGTTAAGTCCAGCCATACGTAAAAGTCGCGTTCAGTGTATAGATGAACTTCACGCGCTTGCCTTAAATAAATGGTTTCAGAGATATTCATGTTGAATTTTCCTTCATAACTTTTGCTTACTTCCAGAAGTTTTTCGAGCATTTCTTGGCTTATTATTTGCGCGTCAAAATCAATTTCGTCGTCAATACTTGTTACGTTCATTGCAATTGTGGGCAAAGTTTCATTGCTGACGCCAAGGGATGAGACAAATCCCAAGTCGTTTATTATAAGATAATAAGCGTCTTGGCCAGGTTGAATAATTTTTATATTTGCGACTTGCGGGTGAGGGGTTAAGCTAACTTTGATTGTGCCCGGAAGTGTTCTGTGGAGTTTTAAATTTTCTAAATATGGAAAGTCGGAAAGCAGGACTTTTTCATGTTTTGATGTTTGGAAAAATAGGATATTTGCTCCTAAATAATCTTGAAGGTAAGTGTTAACAGTTGCTTCTTCATCCAGCGTTTCTTCAGTGCTGTCTATTTGGATTTTTTGGATTTCAAAATAGGATGTAAAAAATAAAAAATACGAGCCGGCGCTCAGCAACAATAAAAGTGCAGCTCCTTTTGCGAACAGTAAAATTTGTTTTTTCTTTTTTGTGTGTTTGGTGATTTTGTTTAACGGATTCCGGATTTTTGTTTTTTTTATTTTTATTGGCTTTCGGCGCGGCGCGAGGCTTGTTTTGTAACTCCTAAAAGAAGGTTTTAATGTTTTTCTTTGGCGTTTTAAAAAAGAAGGTAGTTTCATTGCTACAACACTTTAGCACAAAAATATTCTAAGAGTTACCTTTTGCAAGTGCCTCTTTTAAGGCTGATTGGCGACTTTCACTTCTTGTCTTAGCGGCCGCTTTGTTTTTGCGTTTCCACGTTTTGGACTTTGGGCGAAGTATGTTTGAATCAGCGTGTCCGTGGGTTTTTGAGTTTCTGTTGGTCATGAACCTTGGTCAAGTGCTTTGGGATTTTAGGTGGAGCGCGGGTTTATGTCAAGAGAAGATATTCTGCTTTTTGCGACCCTGGAAGCGAATTGATAAGAATCATGATTCTTATCAATTCTTTCTAATAAGGTTTAAGGGTCGAAAAAAGCAGAATATCTTCTAAGCTTTATTTAAAAGAGCCCGCGTGGAGGGAGGGCTCTTTAATTGAGTGTGAATTTGGGATGGCTTTAAGAGCAGCCGTTTGAAGCGCCACAGTTCAAGCACTTGTAGCAGGATGCGTTTCTTACTGTTACATGGCCGCAAACTGAGCAGGGAGGTGCGTCGCCCATCATGCTGCTAAGTTGCTTGTCCATTGCGTTTGTAGTGATGTCAGCCTTTTCAGATATAAGTGTTTCTTCGATTGTGACTTCGGCTTCGAATCGCATTGCTTCTTTGATTCGGCCTTTCCCATTGTTCTCTTCAAGTTGAGTGGTTTCAGGTGCCACGTGGACGAAGTCAGTGCGGCCAAGATATTCCATGCCCAGGACGCGGAAAATGAAATCTACTATTGAGGTACAAGTGCGAATGTTTGGATGAGTTGTAAAGCCGCTTGGTTCGAAACGTGTGAAAGTGAATGAATCTACGTATTTTTCAAGAGGGACGCCGTATTGGAGGCCTATTGAAACGGCCACCGCGAAGCAGTTCAGGAGGCTTCTATAAGAGGCGCCTTCTTTGAAGGAGTCTATAAAGATTTCTCCAGGTTTGCCGTCATGGTATTCCCCTGTGCGGAGATACATTTTTTGGCCGCCTACGTTGGCTTCAACGGTGATTCCACGACGTTTGGTTGGGAGTGAGACTTTGGAACCGCGTAGAACTGTGCCTTCCGGGAGCAGCGGTGCCTCTTCCGTTTTACTTTCTTGGCTCGATAGTGCTTGGGAATGTTTGGATCCGTCGCGGTAAAGCGCTATTGCTTTTAATCCCAGTCGCCATCCTTGCATGTATATGTCGTAGATGTCTTTTTCTGTTGCTTCATTAGGAATATTTACCGTTTTTGATATTGCTCCGGATAAGAAGGGTTGTACGGCACCCATCATTTTAACGTGGCCAAGCGGTGCAATGTAACGAGACCCTTTTCCACATCTGTTAGCACAGTCGAAAATTGCCAGATGTTCCGGTTTCAAATGTGGTGCACCTTCGACCGTTTGATTGCCTTCAATAAATACTTTTGCTTCTTCAATTTGCTCTTGAGTTAGTCCTTTTGTTTTTAGAGTTTTTACATCAATATTTGGAGTCCATTCATCCAGCGTTTTTGCTTTTTCAATGTGAGCTTCAGCAGTGAGTATTTGCTTTTTTGTAAAGCCGAGTTTTTCAAGAGCTTCAGGATTTACATGGGGTGCGTTTTCAAGTGTGCCGTGACCCAAAACGTAGTCAATAACGTTGCTGATTTGTTTTTCATTATAGCCGAGTTTATTAAGAGATGCGGGTATGGAAGTGTTGATAATTTTGAAGTATCCGCCACCTGCTAGTTTTTTCCATTTTACAAGTGAGAATTCGGGTTCAATACCGGTTGTGTCGCAGTCCATGAGAAGGCCGATTGTTCCGGTTGGAGCCAAAACTGTGGCTTGAGAATTTCTATATCCGTTTTTTTCACCTAATTTAACGGCGTTGTCTCCGTCTTCACAGGCTGCTTCATAAAGATTTTTTGGACAAAGGCTTTTATCAATTTGATGTGCCGCGTCGCGGTGCATTTTGATCACTTTTTGCATTGGTTTTGCGTTTTTTTCGTAGTGGGTGAAAGTTCCCAGTATGCCTGCCATTTCCGCTGAAACTGAATAAGCATGATTGTGTTCAATTGCTGTGATTGCGGCGGCGACAACTCTACCTTCCTCGCTATCATATGGAATGCCCATCATCATAAGCAGTGTACCCAAATTTGCGTATCCAATCCCGAGAGGTCGGTAGTCATGGCTGTTTTGGGTGATTTCTTCCGTTGGGTATGAAGAAAGGTCAATTAAAATTTCTTGTGCTATGAAGAAAAGGCGAGTTGCGTGCCTGAATCCTTCAACGTCAAAAGAACCGTCAGTTTTTAGGAATTTTATGAGGTTGATTGAAGCAAGGTTACAGGCGGAGTCATCCAAAAACATGTATTCGCTGCAAGGGTTTGAGCCGTTAATGCGGCCGGAAACAGGGCAGGTGTGCCATTTGTTGATTGTTGAGTCGAATTGGAGACCTGGATCAGCGCATTGCCAGGCTGCAGAGCAAATTTGGTCAAAAATTTCATTTGCGTCGGTTTCTTCATAATTCTCGCCGGTGGTGCGGAAGCGGGTCCAGTATTTTGACTTTTCGTCCACGGCTTGCATGAATTCGTCAGTTACACGGACCGAATTGTTGGAATTTTGGCCGGAAACGGTTCGGTATGCTTCTCCGCGCCAGTCCGAATCGTAGCCGGCGTCAATAAGAGCTTTTGCTTTTTTTTCAGATTCAACTTTCCAACTAATAAATTCACGGATTTCAGGGTGGTCTACGTCCAAAATCACCATTTTTGCCGCGCGACGAGTGGTTCCTCCTGATTTGATGGCGCCCGCGCCGCGGTCTAAAACTTCAAGGAAGGACATTAGGCCGGATGAAATTCCGCCGCCGGAAAGGTTTTCATATTTTGAGCGTATGGAAGAGAAATTTGAACCTGTGCCTGAGCCGTATTTAAAGAGTTTTGCTTCCGTTTTCGCCAGTTCAAAAATGCCGAGCAATGAGTCTTCCACTTTTTGGATAAAACAAGCCGAGCATTGTGGGTGTTCGTAGGCGTTTTTAGTTTCTTTTACTGCGTTTGATGTGAAGTCCCAGGCAAAATTTCCGCTGTCGCCTTGGATATTGTATTCGTGATAGAGGCCACAGTTAAACCAGACCGGTGAGTTGAAGGCGCCGTATTGGGCTATAAGCAGATATTTAAGTTCTTGTTCAAAAGTGTTGGCGTCTTGCTCGGATGTAAAATAGCCGTGGTTTTCTCCAAAAGTTCTGATGGTGTGCACAATGCGGTGGACTACTTGTTTTACGCTTGTTTCATGGCCGGTTTTTGGCACTCCGGCTTTCCTGAAATATTTTTGGGCGATGATGTCCGTTGCAAGTTGTGACCAAGTTGTGGGCACTTCAATGTCATGCATTTCAAAAATCACAGTTCCGTCTGGTTCTGTTATCTTTGAACTGCGCATTTCATATTCAAGCATGTTGAAAGCGTCCATTTCCTTTTTTGTGTATTTTCTAGGGATGGAAAGACCGTTTTTTTTGACTTTGCCACTTGTTTTTGCGGTTTCAGGGGCAGGGGGGATTTGGACTTCTTCAGCTTCAATTGAAATTTGTTCGTCCTTAGCCCCTGAAGTGATCGGCTTAGGAAAAGAAATGGATTGGGCCATAGCGTGGGTGTAGATAAGGGGAAATCAAGAGGAAACCCAGGCCAAACACAAGATGTTGTGTTAGGTGTGGGTGTGTGACCCAATATATCGGGTAATTTTTTTTGGGTCAATCC
>JAHIVE010000022.1 GCA_018816805.1 Patescibacteria group bacterium | reverse complement strand
CTACAGATGATACTGGAGTCAGCGGGTACTACATTTATTCCGGACTCAATTCAGCAACTGAGGGAGACGGATCTTACACATTCGGTGCGACCGATGCGGGAGACGTTCTTTCTTATACTATGGATGGTCTTACAAATGGAGAAACCTATTACTTTGCCATCACCGCTTATGATGAAGAAGGCAACGAATCAGAATATTATTCTGATGAAGTTGAAGCAACTCCAGAGCAATCCGAGGTTGGCGATTTCACTTCGCCTACGGTTACAGATGCAAATGCTGTGACTAAGACTTTGGTTGAAGTTCAGTTTTCGGAAGATGTGGTGCTTCCAGATGACGGTGCTTCAGCTTTTGGTTTAGAATCTACTGACGGAACTTTCCTTGAAGTTCTTGATGCATATGTTTCTGACGACGAGTCTACTGTATTTGTGGTTACTGACACACAAACAGCCGGTGCGGAATATATTCTTACCGCCAGTAGTTCAATTGAAGACAATGCTGGAAATCCAATTGTGAGCGGAACCAGTGATACTGCAATTTTCACAGGTAGTTCACTTGATGAAGCTCCTTTAGATGAAGAACCAGTTACTGTTGTTACTTTTGAACTAATGGATGTTGAATCTATAGAAACGGACAAAATTCGCTTGGAATTTTCTGAGCCAGTTGTTGTTGCGGATCCTGATTCGTTCATGATTGTTAATTCAGAGACAAATGACTCAGTGGAAGTTCTATATGTTGAATTTGATAGCCAAAATCCAAGTGTTGTTTACTTAACAACTGATGAAATGGATGCAGGTTATGATTACATTTTGACTGTTGATGAAGGTGTCTTGAATGAAGATGGTGATTCTATTGTTGATGCCAACAATGCAGAATTTCCATTCCTAGCAAAAACTATAGATCTTGCAGATGTAATTGCACCTGAAGATGTAACGAATTTGCTTGCAAGCGTGCTTTCAGAAACTAGCGCTAAGTTAACATGGACAGCCAGTGCAGATACCGCCGATGACCTTGCAAACTACTTGGTTTACAGAAGTAGCGATGGAGTGACTTTCGGTGATGCCGTAATGGTTGCCGCTGATTTGACTTCATACACTGCAAGCGCTTTGACTCCCGGTGAAACTTACACCTTCAAAGTTACTGCCAAAGATGCAAACGGAAATGAGTCTGCAGGTAGATTGGTAACGGTTACCTTGCCTGAGACCGGACCTGAACTGCTTTTGCTTGGTGGTTTGTCACTTTTAGGTGCAGGATTTGCACGAAGACGAAAGAAGAATCTTGAATAAGCGCTTAAATGCGATTATGGAAAGCCCGGCAGCTAATATGTCGGGCTTTTTTTTAAATACGAAAGGACACCTCCGGTTTCCTCTCGTGAACTCTCCTTAGGATAGGGTTATTTAGAAAAATAATTTTTTCTTTTGGGCGAGGTTTGATATATTTGTTCACTAAAATATGGGAAAACTTCATCCAGCTATTGAGCTTGCGCATTTCGGACCCGAAGGTTCGAAGCCTGATTTATTGGTGATTTCAAGTCATGACGGATCCGGTTCTGAATTTGTGAGAGAAAGAAATGCGTTTTTTGATAAGTTTATGAATCCTGAAGATAGTTTGGAGGATATGGCTCAGTATTTGGAGATTGCGCGGGACAGAGGGGTGAATGATTTGGCTTTGCGTATGATTTTGCATTTGGAAGAGATGGGTTTGAGTGTGGATTTTATCAAGTTTTTATGGCCCAGAGGTATTGTTGATGTTAACAGATATCTTTTTGAACATGCGTTTTGGGATGTGTGGGAAGAACATGCAGAGAAGGATCCTGAGTTTTTAAGGTTTCAAGAAGATATGAGAGCAGGGCATGATGCGTTTATTGAGTTGCTGAGAGGTTATGGCGGGGTTCCGAAGGTGGACATGCATTCGATGGGGCCGTATGCTGTTGATCCAATTGCTGGAGATTTGAGGTCTTACGTTGAGGGATTTAAATTGATTCGACCGGACAAACGAATCAATATTATTTCAACAACTGCTTGGAAGCCGAATCGGTCACTTTTGGATGCCGCGTTTTGGCATTTTGATGAATCTGAAAAAGTAGAGAATGTGCCGTATGGCGCTCATGAACGAATGGGGATTACAACAACTTGTCATTTAATGGATGAATGTCCCGGTGAAGTTGCGACTTGGGATATTCCTAAAGTTTTGATAGCAACAAGAAAACAAAGAAGTGCATTGGCAAAAAGGTTTGCGGATGGGATGGGTTCTTTTTATTTTAAAAAAGCCGCTTAAATGACTTTGGACACCTTGCCGGAAAAAAATGATGGAGATGGTTTGGTTGAGGAAATTGAAGGGCAGCTTAAGCATGTTAGAGAGTTGGTTGGTGGGATGCTTGGGGTTTTTGATGAGGATTCAATTTTGGATTTGGTCTCTACCTTGCGTGAAATAAATAGTAAAATTTGTTTGATTGGTGATGGCAATCTTGCTGATGTAATTCTTGAATGTAATTGTATGTGTAAGCTAGCTCTTAGAGATTTGAGGGGACTGGGAACTGCGAATAGTGCTGCTAGGGACAATTTAAAAACAGATATTCAGAAGGCTTTAAGGCAAGCGCAGGACGATATTGATTCATATTTTGAATCTTGCTAGGGGTGATGAATGTCTGAAAACATTTCAGGTTTTTGTCAGGTCGGATGGGGTAGAATTTGGGAATGAATAGGTTATTATTTATTATTTTTACGGTTTTGGTGGGGCTGGATGTGGCTTTTGGGGTTTCACTTGTGCGAATATGGCCGGGGGTTTTGGTTATGCATTTTTTGGATGTTGGGCAGGGTGATGCGGTCTTGATTGTGACGCCGGAGGGGAATAGGATTTTGGTGGATGGTGGGCCTGGCAATGCGGTTTTATCCGAGATTGCTGGGGTTTTGCCGGTGGGGAGTTCACGCATTGATTTGGTGGTGCTTACGCATCCGCATGCGGATCATATGGAGGGGCTTATTTATGTGCTGGACAGGTTTGAAGTTGGAGCGGTTTTGGTGAGTTTGCCGGAGAGCAGCGGGGCAATGTACAGTGCATTCTTGAGTCGTTTAAAAGGGCGGGAGGTTTATTTGGCGGAGAGTTCTACGGATTTTAAGTTTGGAGGGACTTTGATTGATGTTTTGTATCCGTTCGAGCCGGTTGGAACAATTGAGAATCTGAATAATGCCTCTGTTGTGATGCGGGTTTCTTCAGGTGAAGCAAGGATTTTACTAACGGGGGATGCGGAAATGGAGGTGGAGGGAGATTTAGCCGGGGAGGATTTGGAGGCGGATTTGATGAAAGCGGGGCATCAT
>JAHIVE010000021.1 GCA_018816805.1 Patescibacteria group bacterium | reverse complement strand
TGTTTCTTCTTCAGTAGATTCCTCCTCCTCGGTCACCACCTCTTCAGCTGCCTCCTCTTCAGTTAACTCCTCAACCACTTCTTCTTCAATTACCTCCTCTGAAACTTCCTCTTCGCCGGCCATACTTTCTTCTCCGGACTCACCTGAATCCCCGGAAGCAGCACTACCACCACTGCTTCCGGGAGTGGTAATCACAACAGACTGCGAAACAGACATATTCCCACCCCCATCAACTGTATAAACACTTGCTGCATTAACACCCCCCTGCAAACCCATAATAAAACTGAAAGCACCCGCCCCGTTCGCAGTAGTCACATAAACGCTGTCCTTATAAACCAAAGCATTGGCTTCAGTCGTCCCGCTTACAGTCTCTGAAGAATTCTCACTCGTAGCCGAATAAGAAAGGGATAAAGTGGGATCCACATTATCCACACTGAAAGAGGCACTTGTACTTGCCGTACCATTAGATATTCCATCGTATGGAGTTACTGAAATAGTTACCGTGCCATCCAAAGCCCCTTCATCCGTTGCTGAATTCCAAATGAAACTGACCGTATTGGATCCGGAAGAAGTCAGAATATATCCTGCTGCAGTTCCAACCTGGTAAGATGCCGAATTATCAACAGCCGGATCTCCAACATCCGCGTACGTATCTGCATTTGAAGTGGACAAAGTAGGATCCGCATCCCCGCCACCATCATTATATGTAACCTGCAAACGAACAGTATCATCAAAATCAACATCCTCTACTTCGACTGTAATGCGAATCCGCCCGGTTCCATCATTCAAAGCCGTAGCCGTTGTGCCTGTAGCGGTTGGAGGCTGATTAAATGAAGTACAAGTAGTTTTATCCAAGGAACCGGCAGTACCATCAGTAGCAGCACCGGGACCTGTACCTCCGGCAGCATTTGTAGCAGCAGAAAGCGAAGAAAGCCAAGTGCTGCTGTCAGTTGTGTAAACAATACAAATTCGTCCACCACCACCACCACCACCATCATAGGCTGAGTCACATCCATTCCCTCCTTTTGCAAAAACATTAGTACTGGCTCCGGCCAGGGTTGCTGCAGAAACATATAAACTACCTCCAGATCCTCCACCTCCACAGGCATTAATACCGTATTTTTTGCCGTCCTCCCCATTAGCAGAAATTGTACCTGAATTTGTCAGCGTTCCGGTAATGTTTAACAAAAGAACACCACCACCGGCTCCTCCTGAACTGCCGGCATTATCACCACCACCAGAACCAAAAAATACAGGCGCAGTTGAGTCACCATAAGTTGTTGACCCTCCAACACCCCCATGAGAACCGTTACCACCGGTACCGGCAAAGGCACCACCACCACCTGATTCATTGTCGTTACCACCTTCTGAACTTCCTCCATCTGCACAAATATTCGTACTTGAATTGGCCGACTGTGAAGCGGGACAGCCTGATTCATCTGCAGTAATTGATCCACCAGAATTTACAGTGACATCACCAGAAACCGCCACCGTAATATAGTCACCGGTTGAAGTGTCTCCAAGAAACCTACCTTCACCACCACTTTCCGCCACAAGATTTGCAAAAGAACATGTGTTTGCAGTACAAACTGAAGAATCAATAGGGACCCTAGCAATTCCTTCTATAAAATAATATGTATCGTTAGTAGAGTTTTTTAGCAACGAAGAACCATCACCACCGGCAATAGCTGTTGCAACAGCGGTTCCACCAGAAGTATCAGTATAGGTTGCAAAATCTCCGGTAGCAATATCCGAAGTTGCATAATCAATAAAAACAAAACCACCCCCCCCCACCACCACCATAATTGTTTGTACAACCGGCAACATCACCTCCATTTCCACCCTTTGCTTCATAAGTACCTGTTCCGGAAGCTACGTTCCCGCCAACAGTGAGATAAACACTACCTCCGGCACCACCTCCGGCGCCGCCACAGTTGTTATCATTTTCGGTCGCACCATTCGCGGAAATCCTACCGTTATTGGTCAAATTCCCTCCAATATTCATCCTGACAACACCACCACCGGCACCACCAGTCGCAGAATATGTACCAGTTGCATTTCCACCACCGGACCCAAAAATCACAGGAGCAAAAACATCCACATCCGCATAACCACCACCAGCAACACCACCCTTAGATGCCCCGCCTTTACCGCTTGCACCGGCACCACCGCCCTTGCCATCACCATCTGAACCCTCGGTTGTTCCACCATTCGCACAAATATTGGTTGATAAAGAAGGCGAAGTTGAAGCGGAACAACCCTGATAATCAGAACTGATTGTTCCGCCGGGATTTATTGTAACATTTCCGGATACAGAAACTGTAATATAATCACCTGTAGACGTATCACCCAGCACCCGCAGCTCACCACCATTTTCAGCCAAAATATTTGTAAACGAACAAGTATTTGCGCTGCAGACATTCGCATCCAAAGGCATCCTGGAAATTCCCTCCAGGAAAATTGTTGTATTACTTGTTGTATTCTTCAAAATTGCTGAACCAACACCACCATCAGTTGCACTTGAAGCGGTTGCAATTCCACCGGAAATATCAGTATAAGTTGCAAAATCTGCAGTAGCTATGGATGAACTTGCATATTCAATCATCACAAACCCCCCGCTTCCTCCACCGGCATAATTATTGGTACAAGCAGGAGCATCACCTCCATTTCCACCCTTTGCTTCATAAGTACCTGTTCCGGAAGCTACATTTCCACTAACAGTAATATAAACACTACCACCGGCTCCTCCACCCCCACCACCACAGTTATTTCCAGCCTCCGTCTGGCCATTTGCAGAAATCCTACCGTTATTTGTCAAATTCCCACCAATATTTAACCTGACAACGCCTCCTCCATAGCCACCAGCCGCAGAAAATGAACCCGTAGCATTTCCACCACCGGATCCAAAAATCACAGGGTTAAATACATCAACATCTGCATAAGTACCTCCCGCAAGACCATTTTTAGCGAATCCACCCGTACCACTTGCACCGGCTCCACTACCTCTTCCATCAGCATCAGTACCTTCAGTTGTTCCACCATCTGCACAGATATTTGTGGATAATGAAACTGAAGTCGAAGAAGGACATCCCAGCTCATCAGAGCCAAAAACTGCATTTGGGTGCACCGTTACATCTCCTGACACCGCAACAGTGATATATGTACCCACACTGGTATCTGTCAAAAGTAGCGCTTCAGAATCATTATTAAGAGTCAAATTACCAAAAGAACAAGTATTCGCAGAGCAAACACTTGAATCCATTTGCACCCTGGAAAGACCTTCCAAGAAAATCACAGTGTTTGAAGATGTATCTTTTAAAATAACATTTCCGGCATTACCAGCAACTCCAGCACCTCCACCACTAGCACCTCCAGCCGTACTTATATATGCAGCTAGGTCCGCCGTAGACATTGACGAAGAAGTATAGCTAATAAAGACAAATCCTCCTCCACCTCCTCCGCCATACCAACATCCACCGGAACCATTGCCCCCTTTCGCCTCATAAACACCTGTAGCAGATGCAATATTACCGCCAACGGCAATATTGATGCTTCCCGCACTACCACCGCCACCACCGCCACAATTTCCACCTGCATTACCGGCATTGGCGGAAATAGTTCCATTATTAGTAAGATTTCCACTTAAACTTAACTTCAGAGCTCCACCACCAAGCCCTCCAGCTGCAGGCCAAGACCCTGTAGCAGTTCCTCCCCCAGCCCCAAAAGTTGCTGGAGCAAAAACATCCTCAGATATATAGGTTCCACCGGCGTTTCCAGTAGAGCTTCTTCCTCCGGCTCCACTAGCACCCGCACCACTAGCACCAGTACCTGCATCCGTACCCTCCCCCGTTCCTCCATCCGCACAAATATTTGTACTGGGGTTAGGAGATTGTGAAGACGTACAACCCTCTTCATTCACCTCTAAATACGAACCGGCATCTATAGTTAAATTCACCGCATTGATCTGCCCAATGTATCCGGTACTGGTACTCTGATCAATCGTCAGGGTTGAACTGTTTGTTATGTATAATGATAAAGTACTGCAATCAAAAGCCGTAGCATCAGTTGGAGTCCAAGTTGTGGTGCCTCCATCATTAATAGTTATGACTCCATCCACACTCCCATCATCACTGTCAGCAGCAGGACATGAAGCAGCCTGTGCAGTGGCACATAACAAAAAAAGAACACAAAGCCCAATAAAACTCACAGAGAGAGAACGAAAAGCGTGGAACTTATACATAAATGGAATCTTTCTTCTTCAAAACTAATCTATCAAATCCTAAAAAAAACACAACCTTATTATCAGATTTTTAAATTTTTCCAAATGCAAACAGAAAACCATATCCCTAAAACAATTGCAATGAAAATCATATCCTGTTATATTCAACAAGTATTTTCACCAAATTCGTGGACCCGACAGGCTTAGTACTTGTAATCATCCTATTATTTCTCTCCGGATTTTTTTCCGCCAGTGAAACCTCAATCGTTTCACTTTCACCGGCAAAAGTCAGAACTTTGATAGATAAAAAAGCTCGCGGCTCTTTTTTTCTGAACAAATTAAAAGCGAACCCTCACAAAACTCTAATCACAATTTTAGTCGGGAACAATGTGGTAAACATTGCCGCTTCCGCTTTAACAACAGTATTGGTAACTCGGGTATTTGATTCGGCTGCAGTCGGAATCGCAACAGGTGTCCTCACTCTTTTAATTTTAATTTTTGGTGAAATCCTTCCAAAATCATTCGCAACCGCAAAAGCACAACAAATAGGACTCTTTGTTTCTCCAATTCTTTATGTTCTGGGAATTGTTTTGACCCCAATAATCTGGATTTTGGATCTTATTGTAGCTATTTTTTTTAAAATTCTGGGCCACAAAAAAACCGCTCGTGTAACAGACGAAGAACTGATAGCAATGGCCGCAATAAGCGCAGAAGAGGGCATAATTGGCACCCATGAAAAAGAACTTATAGAAAATGTGCTCGAATTCACAGACATACGCGTTGAAGAAATTATGACCCCCAGAGTCCACATTGACGCTATCCCGGAAGATTATAACCTAAATGAAGCCAGTGACTTTTTCATTCACAAAACCCACACTCGCATACCCGTGTATCGTGAAACAATTGACCATATTGTTGGTATTCTAACTCTCAAAGACCTCTTTGAAAGCCTATACGAATGCGAAGAGGAAGACAAAATGACAGTCCGCCAAATAGACCTTAACACACCGCTTCGTGTTTCTCATTCAATGCAAATTCACGACCTTTTTCTTCTTTTCAAAAAACAGCGCCAACATCTGGCTATTGTAATTGATGAATACGGAGGAACCGCAGGTCTTATCACAATGGAAGATTTGCTTGAGGAAATTGTAGGAGAAATTGAAGATGAAAGCGACCTCACTGAAGAACGTCTCAAAAAAATAACAGAGCTGGAATATGAAGTTTCCGGCCATATCCAACTCGACGAACTGGAAGAAATATTAAACATTGAATTCAAATACCCCGGCCACCGCACCATCAGCTATCTAATCATAGAAGAACTGGACCGCCTTCCCAAAAAAGGCGACAAAATCACAGTTAAAGACTGGGAATTCACAGTCACGCAAATGTGGCGTCACTCAATTCTAAAAGTCCACGTCAAGAAAGAAAAATAATTATTTGTGCACCTCAACAGGCGTTCCAACTTTAGCGAACTCATACAAAATTCGCGCATTATCCGGCAAAACCCGGATACAACCGTGACTCACCGGAATGCCAATATGAGTTAACGCTTCTTGCCAGAACCATCCACCATCATTTCCAAGATAAGGAAGGGCGTGAATTCCATAACCATCATATCTCCATCCTAGCCAATAAGGCATTCTGTAATGCGGATAAGCCCGCCCGACTCTCAGCTCTTGTTTATGTAATACGCTATAGTTGCCGGTTGGAGTCGGAGTTTTACTCTTACCGGTCGAAACCTGCATACTCCAAACTCGAGTATCTCCATACCTCACATAGAGCATTTGCTCTGAAAGATCCACTTCAATACTCCCATCCAGCCCAACAAAAGTGGAAGCTGCGGCGGACATATCAAAAACATACTTGATCTTTTCTTTCATTTCATCAGTTGACTCACCAACTTCAATGTCGACATTGTAGACATCATCTAACCAAGCAACGCCTTCTAAAACCGGTTGGAAAAATTCTCTGTAAACATTGTCAGCCTCAGGCGCAATGCTAACAAATTCAAAATGAAATTCTTCACCAGGCTCAACAAAGTCTTCCTTCATTCTAACTCTATTAGGTGCAATCCATCCGGAAACAGCCCTCTGCTTCACACCAAACACACTCGTTCTATCAAGCTTTAATTGAGTGCCAAGACTCAAAGTTGGCATGCTTTCACAACCACTACCATCCGCATATAACCGCGAATTACTATTATTAACCATGGTAAAGTCCACCGTAAACGGAGTTCCGGTACTTATATCCTCTGAAACAACAATATTTTTCAACTCAACACTGTACTCGGCCTTCGCAGGCACTTCATAATCACAATAAGTCCATTCACCAATCTTTTCAGGTAAAGCCTCAGTCTGAAGTACGGTTCCATCCACCAAAGCAACTTCCCTACTAAAGACAGAATTTAAAATACTTGCCTCTCCTTCAAGGCTAACAATAGCGAACCCCCATGCCATTGCAGACACTGCAACAAGGGTCATAATAAGGAGCAAATATAGTCTCGAACTTTTTTTCATCCCATAATTATACCACAAAGACCCTTACCGGTCCAGTAGTTTTTGCAGCTCCTTCTTAAAACTTTCAACGTCTTTAAATTGCCTATAAACAGAGGCAAAACGAATATATGAAACCTCATCAATATTCTTTAGGGCATGCATAACATCCCTGCCAATAATATCAGCCGGCACCTCTTTACCTCTTGAACTCCAAACTTCTTCAAGCTTATTAAGCATATCACTTATTTTCTGTTCGGTCACTGGCCTCTTCTCACAAGCACGCCAAATTCCACGCTCAACTTTTTCTCTATCATAAGCCTCTCTTGAGCTATCTTTTTTTACCACAAGGAAATTCGTAGTTTCCGGTTTTTCAAAAGTGGTAAAACGCTGCGAACACTTCTCACACTCGCGCCTTCGCCTTATTGAACGTCCTTCGTTGGCGTCCCGTGAATCAATAACTCGGGTATCGTTATGTTTACATTTTGGGCAAATCATCATCTGAATCTTACTGATCACTCGTACAAATAGCAACTCCGAACAGATAAATATCTTGCGAAGACACGCACTTTTTGTCATCTTAAACGTGTCATGTTTTCAAACCTCTCGCCAGAACAAGTAAAACAACTTATTGTTGTAATCATTCTCGCAGCAACACCTGCAGTGATTTGGTTTATTGTTTTGTTTAAAGGAAGGAAAACTTCCAGAACGCCACTTATTTTGGCATTCTTCTTAGGAACATTAACGGTGACTCCTTTAATGGCGCTAAACTATCTTTGGCTTTTTTTCCCAAGCCTGGATGTTTACAAAGCAATTGAGCAAAACATAAACGAAGTACATTTCGCCGCATTTATCACTTTGGTAGTAGTTGGAATTACAGAAGAATTTGTGAAAAGTCTTGTAGTTAGATCCATAGACCTGACAAAAATCAAAGTCCAAACCATAAATGACGCAGTAAAATATTCAATTTTAGCCGGACTCGGTTTTGCATTCACGGAAAACATCTTCTACTTTTTCTACATCTGGCAATCAAGCGGTTTAGTTGGGCTGATTTTCCCAATGATTTTCAGATCAATTTTCACGGTCTGTGCACACATGGTTTTCTCAGGAATTTTTGGATACTTCTATGGCATTGCAAAATTCAGCAATCCAATTATGGAATCCAAACTTTGGATGGGAGAAAGATCAGGCTTTGTAAGATTCATGGCTAAATTCCAGAACATAAGCGAATCAAAAGCATACAAAGAACTAACACTACTAAAAGGGCTTTTTATAGCAATGTTCATACATGCATGTTTCAATTTCTTCCTGGAATTCCAAATGCTAATCCCAGTAATAGCAATAGTCGCAATTGGATTTATGTACTTACTCTATCTTTTGGCACACAAGGCCGGAGCTATCGCATTTGCCGGCATGGGTCGCCGTTCAACAATGGCCAAAACAGACACAGATGTAGTGCTTGAACTCCTGGGAATGTGGACAAAAGAAGGCAGATACAAAGACGTGGTGGACATATGTCAACGTCTCCTTATGCGTGACCCGGACAACAAAGTGGTCCAAATTTTCCAAGCAAAAGCTATGGATGCTCAAAAATTGCAAAATGTGGAAAACGCCTTCGGCTCGCTATTCCGTGACAGTGACTCCAGAGAACAAGACGCATCACTTCGCGCCCTTATCAAACAAAAAGTCCTCATGGAAATGCTAAAAGAAAAACAATCCCCACTCCCCGCACCTACTGGAGACCAAGCTGTTCAGCCTGAAGCCACGCAAACCGGTCCGTCATCCCCGCCAAGTAATCCCGGACCAACTCTGCCCGGTCCATCTCTCCCAACTCCCGGGTCTTCAGCGCAATAAGAGGCGGCAAATCCTGCGGCAGCTTCATAAAATGTTGAAACAGGCTTTTTATAACCACCTGTCCTCTTTCCATATTCGACATAACATCCGGATGAAAATACAAATTCTTAAGCAAAAAATCCTTTAGTTGCTTGTTTGCTTCCCCCATCTGCTCGGAAAAAGTAACCAACCTATCCACACACTCATACACATCATCAAGCGAACGAATCCCTTTTTCATCCAACCTTATCCCGGTCTCCACGCAAACATCAGTAATCATCAGGCCAATCATTTTGCTCACCGTCCTTGCAAACCTCACTTTGTCATCTTTAATATCCCCATATCTCTCCTTTGTTTCATCTTCCGCCATTCTCCAAACCGCCAGCCCCCTCAAATCCGACTCCAAAAACAGCCCGCTCCTCAGCCCATCATCCACATCATGATTCTGATACGCAATCTCATCCGCCAAATTCACCACCTGCGCCTCCAGCGAAGGCCTAACCGCAGCCGCTCCCGCAGGATTATCCCAACTCGTCTCATGCTTCATCAAGCCCTCCACCACTTCCACAGACAAATTCAAACCCGGATGCGCCGGATACACATTCTCAAGCTCCTCCACCACCCGCCTACTCTGCTCATTATGCTCAAAACTCATTCCATAAGCCCTTAGCTCCTCATCCAAAGTGGCCTCTCCGGCATGCCCGAACGGCGTATGCCCCAAATCATGCGCCAAAGAAATAGCCTCCGCCAAATCCTCATTCAGCCCCAAATTCCGCGCCGTATCCCTGGCAATCTGGGAAACCTCCAAACTGTGCGACAACCTATTCCTATAATGATCCCCATAATGCGGCACAAAAACCTGCGTCTTACTCTTAAGCCGCCTAAACGCCCGCGAGTGAATAATCCTATCCCTGTCCTTCTGAAACGTCATCCGTTGTAAATCATGCGCTTCCCCATATTTCCTCCCTTTCGACTCGCGTGACAGCACCGCATAAGGCGCCAACACCTTAGCTTCATTTTCCTCAAGCTCGGAAAGCGAATAGATCATGCACACATTCTATCATACTCACCAATTGTTAAAACAAGAGTGGCTTACATAAGCCAAAAACTAACCCAAAATCTCTGCCCGGGCAGAACTCTTTCTCGAACGACCACTTTACCAATCAAGCCCTCTCCAATATACTTCCCACATGATCGACGAAGAAACGACCGCATCAATCCAAGCTATACTTAACGAACATTTCACCAAAGGCGAAAAATATTTCATTTTCGGCTCCGCCCTCAAAACAAAAAACTTTAGCGACATAGACATTGCTATACAAAACCTGAAAAACCCAAAAGCCCTCAACCAAGCAAAAGAAGCCCTGGAAAACTCCTCCATTCCATATAAAATTGACCTGATTGACTTCGACAAAACTGACAAATCTTTCCAAACCAAAATCCTTAACCAAAAAATTCTATGGCTTACCTGAATGAAAAACTCAAACAATTGGAAGAAGCCCTTAAAACCTGGGAAGAAATCTTAACTGAACCCTACTCGGAAATCGTCCGCGACGCCACAATTCAACGCTTTGAATACTGCTTCGAACTGCTCTGGAAAACTGTCAAACTCTACCTGCTCGAAAAAGAAAGCATCGAATGCCACTCGCCAAAATCCTGCTTCCGCGAAGCCCGTCTTCCCCTCAAAATCGACCCAAAAGTCATCGAAGACTGCCTCCAAATGTCCATAGACCGAAACCTCTCCGTTCACACCTACTCCAAAAAAATGGCCGACGACCTCTACGAAAAAGTCAAAGCCCACTACAAATCCGCCAAAACTGTCTTCGATAAACTCAACTCATAACCTGTTATTTCACCCGCGAACGGCAAAAGGGCCAACTTCGGGTTGACATATTTGGCAAAAAGTGTACAATCCAATCTTAAACCAATTAACACCTCCCCAATGACAAAGATCGTTCAACAAGGTATTGATGATGCAACAGAAGTAGCAGATACACAAACGGTTACTCCCGACGTACAACTTGCAGTTACTAGAGCTGCATCAGAAGATCTCACTTCCTCCGTGGAAGTTGATCCAACTTTAGAAAAAAATAGAGGGCAAGTATTTGCCGTTGTAGCCCGAATTCTTGCAAAGGCTGGAGTAAATGTTCAATTTATACAGCCTCAAGAAAGCTCAGATGAAAGTGTAGTAGATGTGGTTGTAGAAGCCCAAGCTCAAACAGAACTTGCTCCTGAATTAGAAGCCTTTCTAGGTACGCTTCATGAGCGTTTTGACGCGCTTCCTCATTTGCACCAAGGCGTTGAGTGGGCGGTTGTTGAATCCTCACTGAAAGCGGACCTCGAATCAATGAGAAAACTTCTGGAATTGGATAAAAAAGGTCATGAAATGAATGTTTTCGGTGAAAAGAATGGCGAGATTCAGTTCCGCTCCGCCCAACTGGATGTTCTTAATATTGCGCCGGAACACAGAACAATTATGTGCGATAAAAAAGCCCGTACTGATTTTCCGGAATACAATGTGGATGGAAGTGCGGAAGAAATCGCAAAATCCATGGGTGTTGAACTGGCCGATCCTGAACTTTATGAACAATTAAGAGTAAAAAACGGCTGGGTATGGCTGAAAACAGATGCCGCTACCAGAAAATCCGGCTATGCGTTCGGTGGCTACGTTGGTGGTATCTGCAAGAGCGCTGCGGGCGATCACAGTGTTAGTGGTTCGTTCTGCGCCGCGCTAAGGGTCAAAAAAGCTTAGCCTTTGAATTTTAATTTTCTTTTGCCCCGCCTCGTGCGGGGCTTTTTTTCTTTATTTTTTTCTCAAAAAGTTTAAACTTACTACATACGGTGGATAGCAACTCGATGTCTCTTTATAAAATGGGGCTGCGGGCTACCGTATAATGTTCTTTCATGGAAAAAGCTTCAAACGGTTTTGCAATCTAAGAAAACGTCAAGAAAAGCTTGAAAGCACATAAAGAGTTTAAAGACCCTTAGGTATGAGTGGAGTTTAGCTTCAAAAAAGGAGCTGAAAAAGCAAACCAATGCATGCATCACGGTTGCGACTGTGCTTGCAATTCGGATAGACTCCATCAACAATCGGCAATGCGTTCAATGGCAACGTTAGTGGTATCAACAAGAACAATGCGAACAATCACAATGATAATGGTTCGTTCTGCGCCGCGCTAAGGGTCTATGAGCTTTGTACTGACTTCAACCAGCCTCCAAGCATACGGCCTATTTCATCAAGTTTGGACTGGAGTTGAAAAATTTTTGTTTCATTGACCAGTGCAAGTTCAAGTAATAATCGAAGTTTCAGGGTTGAAACCTCCAATTTGCTTCCTGCCTTAATTAAATAGCCCGCCTTTAAAGTTTTTGGTGCATTTTTTGCCATGACCAGACTTTCCATGCAGTCTAAAATTGAGGTTTCAAGACTTAAGCCGATCGAATATTTTCTCCGTTTCTCCAATTTATTATTCAGGTCTATAATTGCTTTGTATACTTCATAACTTTTATTAATGATGGGAAGTGAAGACATAGATTTTGGGTTAGGAAATATTTGGAATGGGTGGTTTGAGTTCCGCAAAGGAAAACGCATGAGTCTTGAAATGCACGAATTTCAGTTCAATCTTGAAACAAACCTCCTTCAGCTTCACCAAGATCTGAATAACGGCACATACAAACATGGTCAGTACAGAAAATTCATCGTCTGTGACAACAAACGAAGAGAAATCTCGGTTGCTTCTGTAAGAGACAGAGTAGTCCACCGCCTCCTCTACGACTATCTCGTCCCGATCTGGGACAGAACTTTCATATTTGACGCTTGGTCGTGCAGAAAAGACAAAGGTCTTCTCACAGCAATTGAACGCACCCAAAAGTTTCTCAAAGATTACCCACGAGCTTACATTTGGCGAGCAGACATCAGAAAGTTTTTCGATTCGGTAAATCATGATCTTTTATTAAAAATCCTAGCACGCCGAATAAAAGACCCCAGAGCCATGAATCTTGCCAAAACAGTGATAAAGAGCTTTACAACAGGTCCAGAATTATGGGGGGGGGGTGTTAAAGGCATGCCAATTGGGAATTTAACTAGTCAAATCTTTTGCAACATTTATCTTAATGAACTGGATCGCTTTGTAAAACACAAACTCAAAGTAAAGGGCTATTTGCGCTACGGTGATGACTTTCTCCTCTTCGAACCGAACAAAACTAACCTCAAAAAACTGCGAGAAGAAACAGAAAATTTCCTTACAAATGTTATAAAATTAACCATAAATCCCAAAAACGATCTGATTGTTAAAGCTAAAAACGGCCTCAAGTTCCTGGGAGTCGAAATTTGGCCCACCGGCAGACGACTTAAAAAGTCGCAACAGAAAAAGAATCATAAAACGACTAACTTTGAAAAACCTCCCAAGTTATCACGGCCTCACAAAACAACACGAAACTCGCAAATTCAGAATAACCTTAGACTGGACAATTCTTAACTACTTATGAAACCTCTCATGGATCTCCCTCAGCCGCGTATTTGTCGAATGCGTGTAAACCTGCGTCGTCGTAATTGACGCATGCCCCAGCATCTCCTGCACCGCCCTAATATCCGCCCCGTTAAACAAAAGCTCGGTTGCGAACGAATGCCTCAAAACATGCGGCGTCACCTTCTTTCGCAAACCGGCCAATCGACCGGCTCCCCGCACAACAGTCTGCACGGAATACGGAGTCAACCGCCGCTTCTCACCCAAAGAAAGCTCCTCCCCCTCACGCACCCGTCCAAAACTCACAAAAAGCGGCTCAAAGTTATCCGTTCGCTCCGTCAAATATTTTTTTATCCAATCCACGCACCTTTCGGACAAAAAAACAATCCGCGGCTTCTTACCCTTCCCCCGCACCGTAAACTCCCGCCTCTCCAAATCCACCTGCCCGCGGTCCAGCGAACAAAGCTCCGAAACCCGAAGCCCCGTCGAATACAGCGTTTCCAACATGGCCCGGTCACGGAAGCCGGTTTTCCGAGTCAAATCCACAGCTTCAAAAAGCCGCTCGACTTCGTCCCTCGTCAAAAACTCAACAACCCGCTCACCGGTCTTCTTCAAATCAATCTTCTCCGGCGCCAGACACGGAATGTCATTGCGCACCAAATACTTCAAAAACGCCCGCAGCGCCACCAAATGATAATTTTGCGTCTTCCCGGAAAGCCGCGCCCCGTGCTCGTCCTCAAGCCGATTCAAATACATCTGATACCTGTGCACATCCTCCAAACCTACCTTGGAAACCGGCTTAGAACCAATAAAATCCACAAACCGCATCAAGTAGTGATGATAATTTTCAATCGTCTTCTCGCTCTGCCCTTTCGCAACCTCAAGGTGCTGCAAAAACTTCCCAATCAACCTCTGAATTTCAGTAATTTTCACCTTCTCCGCCATAATCCTATTTTAACAAAGAATAAAGCACCCTCGCGCTATCCCGCCTGGAAACCAAAGCGGAGGGTTTAAAGCTACTCCCACTCACCAAACCATTTTCCAAAGCGTACGCCGCCCCACTCATATACCAATCCCCGCTTGAAACATCTGAAAATTCACCTCCATATGAAAGTTTATTGGACCCGGAAATCCGGTAAAGCATTGTGTAAAATTCCGCTCTGTTAATCTGCGAAGCCGGAGCAAAGGACCCGTCATCATTTCCCTCTACCATTCCAATTGAATAAGCTTTTGCCAAGTACCCCAAATACCACGAATCAGCCGGCACATCCCAAAACGGCACACTGTTTCCTTCCGTCGAATAATCAAAGGCCTTCAACAAAACTTTCACCATTTCCGCTCTATTTAACGTGTTGTCAGGATAAAGCATGCCATCACTACCCATAAAAATCCCCTCATCTTTCAAAAACTCAAAAATCTCCACGTCCGGATCCGAATTCGGCAAATCTAAAAACAGCTGCGTTGAAAGCACACTATCCCAAGTCTGCCCACCTCCGGTCCTGCTGGACGTAAAATCAAGTTGAGTCATATACCCAACTGCACTTTCCTCAATTGAATCATTCGGAAAGTCACCAAAAAACAAATTCCGTGCCGAACGCGATTGTGAAACACTGCATGACCCCATTTCTTCTCCGTTAACCGTCAAAGAAAAACCACCAATTCCATAATGCAAATTAACATTATTCCACTCAAATTCATTTAAAGGTTTGCTACTCCAAATTCTGTACCATCCGGACTGCTGATCACAATCCGCGTCATATTTTGGAGCATAAATGCCCGCCAAAAGTTTCCCATCATTCTGCAAATACAAATATAAGTCCCCCTCTTTTGGGGAGGAAATGCCGGAAGAATCCAAAATGGTTCCCACAGCAGACTTAGCCTGACCCAAATAAAACTCAAAATTAATATCCCCATTTAAAGGAATAGCATACAAAGAACTCAAATTCAGAGAACTCTTTGAACTTTTTGAATAAAAATCACTGCTGGCGGGTGGGAACAAAAGCCCCAAAGAAAGCTTAATCTGCCAAATAGCATTCCCCAAAACGTCCTGCACCTGCGCAGTATCATTCAGCACAATTTGAAAATCCTCCACATTTTCTCTGTCATATTCTCCACTTCCCCTATACAAACTTGCTTGATAAATAATATTCCCGTTAACATGCACCAAATGCAGCGAATTCTCTTCACTTGCAATAAGTCCAAAAATATCCACCCCTGAACCGGGCTGACTTTTAAAATAAATATTTTTTTCATCAGAAAATATCATATCCCGTGAATACAGCGCGGTATTTTTTATAGCAGCAAATTTAGCCTCAGCTGTATCCTGATTTGCATATGTAAAAACAAATATTTTTATATTTGGTAACTCTTGAGTTAAAAAAGGATTCGCACTGTTGCGCGCTTCATATTCAGCATAAATGCCACCCGTAACATTTCCGGAAGATTTTAACGAAAAAGCACTATAGCCCGGCAGCGTCTCAAGTGCACCGCCTGAAGGCAAAACAATACTTATTGCACCCGAAAGCTCACTTGAAGTCACTCCAACCGCAGCAAAAGCCACAATAGGGAAACAAAAACTAAAAACAACCACCGATATCAATTTGGAAAATCTCATAAGATTCCTCTGCAAAAAGGTCGAAGTTAAATAAAAATTTAAGATTTTCTTCACTTGCAAGGCCACACGCGAGCCAGCGAGCGTGGCTGAGGCCCATAAGGCCGAAGCTAAGGCGACCAAAGGGAGCAACCATCCCTTACGACGTACCAGGTAGGTACATTGAGGAGTGTTAACGAAGCAAGAGAAGAAAAAATTCATTTTGATTTTCTGAGAACCCTTTTGCAGAGGAATCATAAAACGATTATACTTGTTTCCGTGATAGAATTCAAAAATGCCACCAAAATCTTCGGCTCCCGCGCCGTCCTAGACAACCTGAACCTCCAAATTGATGGCGGTTCATGGGTTTCTCTTATGGGCGCCTCCGGCGCCGGCAAAACCACCCTAGTACACGCACTTATCGGCGCAATTCCGCTAACCTTTGGTGACATAATGGTGGACGGCTACAACGTAACAAAATTCTCTTCCAGCGCACTCCAAGAATACCGCCGCAAAATTGGCATAGTTTTCCAGGACTACAAACTCCTCCCCAAAAAAACCGCTTATGAAAACGTTGCATTCGCAATGGAAGTTTGTGACTACAGCTATTCACAGATCAAAAAAAGAACAATGGAAGTTCTGGAAATTGTAGGCCTGGCCTCAGCCCCTCACCATTTCCCTCACATGCTATCCGGAGGTGAGAAACAGCGTGTCGCCATAGCTCGGGCGTTAATTCACAATCCCCGCTTAATCATTGCAGACGAGCCAACTGGAAACCTTGACCCCGTTTCCACACAAGGCATTGTTGACCTGCTTACAAAACTCAACATTGAGGGAGTTACAGTAATTTTCGCAACTCACAACACCCAGATTGTAGAGAAACTAAACAAACGGGTGGTCACACTGGAGAACGGGAAAGTGGCCTAAGATAATTTCAGTTATTGATATCTGAAATTTTCTGTTATTGGTGCACTGTTTACTAAAACATCCTCAGTATTAACCTTCACTCCGTTTTCATCCTCAAACTTTAATTTTTCAGGATAAAAAGTTATTGAAACCATATCACCTGCTTCAGCAAAAACCGGGTGAATATCTGTATATAACAAGAACATTTCTCCAGTAGCATTGCTTTGAGCTCGGCTTAAGAGAGTTTGTTTGGAATTTGCAAACCTAACAACTTGCCAGTCCGAACAATCATGATCTCCACAATTGTTTTCCTTTAAATATACCGGACCTTCAATAATCATAGCTTGAGGAGCACCAGCATAGTGGGCATCATATATCAACCTGAACCCAACAAATTTTGGATCAAGATCAGTCGTTAACAATGCACTTGGATTTGAAGTTGAACGAATTTCAAATACAAAATTACTTACCGTAAGCTTTTTAGGTGACCGATTAGTTAGATCTATAATAATTGGGAGGTAATCAATCTCTCCGAGCGAATAATATGCATCTTTCTTAATAAATCCCACAGTCACAGTATCGGAATAATCAACCACTTCAGGGGCAACATTTTCCGGAGCATCATCATTCACGCCTTCAGGTAAAAGTTGATCAAATTGTGTTTGTTGAGGCTACAATTGAGAATTAAACCTTCCCTGCAACTGACTGCCTTGTGAAAAATAATACGCT
>JAHIVE010000020.1 GCA_018816805.1 Patescibacteria group bacterium | reverse complement strand
CCCGAGGCGGGGGCGGGCGGCGCGCCCAAGAGCGTCAGGGTTTTGCAAAATTTTCATGGAGGCCCGCCGGAAAGAGCCTCACTTTATGCCCGACTTTTTCGGGACGGCTAATTATTTATGCCTCTTTTCCAGCTCTTCTTGAATATCGGCAATGGTAACATCTTCATTATTTAGAAGTACAAAAAGGTGATATAGTAAATCGCAACTTTCCTCTATTAGTCTTTGTTTGCCTTCCGATTTTGCGGCGCGCGCAACTTCCTCTGCTTCTTCTTCAATTTTAGCTATGATTTTATCTAGTCCATCACTAAACAAAGAACTTGTATAAGAATTTTCAGGCATCTTCTTTTTCCGCTCCTTAATAAGCTCAAATAGCTGAATCAAATCAAATTCTGATTTTCCAAAACACGACTCCGTACCTGTGTGACACGTTGGACCTTCCGGCTTTGCAAGAATCAGCAAACTGTCGCTATCACAATCAGATTTGACCTCAATGACTTTTAGAAAATTGCCCGAAGATTCACCTTTTTGCCATAAACGATTTTTGCTTCGACTGAAAAATGTTACCTTGCCATCCGTAAGCGTTTTCTCAAACGCATCTCTGTTCATAAATCCGAGCATCAATACTTGCAAAGTGTCCGCATCTTGAACGATGGCAGGAACCAGCCCATTTAGCTTTGAAAAATCCAGTTTTGATAAATCTTTTTTCTCAGGTCGCATAGTTATTAAATTGGCTTGCAGATACTTTTTGAGATCAAAAATCTCAATTTGTCCGTAGTGAAAAACACTTGCGGCTAAAACTGCATCTACATTTGCCTGATTAAAGGCATCTAGGAAATCTTTTTTTGCGCCGGCTCCACTTGAAGCAATGACCGGAATGCTGACAGCACAGCAAATAGCTCTTAAAAGTTCAGTGTCATAGCCTTGCTTTGTGCCATCGCGATCAAGGGAATTGACTAACAGCTCTCCCGCGCCAAGTTTTTCCATTTCACGCACAAAATTAAGCACATCGAGCCCGGTGTTTGTGCATCCGCCATCAATAAAAATATTCCAGCTGTCACCAAACCTTTTTGCATCAACCGAGATAACAACACATTGCGAACCAAAAGCTTTTGCGGTTTTCTTTACAAGCTCGGGGTTTCTAACCGCAGCAGAACCGATTGATACTTTATCCGCTCCACTGTTTAGCAGGTCCCTAATATCAGCAATCGAATTAATTCCACCTCCAACTGTAAAAGGAATATTTATATTTTCGGCGATTTTTTTTACCAGCTCACATAAAGTTTTTCGCTTCTCAACTGTGGCCGTAATATCAAGAAAAACAAGCTCATCTGCCCCAAGGTCACTGTATTTTTTGGCGAGTTCCACCGGATCACCGGCATCTTTCAAGTCTGTAAAGAAAGTACCCTTAACAACGCGACCGTCTTTAATGTCCATACAAGGAATAATTCGCTTTGTCAGATTACTTAGCTGAAATTTTTCAACGGCCTCAGTTAGATCAATCATTCCCTCATAAAGTGCTTTCCCGATAATCGCGCCATAAGCCCCGATTTCCTTCAGTTTTTGCAGATCAGAACTTGAGCTAATACCACCTGCAACAATGACATTCAAACCGGCGGCGATAACTTGTTTTATATTGCTCCAATTTGGGCCTTTTAACATGCCATCGCTATTTATATCAGTGAAAATAATTGTCTTGATGCCAATTCCCTTCAGTTCTTCAAGAAATTCAGACAAAAATTTTGAGCTGTCTTTCAGCCAGCCTTCCGTTAGCACTTTTTCGTCTCTCGCATCAACTGAAACCATAATTTTCTGTGCTCCATATTGTTTGAGCAGTTTTTTGAGCAAAATTTTGTCATTTACTGCGGAAGTTCCAAGAATTATGCGGTCAACGCCTAAGTCGAACAGCCTTTTTGCGGCTTCAAAATTTCTAATCCCTCCACCAACTTGCACGGATAAATCAGTGTTCTCCAAAATATTTTGAACTTGAGCTAGATTTTGAGAGCTTCCTGACGCGGCACCATCCAAATCAACAATGTGCAGAAAAGTACTGCCTGATTGCTCAAATTTTCTGGCAATATCAGCAGGATTTTTTGAGTATGTTTGTTTTTTCTCATAATCACCTTGAGCCAGGCGCACACACTCACCACCAATGATGTCTATAGCGGGTAAAATCAACATAGTTTTATAAAGTTATTGAGTACGTTTGCTCCAATCTCGCCGGATTTCTCAGGGTGAAACTGGACTCCATAAAAGTTTTCTTTCTGAACTGCGGAACAAAAGCTCATTCCATACTCAGTTTCGGCAATAGAGTCTCTTACTTTTGGCTTGCAGTAGTAGGAATTTACAAAATAAAAGTAGCTCCCTTGTGGAATATTTTTAAATAAAACTGAATCGTTCACGGCAACTTTATTCCAGCCAATCTGCGGAACAGTTAGCCCAAGAGGAAACTTGCGCACATCACCTTTGAGGACTTTCAAGCAATTAACAGCATCTTCTTCACTAGATTCAAATAATAGCTGCATACCCAAACAAATCCCGAGAAAGGGATTTTTCAGCTTAGGCAGAACTTTATCAAATCCACTTTTCTTTAGATTCGCCATAGCACTACCCGCCGCTCCTACACCGGCAAAAATTATTTTAGCGTCAGCTCTTAGTTCTTGGGGTGAACTAATAACTTCATATCGTGCGCCTAGTTTTTTCAGAGCGTTCTTTATGCTTTGCAGATTTCCCGCTCCATAATCAATAATTTGAATCATAATTTTCCTTTAGTTGATGGTAATAAATCCTTGCCTCGCTCCGAAACTTCCAGCGATATGCGCAGAGATCGCGCAAAAGCCTTAAAAATGCTTTCAATTCTGTGGTGTTCATTTTCGCCGGCATTCAGAAATTGAATGTGCAAGTTCATTTCGGCATTGAGAGCCAAAGACTTGAAAAAGTGCTTTACCATTTCCGTTGAAAAATCTTTCACTTTTTCACGCACCGGCACATAGTTGGTCTCAAACGCGTATCTTCCTGCAAGGTCAGTGACCACTGCAAGCTCAGCATTATTGAGCTTCACTTCTGATGAAACCAAAACTTCATCCATTGGAAGCAGCATAAAACCATAGCGATTGATGCCTTTTTTATCGCCTGCCACTTTTTTTATAGCTTGGCCTAAAGCAATGCCAACATCCTCAATTAAGTGGTGATCGTCATACTTTATGTCACCTCTGGCTGTGATTTTCAGGTCAAATAACCCATGTTTGCCAAAAAGTTCCAGCATGTGATTTAAAAAGCCAATATCTGTATCAACCTCATACTTGCCTGTGCCGTCGAGATTCAATGTGAGGCTGATTTGTGTTTCGTTAGTATCCCGCTTGATTGATACAATTCGTGGCAAATAGGAAAAGGGGTTAAAAGTACCGTTACATTCCATTGGCACAAATTTGACTCCCAATTTCTCCGCAAACTCTTTGTCGGTTGGAAGGTCTCCGCAAACAAATGATTGCTTTAAATCAACGTCATTCTCTGCAAGGAATTCATTGAACAGACCGATTTTTGGCTTTCTACAATCACAATTATCCTCCGGCACGTGCGGACAAACAAAAATTTGCTCAAATTCAATACCGTTTTCTTTAAAAATTTTCAAAAGCACTTTTTGCGGTTCTTCAAAATTCTCTGTTGGGAATGAAGGCGTGCCGACTCCGTTTTGATTCGTCACCATAACGAGTTTATAACCTTGTTCTTGTAGTTTTTGGAGTCCTTCAATCACACCGTCGAGCACTTTTAACTTTTCAACACTGTCAATTTGAAACGTGTCCTGTGGCTCGAATATTAGCGTGCCGTCCCGATCTAAGAATGCGTATTTTTGAGACATAATTAAGATGTTATTTGATTAAAAATTTCTGCAAACCGCTGCATCTGTGAAAGCTTACCAATGGTAACTCTGGCGTAACCATCAGCTTGAGGTCGAATTAAGATGCCATTTCCCTCTAATTCTGCTGAAAATCCTGCGAAAGGTTCATTGAAATAGATGAAATTTGCTCCGGAAGGGAAAAATTCAACACCCTTTTCTCTTAAAAATTCCTCAGTAAAGGGTTTCGACTCTTTCATTACCTCATCGCAATATTGCTTTAATTCGGGCAAGGTTTTCAAAGAGGCATCTGCCGCTACTTTTGCAATTTGATTGATGTCATAAGGGCCGCGAACTTTAAGCATTTCATCTATGTTTGCTCTGCAGCTCATTAAATAACCGATTCTTAATGCGGCCAAGCCGAAAGCCTTTGAGAAAGTTCTTGTGATAAAAAGATTCTGGTATTTTTTGATTAGATCTGCCGCTGTTACTCTGGAAAATTCAAAATAGGCTTCATCAACATAAATCAAAGTTTCACTGGTGGTTTTCAAAATAGTTTCAATTTTTTCAAGTGATAAAAGCGTCCCTGTCGGATTATTCGGATTACAAATAATCACCAGTTTTGGCTTTTGTTTTAGTAATTCCATTACTTCATCAAAAGGGAAGTTGCCATCAGATTTGTATTTCGATTTGATAATTTCTGCGCCTTGTACCTGCGCCACTTGATAGAACATCGCAAAACTCGGTGAAGGAATCAGAACTTTATCACCAGTCGATACAAAAGTTCTGAAAATCAGTTCCATGCCCTGATCTGAGCCGTTCGTTATCATCAGACTGTCGGCATCTACTTGAGCGTATTTCGCAATTTTCACTACTAAATCGCCATATGACGGATAAACCATGAATCTTTGTGGATCAAAGTTCCGTATTGCATCAATTACTTTTGCCGGCAGAGGTGCAAGGCGTTCGTTAAAATCCAGTCGCAAGCCCTCAAATTTTGCGCGCTGTTCTATTGGCGGGTTGTATGTCCGCATTCGCCTGATTTGTTCTAGTGCAAAGTTCATTGTTTTAAACTGTTAATTCGCAGTCGCATGGCATTTTTGTGTGCCTGTAATTGTTCACATTCCGCCATTTTTTCAACTATCGGCCCCAGATTTCGCACGCCTTCTTCGGATAATTTCTGAAAAGTTATTTTCTTAACGAAGCTATCAATTGAAACGCCGCTGTATACTTTGGCATAGCCGTAAGTTGGCAAAGTGTGGTTCGTTCCACTGGCATAATCTCCGGCTGATTCGCAAGAATATTTGCCTATGAAAACAGAACCGGCATTTTTAACTTTCTCAAGATATTTTTCAGCTTCCTCTAAATTCAAAATCAAGTGTTCGGGCGCATAGTTATTTGAAAAGCCAAAAGCTTCATCCAAATTTTGACAAACCAAAACAAAACTTTTTGAGAGTGCCAGCGAAGCGATATCACGGCGAGGTAGATCAGCAAGTTGTTTTTCAACTTCAATTTTGACTTTATCCGCCATTTTTTTTGATAAGCAAAGCAAAACTACTTGGGAATCCGGTCCGTGTTCAGCTTGTGACAGTAGGTCAGCAGCTATAAAGCACACATCTGCATTTTCATCGGCAATCACAAGAACTTCCGAAGGCCCCGCAGGCATATCTATTGCTACGGAATCAAGCGAAGCCAACATTTTAGCTGCGGTAACATACTGATTGCCCGGCCCGAATATTTTATAAACCTTGGGGATTGATTCAGTACCGTACGCCATTGCTGCTATTGCCTGTGCGCCACCGACCTGAAAAATCTGCGTAATGCCGCACAAACTGGCCGCAAAAACAATTTCTGCTGCGACAGGAGGCGGAGTGCATAAAACAACTTCACTGCAACCGGCAATTTTAGCAGGGAGACCAAGCATTAAAACCGTTGAAGGTAGTGGTGCTGTGCCCGCAGGCACATAGATGCCAACTTTCTCGATTGCACGAAGCTCACGGAAACAGACAACACCTTCCATTGTTTCAACCGGCTTTTCCGTTGCTAATTGATACTTGTGGAATTTCTCAATATTTGCGGCAGCCTTTTGAAAAGCCTCTTTTGTTTGCTCCGGAAGCGCGGCAATGGCCTTTTGAATTTCTTCATCGCGGAGTTCCAAAGAATTAAGACTCACTCCGTCAAATTTTTCAGTGTACCTAATTACAGCTTCATCTCCATTTGCTTTTACATCAGCTATTATTGGCTTAACAACTTCGTAAGTCTTCTCAAGGTCTATTTCTGGCCTTTGCGTTAAAGCTTCTAGCATTTTGGCATCCAAATTTTTATACAAGTAGGTTTTCATAGTTTAAATTAGAGTTAGGATTTTGAATCAAGACAGCCTGCGAATCTGCCACTTTCAAAATCGCTTTAAGTCCGTTTTCCGAAAGTGTTCTGCCAGTCTGTGTAATATCGAAAATCGCATCAGCGAGGCCAAGTGAAGGGCAAATTTCTACCGAACCACGAATTTCAATGATTGAGGCACTCACTTTCTGCTTTTTCAAAAAGTTCTTTAAAATTCGCGGATACGATGTTGCAACGCGCTCATGGTCGAGATCAGTCAGTTTTTTTATCTTAGAATTGTTGGGTACGGCAATAACCAGGGAACATTTACCAAAGTCCAATTCCTGAACTGTTTTCAGGTTATTCTCTTTTTCCATCAGTACGTTCTTGCCGACAATTCCGAAATCCGCGACGGAGTAGCGTACATACTCGGGAATATCGCTATTGCGGACAAATAAAATTTCAACATCTGAATTTTCGCATGGCACAATAAGGTTTCTACCGTTCTCGGCAAATTTTAGGCCGCATTTTTTCAAGTACGTTAGGCTTGGCTCCATCAAGCGACCCTTATTTTGCACCGCAATTCTGATTTTATTCTTAGCTTTGTTCATAGCTTTCTAAATAGGTTATGAGTTGAGAAACGGGAATTGTTTTTTGCTTTCCCGATTGCATTGATTTGACCGTGACTTCATTTTTTTGCTTTTCCTCCGGCCCTTGAATCACAACAAAGGGAATCTGTTTTTTGTCTGCGTACTTGAACTGTTTTTTGAGCTTTTCAGGCTCGAAATAAACCTCAGTTTTTAGGCTTGCATCAGTTAGTAGTCGATAAAGTTTTAATGAATCACTGATTGAATCTTCATCAAAAAGTGTAACGAGAATTTGGGAATTCAGAGTTAGATCATCAAAATCTCCACGTTCCTCCATAGCAATCATGATTCTTTCAAAACCAAAGGCTACACCCATGCCCGAAAAGCTTTCCTTGCAGAAAAGTCCGCAAAGATTGTCATACCGGCCCCCGGCACACAATGAACCGAGGTCTAGATTATCGTGACTTACCACTTCATATATGATTCCGGTGTAATAATCCAAGCCACGAGCAAGCGAGGGATCAAAGTCGATTAGTTCTTCCGATACCCCCAAGGCGTTGCAATAATCCAAGAGAGTCTCAATTTCGCTCGTATTGTACTGCTTAAGTTTTTGCAGTGTTTCTTTCGTGCTCGCTTCCGGCTTGATTGCTTTGAGCAATTCCTTCGCATTTAAGATTTTGAGTTTTTCCAATTCTTCTATAACCGCTTCTTCTCCAATTTTCGCTAATTTATCAATCACTCTTATGACATCCATCGATTTTTCTTTCGGGGCATCAAAAGCTCTTAAAATATCATTCATCAAGCGCCGTGAGTTTGTTTTGATTTGGAAATTGCCAAAATCGAGTTCCTCAAAAACCGTGGCAATGACGCGAGCAACTTCGGCTTCTGCAATGAGACTTTCAGTGCCGATAACGTCAATATCGCATTGGTAAAACTCCCTCAAACGTCCTTTTGTTGGCTTTTCGCCACGCCAAACCCGCTGAATTTGATACCGTTTGAATGGTAAAGGCAATTCTTTCCAATTTGCCGCGAAATATCGGGCAAAAGGCACGGTTAGGTCGTAAGGTAGAGCCAACCGCCTTTTGCCATTATCTTCAAAGTTATAGGTTAAGCGATCTCCTTCCTCGCCGTATTTGCCGAGAATTGTCTCAGCAGGGTTGAGAATAGGAGTTTCTATCGGGTCATAGCCATAGCGAGCGAAAATTTCTTTGATCTTCGCCATCACTACGTTGCGCTTGGACATTTCACTTGGTCCAAATTCGCGAGTTCCCTTTAAGATTTTAGGTTGTATGATTTCCATAATTAGATTGGTTAGAAGTTTAAAAAAACCGCCTCGTTCGGTGAGGCGGCTCGTAACAAACTGACTTTTGAGCTTAGGTACGCTCAAGTATCAGCTTATAGCCGCCTTTTCCATGATGAAGCCAATGCGCAACACGGGTGATGGTAGCGGTACTAGAGCCCGTTTTTTTACTAATTTCCCGATAAGGAATTTTTTGATCGACCATTTTCGCAACTGTAAAACGCTCCGCCATACTATTCAGTTCGGATATGGTGCAGAGGTCACGAAAGAATTTTTTACACTCATCAACCGTTTCCAGCTTGAGTACAGCTTCGTAAACTTCCTTTAGCCCCTTATTGTTAGATTTTGCAGTCGTCATTGCGATTTAGTGTTTTAGCATAATAAAACAAATTTAATATAAGCTACTGAGTTTATTTTGTCAACAGTAAATGTGAGACTTCTTTCATTTATGCTGTTTTTTCAATGAAACCAACCCAGCCCAACCGTATTCCGCACCGAAAAAGTCGGCATGGGGGAGGCTCTCTCCAGCGGGCAGGCAAAAAGGTGGGGGTATGGGGAAAATGAATTTTGGCCGGACGCTCCTTATCCAAATATTATCTGGAGGCTAGCCTCCAGATTCCTTAAAATAAGTCCGAACTTTGCTATAAGTGCAGCTCCATTCCCATCAATATGCATTCTTCCTGAAGGATATTTTTAGAATGATTCCCTTTCCTTTTTGTTTAGTGAAAATTACGCGTATATTCCCTTTCCGAAGTCTAAACACTCCTTTCAGCCCTTTCAGTTGTTTTATGTCGTATTTATCTACATTGAGAACTTGAATATCTTTAAAAATCTTAAGAAAGATTGTCCTTTCCTTTTTTGACAATTTCTTAAGGAATTTTGCAATTCTATCCATCTAGTTCTTCAATGGCGTTAATAAGTGCTTGAGGGTCGATGCCGTTTTTAAAATTTAAGCCAATTTCTTTCTCATTCTCAAAGAACTCAATTGTGTCACTATCCACCATTCTCATGACCTTAATGGTTATTACACCTTTACCCGTATCTGTAATAACAACCGGTGTGTCTTTACATATTCCATATTTCTCCCTGATGTCTGATGGGATGGTTATTTGTCCCTTTACGGAAGGTATTGCTGTGTAGTTCATAAATTTATTTGTGGTAGAGTTTCTGTAAGTATACTATCGGAATGTAGCGCTTCTGTCAAGAAAATGTGCGGCTCCATAGTTTCAGGCACGCCCTCCCAATCGGGTGGCGTTTTTTGAATTTATGAAGAGGCGGTATGAGAACCCGAAGGGTTCGAAGCCGGCTAGGAGCGAGAGTCGCGGGGAAGCGCATATATGTTTGAAAAAAAGCACTGTTAAAAATGCCGTCATTTTGACGTAATTTTTGATACTGCTTTTTTTGAAGTGCTTCCACATGACCGAGTGACGACGCCGGTGCACCGAGCGAATTGAGCTATTCCCGTTACCTGATAAACCGCTACAATCAAAGTGAATCCGGCACATATCCGTCTATATAAACCCCAATCCCATTGTCTTTGGCTGCTTTCATTCTATACAGTATTTCAGCGACCTCTTTCCTGCTCATCTCTCCACCGGGGTAATAATACACATCATTGCCCCAATCGGCATTCGGATTAATTGATTCGGTCATATGATCTGTCCCAAGCATATTTGAAGCATATGCATATTCAAAATAATCCCCATACCATTCGTTATAATCAACGTCCTGGACAGCCTGAAGCTTCAAACTAACTCCCGCATATCCTTCATAACTCGGCACTTCGCCATTATTGAATTCCAAAACGCCCATTTTGATTGCTTCTACTCTGTCAACACATTGCGCAGGTTTGAATGTTCCATCCGGATAACCTTGAACGGTTCCAGAGCTTAACGCAAAATTTAAGTAAGGCCAATACCACTGAGTGATATCAGTATCTGAAAAATAATAATCATAATAGTGAGAGCCGGCAGTCCCTTCCGGAACTGAAATATCTGTTTGCAAAGTCAAATACAACATTTTCAAAAATTCAACCCGACTAACACACTTATCAGGCCTAAAATAGCCGTCAGGATATCCTTGAATAACCTCATTATCAGCCATCCAATCAATGGCGGTTTTGTATGGTGTACTTTCAGTTACATCCGGAAAAGCGGCAAAAGCGGTTTGCGAAAAAATCAAAGACACTAAAACGCCCAAAATTAAGAAAATTTTCTTCATGATATCGTAGTTAAAGGTCGCCTTCATATTACATTTTCTTGGATTTTGGTAAAGTTTTTTATAGCCCTGAAAAGATTCTGAAAAAACAACCCATATACCCAATTTCTGGATTTTGCTATACTAACTAGGTGAACACACTCAAACAAAAACTATCACTCCTTATAATTGTAGCAATAACCTTGCTTGGTCTTTGCACAAATGCATTTTTTATGAGCCAAAATGCCATGTCACATGGGCATTCACTATCAGGAATGCACGAATGTTGCTTTTTAGCTGCCTCGACTCATGAAATGCCATCTGCAATAACAACAGCAATGAGTTTTTATTTCCCACTCATTCTATTTGTTTTTTATTACTGCACTTACCAGGAAAACCGCAAATTGGGCTATGCACATCATAGTCCTTTCCATCCCCCCAATAAATTTTCAAAAGGCGTAGTTCAGAGAGAATAAATAGACACAAAAATATCGTGTTTATTTCTTATTCTTTTTAATATGTCAGAAAGAAAAACTGTAAACTTACAGACCATTTTTCTCGGTTTGTCGGTAGTTCCAATTTCAATAATCGTTTTCCTGCTGGGTATACAAATTGGCCAATCACAAGAAACTCCGGAAGAAACAGAGCAAACCGAACAAAAAGTCTCCGTGGATGCGGATGACGACCCATATCTGGGAAGCCTGGATGCACCAATCACAGTGATAGAATTTTCAGACTATCAATGTCCTTTTTGCCGAAGCTTTTATAATGAAACACTGCCGGAAATAAAGAAAAATTTCATTGATAAAGGCCTTGTTCGATTCGTATACAGAGATCTTCCATTAACTCAATTGGGCCATAAGGATTCATTGCCTGCAGCAAACGCAGCCGAATGTGCAAGACTGCAAGGAGGTGACGAAATCTACTTTGCGTATCACGATAAAATTTTCCAAGGCCAAAATGAGTTGGGGAACGGCGTAGTCCCAATCCCGGCAGAAAGTTTATCTGCTTACGCAAAAGAACTTAATTTGGACATGGAAGAATGGAGTACTTGTCAGGACAGCTTAAAGTTCGAATCCGAAATAAAAAATGATGCCGCGGTAGCCTATGATAATCACATGAACGGCACTCCAAGTTTTGTTATTAACGGACAGGTTGTCGTGGGAGCACAGCCGTACAACATATTCGAACAAATATTTAATAATCTTTTAAATTAATAACATGAATAAAATACTAATTGGCTCTCTTGCATTGATTGTGATTATTTCTTTGGTAATTCTCTCCCTACCAAATAAAAACTTAAATGCATTAATGCCAACAACAGAAGCAAAACAAGTAACGGTCTATAAAACCCCAACTTGCGGTTGCTGCACCATCTACACAAACTATCTAAAAAAACTCGGCTTTGATGTCCGCATTGAAGATCTAGATACTTTGGATCCCATAAAAGAACAATACAATATCCCAAAAGAATTGGAGAGTTGTCACACAACAATAATGGGAGATTATTTCATTGAAGGCCACATGCCCGCTGAAGCAATAGAAAAATTGCTTATAGAACAGCCGGATATCAACGGAATTGCTCTGCCGGATATGCCATCAGGAACACCCGGAATGCCTGGTCCAAAAAATGAAACCTACACCATTTACCAAGTCTCAGAGGAAGGTTCAAAGATATTTTTACAAATTTAACATGAAAAAATTATTAATATCTTACATTTCCGGTTTTATCATCCTTTGGCCAAAAATGGCTTTTGCACACTGCCCACTCTGCACAGTTGGTGCCGGCTCAGCTGCATTATTGGCAACCTGGCTTGGAATAAATACACTAAGCATTGGACTTTTTATTGGCGCATTTGCAATGGCAATGGCGCTGTGGGTTGAAAAAATTTCCAGAAAATTCTACACGGGGAAGGCGAATATCGCTTTCCTCATAGTAGCAGCGGTTTTCTTAACAACAATTTTGCCTTTGCTGCCAATGATGCCGGGGGAAACACACTTTTCCATTTTCCTAACGGGCAATTACGGCTCGATTTTGAATCGGACTTATTTAATAAATCTCTTCCTGATTGGTAGTTTGATCGGCGGGCTGATCATGTATTTAAGCCCATTTTTCAGCAAACAACTCAGTAAAATTAAGGCAAAAAAAATTCCATTTCAGGGGATGATAATAAGTTTTTTAACACTTTTAATTTTCTCCGTATTTTTTGAAATTTTGCTATGAACGAATTATTTTTCATTTTACTTGGCATTTTTTCACTCTTCATCCTGCTGCTAGCTGGAAAGACATTATTCAAAGTGAAATTATGCGTAATTTGCGTGAGCGTGAGCCTTACATGGCTCACGCTCTTGATTCTCTACAAGCTCTTATTGTTTGAAAATCCCGTGATTCTTGCGCTGCTAATGGGCATGAGTATCACCGGCATTTACTATCTGCTTGAAAGAAAAACTCCGGGAAAATTTCACATTTTTCGTCTACCATTAATACTATCCCTAATTTTTATTTTCTATTTAATAATTAAACCGGATACCAATTATCTCTACAGCTCAATACTAATCATTTTCGTATGGTTAATTTTTACAGTCCTATTTCTATTCAGAGAAACAAAAGCAATACACAAAATTGCAAAAAAAATTATTGCATGCTGTAGTGACTGGTAAAAAAACAAATTACTCATTAAATTACACCCTCACCGGTGGGTGTTCTTTAATGAACTTAGCCACTTCAGAAACATCATCGGAAATTGCAAGCATATCATGATACTTATACCCCTCAGAAAGATGCTCTAAAGCTTGATAAATATGACAATCCTCACTCCAAAACTTTTTGCCAAAAAATATCATTGGGCTCACATAACCAAAAGTCGCATATTGGTTCTGATTTGCATCATTAAATATCTCTTGAACAGTGCCGGAACTGCCGGGAGCATAAATAATTCCATATAAAGATACGGAAAGTAAAATATCCTCACGAATCGCATTTGAAAAATACTTAGCAATCTGAGTCGCAAATAGGTTGGAAGGCTCATGGCCATAAAACCAAGTTGGAATTGCTAAACTGTCAGCCCCTTCAGGATATTTCTCAATCACTTTTTTGGACTGAGTAACAAATTCTTTATCTTGAATGCTTGGCGCTTCTTGTAAAATTGAAATTGCATCCTTCAAATCCTCATCTGATTTCCCGGCAAAATAAGCCCCCAAATTAGCCGCTTCCATAATTCCCGGCCCTCCGCCTGACAAAATATAGTACCCATCTTCCGTCAGCTCTTTTGTCAAAACAGCAACCTTCTCATAAGAAGGATTTGTCCGCAAAATACTATGCCCTCCCATTACCCCCACACATTTTTTCTTAGTCATCCCGGTCTCATCAAACTCCACAATCCCATTTATGGCGTCATCAATTGCATGATCATGAATCCGCTCCGCCAAAGCTTCATTGATGTCCATGCAATTTTTAAACGACTGATAGTGATTGTAAATTTTCAAATCCAAACTTTCATCCTTGCTCGGATCCGGATCATAGCCATCTAAAAGCTCCTGCCACGTATAAAAGGATTTTCTATAAGGATTATAAGGTAGCCCAACAATTTTTGGATACAAAATTGCCCCCTTCTTTTTCAAAATAAGCTCAGTCTCTCTGTCCATATCACAGCCAAGAAAAGTTGTATTTGCAATTTTCACATTCTCCCAATCAATATTCACTTTTCTTAAATCAAGACTCTGAATTGTGAGATTCAAAAAAGCATCACCTTGCTTAAGAAGGGCTTCAACTGACTCAATTTCTTTTATAAGTTTTTTTGGAATAGCCATTTTTTAAAGAGAATTAAAATTTTACTTTCGCATAATACCACATTTCATCTCACAAAACCCATTATGCTATAATCCTCCTCGAACAATTACTCACCCTCCACGCAAATGAAATCGTTCAACATAAAGTTTATATTTTTTTTAAGCATTTTTTTGCTTAGCAGCTGCGGCTCTCCGGAAAAACAAGCAGAGCCTACCACGGAAATAACCCAGCCAACTATTACTCTTGGCGAATACACCTACGAAGAGCCGGACGAATCAAATCTAATCAACTACAACAATGACGAATATTTGCCAGTACCAGCAAATATGCTGTTGGTCCTTGCAAAAGACGAAGCATCGCAAGAACAAATAAACTCTCTCACTTTAGACCTTCAGGGCGAAATAGTGGGCGAATTCGACTTCATCAAGCTTTACCAAATAAAAACCAATTCACAAACACAGGAAGAACTCGACTCGCTCATGCAAAAAGCACAAAGTTACGAATTTGTTGAAGATGCAGGTCCAATGCTCCCATTAGTTGGCAAAGACGTCACCGGTGAATCCTGCAAAATCTTGGACGACATGTACACTGACCCCAAAAACGCGACTCCATATGAAATGATAGGACTCCAGCGTGCCTGGGACCTCATACATGCCAGTGGAATAAAACTGAATCCGGTCAAAGTCGGCGTTGTGGACACAGGCTACAATGACGAAACCGCCGACGGGAAAAAAGGCACAAAAATTCAAGCTTTAACCAAAAGTGATAATAAAGATGCCCCGGACGACTACAACACCCACGGGACCTCCGTTGCAAACGTGATTGGAGCCAGTTGGGATAACGGAGGAATGCGGGGAGTTGCCGGTGGGCTAGGGGATAAGCTGGAAATAAACATTGCAAGTCTTCAAAAAACCAAATCAAAGTACACACCAATTCCAACCGGTGACCCGAATGATCCATCCCACTACATTCATTCAGACGGCCAGGCATACTTAGTCAATAATTTTGCGGAAATTAAAAAACAAATTGAAAATGGAGCGGAAGTCATAAATTACTCATGGGGTTCAGCAAAGCCGGGCTCTCAAAACCATTTGGATAACGCAGTAACCAAAAAATTCCTCCAAAAAATGCAGGAAAAATATCCAAAAGTGGTTTTTGTGGCAGCCGCCGGCAACGAGGGTTATGAATTAATGGAAGACCCCAAAACAAAAAAACAATACTGGGTCAAAGGAACCCCACTGGACGGCACCAACTATGACATGGGTGGAACAAAAGCGGACAATTTAATCACAGTTGCCGCCTTGGATAGCCAAGGGAAAAACGCCTGGTTCACCAACACAGTCACCGGAAACGGAGAAATTACTTTAGCAGCTCAAGGAACAGACGTTCCATTGGGTGCAAACAAAGACGGAACAACATACGCGGCTGACGGAACCAGCTTCTCTACTCCGCAAGTTTCAGGCGCAGTCGCAATCTTAAAGTCAATCAATCCAAACCTAACCGCAAAAGAAATCAAAGATATTTTAACTTCAACCGCTGACACAAAAATCACCAATCCAAAATTGCTCCCTGACGGTGTAAAAGAGCAAGCAATCAGCCAAAACGTTGGCGGCAAAGTAATGCGCCTAGACAAAGCCGTTTTAAGCCAATTGAAAGTTATATTGGGTGAAAAATTCGACGAAACCAAGCTTGAAAACATTGCTCGCATAACCGCCACCGCCACTTCAGACAAGCAAGACCCCCTCCATTTTGACATAGAAGCTTCTATACCAGACGTCTGGGAAAGCGGCACGGACGTTTCAGTCACTTTCACAGGCGAAGGCTCGCTTGGAGGCATGTCCAAACAGCACATTTCATCCGCCGGCAATTTAAATTGGGACTGGAGATTTTTAAATGAAAAAAACTCAGCCAGACTCACAATAACTCGCCAAGACTCCGGTGCCTGCACAACTTTAGTTCTCAAGCCTGACAACATTGCTGGCACATACACGGGAGAAATTATGGTTTCTCTGCCCGAATACGCAGAATTCCTGTCAAAAACCGTTTTTTCACTGCCTTCCACAATGATAATTGACGAAAAAAACAACCTGAATTTCAAATTCGCAAAAAGCGACTCGGCAACATACGGCATGAGCGGTTTTAACGGCACGCTAAAATTCAAAACAACCGGAGAAATGACCGGCACGGTAGCAGAAGATAAATCCCTAAATTTCACCGGCTCATACACAAGCATTTATCAAAACATTTTACCAAGCGAATTTATGATTTCCGGCATGGAAAGCCAACTGGGCGGCACACTTTACGGAAAAAATGAGGGCTCCGGGAAAATTGTTGAACAAGAAATCACCGGCACAATTAAATTCATCTACTCGGGAACAACAACAACCGGAACGTTTAAGTTAACAAAAGTAGAAATAGAAGAATGAAACCAGCCATCCAGCCCTACACCGACGAAAAACAAACCCTGATCACTCTTATCGAAGAGTTGCAAGACCACCTTGTCTCAATCGACCCCGAGCACCTTCGCATAAGAAAACCGGAATACGGCAAAGAATACATAGAAAACCTCCTCAAAAAAATCAAAAAAAACGAAGGCACAATCTTCATCGCAACCCTAAAAAGCGAACCGGTGGGCATGATTGCAGGAATAATTGAAGAATTCACTCACTTAGACTCCCTTGAATTCAAAAAAGTGAAAACCGGCAGAATTCTGGAGCTAATTGTGAACGAAAGCCACCGCAATCACAAAATTGGCCAATCCCTTATGAACAAACTGGAAGCCCATTTTAAATCCGCGCACTGCGACCTGATTCGCGTTGAAGTTTTTTCACCAAACCTTGTCGCCCACGGTTTTTACCAAAAACTCGGTTACTCAGACAGATTTGTGGATATGATGAAGAGAATTTAATTTTTTTTAAAAGGAGAAGGCCCGCGCCGCGGCGCGGGCCTCTCTTTCTTATCTCTTATCTTCTGCCTCTAGCCACTAAATCCTCTATAACCTCCTCGGCACTTCGCGCATCTCCAAGTTCATTTTGGAAATTTGAAGCACGAAAGTTACCGCCAACCCCCGGACGAGGTGCCAAATCCCGAACATTCACAACCGGCTCAAGCTCTTGCATCATTTCCTGACTTTCACGACTCGTCAAAACAATCTTAGTCTCAGGCAAAAACAGTCTCAAAAGCCCCAAATAAAACTTAAAAGTTTTGTCATCCACCGGACAATTCACACCTTGTTCCATGCCCTCCACAGGCTGCAATCTGGGTAACGAAACAGTCTCAGGGTAAACGCCAAACATTCTCTTTAAGAATTCGGCATGCATAATCAGGTCAAAAATTTCCTGATTATTACTCATCAAACCTTTATTATTAATGCCCAAAAGCACACCAATACCTACAGAATCAAACCCCGCCTGAAGCGCACGCGCTTGAGCAAAGTACCTGTAAGCAAAATTACTTTTAGGGCCACGAGTATGGCATTTAGAATAAACTTCAGGATCATAAGTCTCCTGAAAAACTCTGTACTGCAAAGGCACACCAGTTTTATTTGCTTCAACAATCGCCCTGAAATCTTCAACTCCCATTGGAGCCACATTAAAAGTAATGCGCTTCAGCGGTTTACCGTACTTCTCATTTAATTCACCCAAAATTTGCAAAGCTTGAACATAATTTGCAAGCCCGTGAGGATCTTCGCCTGAAAGAATACAAAATTCCTCAGGTCTATGCTTCATGACCTCCTCAAAATCCTTTCGCATCTCATCCGGAGAAAGCTGGCTTCTCTCCCTTTCTATCTTGCCATTATGCCCGCAGTACGAACAATCATTCACACATTTATCTCCAATATAACTGATTCCATAAAGCTCCAGCTTCTCACCAAACCTCTCAGCATTCAATTTCTCAGCCAACTTCATCACAACATCGTGATGTCGTTCTATGTCCCTAAAAATCTGTCTAAGCATTTCAGTCTTTTTATCATTTTCACCCCCACACATATATACGGACGGATGAGTAACTGCAGAAATTTCCCTCAAATAATCATGCATTATAAGGTCAACTTGAGTGCGAAGGCTTTTCTCTGTCTCTCCACCTTCATATGGACTCCTAGTTTCACGAGTTTCTTGCATAAAAACATCCGCAAAACCCATGAATCCTTTCAAGTAACCTGTCTCATCATGAACCGGCACGAACTTGTCCCGTTCAAATCGCCTGACTTGTCGACCATCCGCCAGTTCATAATCATTGCTGCCATTTAGGTCAACAACAAGCACATCCATTGAGCCTTCGGAAAAAGCTTTCATGATATTCGGGAACACGCTAGAAAGCTCCCCACCAAAAGAAGGAGCATTCGCATGAAATTCCATCAAATCACGCCCCATCATCCTATTCTTGCCGCTCGCATCCTTCGGTGTTTTTTCAAAAACCGACACATCACAAACATATTCAAACTTGCCGTCTTTTTGCAAAACCGCAGCAAAATCTTGATCAAAAAAACAAGACAGGTAGCGAATAATTTCAAAAGGGGAAATAACTCTCTCAGGTCCGGTAATCCTTGCACTTTCATTAAATTTAATTACATCGAACCCAGGAATTGTTATAGTCCCGCCACTCTCAGTAATTTCAACCCCCACACCGCATTCAGCCAAAAGTGGCGTCAAATTCTTAAGCAGCAAGAACGAATCAGCAGGGCTAAAGCCATATGCAAAACTGGCAAATTCAAACTCATTGCCATCTAAATTATAAAGCTGACCAAGTTTTTCCGCTCTTTTCCCGGGTGAAGCTAAACTGAGGATTGGACCGTCCAATATTTCACACTCCTCAGGCTTTCCGGCCGAAAGATTTGAATTCAAATTTTTAAGTCTTTGAGAGACTTCATCTTTTGTGCCGCGAACGTCCAAATATTGAACAGCGGCTTTATTAATAGTTTCCATAGTAAAAATAGTTAAATAAAAAAATGCACCACTTTGGTGCATTAAAATTCAAAAAAAAATTTAAATGCACCAAAAGAGCTCGTACACCCAAGCCCAATAATTATTTCTCACCGCAAGACCCGTGATCAATTTCTCCGAATTTTGAATTTCCTTTTTCATAGTAAACCTAATTCTACGCTGCCTAAATAATATGTCAACTTTTTGTAAAGTAGACATATCTGCTCAAACGGAGCACAATAATTCAGTCTATAAACACAAAGAACATGCATAATGGAAACAGCCACACCACTTTAAAAATTGAGGGTATGGATTGCGCATCTTGCGTTCGCCATATTGAAAATGACTTGAGCAAACAAAAAGGGGTCACAAAAGCCAACGTAAACTACGCGAACGAAACCGCAGAAGTACACTTCAATCCCGCTGAAATTTCCCAGGAGCAAATAATCCAAACGGTAAAAAAATCCGGCTACAAAGCAACTTCAAAAGACCACAACATGGCAGAAATGCACCACGGCTCGCACCAAAGCCATGAAGACCACTCAGCTCACGCAAAAGCAGAAACCAATCAAGCAGTCAAAAAACGCCTCAGCAAACTGATTTTTTCAGCCATAGCCAGCATTGTAATTTTAATTCTGACCTTTTTTTGGGATCCGCCTCAAGGTCCGGTTATAATGCTAATATTGTCACTTCTTGTAATTGTAATCAGCGGCCGCGAATTCTTTGAAAAAGGCATTCCAAACCTTTTGCGTGCCCGACCGGGTATGGACACGCTTATAGCGCTCGGAGTTGGCGCCGCTTTTATTTATTCGTCCTACATAGTGCTTTTCACCACTCAAACGGAAGAATATTTCATGGACGTCGCAATTATCACCACATTTATTTTAACTGGTCGCTACTTGGAGGCTTTAGCAAAAGGCAAAGCTAGCGAAGCAATAAAAAAACTGCTGGAACTTTCCGCCCGCGTCGCCCACAAATTGCAAAATGGTAAAACAATTGACGTCCCCATTGAAGATCTCCAAAAAGGTGATCTCATCCTAGTCAAACCCGGAGAAAAAATCCCCGTAGACGGGCAAATTACAGAAGGCAACGCCGTAATTAACGAATCAATGGTAACCGGAGAAAGCATCCCATCAAGCAAAAAAGAAGGCGACAAAGTAATTGGCGCAACCATAAACGGAAACACAGCTTTCACCATGCGCGTTGAAAAAGTCGGCTCGGAAACAATGCTGGCCAGAATAATAAAATTGGTTGAGGAGGCCCAAATGTCCAAAGCGCCCGTCCAAAAACTTGTTGATAAAATATCCGCATATTTTGTTTGGGGCGTAATTTTAGTTGCTCTAACCACTCTTTTTGTCTGGCACTCCCAAACCGGCGACTTTTCCCGAGCCATGATTTATACCGTCAGCGTTCTAATTATTGCTTGCCCCTGCGCCCTTGGCCTTGCAACGCCCGTATCAATTATTGTCGGATCCGGCCGTGCTGCTTCGCTCGGAATTCTTATAAAAAACGCAGAAAGTTTAGAACGAATCCACAAAGTCACAGCGGTTTGTTTTGACAAAACCGGGACCATCACAACCGGTCACCCGGAAGTTAAAGAGTTCTTCTCCCTCAAAGGCGTAGAAAAAGAAAACTTAGCTCTAGCCTTGGCCCTGGAAGAAAAAAGCGAACACCCGCTCGCAAAAAGCATAATTGATTTTATTTCAACAAAAAAATCAATCCCAACCCAAAAAATCCAAGATGTAAAAGCGGTTGTGGGGAAGGGAATAACCGGCAAAACAGATAAAACCGAATACCATTTTGGCAGTCTGAAATACATAAAAGAGCTTAAAATTGACCTTTCGGATTCGCTTAAGAAAATTGAAAACCTGCAAGAAAAAGGACAAACGGTCCTAATTCTTTCTGACAAAAAGGAGATCAAAGCCGTTTTTGCAATTCAAGACACCTTAAAAGAGAGTTCAAAAGAAGCAATTGAAGCTCTGAAAAAACGCAATATAAAACCAGTTTTGCTAACAGGAGATAATGAAAAAGTGGCTCATGCAATTGCAAATGAGGTGGGAATTGATGAAATCCACGCGGAAATCTCACCGGAGCAAAAAGTGCAAATTATAAAAGACCTGCAAAAAGAAAACCACGTTGTTGCCATGATTGGCGACGGCATTAACGACAGCCCCGCCTTGGCCCAAGCCAACATAGGCATTGCAATGGGAACAGGCACGGATATTGCAATGGAAAGCGGAGATGTAGTCATTGTTAAAGGAGACCTAAAAAAAGCTGTGGAAGCAATGCAGTTGTCTGAAGCCACTTTGCGCAATATCAAGCAAAATCTGTTCTGGGCATTTTTCTACAACACAATTTCAATTCCGGTTGCAGCAATTGGACTCCTAAACCCCATGATTTCGTCATTCGCCATGGCATTTTCGTCCGTTTCAGTCGTACTAAATGCATTAAGATTGAGGCGCTTTAAGGTAAAATAAGCCATTCAAGCAAGAATAAAATCGCTTGACTCTTGCCAAGCCCTAATTTATATTTTGCGCTCAATTTAGCTAAACCTCATGGTTTTATCTGTTGACCGAGTAATAAAGAGCGTTGAAAGCGAATGGAAATCCGCTGGTGTGCTGCAAATAATTGAAAATAATCGCGAAGCAGCTGCCGCAATTAGATCTGTTAGAGAAGGTATACACGCCGACTGTACAAGAATTCTTAGAGCCGTTTACACCGCATTGCAGTCTCCAGATGGAGACTTATTAGTGCTTCAAAGATCAAACAGAACCAGTAGACCAGGAACATGGGAATTTCCTGGAGGCAAAGTTGACGGCAATCCAACAGACCCATTTTCTGTAGAACAAAGCCGAATACGTGAGTTTGAGGAAGAAACGGGGATCAAAATACCTGCTATGGACTTTTCCATAGGTATTGATACAGATAGTCTAGATAATGAAACTAGGAAACAGCGGAAACCAAAACTCGTCGCAACCAGGCGAGCAGAAGAAATATTTCAAGGTAGGAGGGTTTTATACCTGGCAGATATTTACAGACAAACAACAACTAAAAGACCTGAAGTTGAATTAAGCGATGAACATCAATCATACAAATGGCTAACAGCAAAAGATGTTAATTCGTTAAAATGGACAAACGATTTTTACAAAAAAACTGCATTATCCTTAGCAAAACCTCACACAAGAAGAACTCCACTCCACATACCACACTTTCCAGCCATCACAAGATCAACCTTCACTTCACAACTTGAAGCAGCAGGAGTCTAATATGGAGTTTTTTAAATAAAAAAAGGTTCGTACGGTGACTTTTGTTATCTACGGCTCGTAACTCGTAACTTTCATACACCGTATCTACGACCGAGTTCATGATACCAAATCTACGCTAATTGTCAAATGAATTACGTCAAAAATCGCTTATTTTACAATATTAAAAGCTCGTTGTAATTAAGAATACATTCCCAAGTTTAATGTTTTGATTATTATTTTCTCCTTTAATTTATATATATGTCACCAGAATCACAGAGCCCAAATAAAATTGAAGTAGAAGATTTAGGTCAACTACCAATGCCACAAATTGAAAGGTGCTTTGAAGGTATTAATGGTCTTGATATTCAACGTTCAGGAGATAAAATTGTCATTTCAGGACCTGCAGATGTTATTTCAGAAGCAAAAAAAGCTAAACACAAACTAATACTTGCAATTGTAAGCTATGACCCAGGTCACAAGGCGGGATATTGCGCTACGGGATATCCAGACCTAAGCTCAAGAATATTTTCTGCATCCAATGATGACCCTAAAAATAGCCTTGGCGACACTGTAGATGTAAGTTTTTTCAACTACCACAATACTCTAAGAAGAGAGCACGGGGATATTCACGACAAATCTACAGACTAATTGTACTCTATCCCCAGAGCTGTCCATCAGGGAAGGTAATCACCAGGTCCTTTCTTTCTAAAAGCACCGTCCATTTTTCTTTTTCCGCTTTTTGAGCCAACGCAAAAGTTGGATTGATTGCAATTGCCTTTCCAACTTTCTCAAGCATTGGAATATCAGAGGCCGTATCTCCAAGAGCTATACAATTAGATAGATCAAAGACGTCTTTATATGTTTTTTCAATAAAATCTCCCTTGTTTTTCAAAATTGTGAGGTCAATTTCACCTGTAAACACACCATCATCAAATATCCATTCACTGCTATGTAGTGCCCAAGGAAATAGTCCAATCTTACTCAAATACTTTTTTGCCATAAAAGAAGGCGCTCCTGACACCGCAATCAGTTTATATCCCATCATTTTAAGCCTCAAAAGCAGCATCCACGGGAACAAATGATAATGCCCCCCGCGCCCAGAAACCACATCTTCAGCAATTTTCTCCAGAATATCCTCAGAAAACAGCTTTAAACTGGGTAAAATCTCAATCACTTCTTTCAAATAATCCTCAAAATCCAAATCTCTATTTTTCCAAAGCATTCTGGCCTTTTCCACAATGCATTCCTTGTCCTCAGGCAACAAATCCCTATCTGTTATTTCCGTAATCAACATCTCCAAATTGTCATTTCTACTCACAGTCCCATCAATATCAAAAAAAACAGCCATTTCGCCGTTTACCGGCGTATCAACCTTTAGAACCTGTAAAAGTCCTTCAATTTGCTTACCAATTAACTCTGCACTGTGTTTATTCATCTTTTAATTATATCACATCTCGGCTATTTTTTACACATAAAATCCATGCCATGGGACAAATATTCAAAGCGCAAATCCTTACTCCAAAAAACCAAAAAACGGTCCTTTTTTACGACCCCGGCTATTTAGTAGTCTCTGACGAAGGCAAAATTGAATTCGTAGGAACCAAAAACCCCCGCCAAAAATACAAAAACTACCGTTTCCACGACCACTCAGACCTAATAATCTGCCCGGGCTTTATTGACACTCACAACCACCTTCCTCAATACGCATTTGCCGGAATTGGCGACTTCTCACTCCTCCCATGGCTAAAAAAATACACTTTCCCAAGAGAAACCCAGTTTAAAAGCGAAAAAACAGCACGTCCCGCCGCAAACAATTTCTTCACTTCTCTCCTCAAAAACGGCACAACAACCACTCTGACTTACGTAACAACACATTTCTCCGCCACAAACATTGCTTTTGAAGAAGCCAAAAAAGCAAAAATCCGAGCAATAATAGGGAAGGTAATGATGGATTCATTCAGCCCCTCCGCACTTCAAGAAAAAACTGAAAAATCCCTTCAAGACTCTCTTGAGCTCATTGAGAAATGGCACGGCCATGATAGGCGACTTTTTTATGCTCTAACACCTCGATTTGCTCTAACTTGCAGCTCAAAATTACTGGAAAAAATTGCCACACTCGCTAAAGAAAAAGATGTCTACATCCAAACACACCTTTCAGAAAATCTGGAAGAGCTAAAATTAGTTAAAAAGCGCTTCCCAAAAGCAAAATCCTACACGGATGTTTACTACCGCGCCGGCCTCCTAACCCCAAAAACCATCCTCGCGCACTGCATCCATCTTTCAAACCCAGAACTCACCCTCATTAAAAAAGCCGGCGCGTCAATCTCCCACTGCCCAAGCTCCAATAGATTCTTAATGAGCGGCCAAATGCCAGCCAGAAAATACCTCACCGCCTCAACACAGCTCTCCCTTGGCACAGACGTTGCGGGCGGCTACAGCCTTTCAATGTTTAATGAAATGCGTGAAGCCCTTGAAACCTCCAAATCTTACATTAATCCACTGAAACCAGAAGAAGTCTTCTACATGGCAACACTCGGCGGCGCAAAAGCTCTATCAATGCACAAAATCACAGGATCCCTCGAGCCCGGCAAAGAAGCAGATTTTCTAATAATTGACCCACTCAAATTCACCCCGGATCCAAACACAAAGTACCAAAACCCCACCCAAATCCTATCCCAAATGATCTACCGTGGTAGCGAGTTCGCAATAAAAAACGTTTTTATAGCGGGAAAGAAACTAAATTAAACAAATACCCAATTATTATTATCCCCAGCGCGACCAAACCAAAAAAAGTCGCAAGCAATTTAAAGCTCATTACGCGTTTTAAAATAATGGCTTCCGGCAGAGAAAGTCCGGCAATTGACATCATAAATGCCAAAGCGGTCCCAAGCGGCACTCCACTTGCACTGATTGAAAAAATCACAGGAACAATTGTGCTACATCCCGCATAAATTGGCACACCCAAAACTACAGCAGCAATCACTGAAAGCCAGCCATATTTCCCAAGGAAAAACTCAAAAAATCCCTCAGGCACATATCCGTGAATCAAAGCTCCAACCATAACTCCTAAAAAAACATAGGGGACCAATTTTTTCATTGTTTTGAAACCTTCTTTGACAGAGAAACGAACTTTCCCCTCAAAAGTTCCAGGAAATTTCCTGTCAAAAATCTTCCCACCATTGCCCAAAATAATCTCTTTATCCATTTTAAACGACCCCAAAATCCATCCACCCATAACTCCCAAAAATATCCCTGAGACCGCATATAAAAACGCCAGCTCCCACCCAAACAAATCCCCCATAATCACAAACGCCACCTCATTCACAAGCGGCGACGTAATCAAAAATGAAAAAGCAATTCCAAGCGGAATCTCAGCTTCCAAAAAACCAATAAATATAGGAATAGACGAACAAGAACAAAAAGGCGTAAGAGCACCAAAAGTCGCTGCCGCAAAATTTCCAAGCCCAAATCGAGAACGCTTCATAAACCGCCGCAGTTTATCAGTAGGCAAATACGTCCTTAAAAAAGCAATCAAAGAAACCACCAAAAAGATCAAAAACAAAATTTTCAAAAAATCTTGCACAAAAAATTGCACACTTGAAGAAAGCTCCGTGCCACTCTGAAGGCCAAGCAATTGAAACGTAAAATAATCTGAAAAAATTCTAAACATAAGTGAAAAGAAATATACTCCCATAACTATAAACATGCAAAAAATACAAATTTAATTGCACCATCTTGCAACACTAAGCTAATATCATCTCACACTTTACACATAGGCTCTATGCTAAAAATCCTCGGTTTATTAATGGTTTTAAGCGGACCTGTGATTATTGCAATTGAAGTAAACAAATACTTCCACGGACAAGTTCTACCAACAATGCTGCTTGTATTTATGGTTGTAGGCATTATTCTATCTGCAGCGGGAGCAATGATTATTGCAAAAAGCCAATAATTAAAAGCCCAGCATCAGTTTTATTGCAAAAACCACCACCATAACAACAAACAAATATTTCACCCATTTGTTCCCTTTTTTTATTGCGAATCTAGAGCCCAAAAATGCTCCAATACCAACGGAGATTGCCTGTGGAACTGCCAAATGAAGCACAACAGCATCTTGAAAAAGAAAAACAGCGGTCGCAGCTACTGAAGTAAAAGTGCAAATAATCAGCGCTTCACCCATTCCTTGAGAATAACTTTGGCCAACCAAAACAAAGGAAAAGGCAATTAAACTTGCTGCGGCAATTCCAATAAAGCCGGCATAAATACCCATCACCAAACAAACTAAGCACATGAACAAATATCCACTTCGCGATGGTTTAAAAATCCTATCCTTTAGCCCTAAATTTTTTTCGGCCAACAACACAAACAAAAGAACAACCAATAACCCGGCAATAATTTTTTCTAAAAAAGCTTCTTCTAATTCTAATACAAACTGAGCTCCTAATAAAGAACCAATAGTAGCCAAAGCAGCCAAAGGAGCAATTCTAGCAAATCGCACTTTTTCACTTTTTAAATATTGCAATGATGCAACACTACAAAGAAAAACTGCTGCGAACCTGTTTGTTGCAACAGCAACTGGTGCTGTTAATCCCAAAAAGATCAGCACGGGAAGTGTTATCAACCCACCGCCACCAACCTGCGCGCCAATAAAGCCCGCAATCAATCCCGCTAATGAAACAAATAATATATCCATCGTGGCGATAATAGACTATCACCTGTTTACATAGAGCAAAACCTCAAAATAAATTTTGCACCTCTTCTCAAATTACTATCTTGAATAGAATGCAAACCGCCATGTGGATCACATTCAATTGTACCGCTCATTGCCTGCATTCGCTCTTTGGCATAATCATTGCTCTTGTATGCGTCTCTGCTCTTTCTAGATTTTCTTCTCCATCCTCAACATCTTTTCTCCAATTATCAAAACCTCAGCGTTAAGCTTTAAATAATTTCTAGAATCTTCATCCAATCTGAGAATTGGTGAGCGCATTTATAATACTCAGAGGAAAGTATACATTTATGCACCACAGAGCGAAGGCAAAAAACCAAACCACAATTGTGTCAATCGAATCATAAAATTTACAGGTTGTGATTAAAGCAGTAAACACTTTGCCACCCTTAAAAAAAAACCAAAAATGTGCTATAATCAATAGATAACAAAAATTAAAAAAACCACTATGGCTCAAAAAATCACAAGCAAAAAAAGCTTGCACAAAAAATCCACAAAACCGGATTTCAAAAGACCGCAAAGAAAGCATTATTATGTTTTTGGAGCAGTTATGATTGTAGTTCTCGCAATGCTGGCCCAATCAATATTTGGAAAGTCCAGTGAATTGAACTATGACTATATAATTGCCTCAATTGCTGATCTTAACCAAGAAGTAAGTGTAACAGGTAAAGTGAAATCATCAGAATCCGTTGACCTTTCTTTTGAGAATAGTGGCAAAATCACAACTGTTAACGTCAAAGTGGGGGACAAAGTTAATAAAGGCCAAGTGCTGGTTACACTTAACTCCAGCGAACTAAACGCATATTTGGCCCAAGCAAATGCAGATTATCAAAGCGCTCAAGCGGAACTAATGCGATACGAAGCCGTTCTAGATCAAGAAAAGGCAGTATTAGCAGAAGTGAAAAGAGGGACAAGACCGGAAGAAATTCAAATAAAACAAACGGCAGTCACAAACGCTGAAAAAGCGCTTGAAGATGAAAAATCTAATCTTGAAGCAGTGCAAAGCGAGGCCGACACAGACCTTGATAATATATACAAAGGAGTAAAAGACATACTTAGTGATGCTCTTACCAAAATGCAGTTCGCAATGGATCATCAGCTAGAGGACATGTTTGACGAATCTACCGCTGAAAAAGACACACTAAGTTTCTCTATCCAAGATCCAAGTTTAGAAACCCAAGTAAAATGGGACAAAAGAGAAGCAAATGCAAGTGTTGACAACCTAACAAACTCAATCAATGCCCTTTCAGATGCTTCCAGCTATATTGAATATGACGCAGCATTAAACACGGCAATATCAAGCCTATCAGACGTAAATTCCCTTTTGATTTCACTCTCAATGGCAGTTGAAGATTCAGCAACACTACCAGAAACTACAGCGGACACTTACAGAACCAGCATAAACACAGCCAGATCGAACATCGATACAGCCTTATCAAGTGTAAATACAAAAAAACAAAGTATCTCTGCACAAATTGCAACAAATAATACTGCAATAACAGCAGCAGAGACAGCAGTTTCAGATGCAGAGCACACGCTTCTTTCAGCTCAGGATAATCTGACTTTAGCACTCGCAGGGACTCAACCGGAAGAAATTGCTGCACAAGAAGCAGTAGTGAAGCAGTCAGAAGCCTACATTAACACTCAAAAAGCAAGAATTGCTTCCGCCGCAGCAACTGTACAACTTTACCAAGCAAGAATAGCAAAAAACTCTCTAGTCTCTCCAATAAACGGAATTATTACAAAACAAGACGCAAAAGTGGGTGAAATAATTGCATCAGCAACGTCGGTAGTATCAATTATAAGTGAATCAAAATTCCAAATTGAAACCCACATTCCGGAAGTGGATATTGCAAACGTTAACGTTGGAGACATGGCAACTCTAACCCTAGACGCTTTCCGACGTGACGCAGAATTCGAAGCAAGCGTAATAAAAGTTGATCCGGCTGAAGAAGTAATTGAAGGTGTTTCAACTTATAAAGTTACACTTGAATTTACCCAAGAAGATGAACGAATTAGATCAGGAATGACTGCTAATTTGGAAATTCAAGCAGCATCCAAAAGCCAAGTTTACGCCGTACCACAACGTGCTATTGAATACGTTGATGGAACAAAATTCGTCCAAGTTGTTCATGGTGAAGAATTTGAAAAAGTTCAAGTCGAAACCGGACTTGTTGGGGAGGACGGAATGGTTGAAATAACAAGCGGTTTGGAGGAAGGTGATAAAGTTGTCACATACATAAAAGATCAAAAATGAGGCCGATAATTGAAGTCAAAAACGTCAAAAAAACCTACTTCAATGACGAAGTCGAAACTCATGCCCTACGCGGCGTGAGTTTTGATGTCAAACAGGGAGAGTTCGTAGCTATTATGGGTCCATCCGGCTCAGGGAAATCAACACTTCTCCATATTTTGGGCTTCTTGGATCACCCAACAAAAGGTAAATATCGCCTGGACGGAAAATCAATAGACCAATTTGACGAACCGGAACTCGCTTGGGTTAGAAATCAAAAGATTGGTTTTGTTTTCCAAATGTTCAACCTGCTTAACCGCACCACCGTTATTGATAACGTAAAATTGCCGCTTGCATACGCTGGAATAAAAAACGGAGAGCAAGATGAACTTGCCAAAATTGCATTGGAAAAAGTAGGCCTTTCTCACAGGCTGGATCACACGCCCTCGCAACTTTCCGGAGGTGAACAACAAAGAGTCGCAATTGCACGGGCCCTAATAAACGAACCATCAGTAATTTTCGCAGACGAACCAACAGGAAACCTAGATACAAAATCAGGTAACCAAATCATGGATATTTTCTCTCGCTTACATGATGAAGGGCACACAATAGTTTTAATCACTCACGAACCATACATTGCCCGTTTCGCACAAAGAATAATCAACATTAAAGACGGCCTAATTGCTTCAAATAAAACAAATCACAAACCAATTAAAAAACCCATATCAAGAAGATGAGATTTAGAGATACCCTAAAAACATCACTAACAGGATTGAAAACCAACAAAATGCAGTCCGCTTTGACAATTTTGGGTATTGTAATCTCTATTGCTGCCATCATAATGATCATGTCAATTGGGGCAGGGGCGCAGGACTTAATTCTCCAAGAAATCAGCGGATTTGGCTCGGATATTATTGTAATCAGGCCAGGGAAAGAGCCAAAAGGTCCCTCAGATATTGGCGACACACTTTTCTCAGACTCACTCACAAAAAAAGACATTGAAGCCCTCAAAAAAAAGAGCAACGTCCCGGAGCTTGAGCACATTGTCCCCGGCGTACTCGTCCCGGGCTCCGTCTCTTATGAAGGTGAAACTTACCGCCCCACAATTTTCGGTTACGACGCCGAATTCATAGGCTCCGCACTAAACATTTACCCGGAAGAAGGCCAATATTTCACTGAGCAAGACATTGAAATGAACGCAAAAGTTGTTGTGATTGGCTCAAAAGTCAAAGAAGAACTTTTTGGCTCAGCGGAAGCACTCGGCGAATATATAAAAATTAAGGGCAAAAACTTCAAAGTAGTAGCAATTCTCCCGCAAAAGGGACAAGTCTCCTTTTTTAACGTGGATGAAGTAGTTCTCTTGCCTTACACAACCGCACAATCACAACTTTTGGGGATAGATTATTTCCAAGAAGTATTGGTGATTGCAACAAGCCCTGAAGCCGTGGAAAAAACCGTTCGTGACATTGAACTTACCCTGCGGGAAATGCATAACATAACCGACCCGGAAGACGACGACTTTTATGTTCTGACAATGGAAGGAACAGTCCAGCAGATTAAAAACATCCTACAATCCCTCACAATTTTGCTTTCGTCCGTAGTGGCAATTGCGTTGGTGGTTGGAGGAATTGGTGTGATGAACATAATGCTTGTTTCAGTTACAGAAAGAACTCATGAAATCGGCCTCAGAAAAGCGGTCGGCGCCACAAACCAAGACATACTTCTTCAATTCCTTCTTGAATCAGTTTCTCTCACAGTAATTGGGGGAGCAGTTGGAATAATTATTGGAGGCAGTCTTTCAATGATTGTTACAATAGTCCTGCAAAAATTCTTTGCTTTAAATTGGATTTTTACAATTCCGTTAATATCAATAATCCTGGGCCTCTCGGTTGCAGCTGCAGTAGGTGTGGTATTTGGCCTTTACCCTGCAAGAAAAGCTTCCCAAAAAAGTCCTATTGAAGCACTCAGGTTTGAGTAATTGACCAAAGCTCCAAAAACAGCTTAAATGAAAGCAGTTTCTCACCCAAGACTAATGAAAAAACTACTCACTTTTTTATTGCCAACACTTTTTTTATTCCCTCAGCTCGCTTCCGCCTCTTTTCCGGACGTCACAAGTGAAACTGAGTACTTAAAAGCCATTCAATGGATGAGCGACAACGGCGTTGTTCAAGGCTACCCGGACGGCAACTTCAAACCGGATGACTGCGTAGACCGCGTGGAATTTTTAAAGATGGAATACGAAATGCTCGGGACAGAAATGCAAGACGCGGATTTATCAATTTTTTCAGACGCAAAAGAAAATGAATGGTATTCACCTTACTTGGAAACAGCTTTAGCGAACGGAACCGTCAACGGATACCCGGACGGCACATTTAAACCGGAACAATGCGTGAGCAGAGTAGAAGCGGCAAAAATAGCAGTTTTAACTTTTTATGATGGGGAAGTACCATCTCAAAGAGGTTCATACTATCCTTATTATTATGAAGACCCGGTAGATCTACAAGAATCCGAATGGTACTTTGACTATCTTGACTATCTTTTATCCAACAATTTAATTGGTATGGACCACGTTGTGTTTTTATCTGACGAAGGTGTTTCAGACTATTATTTTGATCCCGCGGGAGCGATGACCAGAAAAGAAGTCGCTGAAATGCTTTACAGAATGAAAGCCGCACGCGACAACTCAAAAAACACTTATTACTCCTACTACAAACCTTTCCCCCAAGAAGAATTTCTTTTTAATAAAGAATGCCAAATCAATCAATCTGAAACCCCATCAACTTTTGACTTAACTTCAGCCCTTGATACGGATTCAGACTTGGTTTTTTACTTTGACCACACTTCTTCCACACAATACAAAAACTTTAAAAACCTCATTGGATCAAACACGGAGTCGGACATATGGTCTGCAGTTTTTCAAGGAATGGGAACTGATATTTTAGATGCAGTCTTTGGCGAATGGGAAGTCGCCGTTGGACTCACATACCAATCCTCAACAGACTTCACAGCCCAAATCCTTGTACGAACAGACCAAGCTGACTCTTTCGAAACCTACCTTGCATCAATGCTTCAGAGAGACACAAGCAAAGATGACATCTCCTGTACAGTAACTACTGACACCACCCTTTGGGATGCGGAAGTTAATGAATATTATTCCGCCCGTACCGGTGACTTTTTTGTAATTGCTTCCACGCCGGCTTCTCGCAGTGAAGCCCTGGCAAATGCCAAAACTGAAAAAGGCTTTAACTCGGAAAGCCACTACTCAAAGCTTGCATTCCTATACATTGATTTCAATGACATGTTTGATCTTATAGAAGATGAAGTCCTAAGCCAACTCACTCAAACTTTCTACTTAAGTTCACTAGAGGACATCAGCGACTTCTGGCTTTCCTTAAACGCAAAATCTGACGGAATACTCTTCCATTCTGAAATGGTCGCAAAATCTGAAAATTCAGACTTGATCAATATGTACAAAGGCAAGACTCTGACACTTGAGGACAGAGTTCCCGGGGAAGGACTTGTAATTTATTCTGAAGAACGCGCAGACATTGAATCTCTTTTATCATGGCTGAACATCTCGGCGGACATAACGGACCAATTCAAAACCGGCCGTTATGCCTTCACCGCATCCCTTCTTGAGCAAAACATACCGGCTTTCGCCGTTTATTTGGAAATCCCCGAAGGTAACGAATCAACAGTTCAGGAACTAAATAATCTGCTGCTCACAGAAATTGCGTATGAAGACTCCCTCCAAGGCGAACTGAACCAAGAAACCGGCCTCAACACTTACACTTTGGATGAATCAAAACTTTCAACATGGGACGTTGAGGACATTGAAGCAATTTTCCCATCCGTAGACTCCATTGAAATTTACTTTGGCTTAATTGAACCTGACCTTTATGTACTTGCGGTTTATCCCAACTTCCCGGAAGCCTTTGAAAATGCAGATCCGGTTTCACAAAACACTGCTTATTTATCCGCACTTTCCGGTCTTTCAAACCCGACCGCCGGCGTCGGCTACATTGATTTTGAAACTCTGATGAACTTCATCACATCCAAAGTTAATGACGACATAAGCGAAGTCACAGAATACACCGACTTCATTGATTACCTTGTCTCATCCACTTGGGTTGAAGGCCGCACAGTAATTTCAGATATATTCTTGAAGTTCTAACGCTTTTTTGTCATCCATTCTCCTAACCAATTTAATAATTCAAGTGGAAGTGCCAGCTTGCGATTCCTTTGAACGACAGGCAGATAACATTTGCCATCCATCAACCTTTCAATGTATCTGATTGCTTCAGTGTATCTTTCTCTAAGTTCAGAAGGTGCTTTATCAACAGATGGACGCAGTTCACCGGAATTATAGTACCTTTTGAGATTTGCAATTTGAGTCTCATCAATATAGCAAATATTTGAACGCAAAATGTCAGCGCAACTTATAATTCTGTTGATTGCTTCCACATCTTCATACGTTTCCTCTTCATCAAGGTACACCAAAGGAATTGCAATATTTGTTGTGATGCGAGCTTCCTCCTTTCTGCATTCTTTCATTTCTTCTGTCACAAAAACTCCCTCCAAATCAATGCCGGTTTCAGCAATAAGGGCATTAATAATCAAAATCTCATTTAATAAAACTCTATAATAACGCACATTAACTTTAGAAATTGCTGCAATACCCCTGCGAATTTCAATCAACCTACTCATTGCCGCCCTTGGATCAAAATTGCCTTCCAAACTATATTTTTCCAACAATCTAACCTGTGCACTAATCTGAATAGCATCAAACGGTCCTCCATTTAAAACTTGTCTGATCTTTTCATCAATAATGTCCAATGCTCTGAAAGTCCGCTTTACACCTTCACCAACTTCATCCTCATGCCCGGCCAGTCTAGCCGACCCCGCAGCCGGAGCAACAAAAGTTGCAGCTTCTTCAATATACCTACCGGATTTAAGAAATCCCGGAATATCTTCACCTTTCACCCAAACACCATCACGAACCACCCACGGTCTTCCATCCGACCCAAACCAGGCCACTTCCCTCGATTCACCTTCACCCCAATGCGCAATCCAAGCATGTCTATCATCTGATGGCGGATTTGGCAAATGATGGGTTTCAGGTCTATTTGGAAATAATTCCCTCATACTTCGACTTCGACTAGCAATTACATCTGCCGTAGCACCATGCATTCGTACCTGCAAACCTGCAATATTACTACTCACATCACCGGAAAATGGGTTAGGCGCCATGACTGTTCTTTGAGTTAAAATCTCAGCAATATATTCCAAAGCAATAGCAAATTCACCCTTCCTACCGGCAATTTTTCTCTTTTTCAAATCCTGCAAATCTCTGTAAATTGCATCCAATTCATTATAAACTTGAATGACTTGAAAACGTTCATCTTTGAAAAGTTGAACAAGCAAATTCAAATACACCTGCAATAAATCTTCATTCACTTTTTCTTGACTCTTTGCATGCTTAACAAAAGCTGCAACATTTGAAACAGTCGCATAAAAAATATCAATGTCTATCTGATTTTCTGGTCTACTTTCTGGCATAAAGAATGATTATTTTTTTGATAAAAACCAATCAGCCCACTTATTGATTGGCCTAAAAATTGCTAATACTTGATCACGTTCACCCTCTCGAATAACGAGAAGTTCAGCTTTTTCACTCTCAATTCCCAATCGGCCATTTATATATTCCACCGCCGCTTTAAATTTCTCCGGGTTCCTTCCAATTAAGCCTTGGAATTTTTTAATCGAACCCGCATAAAGCTCTCTCAATCTATCCAAATGAGCATCTAGCACATACTGTTCCCTTGATTTTAAAACATCTGCACAACGAATTATTACATCCTCAGCAGCATAAGGATTTACAAAAACATCCCCTCTTCTAACTTGTAAAGAATCAATAGCTCTATCAATCTCCAAATGTGCTTCAAACATCTGTCTTTCCATATGTTGAAAATCCATATATTCGGTCCCTATTGAAATTTTGGGAAGCCTTTTAGGAGAAACACCCAACTCGAACAAAAAGCTATTTAAAATTGCTACAGCAGATTCAATTTCAGCCAATTCTAAACTTCCTCTTTCAACTAAAGAAGTAATGCCTTCTTGAATCAATTCAAGATCACCACTCGCCACAACAGGATTAAAAACGCCAGCCTCATGTAATCTTGCAAGGTTTTGCGCTTGAGCACATATCACCTCCACATTCGCATGACCATTTTTGAGTTCACCAAGAATCAATTGGATAGCCTTAAAACTTTCTTCAGCTCCTTCATCAACACCAACCTCTGCAGCTACTGCAGTTTGTACAGGAACAGGTTTTTCACTCACACTTGGCTTTGGTCTTTCAATTTTTTGAGTACCTTCTTTTGGGAAAGCTATTGGTCCTTTTGGGGGACAATCAACACCCTCATTCTT
>JAHIVE010000019.1 GCA_018816805.1 Patescibacteria group bacterium | reverse complement strand
TTAAAAAAGGCATATAAAAAGTTGCAAGAGCATTATGGAGACAAAATGTTGAATTTTTCTGAGAGGACTGTGTGTGAAATTCATAGAAATAGTCAGATGTTAAGAGGTGCTTATGTTGATTGGAAGGTTAATGGTGTTATATTGAATGGTCAGGGTGATATTTCTGATGAGTCGCAGGTCACGCTAAATGGGATAATTCTTAATGATTATTCTGAAGCTGTTTTGGCTCATGAATTGGTGCATCTTTACATGCAATCGGCTTATTTTGCGTCGACTGCTTTTTTGGAGGGGCATGCTCATGCTATTCAAAAGCAACTGTATGGAGTTTTGGGTTACCGCACAGGGAGGCAGAATGGGATTTTGTATAATCAAATTGCTGAATCAGGTGAGTGGGATGATGTTTTTAAGGTTGGTTTGGATTATTCAATGTGGGAGAAGGGTTCGAAGGGAGGAATAGTTGATAATCAAATGGATACACTAACGGTTTTTCATTGGGGTACTGAATGGGCCGGGTTTTTTGATAATCATCCAGGTTTTTCTAGATCTTTTTATGACAAAATGGCGAGCGACAAAGCCAATGGAAAACTTGTTTTTAACAGAGCAGATTTGATTGAGCTTGCGGAAGAGAGCTCAGTGGATTTTGAAGCTTGGTATGCCAAGCAAACTTCAATGCATCCAATTGGTACGACAGCTAATAATACTGTGAATTTGGCTTATGTGGATGCGGATAAGAAGAAAGTTGCAATTTTAAATTTACAGGGAGATGCGGGTCGTCAGGAGGGGAATGCAATACATCCCGGATGGGTACATGCTTTTGTTTTGGGAGATATTGAAATAAAGGATTTTAATGGTGTTTCTTTGCAATTGGGGCAGCCGGAATACAATGAGGTATTATTAACCGGTAATTTTTCAGGTACACCTGTTGATTTTTCAAAAGGGGTAACCGTGAAGATAGGTGATGTAGTGGTGCCGGTTTTACCTACAAAAGCTTTTTAATTTGTTGGTATCACTGGTTCACTAATTTTTGCTGATTCAATTACGCGTTTGAAAATTTCTTCACCTTTTTGTTCGTTGTCTGTGTAAATTGTGAATTGATAGAAGTTGCCGTTTTTTGCGCGTAAGTCACCGTAGAATGAGATGGTTTGTTTGTTTTGAGAAACAGAATCAAGTGGTGTCATTGAAAGGGAGCCGTCTGAGTTTTCTGATAAGCGTGTTACGTGGTCGGCCGGGTATCTGTTGTCAGCACCAAAGTCGAGGCTGTTTACAAGAAGGCTTACGCTATTCCCTGCAGTTTGAAATTCTTGATCATCTATTGCAAAATTTGCATCAACAAAACGAAGACTTAGGAAATATTTACCCATGAAAGGTTGTGCTACTTCTCTTTCTATTGTCATTTCACCCGGCATTTCAAAATAGATGCCAAAAGCTTGATTGTTGTAGTCGGTGTAGGGGCCTTTGCTGCAGCCAAAAGCAACAAAAGTTAGTGAGATCAGGAGAGCAAAGAATATTTTTTTCATGGGTGTATGTTAGTTTTCTTACAGGAACACTTAATCTGATATTGTAAATTAAATCAAGAAACTTTTTTGCTAATTAATTGTTTAGGGTATGATAATAACGCTTAACTATTTCTATATGAAACTTTCAAAGAAACAAACCTGGTTCGTTGTTGCTGGTATTGCGGTTATTGTGTTACTTGCTCTTTATTATGGGAAAAATGGAGCGGTGGGCAGCCTCCAAAATGCATTTGCCCCTTCACCTGCATATGACTATGCATATTCTGAGGAAGCAATGCCAATGATGATGGACTATGCGACTGATGAGATGAAAGTTCGCAGTTCTGTGGACGGCTACTACAGTGAAACAAGCGGCGGAATGATGATGAACACAGAGTCGCAGAAGATTATTCAAACTGCTTCTCTTGGTTTGCATGTTGATGATGTCAGAGCAACTGCAGAAAAAGTTACTGATTATGTGGAAAGTATTGGCGGATATATTGAGAATGCGTCTGTAGACAGATATGACCAGGGTTATTATGGATATTTGACCTTGAGAGTGCCGAATGACAAATTTGATACAATTTTAGAGGAGCTCAAGGGAATGGCAAATTATGTGGTGAGCGAATATAAAAATGCTGAAGATGTGACTGAGACATATGTTGATTTGCAAGCACGGCTTGAAAATTACAAAGCTGAGGAGCAGCAATATTTGGCAATTATGGATAAAGCGGACACAGTTGAATGGATTTTGCAGGTAACAAATGCGCTTTATCAAGTTAGAGCGGAAATTGAAAGTTTGGAAAGCAGGCTAAAATATTATGATACTCGTGTTGATTATTCTTCAATTAATTTGTCACTTGAGGAGGATGAAAGTGCCAGTAGAGTATCTGAAACATGGAGGCCTTTATCAACTTTGCACAGCGCTTATGCAGATTGGGTTGGATTTTTACAAGGTTTGGTAGATCAAGCAATTTACCTTGCAATTTATATTTGGCCGCTAGCTTTGATTGTGCTTGTGGTGTGGGTGGTTCGCAGAAAAGCTAAGAAATCTAGAAAGTAGTTTTCTTGGGCCAGCGACATTCTTTGAAAATAGGACATGAGCTGCATTTTGGGCTTCTGGCCGTACAAATTGTGCGACCGTGGTAAATAAGCTCGAAATGCAGTTTTATCCACTTGTTTTCAGGGATGATTTTTTTGAGTTCGCGTTCGGTTTTGTCGCGGTTTTGGTCGGTTTGTACAAGACCAATCCGGTTTGCGACGCGGTGGACGTGGGTGTCAACGGGGAGCGCGGGAATGTGAAACCATTGTGCTTGGACGACTTGGGCTGTTTTGCGGCCGACTCCGGGCAGGGCAGTTAATTCTTCAAGATTGGAGGGGACTTCATGGTATTTGAGGGCTTTGGCAACGCCCATTACAGATTTTGTTTTGCTGTTAAAATAACCTGTTGGGTGAATTATTTCTTTTACTCTTTTTTCGCCCAATTTTAAAATGTGCTCCGGAGTGCAGGCTGTTTTTTCAGGGAAGAGTGTTTTTGTGACTTGGTTTACGCGTTCGTCTGTGCATTGGGCGGAGAGAATTACGGAAATAAGAAGCTCAAAAGCATTGCGGTGATTGAGTGGCGGGGACGAGTGGGGATAGGCTTTTCTGAGTTTTGTCAGAATTGCGCTAAGCTCATTGGTTTTGAGCATATGGGCTTGCTTCAATGAATGTAAATTTGTCGTTTTCCGCTGGATTCATTTCCTGGATTTTTTCGTCAGTTTCGAGGTTTTGGAAAGATTGGGCGTCGATTATTTGGCGCTCCAAGTCCCGTTTTTCAGATTGAAGTTCTTCGTAGTCGAGTTGGAGTTGTTTTAGTTCGTAGCCTTTTGCGGGTTTTAGACTGTTTACGTAGAGGTATGAAAAGATGGTTGCAATGCCAAGCACAGTTAAGGTTACAACTAAAATTTTATACATTTGGCTAATTTCCTCTGAGAGCGGTTTTCGCTTTTTTCTTTTGTATGAAGGTTGAATGCGTTTTTGGAGTGGATCGTATTTCATTGGTTCAATACTTCAAGTCTGACGTTTAAAACGCCGGTACCCAGTGAGCCGATTTTTTCAAAAGCGGCGCTTGAAAGATCAATTATGTATCCGTCTCTATATGGGCCGCGGTCGTTTATGCGAACGTCTACAGATAAGTTGTTGTCTAAGTTTGTTATTCGCACCATAGTGCCAAATGGCAGGGTTTTGTGAGCTGCGGTGAGGTTTTCTGCTCCAAAAGTTTCACCGTTTGCGGTGGAGTCGCCTTCAAATCTTCCTGCGTACCAGGTTGCTTTTCCGTGTTCAACTTCTCCAGTGAATGGGTTTTTCAAATGTCTGTAAATTATGTCACAGAGTTCTCCGCGGGTGAGCTCTGATTCCGGTACGTACTCTCCATGCCAATTTGGGACAATGAGATCATTTTCAATCCCATAATTCAGATATTTTTGATACCAAGGGCCTTGGGCTTCTGGAAGTTCAATATTATTTGCTATTGAAAATATTTTTAAGGCTTCAGCTCTATTAATTGTTCCGTCAGGGTTAAAAGTGCCGTCGTCATTCCCTGCAACTATTCCACGCTCAAAAGCATCCTCAATATAGGAAATGTACCAGGCGTTTTTATCCAAGTCCGGGAAATCCAAGGGTGTACTCAAATTGGCTTCAGGAAGGGATTCTGAGCTTTTCATTATAATTTTTATGGCTTCAGCTCGGCTTATTGGATTCATTGGTTTAAATGTTCCGTCCGTGTAGCCTTCAATGTAGTCACGCTGCGTTAAAAGGTAGATCGCGTCACGGTATACCTGTTCAATTTCAACGTCCGAATACCAAGGAGTGCCGGCTGAGAAAACATTCGCAGCAAACAGCAAGCTTAAAAGCGTGCCGGAAATTAAATGACGAATCTTCATAAAACAGGTTTAATGACCACTTGTCTGTAGTCTCCTTCACCCATACTTTCAGTTTCAATGTCTGTCCATTCGTCGCTCATTAAGTGTAAGTGCACAAGGCGGCGGAAATAAGGCGACATTGGTGGAAGAGCTATCTTTACCTTTGTTTTTCTTACTTCTTCTGCTTTTTGAGTTGCGATTGTTAGAACGTTTTCTTCTTGGCGTTTTCTGTAGTCGTCAATATCCAATTTGATTTCAAATTCTTCTCCAACTTGTTTGAAAATTACAACTTTGAGGATTTTTTGCATGGCTTGAAGATTTTCGCCATGGTAGCCAATAAGAAGGCTGGGGTCATCCGACGTGATATTTACGCGGAAGGTTTTATCACCGGCTTTTTCAACTTCGACATCTGCAAAGTCGAGACCAAGATAAACCAGGAATTCGGATACAATTTTTTTAATTCGAGTTTCCATAAGAAAACGTGTTTTAAGAGTGGTGAGTATTTTTATTGATAACCCTAACTTTTACGCCGTCATCATCGTCTTTAAGGGGTTTTTCACTTTCTTTATTTATCACAAGTTGTTGGATAATGCCATATAAAGTGGAAGTTCCCCAGTAAAGTGAGACAGCTGCCGGCATTTGAGCTGCAAGGAAAGCAATCATAATGGGCATTACATACTTCATTATATTGTTTGCCATTTCCATTTCATTCGGCTGTGATTTTTTGTCTTCAGGGTGTTTTTTATTCTTTTTTTGCTTGTGCATCATGAGCTGCATTTGCAAGAACTGCATGCTACCAATTATGAGAGGTGCAACTATTATGCTTCTGTCCAAGAGGTTAAAGCCCAGTAAATTTGGGTTAATTTCAGTTAAAGAGAAGCTTGGGAGAAATGAATAAATATAGCTAGCTTGATCAGGTTGAAGTCCAGAGCTGACGCTATAGTAAAGGCCTATCAAGATTGGTAATTGAATTAGCAAAGGTACACAACTTGAGAAAGGGTGCACTTTATGTTTTTTCCAAAGTGCCATTGTTTCTTGAGCGACTCTTGTTTGGTCGTGTGCGTATTTTTTCTTAATTTCTTCAAGTTTTGGTTGAATTGCCTGCATTTTTTTCTGGGCGCGCATTCCTCTTTGTGATGGTACCAAGAGAATTGTTCTAATAAGCAGGGTGAGTGCAATAATGGAAAGTGCCAAATTGTGTTTTGGCATATATATAATGATTGCAATCAATACATTTAGAATTGGTTGGTAGATTACAGTACGGAAAGTTTGAGTTATGAATGAGGGTTTGTGGATTTCGAATTCAGGGGAAGTGAAGGTTTTTCCGCTGCCATTAATTTCTGTGTCGAGTTCAAGTTTGTAGCGTCCCGGTTCACCAAAAAGGGTGAATGAATAGTTTTGTAAGCTTACAATTTTTGTTTTTCCCGGTTCTAAAGTTATGTCTTCAACGCGGCTACAGTCGCGCTCATCTCCATTTTTAACCTTTTCATAACCTTCAGTGGTGAAGCGGTATACATTAAATGGTGCTTCCGGACAACGGCTATCCAGGGTAATAACTGCGTCAGTGTTGTTTTTTAGTTCGACTCGAATATCTTTTCCTTCTGCATATGAATTTTTCATCATTTGCATGCCAATGTCTCCTGTGTCTAAAGCTGCATTAGAATTACTTTTATTGCCTCCAAAAGATTGCAAAACTAAAAAGGTTCCAAGGAATATTATAAGGTATAGGAGAAGGTTACTTTTCTTTTCGTTTGCCATAGATTTTATTTAGAACGTCTTGGATGGCATTTTTCATGCCGTTAAAGTCTTCTTTTAGGAGTGAAGAGCGAGCGAACAACACAATATCAAAACTTTTATCACTTGGCACGGCTCCTTCCTTTTCAAGAAGACGAATTGTTTCATATATTTGCCTTCTGAGGCGATTGCGCTTAACCGCTGATTTCTCAAGTTTTTTACTTAACACTACTCCAAATCTAGCCTCCGTTTTATCACTTTTTCGATGTCTTGCCACAATAAGGCGATTTTCTGTTTTTTCGCCTTTTTTTGTTATCTCTGTAATGCAGTCACGACGAGAGAGTCGTTTAACGTTTCGATTTAGCACGTCTTCCAGATACGGCAAGAGAATGTCTACCTTTAGCACGGCGACTTGAGAGAACCTTACGACCTCCTTTAGAGACCATTCTCTTCAGGAAACCATGGGTTTTTGCGCGTTTTCTTTTTTTAAGTTTGCCTAGCATTCGCTTTGATTTTTTTTAAAGCTTGGTGATATTAAGGGGGGGGAGCGCTAATGTCAAGATTGTTTCTGAAATTTATTGTATATAATTCATGTTCTTGAAAGTTGCGGAAAAGCTCTTTATACTTTCTGGCGTATATTTTCACCACGCCATATCACATGAAAAGGAGAAGAAACTCTGAAAATAAAGGATTGAGAATTTTTATATTAATTCTTTTTCTACTTATTTCATTAGCAGTTTTGGTTTATTTATGGATGATGCGTATGCAGGAGATTAATCAAAATTTGGGCAATTTTACTTCTGTTGATCCTGGAGATGCTGTTTTAGTTGAGCCTGATATGGTTTCTCAAATTGAATTGATGGAGTCGCCTGTTACTGCTTCTGAATCTATAAAGGCTAGCCCAAGAGTTGATTTCTTTAATAAAATGATGTTGGTGTCCGGTCCTTTTGAAAGATATACAAAGGGAGGTCAGTATGTTATTGCATTGGAGATTGAAAGTGAAAATTTGAACAAGAGAACTCTCAATAGTTTTATTAATTGGCTTTCTGAAGAATTGTTTGTTGTGGAAACAAATGCGGATTCTTATGTGGTTAGTGTTGCACCGGTTGAATATTTAGGTCAGAGAGGTTTTAGGCAGAATTTGGATGTTTTGTATTTTATTGTAAGAGCTGATCATGGAGAAGCTATGTATTTTGCGGTTTATGATGATTTCACCCGAGTGTTCTCAAACATAAATATAACTGCTGTTAAGGCTTGGGCATCCAGCGAAGATTTATATATATGGAGGTTTAATTAATGGAAATTGCTTGCCATATTTATCTTTTGTTTGTAAAGTATCTCTGATAGAACCTGAGATAAATGATTTTACAAATTCAACAACAATCCGCATTGATAGGCCGAAAACCGGCCGGCTTCACTGAGCACTATTATACAGAATGGGATGATGGTCTGGGTAAGGACCGTATTTCATTATTTATGGTGATGACTATTGGTTCTTCTCAAGTGCCTGGGGAAGAGATTGGGAAAGAGGCTTTTCAGCTTTTGCAGGATCATTTTTTGAATGATTTGGATGGTGATCCATATGATAGATTTGAGGCATCTCTTCGCGAGATAAATTTAATGTTTAATGAGCAGGAGAAAAATTTGGGAGTGAAGTTTATTCCAAATATTAATGTGGTTTGTGGAGTTATTCAGAAAGATATGTTGTTTTTATCAAAACGGGGAGATTCGCAGGGATATTTGGTGAGACAAAGGCATGTGAGTTCAATTACTGACGGGCTTTCAGATGAAAAAAATACTGAGGATGTTTTTCAGAATATTGCGAGTGGAGTTTTGGAGGTAAATGATTCTGTGATTTTGTCCACTTCCGGATTGGTTCAGTATGTTACGCCAAGTGATTTGGCCAAGATTTTTTCCGAACAGCCACTACTTGAGGCAATAAAAGAACTTTCGGATCTTTTGGGAAGTGATATAGAGGAGCAGATGGTTGTTCAGTCTTTTGAAATTTTGGAAAAGTCACATGAGCAGAAACTTGAAGAGTCCGAGATAAAGAAAGAAAAATCTTTTGTTTCAGATGAAATGGAGGAAGAGGCGGAAATAAAAAAATTCGCTAAACCTTTAAGTATATTAAGAGAGTGGTCTGCAAGACAAGATAGATTGCGGTTTTTGGAGCATATTCGCACTTGGGGACGGGATAAAATTTTAATTGGTATTGCCGTGGTGGTGGTAGTTTTAGGTGTTGGGATTGGTTATGCAGTGATTGGAGGTGGAAAGCAAAAGCAGCTGGAAGCAGCTCAGAATAAATTGGATGTTGCTGAGGATAATTTGGTTCAAGCTGAGACCAAAGGAGCATTTGATAAAGTTACTGCATCTAATCTATTGGATGATGCTGAGGATCTTGCGGTGGAGGTTTTAAATTCAGGTATTTTAAGAGGTGAAGCAAGTCAGCTTTTGGATCAGATTGATGAGCAAAGAGATTATTTGGATAATATTGTTCGGGTTGATGATGAGCTTGTGAAAATTGTTGACTTTAAGCCTTTGATTGGCTCAGAAGAAATTGTTGGTGTGGTGCCGTATCAAGATAGACGTGTTGTTTATACTCCAACAACAGCTTTTCAAGTTTTAATTGATCAGGCTGAGGATCCAGATTTGGTGGATGGAGGTGAACAAATAATTGATGCCGCTTACTTTGAGGATCCACAAGCGATTGCCTTTTTAACTAGTGCAGGAAAGGTGATTGAGTATGATGAGGGTAATTCACAATTTGCAGACACTTCTGATGTTGATTTTAAGAATAGTGTTGAGATTTTAACTTATTCCAATAGGATTTATCTTTTAGATCCGGGGGAAGGTCAGATTTGGAAATATACAAGGACGCGAGCGAGTGGATATGGTAGTGCAGCTCCTTATTTGGAAGAGGATGCGGATGTTGATCTTACCGGAGCGGTTTCCATGGCTATTGACGGAAGTATTTGGATTTTAAATGATGATGGATCTATTGATCAGCTTTTAAAGGGTGTGAGAGAACAGTTTGAAGTGCATGATACGCCTTTGGTTGATACTTCAGGTTCAACAAAGATATATACGGACATTGAAGTGCCGCAGGTTTATGTGATTGATCCTGTTCGCAATGCTATTTACATTTATAACAAGGCTGCGAAGAGTTCGGATTTGACATATAGCTCCCAGTATATTTTGGATGGTTTGGATGGTGCTATTGTGGACATGTATGTGGACAAAGACGAAGACGTGCTTGTGATTGTGACAGCAGACGCTTTGTATGAGTTGAAGTTTTAGATTGACTTAGCAATCTCCAATTCTTCATCCGTTTTTATTATGAGGATGCGGATTTTTGAGCTTTGGGTTGAGATTTCCGTGGAGTTATCTTTATTGGCTTTTTCACTTATATTTACGCCAAATGGGCGAAGGTATTCACAGACCAGTTTGCGAATGTAGAAGGCGTGTTCGCCAATTCCGGCTGTGAAAACTATTGCGTCTGGTAGTCCACCGAGCGGTGCAAAGTAGCTGCAGATTAGTTTGGCAAGTTGATAGCTTAAAAGGTCGTAGGTGCGGGTGGTGCCGGCTGCTTTTGGATTTGCGCGGAGTTTTCTAATGTCTGAGCTAATTTCCGACATTCCAAGGAAGCCGGATTCTTTTTCAAGCAAATGGTGGATTTTTTCGAGCGGGCGTTTTTTTGCCAAGTGGAAGATGATTGCGGGGTCTATTGTGCCGGAGCGGGTACCCATAATTGGGCCTTCAAGCGGGGTGAAGCCCATGGAAGTGTCCACGGATTTGCCGTTTTTTACTGCGGTGAGTGAGACTCCGTTGCCAAGATGGCAAGTTATAAGTTTTGCGGAAGGTTTTTTGAGAAGGCGGGCGGCTTGTTTTGCAACGTAATTGTGGCTGGTTCCGTGGAAGCCGTAACGGCGGATATGTTCTTTTTTGTAGAGTCGGAAGGGAAGGCCGTAAAGGAAAGCTTTTTGTGGGAGGGTTGAGTGAAAAGCTGTGTCAAATACGGCGTAGTGTTTGGCTTTGGGAAGAAGGGAGCGGCTGGCTAGGACAGCCGCGACATTGGCGGGGTTGTGAAGAGGTGCGAGTTCGCTGAGTTTTTTGAGTTTTTTGATTACAGAAGAAATCAAAAGGGTTGGTTTTGTGAATTCTTCTCCTCCGTGCACAACGCGGTGGCCGACTTTTTTGATTTCTTTGAGGTCTTGAATTGCTTTGTCTGAGATGAGGCGTTTTAGTGCGTAGGAAATTGCTTCTTCGTGGTTTTTTGCGAACATTTTTGACGTTTTTTCGATTCCGTTGTCCAAATATCTTCTGAAATGGCAGTTTTTTAACCCTATTGCATCAACGTGACCCTTGTAAATTGGCTTGTTTGTGCTATTAAATAGGGTGTAGCGAAGTGATGATGAGCCGGCGTTTAGAACTAGTGTGTACATTTTCCATGGTGGATTCGAATTCATTTTAACACAACGAGTCGTATATGGAAGCTTGTAGGGATGAACAGTTTGAGGGGTTGGATGATGTTGGAGCCGGGAGGGTTGAGGACTTTGATAATGGGCTTTGGACGGATGAGGAAAAGTGGGGTATTGCGCTTAGGTATACGGCGTTGGTGGGAGGAATTATTATGAGTTTTATTAGTAAGGGTAGATTGCCAGTAGAATATAAGGATGACGCAATGGATGAAGGCCTCATATTGATATTTGAGAACTTGCATAAGTTTGATCCAAATAGGGGAGATCCTGCCAGGAGTTTTAATGATAAATTGCTGACTTATATGACTAATTCAATGAAGATGAGATTGGTCAGTGCAATTGCGGTTTTCTGTAATTCGATTCATATGATTGGGTTTGGTCGAAGATTGATGGAAAGGCAGGAGTTTTTGCGAAAAACTGAGCGTGAATTATTTGCTGAGCTTGGGAGAAGCCCTTCAGAGGGAGAGATTGCTGAAAAATTGGGAATAAGTGTGGATAAATTGGGAAGATGGCGGAAAGAAGCAATGCTAATACTTGAGCCGGAGGATGTTCCGGAAGGGACTGCATGTTTGGATGGTATGAGCGAGTCTTCTGATTTGGAAAATGAAGCAAATATTGATCAGGTAGTACGAGATAGAGTGAAATCCCTGGTTTATAAAGGTCAGAATAGGAATTTGCCTGATGATAGGATCACAATGAAGCAATATAGTTGTGTGAAGGGGAAATTTTTTTCCGGCCAAAATACATTTGGGGAATTACCTTCTAATGCGGAAGTTGGTCGGAGAAGAGGTGTGAGTGCTAGCACTGTTTCAAATAGGATTAATGCAGCACGAGCCAGATTGATGAAAGATCCCCTTTTAAGGGAGTTGTTTGAGAAAATTCCAAGTTAATTATTTCACCGGGCAGACGTAGTCCATTTCCTGGGATTCTATGGTGGTGATGGCGGCGAGGTTTACAATGTCTTCTACGGAGCAGCCGCGGGAGAGTTCGTTGACGGGTTTTTTGAGGCCTTGAATTATGGGGCCGATTGCCTTGGCGCCGGCGAGTTGTTCAACGAGTTTATAGCCAATATTGCCGGCTTCAAGGTCCGGGAAAATTAGTACATTTGCGTGGCCGCCAATTATTGAGCCGGGAGCTTTGATGTCTGCGACTTTTTCTTCCAAGGCGGCGTCTGCTTGCATTTCCATGTCTTCAATTTTGAGGTCGGGGCGTTTTAGTTTGACCAAATGGGCGGCTTTTTTGACTTTTTCCACAAGCGGGTGGTCTGTTGAGCCGGCTGTTGAAAAGGAAAGCATGGCGATTCGCGGTTCCAGATTGAAGCGGCGAGCAGTTTCTGCGGTGTCTATTGCAATTTCAGCGAGTTCTTCCGCAGTGGGCTCAATATTTACGGCGCAGTCGGCAAAGAGCAGAATTTCACGGTCGGGGAGAACCATGAAGAAAAAGCCTGATGCGCGGTGAAATTTTTCTTTGGTTTTGATGATTTTAAAAGCGGGGAGGATTCGGTCACGACCGGGCAATGTTGGGCCGGCTATCATTCCGTCGGCGTCGCAAAAATAGGTCATCATTGTTGCGTAGTAGTATGGGTTTTTCATAGTTTTATGGGCTTCTTCCGGGCTTATTTCACGGATTGAAGCGAATTCTTCCGCGTAGCGGTCAAAGTCCGGAAGAGAAACCGGTGGGTCTGTAATTAGGATTGGTTTGGCTATGCCTTCTTTTTCAATTATTTTTGCGGCTTCGACGATTCGCGGTTCAGTGCCTTCCGGAAAAACAATACGCTGAGGATTTTTACGCGCAAGATCCTTGATAGTTTGGATAAAGTTTTGCATTACTCTTTGTCAGAACCGGTTAGGGTTTTTAGGTCTGAGGTTGCTTGATTTACAGCGTCAACCGCGTTCGCGACAGAGTTGGCGGCAGTGTTGGCTTGATTGATTTTGTCTTCAACGTATTCTTTTGTGCGTGTTGCTTCTTCAGCCAAGTTTGTTGCGGCTTCAGTTGCTTCTTTTTGCGCGTTTTTAATGCCGTCGCAAGCGGGTACGACGAGAAGAACGGCGAGGAGGAAAATGAATTTTTTCATAAGGTGGGGCTTATGATTGTGGAGCTTTGAAGAGGTCTGAAAAGTTTCCGTCAAAGCTGTTTAAGAAGTTGCGAATGTCCAAAACTTCATTAATTGTAACTTGATCCTGTTTTACATTATTTGCAAGGAATTTTAGCTCAGGGATGCCTGCTTGTGCACCATCATGCTCAATTGAAACGTTAATTACGGCTTCCGCTTTGCATTTAAGGCATTTTGCGTGGAAAAAAGCGTGGTTATCCGTTGGGCTGCCAATTATTTCAATATCTTTGTCAGTATAGGTCATTTTGCATTTTGGACAGCGCACGTTTTTTTTGATTTGGCCGATGATGGATCTGAGGTCTTGAAAATTCATTTTTAAGGTTATTTCCGAGTTTTTATTGTACGCTTTGGGGGCGTGGTTTGCAATGGTTTTCGGTTATAAAAAAAATGACCTCTCCGCGGAAATGCGTTGAGGTCATATTTTGATATTTTTATTGTTTAAGCTTTCTTTTTTAGTTCTTCCGGATTGATTGGGTTGTTTGCTGGTTCTGGAATTTCGTCCATTACTTTTGCTACTTCGTCATGGTACTTCCTTTGAGTAGATGGGATTCCAGATTGGATGCGTACAGCTTCAGAAACTCTCAAACCTGATTGATGAACAATAAGTTTGATATTTATTGCTTTTGCAAGTGTCATCAATTCTGCGTCCAAAAGACCAAGGCTTCCCGCAAGATTTAGAGCTGCTGCAATGAATTTTTCAGCAAGACCTGGCTGGTAAATCTCTTTGATCAGAGCGTCGTCTTCACGACTTCCGATTGCACCAAGAAGTACAAGTCCACCGTATGCATATTGATTCACTTTGTGTTTTGCAACTCCAATCCCACTTGTCATTTTTTCCCAAAAAGTTGGGTCTTGAAGGGCTTTCTTTTTATCTTCGTAACTTAGCTTCGCCCATCCTTGGTCATACCACTTTGCTAAAGAAGTTTCACGTAGTTTTTGAGCGACAGGTACAAGTACTGCAACTGCTTTTTGCTCAACCGTGTTCATTTTTTTTGGATCTGAAACTATCTTTCCGGCTGTATCAAGTACAGAAGTATCTACGCCTGCTGGGGGGTTAGGCGCTTCATTGCCGGGCTTGAATTCGCCGGTTTCTGCGTCATAGACATCCGCGTTTCTGGTGTTGTTATCACCCATTTTGAGGGGGGTTATAAGAATAAGCCTTACCTCATAATAGTACAACTAGGTGAGTTTGTCAATAGCTTTCTTTAACCTTTTTTTGACAGTCTCTTTGCCTAAAAAATGGACCAATTCGAAAGTCCCGGGCGAAAACTCTTCATTAGAGAGAGCAACGCGGATTGGCCAGAGGACTTGGCCGTTTTTTACGCCCAGTTTTTCAATTACTTTTAGGAGACATTCTTTGACGGATTCCTCAGAGTAATCGTCAAGATCTTCCAAGGCCGGGAGGGAGTTTTCAAGAGCAAGAATTGCGGTTGCATGGTCAATTTTCATCTTATGGTGTTCAAAAAGCTCCAGGTTGTAATCCAGGTCATCAAGAAGGAAAAGTTTGATCATTTCAGGGCCGTCGTTCAGGGTTTTCATGCGGGTTTGAATGCAGTGCACGTATTTTAGGAAATTGTTGGATTCCGGGGTTTCGTCTTTTTCCAGGTCTTCTTCCGTTTGAGTGGCGAAGGCCGTTTTTGAGAACCACTTTGTGTGTTTTAGTCGCTCTAAGATGAGTTTTGACAGGTCTAAAGTGGACAAATTGCGGATGTAGTAGCCGTTCAGCCAGTCGAGTTTTTCAATATTAAAGACTGCGCCGGCTTTTTGGACTCGGTCCAGGGTGAAGCGCTCAATCAGCTCCGGGAGGGAGAACATTTCCTCTTCTGTGCCAGGGTTCCAGCCTAAGAAAGCAATAAAATTGATCATGGCCTCTTTTAAGTAGCCTTTCTTTATATAGTCCTCAGCGGCGACGTCGCCTTGGCGTTTGGAAAGTTTGGTTTTGTCCGGGTTTAAAAGGAGTGGGAGGTGGGCAAAAACAGGCGGTGTCCAGTTGAAGGCTTGGTAGAGCCAGATGTGTTTTGGGGTTGATGGAAGCCACTCTTCACCGCGAATGACGTGGGTTATTTCCATTTCGTGGTCGTCCACGACGTTTGCCAGATGGTAGGTTGGGAAACCGTCTGATTTAACCAGAACTTGGTCGTCCAGGTCTTTTCCGTGGAAGCTCATGCTACCTCTGATTTCGTCATGAAATTCAAGAGTTTCTTGAGGGATAAGTTGGCGGATTACGTAAGGTTTTTTTTGTTCAAGTAGGGCTTCTTTTTCTTTTTCTGTCAGGTTGAGGCAGCGGCGGTCATATTTTGGTGAGAGTTTCATTTTTGCTTGTTGTTCGCGCATTTTATCAAGAGTTTCAGATGTGCAAAAACAGCGGTAGGCTTTGCTTTCTTCAAGGAGTTGATCAGCGTAGCGTTTGTAGATTTCAGTACGCTTTGATTGGAAAAACGGGCCTTCGTCCCAGGTTAGGTTGAAGTAGGTTAGGGTTTCCATTAGGTTTTCCACGGCGCCTTCAACGTAACGTTTTTGGTCCGTGTCTTCTATGCGGAGAATGAAAGTTCCTTTGCTATGTTTTGCAAAAAGATAAGCGTAGAGAGCGGTTCTGAGGCCGCCAACGTGTAAGTATCCGGTTGGGGATGGGGCAAATCTGGTGCGAACTTGTGTCATGGCGGCATGATAGCATAGTTTGGTTTTGATGGTCGAGCGGGACAAAAGGTGAGTACACACTCACCGTGGAATTTGTCCAGTCGAAATAGGTTGATTTTGCTTTTGGGCTGCGGATTTTTTGATATAATTGTAAGTCCCTAATTCCACCAAAATGACAGATGAAAAATTATATGAACTTTGTAAAAAGTACGGCCGTCAGGCACTTTTGTGGCGGCAGAAATTTGTTGGTTTATTGCCGGAGGTTTACAAGCGGCGTTTATATGAAAAAAAGGGGTTTGGGTCTATTTTTGAATTTGCTTTTAAATTGGCTGGTTTGAGTGAGAAGCAAGTTCGTTTGGTTTTAAACCTTGAGCAGAAGTTTGAAGATAAACCGGTTCTTAGAAGGATGCTTATTGATGGGGAGGTAAGTGCGAATAAGTTGGTGCGTATTGCTTCGGTCGCAACTAGAGAGAATGAGGAGGAGTTAGCGGCGGTAGTAAAAACATTGCCAAAAAGTGCAGTCGACACCTATGCTCGTGATATTCGAAATGGCTTAG
>JAHIVE010000018.1 GCA_018816805.1 Patescibacteria group bacterium | reverse complement strand
TACATATCGAAGAGAAAGCAACCCAGAACTCGGATACAAGTATCATCCCTTTCTACTTTATTTTATGGGAGTATTACCTGAAGATGAATATGACACTGAATACACAATATATGACGCAGGGGGTGGCGACAGTCCAGATCCATTCAACTCTGAAAATGCAACAATTTATGACACAGTTAGCATTAATGATATTATTGAAGTTGCTGGTCCAAGGACATGCTCAAATTAAAGGAGACGAATCCACTCTCCTCAGCCCCTCGAAAATCCTTCGCAGTTCGGAAAAGAAGCAGAGTGGAGAGCCAAATTCAACTCAACCGTTTTTGAGTATGTTTGTAAATAACCGAACGATGCCCAATAGCAAAAACCTTCACAAATTGCTTATCAATCCTAAAAATCACCCTATAATCTCCAACTCGCAGTTTCCTATAACCTTTCAAAGATTTACGAAGAGGCTTACCGAACTTTTCAGGCTCACTTGTAAGTTTCTTAATAATTGCACCTTTAATCCGATTTTTAACACTAAATGACAGTTTAGGAATATCATCCTTTTTTACCTCATCTGCATATTGAACAACAAAACTCATACCCAAGCATCTTCATGGGACACAAATTTTGTATTTTTATTATCTCGATCAGAAGCAATCTTATCCCAAACCGCATCCTCATCAACTTCAATAGCAATTTGAATCAAATAAGCTGCTTTTGTAGCAGGAGGAACGCCATCTCTTTCAGCCAAATGTTCAAGAGCTGAATCAACATCATCAGGCAAACTAACCATTCTTCGTTTTTTTGTTGTAGCCATATTTACAAGTTAAATACACAATAAGTGTAACACTTTTGTTACACCAATGCAAGCACTTCGGTTCTAATTGCCTCCAACTTGGGGAGCCAGTTAAATTTACAGGTTAAAATCACACAAATTCGACCATGCCCAAGCTGGATGATCGAACTTTTGCTATACTCCAAGCAATTTTAATCATTCTAAATGTTCATCCAATACATCATCCTTGGCTTCGTATTTGCAGCAGGCATTGGCCCATCAAACATTGAAACAGCAAAACGAGGGCTTTTGGGGAGACCCCTATCAGCTACGGCTTTCTACCTTGGGAACGTACTAATTGATGTTTTCTACATCCTAGTTATTGCATTGGGCTTCACCTTATTCGTAGAAAACAAAACCTTACAAATGATACTGGGGATCTTTGGCGTCACGTACCTACTCTACCTCGGGATAAGCGACATAAGAGGCTTCTTCAAGAAAGACATCTTCACAAAGAAAAAAGAGGAAAATCAAAGTGTTTGGAAGTCAGGACTGGAAGGAATCCTGGTAAATATTGCAAACCCAATGGCAATAGCAAGCTGGCTAGCCTTCTACAGCGTTGCTTCAACAGATTTCAACAGTTCAAGACTGAACCTTGTAGCAGTAATAATTGGAGTAGTTCTAATTGGACTAACCATTGTTCTTATCACACAAATCTTCAAGAAAGTCCTTGGAGAGAAAATCCTGAAATACATCTCACTGATAGCAGGCATAACACTGATTGGATTCAGCCTGCTGTTCACATACTACCTATTTGGTTAGGACCAACTCCTCACACGCAGTTCTAATCGCCTCCAATTTAGGGAGCCATTTTCAATTGACCAAAACCTCTGGTTACGATATACTTAATTCGTAACCACTTAATGTTTCTCTAAAATGTCTGCATCAAGGTCAACAATCTCATTCGAAGAGAAAAACTGGAAATCTCTTCAAAAAGCAAAAAACAAAAGTAAAGTTGTTAACATTGCACTCAAATTCTACTTCGATTCAAAAGATACTCTCAAGAAAAAGGAAGAAGAATTCATTTTAAATGAACTCGCTCACTACGAAGAAAATGGTGAAGCATATTCTTTTGAAGAAACTTTTAAGTAGATAAAATGAAGATAATTTTTCTAAGACAAGCGCATCGATTTATCAAAAAAGCAGATCCGCCACTAAAAGCAAAAATCAAGGATGAAGTTCTCAAGATAGCTGAAAATCCTAAGATTGGAGAGGCACTGACAGGCAAGCTAAAACAATTAAGTTCTCACCACTTTCATTTTATGAAGACCCAATACAGAATTGCATACAGGGTTAAAGGTGATTTGATCATTGTTGTAGTTGGATCGAGAGAGAACTTTTATAGAGATTTAACAAACTAGTTCGAATCGCTTCCAACTTGGGGAGCCATTGACAAGCGAATGAAAATAAGTGTATGCTAACATTAATAGGTTTAGTTTTAAGGTCTGTAGAAATATTTTCCTCAATTCAACACTTAGAGGACAATATTTTTTAACCTTATCATTATGAAAGGCACAATTAAAAAGCTAGACGAACGAAAGTTTGGTTTTATCGCAGTTGAAGGAGAAAATGACATCTTCTTCCACTCTAACGACTGTTCTGAAGGAAACTTCAATGACTTGAAAGAAGGAGACACTGTTACATTTGAAACAGAAGCTTCTGACAAAGGTCCAAAAGCGGTAAAAGTTACGCTTGTAGCTTAGTTCAAAAAAACTAATCTAACACAAAGGGCCCAATGGAAATTGGGCCCTTTCAATAATCATCTTACCTTAATACCAAAGGCATTGTTTCATATGTTGCTTTATAAATAACCCTGGTACGTCTCGGATGAAAAGCATCCATATTCGGGAAATCATTATATAAACGTTCCACACTCTTTTCTAAATTCGTTTGAGGAGCAATATATCTTACTGAATTGAAATGTGAATCTGAAAAGAATGACTTCAATTGTTTATCACGCTCTGGATTCACTTCACAAGAACATCCATAATCTAAGCCAATAGCCAAAATCGGCTTGGTTCTTCCAATCACATTGCCTTCAAGCAAATCATTCAAATCAGTTTCCATCTCGTCTAGTAAAGATTTTGCAAAAACTGGAACGCGAGGAGAATGATAACCACTATAAAAAGGTACCGTTCTAGCAAAAACGCGATTATCATCCACAGCCTCACCCAAAGAAGACTCATAACAAGAATAATCACGTAAAAAGGTACGTATTGCTTTAATTACCTCATGAATTTTTTCATCAATAATCTCTTCCGTATCAGGCAAAACCACAAATCTGGAACAATCCAACTGTACATATTCTCGCCCACTGGGCAGAGAACAATTAATTCCTTTAAACATATTGTAAAAATTAATAATTTAAAAAACCTCTGGTTTTCCAGAGGCAAATAAGAAACTTAAAAATGGCTAAATGCGCCAACTCCTCTGGAAGAATTGCAAAGCACCCCACCAAAGTAGCTCTACTCGGTTTAATTCAGTCGGAAATGGTGAATTAAAGTTTTTCATAATATCCAAAAATATAAACCAATTATCATAAATTGTCAACAAGATCAAAAACCTACCTTAATCCCAAGTATAACTGAACTCACAACGCGAATTGCCATCAGCCCGACAAGCAACTTCCTCCGCTTTCACATTATTCCCCCCCGTTATCTCAATGAATCCAATTATAGCACCAACCATAATATCACAATAAAGTTGGCTGGGTTTATGGTCACCAACCACACCCATTTTCAAGGAAAAATCACTCGCCTCCAAAATCTCCAATTTTTCCCCATCAAAATATCGTGACCACAGTCTTGGAGATTGAGTTAAAATATAATTTTGACTCAACGCTCCCAAAAACACACGGTAAATCCCTTTCAAACCATCGGTAATAATTTTCTTACCAATTTTTTCCCCAAGGTTTGGATCCACCCCAATAAAACAAATATTTATACCTGTTAATATACGTTCATAAAACTCCATATCATACCAAGACGAAGGAAGAATTTTCATTTCAACCACTTTTCTATCTTCACCACTTAAAACGGTTAAAAATTTTTCAAAACCTTCATCCTTATAAGCTTCTTTAATATAATCAACAACCGACTTCACACAACTACCTTTAATGTTCATAACTATTTTTTTTCAAATACCAAAGAATTATACACATTTTTTTTTAAACACAAAAACATTAAAAAAATAAAAAATCCTTCTATCATTTGCAATTATGCTACTTTCCATTGAAGAAACAACAGAATCAAACGCATATACAGTCCACTTCGACTCCACAAAAAACTTACTTGATTACGGCATAGAGGAACAAGCGGAAATTGTTGCTGAATTTTATTCAACTGATAATCCAAAATACCAAGACTACATTCAAAGCATCCAATCAACTACCAATTAAAATGCTTGACAAACGTTAACAATAAATACAAGAATTTACGTACACTTAATTCATTCTCCACATGAAAAAAAATACTTCCGCCCTTATTGCAATAATAATTCTTGCACTACTTATTGTTGGAGGGATTGTATTCGCAAATAACACCAACTTTCTTCAAGGAAGGTTATCAAACGTCTCACCCACGAGGAATACAAGAGTAATGCAAGATATTAATGTTAATGAAACAAAGCTGCTAAACACCTCTCCCACCATTCAAGAATTAGACATGAGTGATGAAGTTGAAAGATGTAGTTCCATTAGTAACGATCGAGACAGACGACAATGCTTTGACACCTTGAAAGATGTCTGCCTCGATGAACACAGTCAAGAATACTGCAGTGATTGGGTGCCGGGAGATTCCGGTTCTTCAGATGCAGACACAAGCTCTGACACCAGCACTGAAACAACCACCGAATCAAGTTCATAAATTACTCTTCTTCATACATCCCAATCCCACCCGACATATTCACAAAATTGAAATTTGGGTACATGGACGACAACTTTTTCTGCATATAACCGGAAGTTCCGCCTGAGTGACAATACAAAACAAAATATGTCCCATCCGGATGATCTTCCTGAAACAGTTCATTAGAAATGGGAGTTGAACCGGCAACGGGATGCTCTATCATATTCACCAATACAACTTTTCTACCTTCGCTCTCCAATTTACTTCTATTTTCATAATACTCTCGCCACGTCCACTGAATAGAATCTTTTCCTCCCAAAGAACAGGCATCCTGACTAAACATGTCAAAAATATTCATATCATATGAATTAACATCTGCCTTAAATATCCCAAAAACTATAACTAAAGTAAATATTTAAGCAAAAAAAGCAAAAAAACCACAAAAAACGAACTACTTCATTTTAGGTTCATGACTGGCCGCAAATTGCCCTTCTTCAAGTGCAATATCAATTCCAACATCAGTCAAAGTATCCTCCTGATCCTTTAAATGAATCTTGGGCAAGAAAAGTGAAATCACAAATGCCCCAATCATAAAGTAAAATCCAAGATGAAACATTTCCGCAATAGCACTTGCAATGTCAGCTTCCTTTGTCATAACCGAATTAAAAACCGCACCCGCCATAGCAACACCAACGGACCCACCAACACTTCTAAACAGTTGCGCTGAAGCCGTGACAACTCCAATTTTTGACCTTGAAAACGTATTTTGCAGAATAATATTAAAAATCGGCATACTCGTGCCCAATCCCATACCAATAATAACCATTCGCCATGTCAGCCCCATCTGATCCGTATTTGCATCCATCTGCGAAAGAAAAAACATAGCGATCATAATAATTATAAAACTTATATTCACCACAACCTTGTAAGCCTGAGTCTTGGCAACAATCTGACCGGAAATCACACTCGCAGCAATCATGCCAAACATCATTGGAAACATAATTGTTCCTGAATTTGTTGCGCTAACGCCAACAACTTTTTGTGCAAAAAGCGGAATATAAGAAAGTACTCCAAACATACCTAAAGCATTCAAGAAAGTCAGAAAAATTGTCAGAGAAAAAACCCTCTTTTTAAAAAGCTCCATTGGCAAAATCGGGTTCTTCACCAAGGTTTCCACACAAACAAAAAAAGTAAGTGCCATTGCCGCAAACATAAACATTAAAATAATCTCAACGCTGTTCCAAGCATACTGCTGACCTCCCCAACTCAAGGCAAGCAAAAGAGGTATCAATCCCATTGCCAAATAAAGAGCTCCAAAAAAATCCATCCCCTTTTCTTTTGCTGAAGGTACAATTCTTGGCAGCAAAAAAATCACACCTAAAAGCGCCATGGCACCAATGGGCATATTAATATAAAAAATCCATCTCCAACTCAAATTGTCTACAAAAAATCCCCCCAAAATCGGCCCAAACACGGACGAAAGTCCAAAAACTCCACCCATCAATCCCTGCCATCTTGCTCTCTCTTTAATGGTAAACAGATCCGCAATAATCGCAAAAGAGTTTGTCATCAAAGAACCCCCACCAATACCCTGAATCGCTCGGAAAATAATCAACTGCGTCATATTCTGTGCAACCCCGCAAAGCGCCGATCCCACTAAAAAAATCACAATACTCGCCAAATAGAACCCCTTTCTTCCATACATATCGGAAAGTTTCCCGTAAATTGGCACCGCAATAGTGGATGCCAACATGTAAGCAGTCACAACCCAGCTCAAGTGCTCCAATGAGTTAAATTCCGTCACAATGGTCGGCAATGCTGTTGAAACAATTGTCTGATCGAGTGCAGATAAAAACATAGAAAGTATTACGGCCACCATAACCAATACTTTCTGTTTGGACGGAATATGAACTAAAGAATTCATTTATTAAAATGTTGAATAATTTTTTTATGCAAACTTATCAGTAAATCCATATCTTCTTCATGTAAAAACCCAAATGTCATTTGCATTTGTTCCATCACTTTTTTTCGTAATTTTTTGTATTCTTTCCGCCCTTCCTCCGTCATAAGCAACCGAACACTTCGTCTGTCCTTTGGATCTCTCAAACGCTTCACAAAACTCATTTTTACCAACCTGTTAATTAATTGTGTCATTGAAGATTTTGAAAATTTCAACCTATTAGCCAATTCACCAACAGGAATAGGCTCCAGCTCCTTAACCAGATCCAAAACAATAAACTGCAACTTGGTAAAAGCTTGTTCATTATCAGCAATTAAGGAACCTTGAAAAACCAATCTTTTCATCTGCAAAAAACTTTCAAATAACTCTTCAAACTTTTTCATAAAAAAATAGTTTATGAGATAAACCTTTTTATCCCATAAACTATTTGAAGTCAACAATTTTTCTAACGCGCAACTACGTGAATGACTTTATACCAAGTTCCCGCATCCTGATTCGAACCTGGTACAAAATTCTCCGATCCCATTTGATCTGCAAAATCCTCTAATCTCACTTCCCAATCCTGCTGAAAAGCATGAGTACGGGTAAAATCCAAATTTGTATTATCAGGATCGTTTCTCAGTTCAACTGACGTACCATCACCCTGATAATAAACATAAGCTACCAAACTATCAGCAGTGTACGCAGTACTTATCAACTCTCCTGTTGGAAAATTATTATAAGGTACTGTAATTGTTTTTACGTCATTAACCTCCAAAACACCATTTGAAGGAATCAAAAGTGCATTTGAATTTAAACGCGAACCCGGAAAATCATCCATGTGTGCATATTGATATGTCCATCCAATGTCATTAAGCAGCCACAGACGCAAATTTCCCGGATAAATATCAATTGAGATTTGCCCCTCATAAGGTGTCCAAGTTTTTGCAACCGCAATCGTAAAATCAACCCCATCAAGTTCATAAATTTGCTGCCAATCTATAGGTCCAAACTCCTCCTCGGCAATACCAATAAATTCATCTTCAGTTTTATCTGCAATTTCATCCGCATTCGCCAAACAATCAGCATCTTGCACCTGCATTTCTTCATGACAATAATCGCCCCTAAGAGCAGCATTCATTTCATTCTTTAACAAAGTTGAAATCAACTCCTGCCATGCACTTAAACCCTCATCAATATCTGTTGTTTCTGTGAACTTATCTGTAGAATTTGTTTGAGTCGTAGTAACCTCTGTTGTCAAAGTATCAACAACAGATTTTTCTTCAGACTCTTCAAGCTGAGAATCAGCACATGCCGCCATCAAAGCCAAAGTTCCAATTTTTAGTGAATTTTTCATTCAAAAAATTATATGTATACCCATAAAACTAAATATGAGCTGTTATGTTACAACATTTTGACATATTATGCAAGTCTGTTATAATGCTTTTATGATCAGAAAACTCACCAAAAAAGACCAAAAGCTTATTTTAGACTTCGCCCACCTACGTGAAGAAGAAAATATGTTTGTAACGGAGAAATTTGAAAATGAGAAAAATCCGTTCAAAGAAACTGATTTCTACGGTTTTTTTGAGAAAAATAAGCTCAAAGGGCTGGCAGCAATTTTTAAAAAATTTGATAATTCAAACATTAGCTCTCAAAGTGAAAAAGTTGTTCGCGCCCTTGTCGACTACTTGATTGAAAACGGTCACAAATTTATGGATGTTGTTTGCTTTGCTTCTTATGCAAAAATAATTGCTGACCAACTTGAAAAAAAACACCACCTTCATCCAAAGAAAATCGAAAAGAAAAAAATCTACCGCCTAAAAAAAGAGGATTTTATAGATTTCAGCACCGGAAAAGAAGAAACCGCAACTGAAAATGACCGTGAAGAACTATTCAGAATTGAACGCCTTGCATTCGAAAAAGATCCAAACCCCAAAATCACAAAAAAAGAACTTGCCCGCTTCACTCCCTCAACAGAATTTATAATTCGCAAAAATGGGCTGATAGCCTCAAAAGCAAATATTAGCGGCGTTTCAAAGCACTTTTTCCAAATTGGCGGCGTAGCAACCCGTGAAGAATTTCAAGGACAAGGCCTCGCCAAGTGCGTTGTCTCGGCCCTCTGCAAACACTTTTTTGCACAGGGCAAAACCGCCCTCCTATTCACCGGAGTAGACAACATTCCCGCAATCAAAGTCTACACCGCCCTAGGTTTTAAACCCTTCGACGACTACACAATGCTTCATTACTAAAAACATTTCCCGTAAAAGTCAAAACGCCTGATTGCACGTAAATCCGGACTGACTTCAACAATAAAACTGTCATCGCCACCCTCCGGCAGATCAGTTACAACCCCGTTCACAGTAACTATTCTATGATCTCCATCCAGAAAATACATAGTATCAGCATTTATTTTATCTTTATATTCTATCGCAACACCCTTAAACCGCTCATCATCCCTTTCTGAATAATTCATTTCCCCGAGCAAGACACAAAAAGCCATTCCTTCCTCACCATCATGAGTCTTTCCAAAAACCCAAACTCCCCTCTTTGGCCTTTGACTTTCATCTCTTTCCAAAGGGAAAACCCACTGAAAATTATCATGCAAATCCACATCATCTTTTACACCCACCATTTCAATTTCTTTCAAAACCTCATCCGCAGCAGCAGATATTTCTTGCATTTCAGCCAAAATTTCCCTCACGGCAGTCTCCAAAAAAGATCTTTCCAAATTTGCCAAAAATCCATCAGAATGTTTGAATCTTTGGTCCGCCTCCATCTGACCAATTTCACTGTCATAAGTAGTCCTCAAACTATCACTCACTCCCCCATTCAAAACAATTTTCCATGCTTCTCCCCACGCACACTTTACATCTTCTTCGCCATTACAATCTAAACGCCTCCAAAACTCATTTACATACTCATCCGTATGAGTAATTCTCAATTTCCCTTCCTTAAAATGCCCGACCCCTTTCCCAGCAATTTTACCCGCCTTTTCTTGCGCCAATCTGCTTGCTAAATCTTCAACCATCTCATCTGAAAAACGTGGGATTTCAGGCATTTTTCATTTATAAAAAAATAAGATAAAACCTTAATCCACGCACACTAAATATGTCAAGTTTTCCAAATTTGCGAGTCATTTATTTCACACTCTTCTCCCCCGCCAATCTGCCTGTCGACCAAGCGGCTTGAAGATTAAACCCGCCCGTAAAACCATCATAATCCAAAATTTCACCTGCAAAATAAAGGCCCGGACAAACTTTTGACTCCATTGTTTTTGGATCAACTTCTTTTAGAGAAACTCCGCCCGCCGTCACAAATTCATCACCATTAACTCGACCAACAATTGCCAAAGGCATATTTTTCAACAAATCCACAATCTTATTTAATTCCTTCTTGCTTAATTCTGAATTTTTCTTCTCCGCATCAATTTCAAGCTGTTTTAAAAGTACTTCAGCAAATGATTTTGGCACAAAATGACCCAAAATATTCACAAATAATTTCTTTGGACTTCCGTCGATCTCATTTTTCAAAACCCCGGTCAGCTTGGCGTGATCCATTTCAGGAAAAAAATCTACCAACAATTTTGCAGGTT
>JAHIVE010000017.1 GCA_018816805.1 Patescibacteria group bacterium | reverse complement strand
CCTTGTGAAAAATAATACGCTCCACCGGCAGCTAAAACTAACACTACAACACCGGCAATGATTAACTTTTTTTTTCATATTATTATGAATGAATAAAATTATTGAGTTTGTGTGAACCATTCAGACTTAAACACATCTCGACTTCCAATAAAATATTTTGAAGTTTCCTGAGTGTGTGGATCGAGATGATCAACAAAAGCATCTTCTCCAAAATAATCTTCATAAACATAAGTGAAAGAATGTCCATTAGCATCCGTTACAACAAAAGACGCAACCTTTAATTCCACTTGAATCTTTGTTGGATCAGCTGAATTGTATGGAAGAGCAGGATGAACATCACCTATTAACTTAATTTTATTATTTCCCTGAATCAAAGAAATTGATTCGGGAAACGCCAAAGTCTGGATAACGTCACAACCAAATTCACAGTTATAACCGGTCAATTGCCTAACCTGTGAAAGAAGGGTATTTGTATCTGCATTAATCAGTCTCCAATCAAGAAAGTTTGGACTATTATTATTACCCAAAAGCCCACTTCCAAAAGGTGTGGGGCCAATATTTTGTGCATTGATCCTATATGAAATATTTGACACGGTAACAGGCTCAGAAGCATTAATGATCACCTTATGAAACACATGCTCTAACTCATTCGTGACAAATGTTGAACTTCCAACGTCCCTCATGGATACAATCAATTTTGGGTCTGGATCATCAGCTGGTTGACTTTGTCCTCCACTTTCTGAATTAGAACCACCACCAGGAAGTAGTTGTTGTTGGTTTGCAGTTGGTCCTTGTAGGCTCAAATTTTTATTGAATCTCCCCTGCAATTGATTACCTTGAGTAAAGTAATATGTTCCAGCTGCGGCAACCACTAGAACCAGAACCAGACCTATAAATAATTTTTTGTTTTTCATATTGTTAAATTAATGCATTAGAAAAATTACATTGCTGTATATAATCTCGAAATCGGACTAGTCGAGTCGGCTCTTAACACCTGACTTGTATCAAGTCTGTCACCTGTAACCGGATCAAAAAATAGTAATGAATTTGGATCAACCGAAACCCTAAAAGAATCACCAGGCTCCACAGTGCCAAAATCAGCAAAAAAGAATACTTTATTGTGAGTTCCCCGTTCAACAACAACTTGACCATTACCCATACCTATCAAATGTAGTTTTTTATAAAATCCAAACACATTGTCGTTAAAACAATCGCTTGTACCACAATTGGATGTCTGAGGAGTCTTAGAATTCCCTTGAATATCAAGCATTTGAATCCCATCAACCGGGTTCGTATCCTGTAACATACGTATGTTAGTCATCTTCAAACTCTTTTGAGCACCAAATAAGGCACTATTAGGTGAAGTTGATTCAATGCTCAGCTGGAAATTTTTGATATCAATACTTTGAACACTATTTCCAACCCAAATATCCAAAGTTAATAGCGGGAAATCAATCCGTCCTGAAGTTAAAGTGAAGTTGTTATAATTAGAATCAGTTTGGAATGCAATACTCACGGAATCAGCAAAATCTGCGGACAAATCATAATTCACTTCAGGAAGTGTTTGCTGTTGCTGGTCAGACCCATCAGAAATATTTTCTCTAAAATTATTTTGATATTGTTGCAACTCAGAAGTAAAGTCTGGAGTTGTAAATTGTTGTCGTTGCTGGTTTTGAAAACTTCCCTGCAAAGATCCACTTTGCCCAAAATAATAAACTCCCCCAACAGTGAGGACGACAACTGCAATAAAAGCAGCAATAAACAGTTTTTTTCTTGGATTCTTTTTCATTTTGTGAGTGATGAGAAATTAAATCATAAAATAATACCATAAAAAGCCCCAAAATACAAGTCTTTACAAACCGCATAAACCCTTTAAACTAAAGCACACCTAAGCGTAGCTAAGGCGCCCTAAGGGCGCAACCATCAAACTACACCCCTTAAACTCAATGACCACATCTCCTTCAGACTTCGCTTTCTCCAAAATGACAGACGAGGAGATTTCACGCGTGCTTAAAGAAAACAAAATCGGACTCACGGTTGACGAAGCAAAACAGGTTGAAAAACTGCTCGGCCGAGCCCCAACCTTAACGGAAGCAATAGTCTGGGGAATCCAGGGCAGCGAACACTGTTCTTACAAATCCAGTAGAAAATTCTTAAAAACCCTTCCGGTTGCCGCCCCAAACGTCATGCTTGGCGTGGGTGAAGACTCGGGAATCGCGCATTTTGCAAAAGACAGAAAAGGTAGAAAATACGGCATAATTATGGCTCACGAATCACATAATCACCCCTCTCAAGTCGTGCCTTACGAAGGCGCCGCAACTGGAGTCGGTGGAATTGTAAGAGACGTGCTTTGCATGGGCGGTCGCCCCGTCGCAACCGCAGACCCGCTAAGATTCGGCCAGTCGGACCGCAAACTCACAAAACAGATTGCAAAAGACGTCATCGCCGGAATTGGCGGCTACGGAAATCCACTTGGAGTTCCAAACATAGCCGGAGACGCATACTTTGACGAATCCTTTAACGACAACTGTCTGGTCAATGTAGTCTGTCTTGGCCAAATCCGTGAAGATGAAATCATTCATTCATACGTACCAACAAACGCAGAGGGCTGGGACATAATAATATTTGGTAAACCAACGGATAATTCAGGCATGGGCGGCGCATCTTTTGCTTCACTTGAACTGGATGAAGCGGACAAAGAAGCCAACAAAGGCGCAGTCCAGGAGCCAAATCCGTTTTTGGAGCGCCACCTGGTTGAATCAACAATGAACCTGATAGAAAAACTCAAAGCCGGCGGAGACTTGGACAAAGTCGGCCTAAAAGACATGGGTGCCGGCGGCAACATTTGCGCCACTGTTGAACTTGTTGAACCCGCAGGACTCGGCGCTGAATTGGACCTCTCGCGCGTGCACACCTCAATGGAAAACCTCCACCCATCCGTGATTGCCTGCGCAGAAACACAAGAGCGTTTTGCCTGGATTTGCCACCCTTCAATAACACAAACAATTCTAGACCACTACAATAAAGAATGGGATCTGCCGCATGTCTCGGTCGGCGCGCGCGCAAGCCACGTGGGCAAAGTGAAAAAAGGAAATTACGTTGTAAAATTTGGTGAAAACACACTCCTGGACGCCTCCGCAACGGACATTACAAAAGGCCTCCAATATGACCGGCCCTACAAAGACCCGGCCCGCAAATTTGAAGAACCGGATTATGAAACCCCGGACCTCACGGAAATGCTCAAAAAAATCCTGGCAAGTGAGAATGTTGCCTGCCGCACCCCAATTTT
>JAHIVE010000016.1 GCA_018816805.1 Patescibacteria group bacterium | reverse complement strand
GGATCTGGACTGTCGCCACCCCCTGCGTCATATATTGTGTATTCAGTGTCATATTCATCTTCAGGTAATACTCCCATAAAATAAAGTAGAAAGGGATGATACTTGTATCCGAGTTCTGGGTTGCTTTCTCTTCGATATGTACCATCACCGTTTGCGACCCAATAATCTGCGCCCAAGGCGGTGCTAGCTTCATCAGGACTCGATAATCCGCGGTAAAAATGGATGCCCTGCATTGATATTTCTAGCTCTGCATTGTTTGCGCCTTGTTGAAAATTGTCTCCCACATATACGCCCCATTGATGAGCTGTTTCATGGAGGAGAAGATTTGTTGCATATACTGTTGGGTTAAATGCAGTTGTTTGTATCTCTCTCATAAAATTTATTCCTAACAAACGCCCTTCTGATCCAAGATCAGCTGTAATATCCATAATTCCAAGGTCTAAACCGTTGATTTTGTTCTGTACTGGTTGATGGAAAGCATTGCTGCCCCCAGTGTTGTAGTCTGTATATATTGTTAGGAAGTTATAGTCGTCTGGATGTTGTGCGTAAAAAGCTTGGCTGATTACAAAAACATCATCGTTGTTCATGTTTGGAGTTCTTTGAATAATAAACGGTCCTTCTGTAGTCATTTCTGCGAGGCCGCCAGTTGCATCGCTAAATGCATTGCCGAATGAATCGATAATGTTGTTTATGAGCAATAAGTTATCCCTGCTTACGTTGTTTGCATCATCTGCAACAAGAAGAAATGCCATGTTGAATGAATTTTGATTACAATTGTTCCTGGTTATCTCAGCAATTGAGAATGGTTCGGTGTAAACTATTCGTGTTGAATTTGGAATGATGGAAAGTTCATTTGGAACTAGTGTTGCTTTGATTGGTTTTGGGTTTGTTGCCTCATTATATGCTTCTGTAAAATCGGCTATCAGTCTAATTTGAATAATTTCTTGAGGTTGTAGTTCGAATGAATTTAGTTGAAAAGTTAAATTTATTTCTGAACGAAGTGCCTCATTAGTAAAACTTGGCAAGTCTTGTATTGTTGCGAGCGTTTGATTTGGAGTTTCAATTCTTAAATTCGTCATTACTGGAGCTCCATTATTGTTGTAAAATCCTGGACTTATATTTCGTTGTGCTATTCCAGCATCTAGATTGTATGTAATATTTTCGATTTGTATGACTTCATTACTGTTGTTTTTGATTTTTATTCTATTTAGTGGTTGGTTTAATTCGTTTCTTTCAATGGTTGTATCTGTTACCTCTTGATTTCTAATGAGAAGGTTTGAATTTGTGTTGTGTAAATTTCCTTGCAAAATATTAGAGTTGTCAAAATAAAAGATGCCAACTATTACTATGATAATTATCACTACAGCAAGTCCTAGTAGAGTTTTTTTGTACATGTTGATGATTTATAAATCTATGCGGTTATTGTTTCATAATCCATCATCAGACTCAATAAATGTAGGTATATTGTACTTAAGTGAAGATGAGGATTTTTTGTGGCGGTAGTTAAGTAAAGTTCAGACCGTCCAGTCTGTGTCTGGTTTTATAACCTGTAAAAATGTGTGGCTCCCCCGGCTGGATTCGAACCAGCGACCCATCGGTTAACAGCCGATTGCTCTACCACTGAGCTACAGGGGAACGTTTTGCGTGAGGAGTATAGCGAATCGGCTTATGGCTCGCAAACGATTTTCCAAATTTCACGGCTGACAAACTGGTTTTTTCGTTCGAAAAAGAGGGAAGGGCGTGAGTGATCTGAAAGTGGGATGATTTTGACGTGCTTTTTCAGGATGATTGGGAGGTTTGGTAAGAAGTGGCGGTTGTTTTTGTCGCGGTGGTAGGGTGCGGTGAAAACCACTGTTGTTGGCTCTTTCACTATCTTTTTGAGGTTGGCGAAGAATGCTTCATAAAGTGATTCGACTTCACGTTGGATTTTTGGGAGCTCTAAGGGGCTTGGCGGCTTTGTGAGAGCCGGTCCGAGCCAAGTTTCGGTTACTATTGCGAAGTTGTTTGGAGGAAGGTCGTTTTTGGTGAGGGTGGTGGCATCATGTGCAAAAAGTTTTGGCATTTCAAAGTCCAATTTGGATTCTTTTTTAAGCCATTCAAGGTTTTCCCGAGTGGACTCGATCAGGTGAGATTCAATGTCCGAACCCTGAGCGCTGAGGCCCATTAGAATTGCTTCCTGAAGTGTGGTGCCAAGGCCGCAGAATGGGTCGTAAATGGTGTTTTTTTTGTCGGGCTGGGTTAGGTTTATCAAGATTTGTGCGAGTTTTGGCGGAAACATGCCGATTCGGGCCGATCTTGCTGGTCGGTCGTAGTCGCGGTGTGAGTACCATTCAAAATCTTGAATAGCGAGAGTTTTTGTGAGGTACCACTTGCTTTCTCCTTTAAAAATGTGGAGTTCCAGGGCGTTTTCAGCAAGAAGATTTTCATGCCAGGCTTGTACGGAGGAGAGGTTTTGGAAGTCTTTGTTCACAAAACGTGAATTTCCTATAGCAGATTTCAGGTTTTTTTTAGAATTAGTTAAGGTTTTTGTCAGGATTTTTTCAGATTTGGGGTGCATACTTAAACCAAAGCGGAATTTTGCGCTTTTGTCTTTAACTTCAGCTTTGATGGCAGTTTCAACCCAACTTGCAAAATTGATAGGCATGGTTACAGGGCCTTCTTGGATCACTTCAGTGATTCGGACAGTTCCGCCCATTCTATTTAGCAGTTCCTTTGGGGCGGTGATTTCTGTCTTTAGGACTATTCCGTCGTACACTTCGTCCAGTACGGAATCTTCACCCAGGATGCTTTGGATTTCCGCTCGGGCGAGTCCTTTTCCGTGACCGGTTTGAAAAATATATGTTTTTAAATTTTTGGTCATGAAGATTGTTTTTGCTTTATTTGTAGCGCTTTCTTTGGTTTTGTTCGGATTTTATCTGAAAGCTACGTTAGCGTACCACAATAGGCCACCTTTGGAAGTGATTTATCATTGATTCTGTGCGACGCAGCGCTTAGAGTGCTAAGGAAAAATATCTTAACGTATTACAAATGGCATTTTCTTTGAATCGAGCACAGCTCATTGGAAATCTTACTCGTGACCCTGAAGTCAGGCAGACAAGCGGTGGTAAAACCGTGTGCAGTTTTTCTGTCGCTACTAATAGTACTTGGACTGATGCCAGCGGGCAGAGACAGGAAAAAGCGGAGTTTCACAATATTGTGGCGTGGGGTAAGTTGGCTGAAATTTGTGCGCAGTATATGTCCAAAGGTAGAAAAATTTATGCTGAAGGGCGGATTCAGACTCGTGATTGGGAAGGTGAGGATGGAGTTAAAAGGTACAGAACTGAAATTGTTGCTGATAATGTTATTCTTTTGGATAGAAGTGGAGCGCCAGTGGAAGGTGGTTTTGAGAGAGAAGCGAATTCTTCTGCTTTGAGAAAAGAGGAGGCGCCGGCACTTCAAGAAGAAGAGGTTTCTATTGATGACCTTCCATTTTAGTTTTGGATTGGTATAATGGCTGCGTATGTTTTATGACACGCTTGAACAATACATTGCTTTAATTGCCTTGTGGATAGGCTATGTTGGTATTGCTATTGTTTTGTTTGGGGTGCTGGGGTCGGTGTTTAAGTTTTTGTATTATTTGCCATCCGGGCATTCTGAAGAAGGCTTTGCACGCATGAGACATTTTTTGATGCTGTATTTGACCATAAGTTTAGATTTTCTTATTGCAAAAGATATTATTTTGACTCTTTCAATTGAAAGAGAGGGCTACATTGGGCTTGTTCAACTTTTATTGCTTGTTACAGTGCGAATTTTCTTGAGTTATTTCATTCATATGGAGGAGTCTTTTTTGGATAAGTTTAAATCTACGAGAAAACCGCGTAAATAAAAATCAAGGGCGCCTAACTGGGGCACTTGTCTGAGAAAAAAATATACAGACAGAGGTGTGGTAAACGCCCTTGCGTGTTTTCATAGGAATTCTCCGTTTTTCTCTTCTGAGAATGGGAAATTCTTATGAAGTTTTTCCTCTCTACTAATTTTCAATTTTGTTTTTGTTTTTGATTATCATTTTTTTGCGTGGAGCTAAGAAATGATAATTAAATTTTTGAATATAGAGAGGAATGACACTTAATCAGATCCGAAGAGTAGATTAAGCGTCGTTCCTTCCTATTTTCCACTGTATTTCAATGTGCGATTCGTGTAAGCTCGTTTTTAGTTTCGGCTTCGGCATTTCATAATATTGTACCACTTTTATGGAAGAATTGCAAGGGTCAGGAAAGCTAATATTAATACTGGGTTCATCAGGTTCAGGGAAGGGGACTGTGTTGGAAGCACTGAGACGGGATCATCCGGATTTTGTTTTTCCGGTTTCGTGTACAACTCGTGATCCGCGGCCGGGAGAAAAAAATGGTGAAGTGTACAATTTTGTGAGCAAAGAGGAGTTTTTGCGTCGTCGTGATAGAGGTGATTTTTTAGAGTGGGCGGTTGTGCATGAGGACAATTTTTATGGCACTTTGAAGGAGGACATTATGAAACCTTTGCGGGAGGGTAGAATTGTTGTTCGGGAGGTGGACGTGCAGGGGCTTCGTTCGATCCGTGAATTAATTCCAAAGGAATATTTAAGGTCAATTTTTCTGACCGTGGACAGCTGGGATACTTTGCTTGCGCGAATTTTGAAGCGAAGCGATTTGCCGGAAGAAGAAATTCGTCATAGGCATGAGAGTTTTTTGAAGGAAAGCAAGTGGGCGGATGAGTGTGATTTTGTTGTAGAAAATAGGGAGGGACAGGTGAAGGAAACGATTACGCAAGTTGAAGATGCGATTGAGAGTGTGGTATAAGCGGTTTACGATGGGGCGTGGCCAAGCGGTAAGGCAACGGGTTCTGGTCCCGTGATCCGGGGTTCGAATCCCTGCGCCCCAGCCAAGTTGTATATTGCGATTTTGGTTAAGAAAAAATGTAATGTTTGGCGGTGCCAAATAGCCGCATAATTACCGTATAACCAGAATCTATACTTTCTGTGATGTTCTTGATTGCGACTCTGACAGCTTTGTTCGCAGCAACCGGGCTTTTTGTGATATCCGCAAAAAACTTGCATAATTAACAGGTCAATGCCGAGTGTTGACACTTTGATTGGGAAAATGAGAAGTGTTATTGAGAGCGCTTAGATGCTATTCTTGTTTAGGTCATATTAACCATTTTTCAATGTTATTACTTGCAGGATTTGCGTTTATTGCGGGGATTGTGACTATTCTTTCTCCATGTATTTTGCCGCTTTTACCTATTATTCTTTCGAGCACGACTGCCGGTTCCAAACGGCATCCTTTGGGAGTAGTTGTGGGGTTTATTGCCAGTTTCACTTTTTTTACACTTTTTTTGACTACTATTGTGAATTTGACAGGGCTGTCGGCGAATTATTTGCGAATTTTGGCAGTGATTGTAATTTTTTGTTTTGGATTGGTGTTCGTTGTGCCAAAACTTCATATGATTTTTGAGATTGTTGCCGGGAAATTTGCGTCGAGGTCTTCGCGCATAAAAAAAAGCGGGGCTGTTCAGTCCGGGTTTGAGGGGGGGCTATTTATTGGGCTTTCGCTCGGTTTGGTTTGGACACCTTGTGTAGGGCCGATTTTGGCTTCCGTAATTGCACTGGCTTTGACAGGTTCAGTGAATGGCGGGGCTGTTTTGATTACTTTGGCGTATGCGGTTGGGACTGCAATTCCCATGTTAATAATTCTTTATGGGGGGCGACAGGTGTTTCAAAAAGTGCCGTGGTTGCTTAGAAATTTGGGTAGCATTCAGAAGGTTTTTGGTGTTTTGATGATACTTACAGCTATTGGAATCTTTTTTAATTGGGATAGGCAGTTTCAGACTTATATTTTACAAAAATTTCCGAATTACGGGGCGGGTTTGACAGCTATCGAAGACAATACAAAAGTTCGTACAAAGCTTGATGATATTGGGATGAATACCGATGTGGAGATTTCGACGGACGGTTATATGGTTGCTCCTGAAATTATTCCGGGTGGGGAGTGGTTGAATTCCGAGGCGCTTAGTTTGGAGGATTTGAGAGGAAAGGTTGTTTTGATTGATTTTTGGACTTATAGCTGCATAAATTGCATTCGAACTTTGCCTTATATTGAGAATTGGTACGAGAAATATATGGATGAGGGTTTTGTGGTAATAGGAGTGCACACTCCTGAATTTGAATTCGAAAAAGATGTACGCAATTTGGCCAAGGCGATTGACGACTTTGGGCTTACTTATCCGATTGTTCAGGATAACGATTACTCAACTTGGAGGGCTTACAACAACAGATTTTGGCCCGCCAAGTATTTTATTGATGCAGAGGGGCGAATTCGTGATACCCATTTTGGCGAAGGTGGTTATAACGAGTCCGAACGCTTGATTCAGGATCTTTTGAAGGAGGCCGGTCATGCGGTAAGCGCGACTGTGGACAATCCCGATTATTCAATAGATAGTGCAACACCGGAGACTTATTTGGGGTATTTGAGGTCGCGCGGGTTTTCTTCGCCGGAGAAAGTGTTGAAGGATGGAGAGCAGATTTATAGTTTTCCAGAGAATTTGAATTTAAATAGTTTTGCGTTTGAGGGTGCTTGGACGGTTTTTGGGGAATATTCGCAAATGGGTGAAGGCGCCGCTTTGAGGCTAAGGTTTAAAGCTAAGAATGTGTTTTTGGTTATGAATCCGGTTGAGGGTTCAGCCGGTAGAGTTGAAATTTTTATGGATGGTGAAAGTCAGGGCATTATAAGTGTTGATTCAGATAGGTTGTATGAGATTTTGAGTTTGGATGAGCCGGGGGCGCATCTTCTTGAACTGAAATTTTTGGATGGCGGGGTGGAAACCTACGCATTTACTTTTGGATAATTAACTTTTCAATTATGGATTCAAAACCACAAATTACCTTGGTCCTTGGAACTGCACGTGAAGGTCGGCAGTCTGAGAAAGTTGCAAAGGCGGCGTTGGCTTTTTTAAGTGAAAGAGATGATTTTGAGGTAGAGTTTGTTGATGTTCGTGATCATATGCATGGCAGGACGATTCCGCCGTGGGAAAATAATCCTCTGACTAATACTTGGCGAGAAATTGTGAGGTCTTCGCATGGTTTCATTATTGTTACGCCGGAATATAATCATGGGTATCCGGGCGAGTTGAAGATGCTTCTGGATCAGGCTTATAAGGAGTACGAAGGGAAAAAAGTTGCGCTTTGTACGGTTTCAAGCGGTGGTTTTGGAGGTGTGAGAGTAGCGGAAAATTTACTGCCTGTTTTGCATGAGCTGGGTCTGGAGGTCTTGAAGGAGAGTATTATTGTTCCAAAAGTTGAGGATTTTTCAGGTGATGCGGATGAAAAATTTACGAAAAATCTGGGTAAAGTGCTTGCCGTGTTTAATTAACGAAAATGTTTTTATTCTTTTAATCTATTTATTATGAAAACTTGTATTTCTTGCAGTATGCCGCTTGCTGATGAATCCGTATTGGGTGCCGAGGTGCCGCAAGGTGCGGTTTGCGTTCATTGCGTTTCAGAAGATGGTCGGGTAAAAAGTTGCGTAGAGGTATTTGAAGGAGGAGTAATGTTTTTTATTGGTGCTGTACCGAATATGGAACGTGACTTGGCAGAAAAATTAACACGCAAAAACATGAAAAGTTTGCCATATTGGCAAGAAAATGGAGATGAATGTTTGGATGGAGAAATTGCGACTGAGGAAGAATTTGTTGATGCATTAAATAAATTACACGGTTAGAGTTTATATATTTCTATAATTTCTTTGACAAATGCATTGTTTTAGCGGTAAAATGCGCGCGTTCGGACAGTATTCCCGGTAAAAAATGTTTAAGGGAGCTAGTGTAGAACAAGACATATCCTTTAATACATTTATTTATGTCAAAAAAACTTTTTGTAGGAAATCTTCCTTGGTCAGTTAACAGCGATAAGTTGAAAGATTTATTTTCAACTGTCGGAGAAGTTAGTGACGCTTTTGTTATGACCGACCGTGATACTGGTCGTTCAAGAGGATTCGGATTCGTTACTTTCGACTCTGATGATGAAGCACAAGCTGCAATTGATGCTTTCAACGATAAAGAAGTTGATGGGCGCAATATTGTTGTAAACGAAGCAAGAGAAAAGAAGGATCGATACTAGTTCGATTCTAAAATTCGTTTGACTTTATGTTTTGGCAGGAATATTTTTTCTGCCAAAATTTAATTTTATGGAAAATCAAACGGTTGAGCCGGAAAAGATGGGATTTCTCTCTGAGAAGGGATTGGATCTTGTTGAGAGCTTGATTTGTTCAGATAGGGTTGCCAGCACTTTATATGCAGAGGCTGCTGATATCGATGTCAGAAAAAAGGGAAGGGAGCTTTGTGACGTCATGTCCGCTTTTAGGCATGTGGCATATAAATTGGGTCTGAAGGGTGGTGATGTGGGGATTTTGGAGCTTGCACTGCGGCTTTTAGAGGAGATGCCTTGTGATGAATCTCAAGCAATTGATGGACATCAAAGAATTGTTGCTGCAAAAACCGCTGTTTGTCTTGGAGGGATTGCGGAGCTTGCTGAAAAACAAAGAGATAAAATTTTGGAGTATTTGAGGGCAAAATATTATCAAAGAGACGGAGAGGGGGAGGCAGAGAAGTATTTTGTTTTTGATGAAAAAGGTGTGCCAGTCAGAATGAAAAAACCCATTTCAGGTAAAACACCGATAAATGAACTTTTAAATCTTTTAACTTATATTGAAAAGGAAGAGGTTGCTCGGGGAAATGAACCTTGTGAGAATGTCAGGATATCCGTTTTGGAATTTTTGGTGCGTCGCTTGGTTACAAAAAATGAAGATGTGATTGGTGGGCCCGGAAAATATTTGGGACTACGGCATTTTAGGAAGGTTTTGGAGAGAAGTCCCGATTCGCTTTCAAGTGGAACTATTGGAGGAAAGGCTGCTAATGAGATGCTTGCCAAAGCGGCTTTGGAGCAGGATACGCCTGAGTTTGATGATTGGTTTTGTGAAGTCCGAAGTCTTAGTGATGAAATGAGAGAGAGGGTTGTTTTGAAGCCGGGTTTGGAGTGGTTTAGAGAGACACCAACCAGATATATTGGTACGCATGTTTTTAGAGAGGTTTTAAATTATGAAGCAAATCAGGGGCTTGCTGAAACTTGTGTTTTAAAGGGACCATATACCAGGGGACAGAGTGTTGATCCTACTATTTTTAAAAGGATTGGTGAGGCTATGATAGGAACGAAGTTAGCTGAGCGAACTGAACCACAAGATAATGATGGAACGGAGTCACCTGAGCAAACTGAGCCTAAACTTAAGAAAGGAGCAGAGTTTCCGGAGCATATTGAACGTCAGCTAAGGATGCTTTTCAGGGAAATTCATGAATGGGGTGTGCCAATTATTGTTCGATCTTCAAGTGAGATGGAGGATAAGCAAGGTGCGTCTTTTGCGGGTATGTATGAGTCTGTTGTGGTTGCGAATAATGGGGATTTTGAATCAGATTTTGAGAAGTTTAAGGATGCAATAAGGAAGGTTTACGGGTCTGCATTTTCAGGGGATGTTTTTTCATACAGGCAAAAATTGGCGCTTCTTTCAGGTGATGAGGAGATGGGGCTATTTATTCAGGCGGTTTGTGGTGAAAAGCATGGAGATTTGTATTATCCTGATGCTTCAGGCGTTGGGTTTTCCAAGTGTCGTCAAACTTTTGGTAGAGAGGGGCAGAATGGGGTAATGAAAGTTGCGGCAGGTTTGGGTGAAATTATTGTGGATCAAGGTGTCGGTAGAATTATTATTTTTGGGGATAAATTTCATGTTCCGCTTGAGGGACAGAAAAATCAGCTTGAATTAAGAGTGATTGATTTGAAGAGCGGTGAGGTTGTTACAAAAAAAGCTGCTGAGGTGCTTCAGGAAAGAGAGTGTTCAAGAGGTTTGAAATGGGCTCAGGATAGAAAGGCAGTGGTAAAGAATTTTAATTTTAAAGATATTTTCATTGCTCAAGAGCCGGAATTTGCTTTGAGAATGGAGTATATTCTTCAAAAATTGCAGCATTTGATGGGTTATGAGGCTGTGGATATTGAGTTTACGGCTCAATTTATTGAGGGAGAGTGGATAATAAACTTGATTCAATGTAGACCTTACACACTTCCTGAGAGTTTGGTGCCGGCGAGGATGCCGGAATCAGTAAAACCGGAACAAATTTTAGTGCAAGGTGAGGGGGCGGTTAATAATGCGCGGGTTAGGGATGTTGAGTATGTGTTTTATGTTGATCCTGCAATTTTTGGTGAGGAAGGTTTACGAGAAAGATATGCGGTTTGGAATGTGCTTAGTAAAGTAAATGAAAGATTAAAGGGCAAGTATATGTGTGTTGCACTCGGAAGATGGGGTTCTGGAGATGAGTGTTCGGGGATACCGGGGGTAAAATTTTGTCATTTTTCCAATGCCGCTGCCGTTTTAGAAATTAGAAAGGAGCAGAAGGGGACCGAATCTACTGGTACGCATTTTGCAAATGTTGCCGGTGATGTAGATATGGTGTTTGGAAATATTGATCCGGAAGTTTTGGGTCCGGATGTTTTTTTAGGGGAGGAGGGAAATATTTTTACGGAATTGTTTGAAAGTGATCCGGAAAGTATGAAAATGGCAAAATTTATTAGGGTTTATGATGTTAACAAGAGATCTGAAGAAAAAGGATGGAAACAGGAAGGACAGAAGAGGCCAACAGTTCTGCATTATGCGTCTGATACCACTTCAGAGGGAAAACCATATGCTTTGTGGCATTCTCCGCGAGGTAAGAATTTGCCGGTTACGGCTGATGAGCTTGATGATGATTAATAAAGTGAATGTGCAATTTTCAACCTGAGAAGCGGATTAAGGTTTCAAATTAAAAAACTTGAAAGACCGGGCTTAAGAGTGCAAAATGTGTGCACATTAACCCCGCTTCCATGCCAAAAAAGTACGAAAAAGAAATTCGCTGGCTTAAAGATTATTTGAGATTTGTGGATTATATGGGTGTGGCGCAGCTTTATTTGAAGGGCAATTTTTTGCTAAAGGAGCCTTTACAGGCGGAGCATGTTAAAGATAGAGTTTTGGGGCATTGGGGAACTGTGCCTGGGCTAAATTTTATTTATGCAAATTTGAACTGGTTGGTTTGTAAAGAGAAGTGTGAAGTTTTGTTTGTAACGGGTCCCGGGCATGGGGCACCGGCTAATTTGGCGAATTTATTTGTGGAGGGGTCGCTTTATAAGGTTTATTCTCAATATAGTGTGGATGAGAAGGGTTTTTCAGAGTTGGTACATGACTTTTCTTGGCCTTTTACACCTTTTCCAAGCCATGTTACGCCAACCGTGCCGGGTTCTATTTTGGAGGGTGGTGAGCTTGGGTATTCGCTGGCGACGGCTTATGGTGCGGCGCTTGACAATCCAAATTTGATTGTTGCGGCGGTTGTTGGTGATGGTGAGGCTGAGACGGGGCCGCTTTCCGCGGCATGGAATGGAAATAAGTTTTTGGATCCTAAAAAATCCGGGGCGGTTTTGCCAATTTTGCATGTTAACGGGTATAAAATTTCAAATCCCACCATGTACGGGATGATGGATAATAAGGAGGTTACGAATGTGTTTACCGGTTTTGGTTATGACATTCACATTGTTGAGGGATCAAATATTGAGGAGAAAATGATGGCGGCGATTGATGATTCGTATAAAAAAATTCGTGCAATTCAGAAAAAGGCTAGGTCAAGCAAGAAACCAGTTTTGAAGCCAAAGTGGCCTATGATTTTTCTTCGTTCGCCAAAAGGATGGAGAGGTATTAAGGAATTTGGAGGTAAGCCGATTGAAAATTCGTTCAGAGCGCATGGAGTGCCTATTGAGGGATTGCAAAAAGACGATGTTAAATTGAAAGCGGTGGAAAAGTGGCTCCTGTCTTATAAGATTGGCGATTTTTTTGATGATAGTGGGCGGATTAAAAAGGAGATTTTTGAGTTTGTGCCGAAGGGGAATTACAGTATGGGGCGGTGTAAGCATGCTGTGGGTGGGAATGTGATGAAAGCTCTGAATGTACCAAATTTGAAAAATTATGAGGTTAAGTTTAAAAAACGTGGCAGCGCTACAGCCAGCAGTATGAATAATGCCGGAAAATTTTTGCGGGATATGTTTGTTCAAAATAAGGACAATTTCCGGATGTTTTGTCCGGATGAAATGGTTTCAAACAAATTGGAGACTGTTTTTGAAGCAACTAACCGTGCTTATCAGTGGCCTCTTTTGAAAAATGTTGAGAATACCGCGCCCGACGGGCGCGTCATGGAAGTTTTGAGTGAGCATAATTTGCAGGGATGGATGCAGGGATATCTTTTAACCGGTCGTTATGGGATTTTTGTAAGTTACGAGGCATTTACTACAATTATTTCCAGCATGGTGGATCAGTTTGCCAAGTTTTTGAAACAATCATTTAAGGTGTCTTGGCGAAAGCCGATTCCTTCCGCAATTTATATTCAGTCTTCCGTGGGTTGGAGGCAGGAACACAATGGGTATTCGCACCAGAATCCGAGTTTTGTGAGCAGCATGCTAATGAAACATGGTGAGTTTACACAAATATTTTATCCTTCAGACGCCAACAGCATGCTGGTTGCTCTCGAGGAGTCGCTTTTGAGGAAAAATGGAATTTGTGTGATTGTTGCGGGGAAGAGGGATCTGGGGCAGTGGCTGACGGTTGAAGAAGCCAGGAAACAGTCCAGGGACGGAATGGGGGTTTGGGAGTGGGTGACGGGAGCTGAGGCTACAAAAAATCCGGATGTTGTTTTAGCGAGTGCCGGAGATTATATGACTGAAGAGGCACTTATGGCCGTTAAAGTATGTAAGGATCTTGTGCCGGAACTTAAGATTCGTTTTGTGAATGTTTCCGAGCTTTCCGGGCTTTGTGTGGGGGATTTTTGTAATATTTTTACGCCCAGAACGTTGACGCGGGATGGTTTTGAGAAATTTTTCACAAAGGACAAGCCGGTTGTTTTCAATTATCACGGCTACACCAATGACATTCAGCACATTATTTGGGAGTATGCGGATGTGAAGCGCTTCAGTTTGCATGGTTATAGTGAGGAGGGTTCGACCACGACGCCTTTCGACATGGCTATTCGCAATAAGGTTGATCGCTATCATTTGGCAATGGATTTGATTGAAAGGGGTGCTAAACGGAATGCGCGAGTTGCCAAGAAAATGAGTGAAGTTTTGCAGATTTTAGAGAACAAAATTTCAGATCATCACAATTATATTTGTGAGTTTGGGGATGATCCGCCGGAGATTAAAGGTGCAAAATGGTAAGGTTGCTTAATTGAGAAATTTTGGTATCATTCTCTCATGAAATACTTGATTTTTGGGAAGGGTTATATTGCACATAAGTTTAAGGATTTTCTTGGTGAGAAGGCGGTTATTTCTGATGTGAGGATTGAGGATTATTCTGCTATTTTGGAAGAACTGAAAAAGCAGCAGCCGGATGTGGTAATCAATTGTGCGGGAAAGACCGGGAAGCCGAATGTGGATTGGTGTGAGGACAATAAGATGGAAACCATTTTCTCAAATGTGGTGGCACCGATTATTTTGGCCAGGGCTTGCGAAAATTTGGGGATTTATATGACACATGTGGGGAGCGGTTGTGTTTATGAAGGGGATAATGAAGGCAATGGCTATTCTGAGAATGATGAGCCAAATTTTGATGGCAGTTTTTATTCGCGAACAAAGGCGTGGAGTGAAGATATGTTGAAAGAGTTTCCGGTTTTGCAGCTTAGGCTCCGGATGCCGTTTGACAGTGAACCCGGGGAGCGGAATTTTATTACAAAAATTACCAAGTATCCAAAGGTGATTTCTGTGCCGAATTCAATCAGTGTGATTGAAGATTTTTTGAAAGCTTCAGTGAAGCTTATGGGAAAGCGCGCTACTGGGATTTTCAATATGACGAATCCGGGGACTATTGATCATAAAGAAATTTTGGATATGTATAAGGAAATTGTTGATCCATTGTATAAGTATGAATTGTTCTCTGTTGAAGAAATGGAAAGGATTACAAAGGCAAGAAGATCAAATTGTGGACTTTCTTCAAAAAAACTTGAGGATGAGGGTATAAAAATGAGGCCAATTCATGAAGCCATTCGTGATTCGCTAAAAAGGTATAAGGAAAATTTGGATAGGCAGAGGAAAGTGTGATAGGCTTTTTTATGTAACTTCTGCGCCATGGTGGTTAGTAAAACTAATTCAAAAAAAACTTCGACCAAAAAGCCGAATTACAAACCCCTTTCAGGGGATGGTCTTTTGGTTTTGCCGAATTTTTCAAGATATTTTTTGCTTTTGGTTGTCGCTGGTAGCGTTTTCTTGTTGCTTTGGGTGATTTCTCCCTTTTTTACAGTTTTGATTTATGCGGCTTTGATAGCTATTTTTTTTAATCCTGTGAACAAGTGGTTTGTTAAGGTTTTTCGTGGGCATAAAGGGATTTCTGCGTTTTTAACTACGCTTTTTGTTATTTTAGTGGTTTTAGGGCCTTTGACTTTGTTTGTTGTGTTTATTGCACAAGAAGCATTTGTTACTTATCAGGTTTTGGATGCTAAATTGATGCAACTTGATTTTAAAAGTGTAGATTTTAACCAGTTAAATACGATACCTGTAATTGGAGAACCACTGGATAAATTTTTTGAGAATATGCGTTTTAAGGAAATTTTTGGACAGTTGCAGTTTGATATTTACGCAATTGTTCAAGATATTGGGCAGAATGTAAGTTCATTTATTGTTAATTCAAGTGCTTCTTTGGTGAAAAGTATTGGCAATACTGTTGTGAATATTTTTATTCTTATTCTGACAGTGTTTTTCTTTTTCAAAGATGGAGATAGGATTCGCAATTATTTGAAAATTTTAAGTCCACTTCCGCTAAGGCATGAGGAGGAGATTGAGAAAAAGCTCAAAGAAACAACTTATGGAATTGCTATTGGAGCATTCGGTACTGCAATTTTACAGGGAATTATGGGGGGAATTGGATTTGCGATTGCGGGTATTGACCATGCCATTTTTTATGCAACCATAATGTCTTTTGCGGCTTTAATTCCTTATATTGGTTCATCAATAATTTGGGCGCCGGCCGCGCTTGCAGTTTTGCTTTCTGGCGAGGTTGGATGGGGGATTTTCTTGATTGTTTGGGGATTTACAGTAATTTCAAATATTGATAATTTTGTAAGACCTTATTTGATTGGTTCAAGCTCAAGCATGCATCCGTTGACTACTTTTTTGGCGGTTTTGGGAGGATTGTTTGTATTTGGCTTGAAGGGCTTGGTTTTTGGACCGATCATTTTGAGTTTGGTGCTTACAATTTTTCATATTTATAAGCTCGAGTATAGTGAGGTTTTATCAACATAACTTTTCAAGTTATGTCTAAAAATGCTTTAAAATTTGCGCTTGTACTCCTGGGAATTATTCTAGGTTGTTGGACTATTGGGTATGCTTTGGCATACTTAATCTGGGGAAGTGTCCTATAGATGGTTGCTCCCTTCGGTCGCGTTAGCCTCGGCTTTCTGGGTGGGCCTCGGCCACCCTTTGCTTTGCTGTGGGTGTGTTAGGACGAATGACGTTTTGCTATTTCATAGAATGTACGCAGCATAACTGAAGTTGCTCCGTATTTTGTTCGACTTTCAGGTTTTTCCGCCCATGCTGTTCCGCCAATATCAAAGTGTGTCCATTTAACTTTGTCAATAAAGTTTGCAAGGAAAGCTGCACCCATTGAAGTGCCTGCACGTACGCCGTCTGTGGAATTTTTTACATCTGTAATATCGCCTTTTGTTGCTTCAATAAAATCTTCGTCAAGTGGGAGTTCCCATACTCTTTCATTTGCTTCTTTTGCTGCTTCTTTTGCCTCATTAATGAGTTTTTTGTCATTTCCCAATACAGCGGTAATGTTGAAGCCAAGTGCAACGGATACGGCTCCGGTCAATGTTGCAATATCCAAAATAACTTTTGGTTTCAATTTTGATTCTGCGTAGCTAAGAGCGTCTGCAAGCACCAGTCTGCCTTCAGCGTCTGTGTTTGTAACTTCAATGGTTTTCCCGTTGAATGCTTTTAAAACGTCACCCGGATGAATGGATTTGTGTGAGATTGCATTTTCTGCGAGTGCAATAACGAATGCAAAATGACCAGAAAGTTTTGCTCTGGCGATTGCATCCAAAGTGCCCAAAACAGTTGCGGCTCCCGCCATGTCTTGTTTCATGGTTTCAATGTAGCCGGTTGGTTTTAAGTTTAGACCACCGGTATCAAAAGTTATGCCTTTGCCAACAAATGCAATATTTGGTGTTTTTGATTTTGAGCGGTGTTTATATTCAATTACAACCATGCGAGGTGGATGGTCGGCGCCTTTGCCAACACCCAAAATTCCGCCGCAGTTTAAACTTGCAAGTTTTTTTTCGTCGAATTCTTGGATTTTAAGTCTGTATTTTTTTGCAAGTTCTTTTGCTTTTGATGCAAGGTCAAGAGTGTTCAAATCTGCTGCAGGAGTGTTAACAAGGTCACGAATAAAGCGTGATGATTCCATGAAAACTTGTGCGTCCTGAAGGGATTCTTTTGTGGTTTTGTTTAAATTACAAACCAAAGTAAGTGATTCAATTGGTGTTTCCTTTTTATTTTTTGATTTGTAACGAGAAAATTCATATTCTCCCAGGATGAAACCGCTAAAGAAATCTTTTATGTCTTCATCTTCAAGTAATGCGGTGACACGTTTTGCTTTTGCTTTTTTTGCAATTGCTGCACATTTTGCTGCTGTTTTTTCCATTGCTTGAATTCCTATTTTTTCTTTTTTTCCAAGACCAAAAAGAACTATTTTTTTTGCAGAGCCAGTGTCCGGATAGAGTGTCAAAAAGTCGCCGTTTTCACCTTCAAAATCTTTGTCTTTAAGCCTTTTTTCAATAAGTTTTGCAGCTTCTTTTCCAAGTAAATTTGTGGTTTTGGATGGCAGTTTTTCTTTTTCAAATAGACCAATAAAGAGAAGGTCGGTTTTGGGGAGAGTTTTGGATAAAAAAAGTTTCATGTGTATTGATAATTTCTGAATTTACAATAAACGGATTATTTCTTATTGCAAATTTTTCGTGTAAAATTTTTTGCATGAAATCACGCTATTATTTTTATTTTTGTGCTTTTATATCCGGTCTTGCGGTTATGGCTGTTGAAATGAGCGCTTCAAGACTTTTGTCGCCGTATTTTGGGAATACGCTTTTTGTTTGGACTAATTTGATTGGGCTAATTATGTTGGCACTTTCAATTGGATATTTTTGGGGGGGGAGATTGGCTGATAAAAATCCTGTGCCGCAGGCATATTTTTTACTGATTTTGTTTGCTGCAATTTGGATTTTATTTTTACCTTTTTATTCAAAATTGGTTGTGTCATCCGTTTTGTCCATTTTCCCGACGCTTGTTGGTTTGGTTCAATGGGGTTCGTTTATTTCCGTTTTGCTTTTGCTAATTGTGCCCATGGTGCTTTTGGGGATGATTATTCCGTACACTGTTAAGATGCTTGCTTTGAAAATTAAAGATATTGGGGGAGTTGCCGGTCGGGTTTCTTCCGTTTCAACTATTGGAAGTATTTTGGGAACTTTTTTGCCGGCTTTTGTTTTTATTCCGTTTTTGGGGACAACTAAAACATTTATTTTACTTGGGGTTTTACTTTTTTTTGTTGCCGCTGTGGGATTGAGATTATGGTGGGTTTATATTCTTGCTGCGGCTTCCGTGGTTCTTTTTTGGTTTGTACCGCCAGTTTTTGCGGACAGTGCAATTATTGTCGAGGTTGATTCACCTTATAATCATATTTTTGTTAAAGAGCGGGAAAGTGGAAGGCGTGAATTTTATTTGAATAATCAGTTTGGAATGCAGTCAGTTTATGAGCCTGCCGGGCCCTTGGTGAAGGAATACTATTCTTATTATAGTGTGTTGCCGGAAATGGCGGAAAATACAAAAAAAATTCTGATTTTGGGTCATGCGGGCGGTTCTTTTACGAGGATTTTTAATGCGTATTACCCGGAAATTTCAATTACCGGGGTTGAATTAGATCCAGCGGTTACATTCATTGCAAAAGAGTATTTCCATTTGGACAGCGCGAATGTTGAAATTGTTCACGCGGATGCGCGTAGTTTTTTGAATACGACAAGCGAAAAATTCGACCTTATTATAATGGACGCTTACAATGTTACGTTTGTCCCGTCTCATTTGGCGACACAGGAATTTTTTCAGCTTGTTGATGAGCATTTGAATGAAGGTGGAGTTTTAGCAATGAATGCAATTTCTCATGAGAGTGATTTTTTAAATATTTTAACGAATACTTTGTGCGGTGTTTTCTCAAAAGTTTTACGTGCCGAGATTCCTACAAGTGAAAATTCGATCATTGTTGTGAATAAAGGTGGAGATTTTAGTATTAGTGAGGTTCAAGTGGATTTGCAAAAATACAAGGATTATTTAGAGGGGAACGGGCATATTTATTCGCAAAAAGAAGGCGAGAAAATTTTTACTGATGATAAATCCGCCTTAGTGGAACTTAAAACGCAGGAGATGATGACTGACTTGTTTTCGCGATGAAAGAAACGCGTTCAAGGCAGTGATTGTTTACGGGGTGGAAATGGTCAATATTGTCTTCACCAAGTTTCCAGCAGAGGAAGACAATTTCACCTTCCACTTTGATTGGGAAATCAACGGTGCAGGTTCCAATATCTCTACAAATACAGCCAACGGAAGATAAATCTTTCAGGCAGTGTTCAATTTTTCAAGTTTTTTTAGAATTATTTCCAGGTTTTCCACTTTGTCCATATTCTCCTTTAAAATTTTGAGTTCTCTTGTTGTTTTTTGAATGTCTTCCATTACGGGTTTAACAAAAACAAGGCTTTTTTGCGCTTCTGCTATTGAAAAAGTGTTGGGCATGAAGATGTTTGTTCGCTGTTTAAAACGTTGAGTTGGGCAGAATAGTTACAAGATGCTATTATTTTTTTGTCCATTAAAACTATATTATGAATCATACAGCAAAAGATTATTCAGCACTACTTGGTGTTTTGGAGGGTATTTCAGATGATCAACTTAAGGCGCATTTTGGCCTTTATGAAGGATATGTGAAAAAGTTGAATGAGATTGAGGAAAAGCTCAGAATGGCGGACAGAGGTGCCACAAATTATTCTTATGGGGAATTTAGCGAACTTAAACGACGTGAATCTGTTGCTTTTAATGGAGCCTATTTGCATGAACTTTATTTTGAATCTTTGGGTGCTTACGGTGAGCCTTCTGAAGAGCTTAGGGCACAGATTGTGGCGTCTTTTGGGTCTTTTGAGAAGTGGGATGAGGATTTGAAGGCGAGTGCGTCTTCAACACCGGGTTGGGTGCTGCTAACTTGGAATTTGAAAGATAAAAGTTTGCACCATTACATTCTGTTTGAGCATCACGTTGGTTTGCCTGCATTTCAGGTGCCAATTATGGCATTGGACTGTTGGGAGCATGCGTTCATGATTGACTATGGCACAAAAAAAGCAGATTACTTAACCGCTTTTAGGAAGAATATTAATTGGGATAATGCCAATAAACTTTTTAGTGAGGTTCTATAATTTCCCAAGCAATTTTGCTTTTTAGTTCGCCCGGAACTTTGAAACCTGCTGCTTTTTTGTGGCCGCCGCCTCCAAATAGGGATGCTATTTGCGACAGGTCTATGTTTTCTTTAAGAGTGCGCATGGAGCCTTTAATATTGCCTTTCATATCTTCTGCTAAAAGCATGCAGAAGCTGGCTTCAGGGACGCAATTTATGTAATTAATTAAACCGGATAAGTCGTCTGGATTTGCGTTTTCACGTTGGAAATCTTGTTTTGTTATTGCAGTTACAATTGCGTTTTTGCTGTTGAAACTTGCACGGCTAAGTGCATGACCCCAAACGCGAAGTTGTGGAATTGTATTTGTATGAAATTGTCTTCTGACTATTGTTTTATGGGATGCGCCAAGAGCTATGAGTCTTCCTGCGACTCTTAAGCTTGCTGAGGATGTGTTTGAGTGCATAAATGAACCTGTATCAAAATAGAGTCCATGCAGTAGCGCAGTTGCTATTTGTGGGGTGATTGACCAACCGTAGTAGCTAAAAAACAGGTATAATATAAAGCATGCAGCCGGTGCTGAAGGCATGACAATATTAATGTTTCCAAAGTTATTGTTGGTTGGGTGATGGTCTATGTTTATGATAAATGTTTTTGTTCTATCAAGAAGTTCCGGTTTTGTAATGTGAAATTTTAGCAATTCGTGGCTGCTAATATCTACAGTAATGATTAGGTCAAAATCTGTGCTGTTAAAATCCGTTACAAAACTTTGTGATTTCTCTAAAAAGTCGCAGTTTTCCGGGATTTGGTCTGCGCATGCTGAAACTACATTTTTTCCAATTGCTTCCAATTGCATTCTCAATGCCAAATTTGCGCCGATTGTGTCTGGGTCGGGGCTTTGGTGTGAGATTATTAGGATGTTTTGCGCTTTATAAATTCGCTCCTTTGCTTGATCAATTTCTTCAAATGGAACTGGAATTTGGTTCATAAGAATGCTTTTTAGGAAGCATTCTCTCACAAATTTATCCTTTCCCCAATGTTTTTTGTCCAGGTTTCCATCCAATTGGGCAAAGTTCGCCGGTTTGGCAAGCTTGAACAACTCTAATAATTTCTTCTACGTTTCTGCCAACATTAAGGTCATGAACAAGTGCTATTTTCAGAATGCCATCAGGGTCAATCACAAAAGTTCCGCGGAGTGAAATTCCTTTATCTTCAACCAAGACGCCATAATTGCGACTGATATCTTTGGTCATGTCGGAAAGCATTCCAAGTTTGAAAATTCCGATTTCTTTTTTCCATGCTCTGTGGCTGTGCACGCTGTCGACTGAAATTGTTAAAACTTCAGTATTCATTTCCGTAAATTTGTCGTATTCCATGTCAAAGGCGGTGACTTCTGTTGGGCAAACAAAGGTAAAATCCAGAGGGTAAAATACCAAAATAACCCATTTGCCGCGGTAATCTTCCAGAGACACTTTTTTGATTTCGTCGCCAAAAAGACCTTCTGCTGTGAAGTGTGGCGCTGCTTTTCCTACTTGGAGAATCATGATTTTAGTTTTTGAGCTGATATGAAGCTAAATCCCATATAAGCAGCTTTTGTTCCTTGTGCGACACCACCGATTGCTTGTTTCCATTCCATGTCGGTGATGTCACCGGCGCTATAGCAGCCGGGAACCGAAGTTTCGCTCATTGGGTTTACTATTATTTCACCTTTTTCATTTTTTTCAAGATTAAGTTCGTCAAACATGCTTGTTATGGGTATTCGACCGATTTCAATGAACACTCCATCAACGGCCATTTCTTCACCTGTGTCGAATTTTACTTTTTCGACTTTTGTCTCACCAATGATTTCCGTAACGTTTGTACTTAGTTTAGTTGAAATGTTTTCCGTGGCTTCCATTCTAGCAAGGTTGATTGGTTCCGCTTTGGAAAATTCGCTCTTTCTGTAAACGATTGTCACATGTGCAGCATGTTCCGCCAAAATCAAGGATTCCTTCACAGCGCTGTCTCCACCGCCAACCATAATCACGTTTTTGCCTTTAAAAAAGCCCGCGTCGCAGGTTGCACAGTATGAAACGCCGCGGCCTTTTAATTCTTCTTCTCCCGGAACGCCGAGTTTTCTGTAAGTTGTGCCGGTTGCTAAAACTACGGTTCGGGACTCTAAAATTTCCTTTCCGTATTCAATTTTGAATGTGTCACCTTCTTTTGTGACGCGGTTAACGCGTGAACCTTGGCGAATTTCCACATTGTTAGCTTTTGCGTGTTCAATAAGGTGCTCAGCAAGTTCCTGGCCTGTGACAGAAGGGAAGCCCGGGTAATTTTCAACCAGGTGAGTTTGAGTAATTGTCCCTCCGAGTGTGTCCGTCAGGATTAAAGTTTCCATATTGTAGCGTTTGGCGTAAATACTGCCGCCCAAAGCGGCAACACCTCCACCAATGAAAATCATGTCGTAAAGCATGTGGCGCTAATTTTTAAAAAGTGTGCGTAAACACTTAAGCAGCTTTTCTAGCTCTTTCCAAGTGCTGGAAGCGTTGTTTTCTGACTTTGTCCAAAACAATTACCTCAGCTTCACGTGAGTTTTGCACTTTTGCGTTTCTCACATATCTTAAAATCTTGTTTGCAATCATTTGAGCTTGTTGTTCATCTTTTCGTATGAGTTTTAAGCGGGGTTTTTCCATAAGCCCACCATCTTGGTCCATTACTCTCAAATCTGTGTCGTAATCTGCATTATCAAGTAACTCATCAATTTTATCACTGCCGGAATCTATTTGTTGGTCACTAATTTTACTTAATTTTTTGACCTCGCCACCCGAGTGAAAAGTGTAGCCATTTTTCATTGCGATTCTGTTGCCGTGAAGGAATCTTACTTTGTCTTTGTCACGAGAATTTGTGGCCTCCTCAATTGTATCTATTCCTTTGTTGAGGCGAATCCAGTATTTAAGGTCATCTTCGGCGTATTCATCTTGATTCATGTTTTTGGCTTCAGCTTTTTTTTCTCTTCCAAAAATTGCATTAATTACGTTGCCTCGTTTTTCGTTTATCATTCCCATCTCATCCAATTCTTCCAATTTTTCTTCAACAAATTTATCACCCCATTCGCCTATTAGATCTTCGTTGAATTCTTCCAGATTTACGTCATCAAACGCTCCCAAGTTATCAAGAGGCGATTTGTTTTCATTCGCCAAGTCATTCATTGCTTCTTCAAGCATTTGCTCGCGAACTTCACCGGTTTCTTCTATAAACATTTCGTCATCTCTGACGTGGTCTGGAAGGTTTAGATAAAGTGAGACAACTCTTTCTCTATCTTTTATATCTGCATCCAGCGTTTTTAGAAGAGCTTCTTGAGTGTCTGTATCCCTGGTTTTCATGGTTGCGACAAGTCTTGTTCTTTCCCATCTATTAAAAAGATCAATCCCGTGCTGACCTCGTGCTGTTAGAATTTTTGCCTGGTATTCTGCAACGTGGGACGATTCATTTTGCACAGCGCTTTCCAAAGTTGGGAGGAATTCACCAAGTTCGTGATTGCGCATTAGTGCGATCATTGCTTTGTATTTTTTCTGGTCTGAAGCGGTTGCATTCTCAAGAATTTCATCTGCTTGGTCGTGTTTTGCTTTTCTTTCTGCGATTTCTCCGGGCAAAAGCTTATATGCTTTATCTACTTCTTTGAAAGTCTCCAGGCTTTCCAACCATTCAAGGAATTCGTTGGCGGTTCTTGGAATTTTGCTGCCGTTTTTTGCTGTTACCATGTCACCCCCAAAATATTGTATGTTGGCCATTAATTTATCTTTGTACTGCCCAGCTTTCTTTTCATATTCATCTTGGATTTCCGCTTTTAGTGTTTTTGTGTCTTTTTTGTGATCCTCATCTTTTGCCCTTTTTGTAAATTCACTTTGGACGGATGTGGAGGATTCAGTTATTCCTTCAAGTTCTTCAAGAATTTCATTCCACACTTCTCTTTGGTCAACTCCCATTCCGTTTGGTCCTCTTCTTCTTGCAAATTCTCTTTTTGCGAATGCGGAAGGGTGTTTTCTAATCTCATTTCTGAGTTCAATTGTGGCTTTAAAATTTTTCTCAAAGTCTGCAATTAATTTTGCTTTTTTCTCTAGTGATTCTCCTTCAATCCAATCAAGTGCCATTGCAGTTTCCGCTTCAATACATCTGGCTTCGTCTGGGTGGATAGTTTTGTTTAGTCCATGTTTTTCCCAAAGTTTCTCGTACCATTTGTCCATTGCTGCGCCCATTTTTTCTTCTTTTCTGTGGAGTTCTTCTGGGTTCTCGGCTATTTTTACGTCTTCAATATGTTTTTTTTCGTTATACCCGGCTTTTGCAAGAGTCTCCAAGGCTTTGACACAGTTTACTTTTTCAGGAACGTCATCCCAGTTTACTTCTTTCCAAGCACTTACACCACCTGCTGCCATTCTTGATAGCTTTCCTTTGTTGCCAAAATGACCTTGTAATCTTTCCGCTTCATCATAGTATTTGTCACCTCTTTCATTTTTCATTTTTAGACGGGGTTAAAGCGAGTTTAATAGTAGTCACTTCAACTTGAAAATCAATGTTTTTTTTGAGGCTTGCCCCAGCGGAAATTTACATTTTTTTGTTTTTGTTTTTGTTTTTATTCTTGTTTCTTTTTAGGAGGGCAACGGGTTGGAGGGTAAGACACTGTTTTTTTTGTATTTTTTGTACATCTCGTAGCCAAAATAAGTGCTTGCAAAACAGCCAATAAGTATCCAATTGTAAGGAATCTTATGCGAAGTTTTGGAAACAAAGGATTCTAAAAGTTCCGAATATTGAATTCTGTAAATGTCATTTTGTATGGAAACGCGAGCAAGAACTTTGTTGCCAGGCTGGAAAAATAGTTCGTCTGTATTTTCTTCTGCGGTTTGCAAAGTCCAATTGGAAATACCGTCATAAAGGGTCACATAAAGGCCGTCAAAATCCACAACGGTGCCTTTGAACTGTTTCCAGGTTGGATTGTTTTCACCGGGGGTGGGCAAAACCCATTCCCAAGTTGAGAAAATGCGAGCGCCAAGTTCTGAAAGGCCAGCTTGTTCTGAATTCATTTCTTCAATTTCAATGAGAGAGTACGACATACCTTCTTCGGTTGATTCGTATGAAATTTGGTCCATTATTTCACCGGTATAGTCACTTAAAACTACGCTTTCGTTGCTGTTGTTGAGTGCAATGCTGCTTTCACTTCTTTCAATTACCAGGGTTTCACCGGGACCGATTACTGTGTCATCTGGAATTATGTATGGGGCGGAGCCGCCTTCACCGTCATCAATTATCCAGTTGCCTAGGTTTACGGGGACGTCGCTGCCGTTTGTAAGTTCAATCCATTCGCCGTCTTGATCCGGGCCTTCCGGGTTGGGGAAGACTTCAGAGATTTCTATGTTTTCTGACAGGTTGCCGTTTGAGTTTTCTGACTCAGTGGATTCTTCTTCGGCGATTGTGACAATATTTTCATCTCCTGGGGTTGGGGAGGTGGTCCAGTCAATGTAGTCGCCAAAATTTGCTAAACTTTCGCCTTCTTTGGGGTTCTCGTAAGGGATTTCCCAAAGTACTTCATTCTGGGCGCCTAAGAGTCTTATTGAGTCCGTGGTGTTGTTTAATGTGAGTTTACTGTCCTCTACCCAAAGGAGGAGGAAACTTTCAGGTTCCAGAGTGCCGTTTAGGGGGTGAGCTGTACTGCCACCTTCAGCGTCGTCCAATTTGAGGCCGTCGAGGATCAAAATTGAGTCATAGGGATTGAAAAGTTCAATCCATTCATCCGTGCTATCTGAGCCTTCAGGGTTGGGGAGTGCTTCCGAGAAAGTGGGGTAGAGTTCTGGTGTTGTGAGGGTTGTTTGAGGTGTTTCTTCAGTTTCAGTGGGGCTTTCATGCGTTATTATTTGTCCGGCTATGCTTGAGGAATAGCTGATTGAGTCCAAAAAGGTTCCCTCTATTGTTTTGAGAGTGACGGTTTCACTTCCGTTGTTGAGTTGAAATGGGAAACCTTCAATTTGCGACGTTTCCGAGCTTTGAATTTGGCCGGACATAGTCCAGGGTTTTTGGGTTTCATCTTCAATTGTGTAGTTGGAAAGATCCAGGGTGTCCGGGCCGGTGTTTTTTATTTTTATCCATTCTTCCTCTCCGTCTTGCGGATTTGGATAAAGGCTGTCGAGTTTGAGGGACTCTGAAATCTCCTGAGGTTCATTGCTTTCTAAATAGGGAAGGCATTCATCCGGAATGGCGGCGAGTGCCGGAGAAACAAGAGAGAAAATAAGAAAAATGAAAAGTAGACGTTTCATGTGATTGGGTTAGGGAAACCTATCTTTGCATGTTCGTCTTTAAAAAATCCTGAATTTTTTCTGAAATAATTCTGAAAAAAAACTGAAATCCTACATTTCCGGAATGTTCAGGTCTGCGATGACCTCATTATTTAGTTCTGCGTCGGTTGGAATGTAGAAGAGGTGATGGCCGCGTTTGTCGTCAAAAATGACTACTATTAGTTGTTCTTTTGCAAACTTTTCAAAAAGATCAATTTTTGCTTTTAAGGTGCCTTCTGGGTCAATTCCCACCGTGTAGGTATATGCATCATAAAGGATGAATTTGAATCCAAGATCACGCAGTTTGTGACGAATCTCTTCATTGTCTACAGAGTTGATTGCGTTGCAGTTAAAAGTATCAAGAAGTTGGTCGTCAAAGGTGCGTTTAACGTAATCAGGTATGAAATAGCCCATTGGAGTCCCAATTTTGTAAATAAGGCCGTCATTTATTGATAGGAAAGCATTTAATTCGTTTGAATATGGGAAGACGCTTTCACGAACGTCATCATATTTTACGGTGCCAGAATTTGTGAGTAATAGGCCCGGTTTTGCGTAGTTATTTAGTCTGGCATCAAATCCGCTTAAAAACCAAATGCCCAAAAAGAAAATCAATCCAATTCTTCCAATCCAATCTTTGCTCATGTTGGTGTATGTAACCGCTAAGAAGACCGCCATGAAACTGAAAAACGGGAATCCATACCATGAAACTCCATTAGCTTTTATTAGCCAGAAGAAGAAATATAAACCACCAAATAGTAAAATATAATTTGTTTGTTTTGAAGGTTTATAGAGTAGGAATCCAAGCAGGATGAAACCTAAGAAAGTAAAGCCCATATCCACATATGCGCCTATTGCGCCTGTGTCATTCATGGTGAGATGCCACGGAAGCTCTAATACTCGGAAAATTACATTTGAATTGTAGCCAATGTATCTGTCGTACTCTTCATAAAAAGCTGTGGATTTACAAAGAGCGGTGTCATTGTTGAAGTTAATTTCAGGTATGTCGTTTGTTCCAGTTATTAGAAGTGAAGCCGAAGATAGTCTAGTTTCTACCGCATTCTTTACAAACCAAGGTGCTATTGGGATAAATATGCACAAAATTAATATTACCAGGGTTCTTAGCGCGTTCTTTTTTACTTTTTTTGTAAACACTCCAAATCCCAAAATAATTAAGCCAGCAAGCGAACAAACTGCGGTAATAATTGGATTGATTTCTGCGGGTGTAGTGAATTCAGTGCCAAATCCAATTCCGCCTGAAGTTGCCAGGACTCCAATTGAAACAAGGCCTGCTGCAATTAATCCTATTATTCCGCCTTCGACAAAAGAAAAAGCAGAGAGGAGAGTTACAATTAAAATTGCGGCTGTAAATTTTACTGTAAATGCATAGCCTGCCAGAAGACCAGCTATCCAAAGGTAAGAATGGTCTTTAATTTTCAGTCCGTTTTCAAAACTGATTGCTTTAATTAATGCAAGGATTGAAGCGGTTCCAATTAACCAATGAGCAACGTCAACTTTATTCTCGTCTGAAATATGGAATGACATCATTGGCATGACAGCAATTGTTGTCAGAGCAAGTGCGGTTCCCAAGTTTGAGCTGTATCTTCGAGCAATTGGCCACATTACAAGAAAAGTGAGAACCCCGGGTATTGAGGTCCAAGCCAGTGTCATTTTGATATCTATGAGATAGAAAAACCCTAAAATAAGTTCCCATCCATATACACTTCCTCTTTTAAGTAGATCACCTCCATTTGCTAGATCTTTGGCAATGACAATGTAACGGTTTAAGCCGTCCCAACCTCTTGGGAGGGGACTAAGATTGTCAAACATATGAATACACATGATCAGACCCAAGAAAAGGAAAATGGGTATTGCAATGCTTGTGATATTGATTTCAAATTTTTCGTGCCAGGAAAAGAGGGCTTTGAGATTTTTAAGTACTTGCCGGTACAAGGCGGCGGTGATAATTACAATAGCTCCAAGAATTACAGGTAGGTTGAATTGCCCTATTGCTGCCAATAAAAACAGAAGTGTTGAAATAAATCCAAGACCTAAAATTGTTTCAAGGATTCCTTTTTCGAATGGCCTTTCCGTGTCTTTCTCTTTTTTTCTTCTTAGAAATTCGTGTGCAGTGCTACCCGTTAGCCAAGCAAAAAAGAGCAATAATAATGCACTGCCGTAAACCTTTATGAAAGTCCAAGAAAGTCCAAAAAGTACACCAAAAAAAGTAGAGCTGTAGAGGTTTTGTTGGATTTCAGAGGGTATAGTTTTATAAAGATTAAAAGTATCTTTTAAGGTTGTCCCGTATTCAAAGTGGTAAGCTGATTCATTTATCTGCTCTTGGGATGGGTTAAAAATTGCTTCTCCTTGGTATGTAATTACTGCTTCAGGCCCCTTGTACATTAAAGGATTGGATATGAACATTGTCATTGACCCAACAAAGAGCATTGATAAGAAAGCGACGCCAATAATTCGTAAAAAGGAAAGTTTAAATTGGAAATTTTGTTTTCCCGCGGTCCAGTGCCATAACAAAGCACCTCCATATCCAATAAGAGGCAAAACCCAAAGTGGCCACCATTTTACCAGTCCGGGCAAGTCAAAATGGTAGTAGTTGTGATTTGTGTAATAGAAGTAAGCAACAACGCCAAGCCAGGTAAATCCGAGAATGTATTTAATTATTCTGATCATATGTGCGCTGGGCAATCTTAGCGGCAATTTCTTGTCTTGCCAAGCAGACCGCTTATTGATAGATTTTATTCAGTTCTTTTAATTTTTTTCTTCAGACAAAACAAGAAGACTAATAAAGTGTAAATGTTTATTGAAACTCGAATTATTGTTCATGTTAGTTACTTTATTAGACAGCCGGCTGATCTGTTAAAAAACAGACTGTAGACGGGTGTTTTTGTTGTGTTTGAAGGGTAGTAACCCTTATTACTATGAATCTCATTACATTGGTATTCCTGGTTTTTGGTGCCATTGTTGGTTCTTTATCTGGTTATTTTTTTAAGTCGGCACAGATAAAGGAAACAGAAAGGCAGAATCGGGAAAAGTTGGAAAAAGAGGTAAAGCGTGCAAAAGAGGAGGCAGACAAAATTGTTGTTTCGGCTCGGGATGAGGCTATGAAGGCAGAGGAAGAAGCAAAGAAACTTGAACGGGAAAAGAGAAGAAAACTTCAAGAGATGGAACAGCGTCTTGTGAAGAAAGAGGAGGTACTCGATTCTAAATCTGAGAAGGCTGAGAAGATAAAAGAGGAGCTTGAGAAGCAAATGGAGTCCTTAAAGGGGAAGAGAGAGGAAACTGAAAAGGTTATCAAGCAGCAGGAAGAAAAGCTTCAAGAAATTGCATCTTTAGATAAGGAGCAGGCCAAAAAATTGCTTTTGGATAAAGTTGAAGAGGAGTCCAAGGATGAGCTGATTGCATATGCAAAAAAGCTTGAGGATGAGGTGAAAAGTGAAGCGGATGTTAAAGCGAAGCAAATTTTAGTAGATGCAATTCAGCGTTATGCTTCCGAGACGGCTGTTGAGTCCACAACTACAATTGTGGATTTGCCTTCGGATGATTTGAAGGGGCGAATTATTGGCCGCGAAGGGCGGAATATTAATGCATTTGAAACCGTAACAGGCGTGGATGTGATTGTGGATGATACGCCGGGTTCAATTGTTATTAGCGGGTTTGACCCTATTCGTCGTTACGTTGCCAAGGTTACACTTGAGCGACTTGTGGAAGATGGACGCATTCATCCTGCAAGAATTGAGGAAACGGTGGCGCAGGTTCGCGAGGAGGTGAATGTACTAATTAAGGAGCTTGGTGAGAAGGCAGCGTTTGAGGTTGGAGTTGCGGGTTTGCCGCCGAATTTGGTTAAGATTTTGGGCCGACTGAAGTTTAGAATTGCGTATGGGCAGAATGTTTTGAAGCATTCTATGGAGGTTGCGTTTTTAGCTGCGGAGTTGGCTGGAATGGTTGGAGCGAATGTTGATATTTGTAAAAAAGCCGGACTTTTACATGATATTGGGAAAGCGGTGGATCATGAGGTTCAGGGAAAACATGCCATTATTGGTCGTGATATTTTGAAGAAGTTCGGGATGTCGGATGAGCTTGTGCACTGTGTGGAAGCGAATGAGGGCGACGTAGAAGCCAAGTCTTTGGAGGCTAAAATTGTTCAGGTTGCCAACTTGATCTCTGTTTCTCGTCCGGGTGCGGACCGCGAGAATTTGGAAAATTACGTGAAGAGGCTTTCTGAAATTGAGAGAATAGCAACCAGTTTTGAAGGTGTTGAGAGAGCGTTTGCAGTTCAGGCAGGTAGGCAGCTTAGGGCATTTGTTGTGCCAAAAGTTGTTGATGACTTGAAAGCAATTAAGCTTGCCAATCAGATTGCTCGAAAGATTGAGTCTGATTTACAGTACACCGGAAAAATTAAGGTGGATGTTGTGAGGGAGCTTAGGGTTGAGGCACTCGCTGAATAGCGAAAACTTATATTTATTTTCTCTCTGGAATTAAAAATTAGAAGTTCGTGAACTTCCAATTTTTATTCTGGTATACGTTTGAAAATAAATATAAGTTTTTGTGGCGTGAGCTTTGTGATAAGTTTTGGGTGTTATGAAAAAATTTCTTACAGTTATGTTCTTTTTCTCACTTTTTGTGCTCCACGGTTGTGGGTTTAGTTTTTCAGTGGGGGAGGTTGAAGTTGGTGGGGAGAAGGTGGTGGAGGATTTTTCAGTGGATTACTCTATGACTGAGGAGAAGGGGGGCTAGGGCGGATTTTAAAATCCCATTGACTTTCACGGTTTCGTCCATAAAATTAGCACTGCATCTATTTGAGTGCTAATTTTTTAACCACATTGTTTATGACAAGATTAATACCACTGGCCGGATACGTTGTTGTGAAGCGTCTTGAGGGCGAGTCGCAGACGCCATCCGGGATTGTTTTGGCGGACAGCGCCAAGGAAAAACCTCAAAAAGGCGAAGTTGTTGCTGTTGGGCCCGGCAAAGAGGACAAAATGCCACAAGTTCAGGTTGGACAGACTGTTTTGTTTAAGAAATATGGGCCGACTGAAGTTGATGTGGACGGCCTAGAGCTTCTTCTTTTGGAAGAAGATGATATTTTTGGAATTTTAGAATAATTTATCCCTTTAACCTTTAGAAAAATATGGCTAAGAAAATTACTTTTCAAGACGACGCCAGGCAGGCGCTTTTAACAGGGGTGCACAAACTGGCTAATACTGTTCGAATCACAATGGGGCCAAAGGGTCGAAATGTGGTTTTGGATAAGAAATTCGGTGGTCCAAGCATTACAAATGATGGTGTGACCATTGCAAAAGAAATTGAACTGAAGGATCCGGATGAAAATATGGGTGCGCAGCTTGTAAAAGAAGTCGCAACCAAGACAAATGATGTTGCCGGAGACGGAACCACGACGGCGACAATTTTGGCGGCGGCGCTTTTGGATGAAGGAATTCGAAATGTGGTTGCCGGGGCAAATCCAATTATGCTTAAACGCGGAATTGATAAGGCGGTTACAAAAGTTGTGGCTAAACTTGATGAAATGGCGAAACCTGTGAAAACTCGTGATGAGATTGCGCAGGTGGCGACAATTTCAGCTCAGGATGAAGAGGTTGGTGAAGTGATTGCCGATCTTATGGAAAAAGTCGGTCATGAGGGTGTGATTACGGTTGAGGAGTCACAGACTTTTGGAATTGATAAAGAGGTTGTTGAGGGAATGCAGTTTGATAACGGATATATTTCTCCTTATATGATAACGGATCCACAGCGAATGGAGGCTTCGTATGAAAATGTGAAAATTTTGTTGACGGACAAAAAAGTTGGCAACATTAAGGATATTTTGCCGCTTTTGGAGGGGATGGCGCAGGCAGGAATGAAAGATTTGGTGATTATTTCCGAGGATGTGGACGGAGATGCGCTAGCTACCCTGATTCTCAATAAACTCAGAGGTAATTTCAACGTTTTGGCGGTGAAGGCTCCAGGTTTTGGTGAGCGCAGAAAGGAAATGCTAAAAGATTTGGCTGCTTTAACTGGTGCAAATTTGATTTCCGAAGAGCTCGGTTTGAAACTTGAGAATGCAACGCTTGCTGATTTGGGTGAAGCGCGCAAAGTGGTTTCAGATAAAGAAAAGACTGTGATTGTGGAAGGTCGTGGGGATACAAAGGCTGTTGAGGCTAGGGTCGCTGAAATTAAGGTTGCCTTGGATCACACTAAGAGCGACTTTGATAAGGAAAAACTTGCCGAAAGGTTGGCTAAGCTTTCCGGTGGAGTTGGAATTATTAAGGTTGGGGCTGCGACTGAAGTCGAGCTTAAAGAGAAAAAAATGCGAATTGAAGATGCTTTGAACGCTACAAAGGCGGCTGTTGAGGAAGGAATTGTTGCGGGTGGAGGCTCTGCTTTATTGCATGCTGCCAGCGCTTTGGAAGGATTTCATGGTGATGAGGATGAAAAGACCGGTGCTAAGTTGGTTGCAAGCGTGCTTGAGAAGGCTTTGCATCAGATTGCAGAAAATGCAGGTCAAAAGGGCGACGTAATTGTCAGTTTGGTTCGCTCCGCTCCCGAGGGATATGGTTGGGACGCTTCAAAAGCCAGCCTGGAAATTGTGAATATGTTTGAAAAAGGAATTGTTGATCCGAAGAAGGTTGCTCGAAGCGCTCTTCAGAATGCAGCGTCTGTTGCCGGAATTGTTTTGACAACCGGTGCAATTGTTTCTGAAATTCCTGAAGAAAAGCATGAACACGGTGGTATGCCGGATATGGGCGGAATGGGAATGGGTATGATGTAAGAAAAAAACAATCTTCCATTATTTCACTATAAAAACAGAGAGATTAATCAACTCTCTGTTTTTCTTTTACGTTTCATAATGGAAAATTGTTTTCTTTTGTTTTAAGTCTCCGCGCGGAGACTTTGCTTCTCTGAAGTAGGGAATGAAAGGCGGGTTTGTAAATTCGTTAGAAAAGGTTTGCGACTGAGATGATCCCAAAAGTGCAGATTATGATTCCGGAGATTTTGCTACCGAAATGTAGGTGTTTTGGGGTCATTTTTGTTCGGAAAAAGTTGGTGAGGGTTATTAGCATCAGGTAGAATAGAACTGAGCCAAGGAAAACGCCAAGAACAAGGCTGCCGCTGCTTAGGTAGTCGCTGTTTGAGGTTGAAATAATTCCAAGACCGGCAAAAATTGTCATGAATAATAGTATTGTCATTGGGCTTGTGAGGGTGAGGAAAAGGGTGCTGAAATAACTTTTTAGAAAGTCCGTTTCCGCTAAGATTATTTTTTTTGTACTTGGTTTGGAAAAGAACATTTTTATTCCCAAATAAATCAGGAAGGCGCCGCCTATGAGTTGGATAAATAAAATGTATTTTGTTAGGAAACTTGTGATGAATGTCAGGCCAAAAACGGCAATAAAGCTGTAAATTCCGTCTGCTGTTGCGGCTCCCAAACCTATTGCGAGTCCGGTGAGTCTGCCTTTTTCAATGGTTTTTGCTATGCAAAGCATTGAAATTGGGCCGATTGCCAGCATCATTGTGAAGCCGATTGATATGCCTTTTAGTAGAAATAAAATCATAATAAAGTTTGTTAAAAAAAGACGCTCGGGAAGGTGAGCGCTTTAGGTGTGATCCTTTAAATATTTTTATGCACACAAGACGCCCAACCTCATTTGGTTGTTTTTAAGTTGAGCGTTATTTTGAGTGTGAATAAACATATTTTTTGGAATTCGAGGGAATTTTACTGCGAACCGCGGGACTTGTCAATAGCTCGGATTTGTTTTGTGGTATAATTTGTTGGTTTATGCTCCGCTTCACTTGAAAAAAATGCCGTTTTTTGCTATAATTAATGGATTTAAATGCGTCAAAAATGAATTTCTATTACGGCAAAGGTTCGAAAATTGAGAAGCTCAGAGAGCTTATTCCACAGAGCGAAGCGGTTAAAGCCAGGTTTGATATTACTACTGGAAAGTGGCAAGACGTGCTTTCCGACTTAAGTGAAGAACAGATTGATGAGCTTATTTTGATGCTTGAGGAGGAACTTTCTATGAAAAAAGACGTAAAGGATGAAGAACAGAGAAAATTGGCCATTAGTCATTCGAACTATGCCCGAGTTCTTGAAAAGCTGAAACTGAGAGCTGAAACCTTATTGGATAACCAAAAGCAATAATGAATTTGGAAAAAATGGAAAATTTTGAGCCTGAAAATGAAGATTTACCTGAAGGTTTTGATGAGGTTAATAGATTGATTGAAAAGGCTTCCGAAGTGGATCCGGAGGCGGCAAAAGAACTTTTTGCAGATTTGAGAGATGAGTCTGAGGCTCATGTTAAGGAGCAAGCAGGCATCAAAGAGGAGGCGCTCAGAAAAGAGATGCTTATTAATCAAAAATTCGCACTTTGGCATCAGATGAGTGCTGAAGAAAATCTTAATAACTAAAACTACATGGACATTCATGCATATTTAAAACAGGTAGCTGAAAGCGGGTCTCCGGACCTTCACCTTAAAGTTGGGCGAGTGCCTATTGTGAGGCTTACTGAGGGTAATTTGTATGAAATGCAGAATGCCGACGTGATAACCACTCAGATTATTGATGAAGTGGCTTTGCAGGTTTTAGGTGAAAAGAAATTTGCACAATTTCAGGAGAAACAGGAAATAGATGGTTCTTATGCCGTAATGGGCGTGGGACGCTTCCGTGTAAACGTTTTTCAAGAAATTGATGGACCGGCTATTGCGTTTAGAAGTATTCCTCATCAAATTCCAACTCTTGATAGTCTTGGTTTTCCTCCTATTATTAAAGATTTCACTAAGAGAAATCGTGGTTTGGTGGTTGTTACTGGTCCTACCGGTAGCGGTAAGTCGACTACTTTGGCTGCGATGCTTAACGAGATAAACAATTCAAGAAGAGCTCATATTATTACAATTGAAGATCCTATTGAGTTTGTACATGAATCAAAAAATGCTTTGATTACTCAACGTGAGGTTGGACTTCACACAGAATCTTTTCCAACTGCAATCAGAAGTGCGCTCAGGCAAGATCCGGATGTGATTTTGGTGGGTGAAATGCGTGATCTTGAGACTATTGCAGCGGCTATTACTTTAGCTGAAACAGGTCACTTGGTTTTGGCTACGCTTCATACTCAAGATGCGGCACAAACGGTTGATCGTATGATTGACGTGTTCCCTCCTCATCAGCAACAACAGATTCGTTCGCAACTTTCTACTACTTTGATTGGAGTAGTGGCGCAGAATTTGATTATTACTGCAGATGGAAAGTCACGCGCTGCGGCACTTGAAATTCTTGTTAGAAATGATGCTATCACTAACCTTATAAAGGAAGGAAATACGCATCAAATTTATTCAATGATGCAAATTGGTAAAGATGCAGGGATGCAAACTTTAGATATGGCACTTGTGGACCTTTATAGGCAGGGTCGAATTTCAGAGGATGTGATGATGGCGAAAGCTCATGATCCGGAATTTATTTCTAATTTAGCTTCAGGAAAATGAAAATAAAAAAGAATTTTATCAATTTGTCTGATCCGGGGGTTTTGGAAATGTTTGGAGGAGAGGAATTTTGGGAAAGAACTTCTTTGCCAGCCGGTCAGGTAGCATTAAAAGAGGGAGATGCAACACAAGATTTTTATTATATTGTGAGTGGGTCTGTTAGGGTTTCTAAAAGTATGGCTAACGGAGAAGAAAGGGAACTTGCAGTTTTGAAAGAAGGAGATTTCTTTGGTGAAAATTCTTTGATTTCTGCGTCTGCTCGAACTGCATCCATAACTGCTTTGGCAGATTGTGAGCTTTTAAAACTTTCACCGGATAGTTTTAGACGAATGGTTAAGAAAGATGCAGAGGCATCAACAGGTATTTTGCTTGGGATTATGCAGGGTTTGAACTCAAGAATTGCTGTAATGAATAATAGACTATTGGCGGTTTATGAAATGACGGAAATTCTTCATGAATATAGAGGTGATCGTCAGTTTATGATGCAGAGTGTTTTTGCAAGGCTCAGTGAGGTGCTTGAATGCGACACTATGGTAATTTTTGGAATGGATGGCTTGCCACAGTTTTCTCATCCAAATATGGGTGCGGATAAGGTTATGGAAATTCAAATGATGGTTCCTGATATGGCCAGTCAGTTAAATATGGACGATGCACCGGCATATTTAATTAAAAAAGGAACGGCTTTTGTATCAATTCATAATTTGAAAGGTCAGATTGTAGCGATTTTAACGGTTGAACTATGTGATGAGAATAATGATAAGGATCTGAAATTTTTAATGACAATTGCAGAACAAATTGGTCATGTAATTTCCTAAGTGGGGGCTTTTCTTTTCAATTCCTTTCGCGTAAGATAAGGGTGATTTAATCACGCCTTATGGATGACATATTCCTCCCTGATGAAACAGATAACGGTGCTGCTGATGAGGTTGATTTTAAGAAGTCACAGATTGATGAGGGAAGAGGGCGCGGAAGCGCTAATGTAGATGCGTCGAATTATGTTAAGATTACTTTTGACAGGTTTGTGACGTTGGTTGCGAACCATAGTTTTATTGATGTGGTGGAGCGCAATAAAGATGAAGAAGTGATTATGAGTACAAATTTGCTTACAGATCTGGCGAATGCCAGGGGTATTTCTCCAAAAACGCGCGGGCCAATTTTGGTTTTGGCAGGTGTTGTGGTTGGAATTTTTATTGCTTATTTTATTTTCTGATATGGCTTATAAAAGGGTAATGATCAAGCTTTCGGGTGAGGTTTTGGGAGGTAGTGACGGAGTTGGGGCGGATCCTGATTCGGTTATGAAAATTTGTAAGGAAGTTAAGGCTGTGGCGAAGACCGGGGTGCAGGTTGCGATTGTGGTTGGTGGTGGGAATTTTTGGAGATTTAGGGATAATAAGTCGCTTAAAATTCCGCGAAGTTCTTCTGATGCAATTGGGATGATGGCTACTATTATGAATGCCAGACTTTTGGCGGAGGCGCTTAGGTCAATTGGGGTCAATGCGCATGCGTTGGCGCCGCATTCTGATGATTATTTTGCTATGCCTTATGCGCCGGTTCGGGGTAAGAAGCTTTTGGATAAAAAGTATGTTGTTGTTTGTGGTGGAGGCACCGGAAATCCTTATTTTACAACGGATACAACGGCAGCACTCCGGGCTTTGGAGCTTGAATGTGATGTTTTACTGAAGGCGACTAAAGTTGATGGAGTTTATGATAAAGATCCTAAAAAACACAAAGGCGCAAAGTTTTATGACAAAATTTCATATGATGAGGTTTTGGACAGAGAACTTCAGGTTATGGATTTGGCATCAATTGTACTTTGTAAGGAAAATTCGTTAAAAGTACATGTGTTTAATCTTCAGGTTGAAGGTAATATGCTCGCAACCGTTAAAGGTAAAAAAATCGGTTCTTTAATTTATTAATTTTATTTCAATGCAATCAGTAGTTCAAAAAATGACAACAGAGGCCACAAAGGCCATTTCACATTTAGAAGATGAATTTACTTCGCTTCAGGTTGGTAGAGCGTCTTCCGGTTTGGTTGAGAATTTAATGGTGGAATCCTACGGGACCATGCAACCGGTTAAAGCGGTTGCGTCAATTAGTGTTCCGGATGCCAAGACAGTGCAGATTCAACCTTGGGATAAATCAATTCTTGCTGCGGTGGAAAAAGCTATTCGTGAGTCAGACTTGAATTTGAATCCTGTAAATAATGGACTTGCGGTTATTTTGGCAATTCCGCCTCTGACAGAGGAGAGAAGACGCGATTTGGTCAAGGTTGTAGGGCAACTTGCGGAGGAAGCAAAGATTTCCGTTCGCAATGCCAGACATGAGGCCATCAATGCGCTGAAAAAAATGGAACATGAGAAAGAAATCCGTGAAGATGAGCGTTCACGAGCTGAGAAGCAGATTCAAGAAAAGACAGATGAGCTAAATACAAAGATCACTGAACTTGCAAAGAAGAAAGAAGAATTAATAATGAAAATTTAAGACATGTTTTTTCTTAGGATTGTCGCTTTTCTTGTAATTTTTTCTGTCATAATTTTAATTCATGAATTGGGGCATTTTTGGGCTGCAAAAAAAGCGGGTATTAAGGTTGAAGAGTTTGGTTTTGGTTTGCCGCCGCGGATTTGGGGGATAAAGAAAGGAGAGACTATTTATTCTATCAACTGGATTCCTTTTGGAGGATTTGTGAGGATGCTGGGTGAGGATCCGAGTGTTGGGAAAAAAAGTAAGAGAAATATTTTCAATCAGTCACTAAGGGTGCAAGCTTGGGTTGTTGTTGCAGGTGTGGTTATGAATTTTCTCCTTGCATTTGTACTTTTGACTTTTGGGTTTTTGGTTGGAATTGAGCCGTTAATTGTTGATGAGAAAGATTTTATGAGTGCAATTTCAGATGGGACTGTGCATGTTGAGCCCGGCATTACTGTCACTGAGTCTTCTGATTCTGCTTTACAAAAGGGCGATGTGATTTTGACTCTGAATGACGGCAGTCCAATTTTAAGTATTGAGAGTTTTGAGACATTGGTTTCTGATCTTGAGGAGGGTGGTAGTTCTGTGACAGTTAAGGTTAAGGGTGTGGATGGTGGAGTTAGAGTGGAAACTTTGACAGGCACTCAGCTTGAGAATTTAACTTTTCAGCCACTTTATTTGGATAGGTTTGTGTATTTAGAAAATGCAGATTCTATTTTTGCTTCATATTTAAATACTGGAGACGTTCTTATTCAGGTTAATGGAAAAGAAATTTTTGCTGAGGATGATATTTTTTCGTCTTTGTCTGCGTCAAATCAGGTTGATTTGACGTTTTTTAGGCCGGGTGAGGGTGAGTTTGTGATTAAAGGTATGAAATTTGAGGAGAAATATCCTGTTGTAAATAATGTTATGCCTGGTTCTACAGCTGAGAAGGCGGGCATTCAGTCCGGTGATCAAGTTACGGCTATAAATGGGGAGGAGGTTTTGGATGCAGCTAAGATTATTGAGATGACTAAAGGCAGTTCAGCAAGTTCTGTGAAATATACAATATTGAGAAATGGTGAGGTTAAGGAGCTTAATATTCCTTTTGGGGAAGATGGTTTGATTGGAGTGGTCTTGTCTGATCAGTTGCCATATTTTGGTGATTTATCTTTTTATAAGTCATATGTGCCACATTCTTTAACTGGATTTGAAAAAGAACAGCATGGAATTAGTGCACCGGTGGTTGCGGTCAAAGAAATGTGGAGACTTGGCAAATTGACTGCTGTCATGTTTGTTAATGTGCTTGGGAATTTTGTAAGCGGTGGAGCGGTTCCGGATGGAGTTTCCGGGCCGGTTGGAATTGCACAAATGACTTTCGTTACCATTCAGGCAGGTTTTGCGGCATTGATTCGTTTTGTTGCTTTGTTGTCGCTTAGTTTGGGGGTTATAAACATTTTACCTTTGCCAGCTTTGGATGGAGGTAGATTGTTTTTTATTCTTTTCCAAGCTGTGAGTGGGAAAAAAGCGGATCCAAAAATTGAGGGATTTATCCATAATGTTGGGTTCTTCTTTTTAATTTGTTTCTTGCTCTACATTACGTTTAATGACGTCATAAATTTGTTTTAAGATTTCGATAATAGTGTGAGACTTACATATTAAGATGTCTGTCAAAGGAATATTTTTGGAATTGCTTGCTCGTGCTGAGGGTGGGATCTAATATGAAAATCCACTTTTGCCCCGCATATTATGACCACGGCAATTTCAGAGCGTGATCTTTGGCTTCAGGTCCTTGAGAAAGTTCAAGGAGAAGTGAAAAGGCCGCACTTTTTGACCTGGTTTCAAAATACGGCGGTACTTTCATTTAAGGAAGGTCTTTTAGTGATTGGTGTGCCGAATGTGTATGCAAAGGACTGGTTGGAGCAAAAATTAAATGGGAGTTTGGTGGATGCAATTAGGACTATTAATCCTGCTGTGAATGAAGTTCAGTTTGAAGTGGATCCAAAACTGAGTTTGCCGGATGACATGCGCGCTATTGATGTGACAAAATTTTTTAAAGATGATAAAAAAGTTCGCAAATTGCCAAATAAGCAGGAAGTTAAGTTGGTGGAGGGCGTTGCAAGTAAATGTTTGAATCCAAAATACAGGCTCGCAAATTTTGTTGTGGGCCAGAATAACAGGTTGGCGCATGCGGCGTGTACGGCTGTCGCTAATAGTCCAGGTTCTATGTACAATCCGCTTTTTATTTATGGCGGTGTGGGTCTTGGGAAAACCCATCTTTTGCAAGCCATTGGAAATGAAATTTTAAGTAGAAATCCGGATAAGGTGGTTGTTTACATAACCAGTGAACGTTTTACAAATGAGATTATTGAGGCGATTGGGAAACGGAATTCAAAGGCATTTAAAGACCGTTACCGAAAAGTGGATTGTTTGATTATTGATGATATTCAGTTTTTGGCGAATAAAGAGATGACGCAGGAGGAGTTTTTTCACACTTTCAATGAGCTTTATGACAACAACAAGCAGATAATTATTAGTTCAGACCGGGCGCCAAAGGAGCTTTCCGTTTTGAAAGACAGGCTTGTGAGCAGGTTTGAGATGGGTATGATTGTGGATGTTGCTTTCCCAGATTATGAGACGCGTTTGGCAATTTTGCATAGTAAATGTATGGAGTATGAAATTTTAATTGATCCGGATGTTTTAGAGTTTATTGCCATGAATGTTCATTCTTCTGTTCGTGAATTGGAGGGAGTTTTGATGCAGGCAATTGCACAGGCGCAACTGGAACAATCAACTCCTACTGTTAGAAGTGTGGCTAGTATTTTAAAAAAATTACGAAAGGCGGATGCAATTCAGGGTATGGATTCGTATCAAGAGATGCCTTCCAATAAGCCTACTTCTTCAGATGATGTTGTGGAGATTGTTGCACGGCATTTTAAGGTTAGTCAGGAGGATATTTTGGGAGAATCAAGG
>JAHIVE010000015.1 GCA_018816805.1 Patescibacteria group bacterium | reverse complement strand
TAGACGACTCTTCACCCGACAAAACCGGGGAACTGGTTAAGGAAACTTTCGCGCAGGACCCACACATCAAAGTCATAATTCGCCGCTCAGAACGCGGCCTCGCCACAGCAATTCTCAAAGGAATCCAAGAGTCGGAAGGCACGCACATTTTCCTAATGGACACGGACTTCAACCACGACCCGAAATACCTCCCGAATTTCTTTGCACTCGCGCCCTTTTACGACATTGTCACCGGCTCCCGCTACACCTGGGGAGGGGACATGCTGGGCGGCAAAGCTCGTTACCTGGGCTCAATGTTTTTCAACTACGTTCTGGCCCTCTTGCTCATGATGAAATCAACAGACAACACCGCGGGCTTTGTACTTTTCAAAAAACCACTCCTTGAAAAAATGCATCCGGACAAAATCTTCAAAGGCTACGGCGAATTCTATTTTCGCTTCCTTTACGCCGCCAAACTCTTAAAAGCCAGCTTGATAGAAGTCCCGGTCGTCTACAGCCTCCGCGCATCCGGCGAAAGCAAAACTTTCTTTTGGAAATACATTTTTATTTACATTTTCGAAGCCCTGCGTCTATTCTTCACAGGCCGCAAACTAATTAAAAAATGACAGATTTCATCCCACAAATCCAACCCTGGATCGACCACGTTGAGCTCGAAGAACTCCAAAAAGTAATCGACTCAACATACATAACCGAACACGAAGCCACCCGCGAATTTGAAGCCATTTTCCGCGACTTCACCGGCGCAAAAAACGTCGTCGCCTATTCAAACGGAACAACCGCCCTTATCGGCGCCCTCCTGGCCCTTGAACTCAAGCCCGGAGACGAAGTAATTGTCCCAAACTTAACTTTTGTCGCGACTCTGAACTCGGTAATCCTAGCCGGCGGCACTCCCGTTCTGGCGGACATTGCCCCGGACTCCTGGCATATTGACCCCGCACAAATTAAAGCAAAAATCACTCCGCGCACCCGCGGAATAATTCCCGTCCACCTCTACGGCTCAGCCGCAAACCTGGACGAAATCATGGCAATAGCAAAAGAGCACAATCTTTTTGTCCTTGAAGACGCCGCCCAAGCCGTTGGCGTCCACTACAGTGGCCGCCACGTAGGCACCTTTGGCAACATTGGCATGCTCTCATTCTACGCAAACAAAACCATGACCACCGCAGAAGGCGGCATCCTCCTAACAAATGACGACGCCCTTGCAGCCCGCCTCTACCAAATCAAAAACCACGGCCGCAGCCAAAAAGGAGTCTTCATACATGAAACAATCGGCTACAATTTCAGCTTCTCGGACCTTCATGCGGCAATCGGCCTGGCCCAACTCAAAAAACTTTCACGCATCCTTGAACGCAAATCAGAAATCTATAAGCGCTATGAACAAGGCCTTTCAGGAATCCCGCAGCTCACTTTCTGCCCAACTCCGCAGGAAGTCACACTCGTTCCGTGGTTCTCCAATGTTCACGTCCCGGACGCAGAAGCACTTGGCCAGCACCTTGAAACCCAAAATATTGGCTCACGCCGCTTCTTCTACCCGCTGCACATGCAACCCTGCTACCAAGGCCGCTTTGGCACGGACGCAGACTACCCTTGCGCGTTGAAAGCCTTCCAGACCGGCCTCTCGCTTCCATCCGCCGTTGGCCTAACAAACGAACAACAGGACTACGTGATCCAAACCATCCGTACTTTCTTTGCATGAAAAAAACCGCTCAAACCCGCGCCATAATTGCCACCGTCACTGCAGCCTGGCTAATTAGCTTTTTACTTGCAGACCAAGCCAACTATTTGGTCAGTTTCGCAATGCTGCCAATAGTTTTTTTCCTTCCGGGCTACCTTTTTTTAAAAACCATCTGGGGCCGCACACCGCGCCTTTCATACCCGGAAGCCATCCTCCTTTCCATTGCCCTCAGCTTCATTTTTGCCTACCCAATCTGCTTTTCAAACAACATTTTTGAATACCTCACCGGCAATGAGCCTTTCCAAGTCCACCGCGACAGCTTTCTAATAATCTATGCAGCAGTAATTGCCATTCTCTACCTTTTAAGCCACAAAAAAAAGCCCTTCCACTCTCGGCCCAAAAAAAACCACAAACTTTTCTGTGCACTAATCCTGACAATTTTCATAGCAGCCCTTGCAGCTCGCCTTTTTAACCTCCCATTCCAAAACATCAACGGAGACGAACAAGAACTTTCCCTCTACGCCTACCACCTGGTTGACGGCATTTTCGCCGGCCGCAATGCACTCTTCCTCTCGCAATCCGGCCACAGCCCACTGGGCTTTTACGTCTCCCACTTAATCTATCAAACCTTAAACCCAACCGACTACGCCTCCCTCACCGAATGGATGATCCGCCTCCCAATGATAATCTTCGGCCTTTTAGAGCTCGCCATTTTCCTACTCTTTGCAAAACGCCTCAACTTCTCACGCCTGGCAACCGTACTCGGCCTTTTACTCCTAACGGTCAACACATACGCAATCTTTGGCTCCCGACTCATGATCCCGCAAGACGGCAGCGTTTTCACATTTTTTGTTCTGCTTTTTGTCTACTTTTTTGTAACCCTCCTGGAAGAAGAAAAACTAACACGCACGCACCTCCTGATCTTAAGCCTCCTTTTTGCCGCAACTTTCTTAGTCAAATTTTCCGCAATTTTGCTCATTCCGCCCGTACTTCTCTACTGGTTCCTCCGAAAAAAACCGCTTAAATCCCTGCTAGCATCTACCGGCCTCACCCTGCTTTTTTTCTCCCCGGTAATCGCCTTCAACATAGGAGCCTACATCAAGACCGGCTACACGGACGTTCCATTTGCTAAAGTTTTTAATTTCTTGGGCATCCCCGCTGAGTCCATAATGGGCAATCAAGACCTCTACTCAAGCGCCTTCCCACCATTCCTTAAAACACTGCTCGGCTTCCTCCAAATGCTCGCCGACCAATGGTCCCCGGAATTCATGCTGAGCCTAGTCGCCGCAGTCATACTCCTGATGATCAACAAAAAATTCATCCCTCGCGGCAAACACCTGATAGGATTTTTCTTTCTACTTTTTGCCCTAACAACCCTGTTTTTCTCCCTCAACGGCTACCGCGCCTACTACGCCGAATTCCTCACAGTCCCCGCCATTTTACTAATAATAACAGCCACAGGCACCCTCTTCGCCCGCAAAAAATGGTACTTCACGGTCCCGGCAACCGTCTGGCTGGTCCTCCTCCCAATCAGCTGCACCTCCTACACATTAAACACCCACTGGCTTGTCTCAGACCCACCTCCCGGCCTTGTTGAATACGGCCGCGACCACCTCTACACGGCCGAAGAACTGGAAACCCCATTCTCTCTGGCCTCCGCCGCCTTCCTCAAAGACGAAGGCTTCCCGGCCCTACGCGCAGCCCTCGCAGACACCACCACCCCCCTAATTATTGACGACTCTCTCCTGGACAACTACCTCCACCACTTCCGCTGGTACTTGCACATCCACCGGGACGTTGAACAGTACTACCTTGGCGAATCCTACCAAGACGCCTACACCTACTCCCGCCTTTCAGAATCCGAACCAAACCAGCCCGGCCTCTACATTTTCCCATATGAAAAAGCCACCCTACAGGAGGGCGACGAAGTTCTCAAAAACCACCTCGGCGCGCCAAAGATGATTTTGAGGGAAGTTTAAGAAACAAACTCCAAAATACTCTCCACCCTCTTTTTCCACGAATACTTCCGCGCCTCCTCGGCGGCCCGCTCCCCGCGCCTTTGCTCGGACCCCAAACAAATCAAAAGTTCCTTTCTCAAATCCGCCGCATCATCCGCCTTGAAAAACCACGCCGTCTCCTCGCTTAAAACGCGCTTTAAAGCCGGCACGTCAGAAGCCAAAATCTTCTTCCCGGTGGCCATATATTCAAACAATTTCAGTGGCGACGTGTCCTCTCGCCCAACCGGATCCTTTGCGCTGTTTGGAATTGCCAGCACGTCCGCCGCCGCCAAATAATCCGGCACCATTCCATACGGCACATACGGAATCACCCGCGCTGCCTCAGCCTTCTTTGAAAGAGACTTTAGCTCCGGCTCATCCTCATTTCCACCCACAAAAACCGCCAAAACATCATTCAACTTTGCTGTCGCCTTTGCCAAAGTAAAAACACCCTTCCATTTGTACGGCGAACCCGTGTAAAGCACAATTTTCTTATCCTCCGGCAGCCCCAACCTCCGTCGAGCCTCGTCTTTTTCCGGCAAAGAAGAAAAAATAGACAAGTCCACACCGTCATGCGCCACCAAAATTGGCACGGAGTGGGGGAGGATCTCTTCATATTTTTCCTTCAATCCTTCACTAATACACACAACTCCGCTGGCCCCGCGCAAAACAATACTCTGAAACTTCCGCCCAGCCGGCGTTTTGGGGAAGGTATGGGCCTCAAAAAACCACCGCGCGCGCCTCACGCCCCAAAGAGGCAAAAGCGTCCGTGTATAAATAACCTCTTTCCGTTTCCCAAGTAAAGCCAACCGCGCGCGCAACCCAAACGTAAAACTCTGCAAAAAATACGCCAAGACCCGCGGAACCCACTTGGAAGTCAAAAAATCAATACACCACAAGCGCACTACCGGAACTTCAACCCGCAGCTGATAAAAAACCTGCGCACTGTCCACTGGCACATGTTTTGTTTGTTTTCTTCGCGGAACAATCAAAGTCAAATCTACCTCGGCCTCCAAAAAAGCTTCACACATTTTTGCAATCTGCAGGCCGTGCGCCTTTTCAGTCGGGAACCGGTTATTGCTTAAATATAAAAGTTTCATTTTTTCTCTGCAACAATACATAAATACGTCCCCATCCTGGTAAACGGCCAAAAATGCAAAGGCGGATTTCGTATAAAAGATGGCAGGTAGGGAAGGGCCAAATTACGTGTTGTCAGCTCAGTGACAACAAGGCCGTTCATAGCCAAAATATTCGCCAAACTAAGTGGCTCCCAAAAAATCTTATGGTCATCATTTCCCAAAAACCTCCTGTAATTCCGCCGCGCCCCCAAATCCCGCGCCAAAAACCAATGTTTTAAAAGCTGAAAAAACCCGTAAGCACACGGAGTAGTCAACACAAGTCGTCCACCCGGCTTTAAAACTCGCGCAATTTCCTTAAACCCGTCAACGCTTTCTAAAACATGCTCAATAACTTCGGAAATCACCACCACATCAAACTCCTCGTCTTTATATGGCATATCCAAAAAAGAACCCACCTTGGAATTCGGAAAATCATACTTCTCCAAAAGCTCCTTATTTGTATCCAAACCGGCCACAAACGACCCCGGATTCACCCGCCTAATTGCTCGGTGCAAATTTGCTTTCTTCCATTCTTCACCAACAAAACCAATGTCTAAAATCCGCTCCCCGCGAGCTTTTTTTAAAACCCATTTTACGCGCTGTGTCGACATTTTTTTCTCTAGTATCGAACCGATTATAGCTTTAAGATAGCCCAGATGAAACACCATATTGAGAAAGTGCCGGTTTCAGTCCGTGAGTTTATAAAATTTTGCATGGTTGGTGTAACCAATACAGTGATTGACATGGCCGCATACCTGCTTTTTACCCGTGTTTTTGGCGTTTTTTACCTTCTTGCGAATATTCTGGCCTTCATCATCTCATCTACAAACAGCTACTTCCTAAACCGAATTTTCACTTTCAAAAGCAGCCAAAATAAAAAAATGGAATACTCACTTTTCCTGACAATACTTTTAATTGGTCTCGGCTTGGCTGAAATAATTCTCTACTTTTGTGTAAGCCAGCTTGGTGCTTCAGACATTATTGCAAAATGTACCGCAATTATAATTGTGCTTTTCTGGAACTTCTTTGGCTCCAAATTTTTTGTTTTTAAAGTGAAAAAAGGTCTAAAAATCTTCTCACAATAACTTCTTTGTCGAATTTCTTGACATGACTCAGACCAATCTTTGAAAGTTCTTTTTGCTTTTCTTCCGACTTAAGCAGTTTCACACACATTTCAGCCCCTTCCTCCGGCTTTTCGTAATCAAAAACGAACTTCTTTTGCTTTTCATTCAAAATTGACTCCGCCCCATAAGTTGAACTGGCGACAATTGGTAACCCGCACGCCATAGCTTCAATCAAAACTCGCCCAAACTCCTCTTCCCGTGACGGATGCAAAAGCACATGCGACCGTCCATAAAGCTCATTTATTTTTCTGTTTGGCACCGCACCAAGCATTGTGACCGAACTTGTAAGTCCATTTCGTTCCCATTCGCCCTCAAGCCACTCCATGTCCGGACCCTCTCCGGCAACCAAGAGTCGCGCACTCGGCATCTTTTGCTTAACCAATTGAAAAATCATCGGCAAAATCCGCGTCCCCTTTCTTGGCGAAAGCCAATGCACAAACAAAATAGTTGGATTTTTACCCTTCCTGCGTGAAGCCTCTTCAACCAATTTCTGCGTGTCCACCCAATTATAGACAACATGAATTTTCTGCCTTTTGACGCAAAAAACCGAAATATAATACTCTCGCATTTTTTCCGTACAAGTCACCAAATCCGTGCAAAGTTTCAAAACCAACCTGAACGGCCAATCTTTTGAAACCTTCGCTGGTAAATGACAAAGTGTACACCCGCTACTCTCATAATTACCGCGCATCTCACAATGCCAAAAATACATTTTCCCGAAACTCAATTTACAGATCAGTCCCGCCAAAATTGCACTTAAATACCCATAATGTGAATAAAACCGCCTATAACCCCTAAGTCGCGCCCACTTAAAGACAAGAATTCTCTCCAAAACCCTCAGCGGCAAAAACTGAAAACGCCCAACCCTAACATGCTGAATATTTTTCACATGCGGCTTTTCACCCTTTTCAATAAATAAATACACTTTCATTTCTTTGGAAAGTTCCTCCAATAGCTCCACATTGTAACGGAAATGCCCGCTTATTTCGCTGCTATATTCCGGCAAAATATAAAAAAGCTTCATTTTATTAATTTTAAATAGGTCTTTGCATAATTCCCCAAAGCTTCATGGTATTCAAACATCTGTACGGATTCCCGTCCCGCCCTGCAAATTTTTTTTACTTCCCTTGGATGCTCAAGCACCCACCTCATTTTTTCCTCAATCTCCTTTGCCGACCACTCAATTTGCAAACAATTTTTCCCGTCCTTAATCACACTCTTCATAATCCCAACCGGCGTACTCAAAACCAAAGTTTCGCATGCCATAGCCTCCAGCGTCACTCTTGGTCCACCTTCAGAAAGCGAAGGCATAACCAAAGCCAAAGATTCATTATAAACTTTCGCCACGTCCTTCAAAGTTGGCAGCCAGCCAAGAATCTCAACGCGCTCGCTCCGCTCGCGCTCAACTTTTTCTCTCAAACTCCCGTCTCCAATCATCACAAGCTTGACTTCAGGATAATCCGCCGCCACCGCCCGGAAAGCATCTAATAAAGCAAAAATATTTTTGTTCGTCTCAAACCTGCCCGCATAAACAAACTGCTGCTTTTTTGCAATCTTACGCGGCTTAAAAGTGTCAAAATCCAAATAAAAAGCCGGTACATACAAAAGCTTCTTTTTTGGAACTCCCAGCCCTTTCAAATAAGGTCTAAGTTCCGCTTCATTAATTATCCTAACCCAATCAAAATCCTTATTATGCCGCTTCAAAAACCGACCCATAGCCCACCTTTCCCACGCCTCCAACGACCCATGCGCCTTTGGATAACCAGGAATATGCATAACCTCTGCAAAATGCGGAATCTTCAAATCAGCTGAAGCCCGCATCCCCCCGTGAGTCCCGGGGAAAAAAGGTGGAATAACGTGTGAAATCACAGCCGCCAAAGGAAACCGCTCATTAATTTCACGAGCTCGCTTTCTAACAAAATCACTATGACTCCAAAAATCCCACCTTCCAATCCTCGTCCGATTCGACGGATGAATATGCACATTTTCATGAATAATAAACGGCAGACCAACATTATTTGAACCCGTAATCACATGCACGGTCGCAAAATATTTGGAAAACTCGCGCAGCATTTCATAAAAAATATTCTGCTTCCCCCACGCAATTCCGCTGTCTCCCGTCACCATTAAAATGTGCTTTTTCCCGCTCATACCAAACTTAAAAACTTATCAATATGAGCATCCCACGAAAAGTCGTTTTTGAGTAGCCGAATTGCCTCATTAGACAAAAATTCTCTTTGTTTTTTGTCCCAAGATAAATTGCGAATCGCCTCCGCCAAGCGGTCAGCATTTTCCGGCGCAGCCAAAACGGCAGATCGCCCGTCAATCGCCACCTCGTTCGTTCCCGGAATATCCGACGCAATCACCGGACACCTGCTGGCAAAAGCCTCCAAAACCACATGCGGCAGCCCTTCATAGCTTGAATAAAGCACAAACAAATCATGCTCCTCCATTGCCTTCAAAAGCTCTGTTTGTGGCACATTTCCAAAAAACCGAACCCGTTCTTTCAATCCCAAATTCACTACCAACGACTCCAACCGCGGCCTCTCAGGCCCATTTCCATAAACATCCAAAGAATAATTTTCCGGCAATTTCCTCAAAGCCTCTAAAATTTTATCTATATTTTTGTGCGGCACCAGTCTTCCAGCAGCCATTATCTTAAACGCCCTCTCACGCACAGGTCGCCTTCTGCTTCTTTCCCCGTCAAACGCATTGTAATTCAGTTCAATTTTTTCTTCTGGCACTTCATAATAATCCGTCAAAATCCGCTTCAAAAATAAAGAAGGCACTAAAATTCTATCCGCCGCCCCAAAACTCCACTTTTGGAATTTTTTAATTATCCCACTCTTTAAATCCGGCTTGGACTCCTTCAGCCAATCCTCCAAACTCAAACCTGTTTTTCCACGCCGTGATGCATCTTCCCAAGCAATGTCCCCAACAAACTTCATAATTGTGGGAATCCCACGCTTCCGCGCAAAACGGAGCGCATTCACTCCAACCACAACCGGTCCTTGCACATACATTAAGTCCGCGTCTGCAGCCACACGCTTCAAATTTTTCCTAAGCCGCCACTGACGGCCAAAAAACGAATACTTTTTAGGATTCACTAGCGCCATCTCAACATTTTTCATCCTAACAGGGTGCCCCTCACAAAACCCCACCACGCCAACTTGGCATGTTCTTTTCAGCCGCTGCCCTAGCTCGAAAACATACGAGGCCGGGCCACCGACATCAGGAGGGAAAATAGGTGTGACAATGGTTATTTTCTTCCCGTTAAACGACTTTTTGCTCTGCTTTAGTTTGTTCATTTTTGAGATTTTGATGTTCTCTTTTTGCTACCAAATACTCTTCCAAAGTGCTTCTATTCTCTTTTATCCAATCAATCAACTTTTTAACTCCTTCTTCAGGTGAAGTGGACGGCCTCCAGCCAAACTCCCGCTCAGCTTTCGACACATCACAAACAAAAACCTTCTGATCACCCGGCCTCCATTCGTCAAACTCTCGTGGAATTTCCATCCCAAATTCTTTTTCCAAAAACGCCAAAAGTTCCAAAAGCGACAACGTATTTGAAGGCCCACCTCCAATATTGAAGGCCTGACCGCTTATCTTATCAATCTGAGAAAGTGCCATGTCATACGCTTCCACCAAATCATCCACAAACAAAACGTCTCGGACTTGCTTCCCGTCCCCAAAAATAGTCAACGGCCTTCCAAGCAAAGTTGCAATGGAAAACCATGCAACCCAACCTTGATCTTCCACACCAAATTGTCTGCGTCCATAGATGCAAGACTGCCTAAAAACCACCGTTTTAAGCCCGTAAATCCGCGCATAATCCACAAAATACTGATCCGCACACCCCTTACTGCACCCATACGGCGAATGAAAATCCAGCTGTCTACTCTCAGAAGCTCCACCGCGCAAATCCTCATACTCATACCGACCATCTCTCTCCACCACGCTTACATCTTCCATCCCGCCATAAACCTTGTTCGTTGACGAATACAAAAGGGCAGGAGGCACCTCCATACTTCTTGCGGCTTCCAACACATTGAAAGCACCAAGCGCATTTATCTCAAAATCTTCACGAGGGTCTACAACGGAAGTAGTCACGGCAACCTGCGCTGCCAAATGTAGCACCGTGTCATGCCCCTGCATTGCCTCCTTCAAAGCTGAAAGATCCCTAATATCACCTTCAACAATTTGAACATCTGGATGTTTTTCTTTAAGCCAAGCCGCATTCGCGCGGGTTCCTTTCCTGGAAAAATTATCAAAAACCGTAACACGGTCACCTTTAGAAGCAAAAATATCAGCGGCATTTGAACCAATAAATCCAGCCCCGCCAGTAATGAAGATTTTTCTCATAATTAAATTTAGTGGCGACAGTCTGCCAGATTAAGCGTTTTTTTGCAACCTCTTATAGATCATAGATCTCCGCACATCCAACCGCTTTTTTACAACCTCCAAAATCAGTCAGCAGTGTCCATTCACTATCCATAGGTTGATAAATCAGCGAATTTTCTTGAAACCACTCAACGCCAAAGTCGCACACACTCTCCTCACATCTCTCAATAACCGGCACTTCATATGTCTTTTCGGAGGTCAAAGTCCCTTGGTTAACCTCCAAAACATAAGTTGTAGTTTTCACTCCAATATCTCCACTTCTCACAACAAAGCCTAGTTTGTCACCCGTATAATTCCACCCAAAAAACTCAATATTAAAAGCACCAAAACCAGGTTTTTTCAGATTCATCAGCACTGTTTCCTCAGACGTCTCAACATTCCAAATTCTTACTGAATAATCACTCCAATCCAAAAACACCAGCCACTTCAAATCTGGCGAGAAAGACCAGCTCTCATCAACTTCCTCCGGACTACTCTTTGCCAAAATGTCCTGAACTTGCTGCGGCAATGGAAGCAAATTTGCATCCTTGTCTTCATAAACATATTTACAGCTGCCGCCGCTCTCTTCGCATAAGGCCCGAACCACAACATATGGATTCAGGATTTTTTGTTGATCCGCAATTGGCGACTCTATTTCTGGCACTGTCGCAGTGCCACAAGCACTCAAGAGTAGAGTCAAAGCCAGTAACATCAAATAATTCTTCATTTTGTAAATTTAAAGACACGGCAATAATACAAATGAAAAATAAAAATGACAAATAAAAACTTCAACCTTGACGCATAATAAAACAATGATGTAAGAAAAGCACAAAATATGCCCAAAGAATCAGAAAACATACTGCATTTCTATGAATCGTTCGATGATGACGATACATCGAGCAAAAACGAAATTCAAGAATCACTGGAACTGCAATCACTGTTTTTTGACGTTTCATACCATTCGGAATTAGGCCCACGTGAAGAAAATCAAGACAGAATTGCTTTCACGGTGGAGAATGATGGGACAATTGTAGTTGGCGTATTTGACGGCCTGGGCGGACCAAGTGGGGGAGCCGAAGCAGCTGAAACCGCAAAACAAGTAATTGAAACAAGCAAGAGTGACATATGTGAAAGATTGATAGAAGCAGACGCACAAATAAAAAAAACAAGACTCGCTCTTGGCCACCCAAGAATGGCAACTACCGGAACAATAGCACGAATCAAACCGGACGGGACGGGAAAAGTAGCTCATGCAGGGGATACCCGAGCATATTTATACAAGCCGGAAACTCACAAGCTGATACAGATCACCAGGGATGACAATCCAATTGATAAAAATGGGAACGTTATACAGCACGTTGTAGAAAACAGCTTAGGTAATTTGGACTATGTACAAGAGAGAGACTTTATTTTGAAGCCCGGCGAATGGCTTCTTCTTACTTCAGACGGCATCCACGACTATCTAGATGAGAGCTTTATTAGATCAATGCCATTATCTGTAAGTCGGGCAATTAATCATCACAACCCGGCAGAATATTTATGTTATGAAGCTGCACTAACTTTTAGCGGAGACAACTCAACTGCACTTTTTGTCAGAAGAACTCCGCTTGAAGAAATTGAGGATTTTCAGTCGGACACAAACGAAGAAATATTAGACACCCTTGCTTAAAATTTTCTCATAAGCATTTTCCACTAAACCAGCAATCCTCTTCCACTCATACCTTTCTTCGACCAAATCCCGCGCCTTTTTCACAATCGCCATTGTTGCCTCCTCATGCTCAAAAACAAATCGAATTGCCCTTGATAAATCTTTAGCATCATCCGGCGGCACCAACATCCCCGTCTCTCCATCCGTCACAAAATCCACAATTCCACCAACCGGACAAGTCACAACCGGCGTACCAAGCGCCATTGCCTCAATAAAAGACACCCCAAACCCCTCAAACCTGGAAGGCCTACAATAAACATGCGCCTCCCGCACCAATTCCGGAATTTCACTGTGCCTAAGTGTTCCCAAAAAATCTACATTTTTAGCAATTTTAAGTTGCTTCACTCTAGCTCTAAGCTGTGCCTCCATTGGCCCTTCACCGGCAATCTTCAATTTTGCTGAAGGATATTCACCCAAAACTCCGGGCATTGCCTCAACCAAGGTGTCAATTCCGTTCCGCGGAATCAAAGTGGACGTTGTCACAATCTCAAACCTGTTCCGCTTGCCGGAATAAAATTCAAACCTTGAAAGATCAATCCCGTTTGGCACTCGTACTGTCTTCTTAGCCCCCATTTTCACCGCATTTTTTTCCGAATATTCACTTACACACCCACAAATATCCGCAGCCCTTAAAGCCCGCTTACACGCTCCTCCCAAAACCCACAAAAACGGAGTCAATAATTTCATAACCCCCTTCAAAACCAACTCCTCCTTATACGCTAGCGGATTTTGCACTGTTACATAAAGTGGTAAACCCATTTTTCTCTTCAATTTTGCCCCTACCACAGCTTGCGGATAAACTTGTTTTGCATGCAACAAATCAAGCTTCTCCCCATATCTAGGAATTTGTTTAACCGCTGCCCGAATAAACGCCAGCGAATTTAAATTTTTCCTCTTTTTATATTTCACAGAATGAACTTCCACATTCTCACTCTCAAAAAGCATTTTTGCTCTGATCTCATTTCCAACGAACAAATGCACTTTATGCCCGCGCTCCGCAAGTTCACGAACAACCTCTACAATATGCACCTCCGCGCCGCCCAAATCATCCGGATTCAAATCCGCGCAAATGACACCAACAGAAACTTTTTTCATCTTATAAATCTAAACAAAACGTGTGCAATCATTGAAACACATTGCACAGGCAACATCGAGAGAATTTTTGCAGGCCACGCAGGCACCTGACTCTCCTCAATCCTCTCACTTGCAACCGTCCAAATCGGCACTGCTGAAGCGCCAAACCTAGACTTGAAAAACGCCAGCGAACTTCCCGGCTTTGTATTCCCAAAGTCGACTTCATTGATATCCGGTTCCTCACAAGCGTACTCCAGAACTGCGGCATAAGTCGCCATATTAGCAGAAACTGCCCGCGCCGCTTTCCTGGACGCATTGCTCCAAATATGCAGACGGTCCCCATCTTGCAGAGCAACAATCCCGGACACCACCTTCCCCCCGCGGCGCGACAAAAACACCTTCACCGTCCCCTGTCCGAAAGCCCGCCACATTTCTTTGAAAAGCCGATAACTCTGCGGAATTGCCCCAATCCGCACCATAGTCCGCACGTACATTTTATAATAAATCCACAAACCGCCCTCGTCTCTGGCAAGCTCCGTCTCAACTCCAGCCCGCACAGCCTTATTAATTAAATTCCGGGTTTTTTGATGCACATCCTCCTTTAAAAGCAGCCTTAGCGGCTTTTTTACAGTAAGTCTGTACGTCTCATTTTCCACTTTTCGCTCCCAACACACACGAGCTTGCGAGTGTGGCCGAAGCGCCCTATTAGGCGCGGAGGCTAACGCGACTGACGGGAGCAACAAGTCCCCGGGGTCGCTGTCCACTCGGATCACGCCGCTCGCCTTCTCAAAAAATGCCTTCCGCGGAAGCGAAACAAAGTCTCCCACAATATTCATCTCAAGTCCCTTTCTCAAAGAAAACATCCAAATACCCTCAATTTTCTCAGAGCGAATCCCATATGCCCGCCTTAAAGCAACCGACCATTCATCCCTATTAAACATTTGAAAGTAATTTACAAATCATTTTTACATCCTTTTCACGCATCGACTCATTCACTGGAAGAATCAAAATCCTTTTTGCAAACGAGCAGTCAGCATTATACCAAATCCTATCACCAAAAATCCCAAAAACCCTAAGCTTCTTCAAAATATCATTCCTGTTTTTATCCTTCGCAACCAAAACAGGAAAATGAAAATAATCCTCCGGCATCTCTTGCTGAATAGCCCAAAACCCCTCCGGCAAATTCTCCAAATAAGCCTTAAAAACCGCATCTCGCACCTCTTTTCCCCGCAAAAACTCCTTATATTTGCGAACAAAAAGACGCCGTGACCCATCACTTGCAGCCAAAGCTTTAAACTCACGTCCGCCCTCATCTTCACTGTCACGGGGCAGGGGAGTCGCACTTCGAATTAAATTCACAATCCCCCTCAATAAATTCATCCGCAAACCAAGCGAAACCAATTCACCAAAAGAAACCCGCGCCGGTTTCAAATTCGCCTCCAAATTAGTTTTATAAGAAACCAACAATCCACCATGCACATTCGTCATCTTTTTTCCAAAATGAAACAGCGCAAAATCACCCCACGTGCCAGCTCGCCGACCATTAATCTCCACCCCAAAAACATGTGCACAGTCTTCAATTAAAAACACATTTTTCTTCCTGCAAAGCTCGGAAATCTCCTTCATTCGAGCCGGCACACCAAACGGATGCACCACAAAAACCGCCCCAAATTTTTCAAGCGGAATCCGCTTCAAAGCCTCAACGGAAATTGTTCCATCACGCTCCAAATCACACAGCGTCACTCGCATTCCCGCCCTCTCTGCGGCGCGCACCACGGACGAACAAATAAACCGCGGAAACACAACCCTCTTAGACGGCATTTCTAAATTTTTAAATAAAAACTCAACAGCACCTCTCAAATGTAAAAAACTCTGAACAGACTTTACTTTTCGTCCATGAACCAATTTTTCCGCAATATCAAGGTCGCTGGGAGTAGTGCTACGCACCATTACGGTTCGCACATCACGCCAAGTGGACACCGGCATTACATCAAGAATTGGCATACAAATCGGTGCAAAGGTCAGTTAGAGTCCTGAACTGAAGCTCCATATGCTCCTTCAATATTGCAATCTTCCTTGCCAAAATAGAAAAATTCTCCCCGCTCGCCATGTCCATATGATCCCTACTTTGGAACTCCCAACTATGACACAAAAACACCAAATGCGGATCAACCCCGGCCGCTCTCTGATACTCGCGAAGCCTGCTAACTGCAGCCAAAAGTTCTTCATCACTCATACTAATAAAATTTGCTAAATTCATCACCTTATAGCTGCCAAAAGGCAACCCATACCGCCACTGTAAATGCGGCATTGGATCCCTGCTCACCGGCATCCTGCAAAGACCATTTTTTAGCGAAGGCAACGGTTTAGCGCCAAGCATAGTCGGGCTGGAAGAATCAATTTCAAATTCCGCCTCCCGGATAAGCCTTAAGCTGTCTTTATCTACCACCAAATTCGGCGCCCTAAAAGCTCTAACATCTTTCAAATTCAAAGAGTCGATTGTCTCGCGAATAATCCTCAGCGCTTTTTTTCTTTTTGGAACAGACAGCCATGCATCTTTTAAAAACCACTGCCGCTTACCCCAAAGCTCATGATGCAATCCATGAATCCCAATCTCATGCTCAGACTCCTGCAAAGAAAAAATCTCATCAATATAGTTGGTCAAAAGATCCGCCTGAAAAAAGAAAGTAGCCGGCACCTCAAGACTCTTTGCCATATCCGTAAATCTATCCAAAAAAGCACCCACATGATCATCTTCATGCGGCAAATCAAGCGACCCATACGACTGCTCCACATCCACCGTCAAAGCAAACTTCAGCGGTTTCCGACCTTCATACGGCTTATCAAAAAGCTTAGCTTGAAGCAGCAAATTTGGCACATTCCACGGCATTCTTTTATCTAAAAAGAATGACACAACCCTGCTCGAATGTTTCTTACTCTCAGGCTCTTCCATGCTCATAACACTTTCATAAATATGCACCATTTTTTCCGATACCCGATGCCACGTATATTCCTGCAGCACTAAATCATAACTTTTTTCACCCATCTGTCTCAGTCCCGGATTCAACACAAAAAGCTCCAAATAATATGAAAGCTCCTCTTGATCCTCCGGCGCAACCAAATAACCGTTTTCCTTTTCAATCACCAACTTGGAATTATCCCCAACATTGGTTGCCAAAACGGGCAATTTAGCCGCGCAAGCCTCAAGTAAACTAAGTGGAAAACCCTCAGTACGAGAAGGCAAAACAAATAAATCCGCACTCTTATAAATAGCAACCAGAGGATCTCCGGTAACCTTCCCATGAAACTTAACCAGGCCTTGAAGACCCAACTTCTCAATTTGTTTTTCAAGCGCATTCTTCTCCGAGCCGGTCCCCACAATATGCAATTGAAAATCCTTTTTTGACTTTATAAACTCTGTAGATTCAACAACTTTTTTCATCGCTGAAATCAAAACATCCAAACCCTTTACATAATCCAGCCTCCCAACAAAAAGCACATCAAAAGATTCACTTCGTTTTTCAGCCTGAATCGCATCAAACCTCTCAACGTCAACACCGTTAGCAATAACCGGAATATGTTGATTCACATTTTTCGCCTTCAAAAAATTCTCCGAAACCGTAATTTCCTTTGAATATTTAGTCTCCAAATAAATCACTTTTTCCAGCATTTTTTTAACTGAAAATCCCTTGGAAAAAATCATACTTCCGTGCACTGTCACCATCGTCGGCACTCTCGTAATCCAGGACGCAAACTTCATTGGCACACACGCAGAAGCACAGTGTGAATGAGCCAGCCGGTAATTTTTCCCCTTAAAAAGCAAGTAGAAAAACACCGCAATCATGTACCAAAGCCTCATAAATGGGTTAGAAAACTCACTTTTTATGCCAAACTGCTTAATAGTTACACCGGGGACATCACACACATCTTTTTCATAACTGCTCCTGCGCCCGGCAATCCTTCGCGTTAAAATATCCACCTCAAAACCGTGATCCAGCGCCAAAAAACGAGCCAACTCAGCCACATGTACTTGTCCACCTCCTAAATGCGGAAACCAAGCATCCACTAGCAAAGCAATTTTTGGCTTCTTTTTATCAATTTTCCGTATTTCCATTTTCTATTTTTAAGGATTCTTGCAAAGAATGAAGCGCCACCTCAAGTTGAGAGTCATCAGGCTCCCTGGTGGTCAATTTCTGAATAAATAACCCCGGCCAAATCAGCATCTTCACCAAAAAATTCTTCTGCCATTTTGCACTAAGCTTAAGCAACTCATAACTCATTCCGGCAATAATCGGAATTGCCAGAATACGAGTTCCCAATCTGGCCCAAAACTCATCCGGACTTGGAATAAACGTATAAACCACAACGCTCATCAAAATCACAATAAAAATAAAACTCGTCCCACACCTTGGGTGAAACCTGCTCTGCGCCTTCGCATTCTCAACAGTCAACACAAGTCCCTTCTCATACGCCCAAATAGATTTATGTTCCGCCCCGTGATACTCAAAAACCCTTTTAATATCCTTCAAAAAGGAAATCGCCACCACATAACTCAAGAAAATCGTGATCTTTGTAAACCCGTCAATCGCATTAAATAAAAGATAATTGTTCTCAACCAAAGGCCACACCTCTGCTGCTTTTTCCGCCACCCAAAGAGGTAAAAATTTAAGTAAAAATATCACAAACGCCAAGGTACCCAACATATATAAAACTCCAAAAATTCCAATTAAAACCTTCATAATAGGATGCCTGTCCTCTTTTTCTTCTTCAGTCGTTCCAATAAAAACATCACTGGAAAAGTTAAGCGACCTAAACCCAATCACCATTGACTCCACCAAATGCACAATCCCTCGAAAAAATGGTGCCTTCAACCCCCAAATCCTAGCAGTCAAACTCTTAAAACCCTCCTGCTTAATTTTAAGTTCACCATCTTCATTCCTAACCGTCACCGTATAAAAATTCGGCGACCGCATCATAACGCCCTCAATCACAGCCTGTCCGCCAATTGCAAAATCAATTTTTTCGTCTTCCGTTGTCATGCACCTTTTCTACCAGATTCGAGCGAATTTTACCAGAGAAAGCGGGCTTAATTCACAACTTCCACCTCCTCAACTAACGAAAACTCAATGTAAAACATCTCTTCAGTCAACTCAATCAAGGTTCCAAACCTGCGTTTATCCTCATCACGCCTGTGAGAAAACCACTCTTCATTGCAACAAGTACAAATATCCATTCTTTCCACGTTTTTCTCCTTCACACCCACCTGCGCCAGCTGAAAATCACAAATACCATTCAAATCAACCTTGTGCCCGTCTATTGCAAAGTGATATTTGCGCGGAATCTCCTTTAAAGGATCTGAAAATGTACTGCAACAAAGCCCAATTGAAGGTCCAATTCCAACCTTAATACGTGAAGCTTTAGCTCCCATTTTAATCATCTTCTTCACAGTTTTTGGCACAATGTCTTTTGTTAGTCCCCGCCAGCCTGCATGCACCGCAGCCGCAATCCCGGCTTCTTCATCCGCTAAAACCAAAGGAATGCAATCCGCCGTCTTTATCATTAATACAATTCCAGTTTTTTCTGTCACCATTGCGTCATAGCCCTCAATCTCCTCAGAAAGTTCTTTAACTTCCAAAATTTTATCCCCATGGACCTGTCCAACTGTCTGAGGAGCAAAAGTTAATTCATCCAAAATATTGGCTTGTAGTACACCACTTCGCACTTTTTGACCGAAAATTGTAAAAGGATGAAATTGCATGTTTCCAGCTTTGATATTGAAAATCTGACACATTATGCCATACTAAGACGGAATTTAACGAATCAACATGAAAAGAATCCACATCCTTGCCTTGGCTCTTGTCGTTACAGCTGGCGGAGTTTTTTTGTCCAAATATGATCTAAGCCAAGAAGCTCTTCGAGTATCTGTAGCTTCATTGGATACAGACAGAATTGTAAACATTCACGAATCTGTTGAAGATGACGGTGATATTGCCAAATTACAGGTTGCAATGGGAGATGTAGGGATTGATCAAACTGTTTTGCATGGTATTCCATATGACCTTTTGCACTACAAAGGACAAGAACTGATTCGTTACAGTGCTCTTGATGAAAACCACGCTTTCCTAAAGGAAGTATCAGATAATGACCCGGAACATTTCTCATTTTTATGTGCTGTAGATCCAGGTGATCTTAACAGGATGGGTGAAGTGCAAAAATGTATGGATGATGGAGGATTAGGAGTAAAAATTTACGACGGATATACCTACGGTCACGAGTATTCCCTTATGGACACAAAACTTACAAAAGTATACGACATGGTTGATGAACTGGGTGGAATATTGATGTTGCCGGTAAACACAAGCAAGTACGAAAATGAGCTTGTCGAAGTGCTGACAACATATCCAAATATTAAAATAATTTGTCCGCACTACTGTCTTTCTTCAAAGAATCTGCCTCGTTTGGCTGAACTCTTGGATACATATCCAAACCTTTATACTGACACCAGTTTTGGCCACCAAGAATTTATGCTTCAAGGGTTTGAAACAATGACATTGCACAATGAAGAATTCCGCAACTTCTTTGAAAAGTACCAAGACCGAATAATGTTTGGAACAGACACTGTCGTAACAGGTTATGAAAACAAAGAACGTGAATGGCTTGGAAACATGTACCATGACTATCTATCAATGCTATCAGCAGACACTTTCACTTCTAAGACAGACCCAAGCAAGGAATTTAAAGGACTTGATCTGTCACCCGCCATCCAAAAGAAAGTTTTCTGGCAAAATTGGCACAATTTAATAAAATAATTTCTTAACTTTTTCATCATGGAAATTCTTGGAACCATTCTTGTTCTAGTCCTGATCGTTGTCCTGATCAGTATACGTCAAATTAATGAATATCAACGCGGAGTTTTCTTCGTTCTTGGTAAATTCACAAAAGTTAAAAAGGCGGGTTGGAGACTGGTAATCCCGGTATTTACCAGCATGTCAAAGGTGGACATGCGTGTTCGAACAGTTGACGTTCCACACCAGGAATCTCTCACACGTGACAACATTTCCGTCGGAGTAAACGCAGTGGTTTATTACCGAGTCGTGGATGCGGAAAAAGCTATTATTAATGTTGAAAATTTCCATTATGCAACCAGTCAGCTCGCCCAAACAACCATGCGAAACGTTGTTGGTGAAGTGGTTTTGGATGATCTTCTTTCAAAACGTGAAGAACTATCTGAAAAAATCCGTGATGTTGTCGACAAACTTACTGATGTATGGGGAATTAAAGTTGAAAATGTTGAACTGAAAGATATCCTCATTCCTGAGGACATGAAGCGAACAATTGCCAAAGAAGCGGAAGCGGAACGTGAACGAAGAGCGGTTGTTATTAAAGCAAAAGGAGAAATCGAAGCTGCGGAAAACATGGCACTTGCCGCAAAGAGGCTCCAAGAGTCTCCGGGAGCTTTGCACCTTCGCACACTTCAATCTGTGAATGACCTTTCTTCAGATCAATCAAATACGACAATTTGGATGATGCCCGTGGAAATATTAAGAGCATTTGAGTCGATTACTGAAAAACTCACCAAATAATGGATAAATACTGGATCATTGGACATCCTCTGGACTTCTCTTTGTCCACACCTGTTCTGAACGCCTTGTTCAAAGAAATGGGTATCAAAAAAGAGTTTGAGAGCAAAGACATAAAACCATCCGGACTGAAAAAAGTAATAAATTCACTCCGTGAAGGCGAACTGAAAGGGCTTATTACTACAATGCCACACAAAACCCCCTCAATTTCTCTTGTGGATAAGGTGTCGGAAGAAGCTAGGAAAATTGATGCAGTGAATCTAACCATTAATGAAAAAGGGAAACTCGTTAGTTACAACACTGATTATATGGGCGCCGTTGGCGCCCTAAAAACTGTCCTCCCTTCCTTGAAAGGCGTTAAAATTCACGTCTTGGGAGCAGGCGGCGCGGCACGCGCCGCCGCATTCGGTTTCCAAAAAGAAGGTGCTCTCGTCTCAATCTGGAATCGCACACCTGACCGCGCCAAAGAATTTGCTGAAAAACTGGGCATTGAATGGATTGAAGATATGCGCACTTGGGACGGAAAACCGGACGTAATTGTTAACGCCACTTCCGTCAGCTACCAAACTAAACAATCCACTTTAGTTCCATTCGCACTCTGGGAAAAAGTGACCACAGCAATGGATGCAGTTTACGGCAAAACCAGCCTTTTTTTAGAAGAAGCAAATGCAATGAATGTCAAAAATCTCCTCACTGGTGAACTTTGGTTTGTTAATCAAGCCATCCCTATGTTCAAGCTCATAACAGGGAAGGAAGCACCAAAAAAACGACTGGAAGAACTTACAAAAGAAGCATTATCAAATCTCTGAAACCGCATCCTCTCGAATCAAAAACTCATACATCAAAACAACAACCGCCATCACAATCCATACATCTGCCAGGTTAAAATTGGGCCACCAGTAGAATTTTATGAAATCCACAACATAGCCAAGTCGCACTCGGTCAATAAGATTCCCAATTGCCCCGGCAACCAGCAAAGCTAAACCTGTTAAATGCCATTTGTCGCGCCAGAGTTTATTTTCATAAACAAGCCAAGAACCAATCCCCAAAACCAGAACTGTAACTACCCAAATAGCCCAAGTTGGCAAATCAATCCCAAAAGCAATCCCGGTGTTATACGTGATCTCAAAGCCAAAATCCGTCCTTTTTGTCTCATCCAAAGTCGCAAGTGCCCACCATTTTGAGAGCTGGTCCAAACCTGTAAAAAGGACGAACAGAGCGGAAAAATAAATCCATGCCTTGTCAAGCGACCTTTTTTCTGCTACCTTCATATAATTCAATTTACTTTTTAGACAGCCATCAATCAACTCTACAACCTTGACAAAAAAGCCTAAATAGGCTAATATAATACCTTGTTATTCAAACTATGAACGACCAAGCAAACAACAACACAGCCGGAGGTGAGATAGACATCACACCACAAACACCTCAGGAGCCTGCCCAACCAATAACGCTCGCAGACAATCCACCTGTGCCAACATGGACACAAGCAATTGGTGAGCTTACAAAAAGAGTTTTAGGAGCCCCGAGAGATGTTTATGATGCAATGGGCGCCGCAAAAACAGAGCTGAAAGCCGTATCTGCTGATACAGCAAAAACAGTTACAAGAATCTTAAACGAGGCAACATCTACAAGAGAAAGTAATCTGAAAATTGCTGCTCGTGACAAAGTAATAAAACTTGTTGAAGAAGGAATGCACCCTGATGACGCAATTGAAGAAACTGTAGATATGCTTGAAGGTCAGTGCGAAAGTCTTGAAGAAACCATGAAAATTATGAGAGGAATACAAAGCTTGAAGGATCATGCTTTGGTTGCCGCAAGACGCCAAGCTGCCAGAATGTTTGACTCAACAGAGAGGGAAGGCAAAGAAGATAAAGAAAGAGCCAAATACGTTTTTAACGGTCTAAAAGAAGAAGGTCTTACAACTGATGAAATTGGAATCACATTAAAACTTTTGAAAAGAAAGGATCCTAAATACACAGAAATTGCAGACAGAACCCTCAGAGCTGTAGCAAAAATTAAAGTAAAAGAAGAGGCGCAAGAAGCTCAAGAGAAGCAAAGGCTGGAAGCTCTAGATGCAGAAAAAGCACAAAAAGCTCAAGAAATTGCAAACAATCCGCTCATGAACTACATGAAAGTGCCCCTTGAGAAGAAAATCAAAAAAATCCGTACACGCTTGAGACAAATGGAGGCCGAGGGAATAAGTGAAGATGATAGAAAAGAAAAGATTATTAATGAGTTATATGACCTTGGATTAAGCTCTCTCGAGGTTTACAGACCACTAAATAATATTCTCAAAGGACAAAATATTGAGGTGAATATTGCCGTAGAAAGAATCAAAAGAATTTACCGTGAAACTGTTGCAAACGGACAATCAATAGAGGGTGAATTTGGTTTAAATCTACTAAGGCAATTGCGTGCAGAGAAATTTAACAAAGCAACAATCATTGCCGCTCTGAAAAAAATCAACGGAAGCGAAATCCTTCCGGATGAGGTGCTAAATGATCTTAAAAAGATCAAATAATTGAGCAAGCTTGACAAAAATAACAAAAGGCGGTAAAGTGCCATCTAATTTTTATTATGGCTCAACAAAGAAAATCACCGGAGCAGATGAACAACGGAGAGCTCATTCGTTTCATCACTGTAGACAAACCCATTGAAGCAATAACTGCAGTGGTAAACGGCACAATTGAAAAAATAAGCATCGCCGTTGCTGTGCCTATTGTTGGAACTGCAATAGCAGCAGTCGGCGCAAAAGCACTCGCCCAAAGAGCAGCCACCCTACCTGGAGAAGTCACTTCAGCCCTACTTGACGTTACAGATCAAGCCGCAGCACACACTTTGACCAAACAAGAACGCGAATACGACACACTCCGTTCAGTTCTTGGACGATTAATAGAATCCGGTCGTACACCTGAAGCAGCCATGCAATTAGCAGCTTCTTACCTTCAAGATGAACGCAAAGAACAAAGAACGGAAAGCCAAGATCGCGCAATGAAAAACCTATTAAAATACACCCGAAAAACCAAAAAACATCACAAGCTGGACTCAAGTTTGGCCATATACCCGTTTTTACGCCAAAATCTTGAAAAAATGGCAGCAGATAACGTTCCAGTAGAAAAACAGGTTAACGCAGTTTTCGCTCTTCTGAAAAGGCGAGGAGGCGCCACTTACAAAGAAATCCAATCAGTAATTGAGAAAATCGCTCAAATTCACCCTGAATTTCAACCCGTAACGGATGCGGTTTTAGCAAGAATTGAAGAAATCAGAGAATACATGGCCCGCCCATCTCTGGCAAAAAAAGCTCTAGTTGCCACTCTTGGTGCCCCAAGCGTCGTTTACGACTACGCTGCAGACCTGGGTGAAGACCTGATTCAAGCAAAAAATGCATTTCACAATTTACGTGCAATTCGTCCTTATTCACAAAGATTAATAGAAATAATGCAAGACGGAGTAAATGAAGAAGTTGCACTAGAAAAAATCATTGCAGAAGAGATCCAAAAACCTGACTTTTTGAAAAATCTACCTACAATTTTCAAGTTTTTCAGAGCAAACGACCTAGAAGATGCTGAAATTTTGGAATTATTCTTCGGTAAGGTTGACGCTACCAAGTACGACTACATCCAACTTAAGCTCAAACAACAAGCTTAATATTTCAAACTTGCACAACCTGCGCGAACCTGCTATTTTGGTGTAATTCAAGCCATAAATTGGCACTTGACAAAATAACAGAAACCCTGTACAATCACACCTCATAATCATTTTTTACCATGGTTACAGAACAAGAAAGAAGAAAACTTGATTCAGATCTATTTGAAACAGAAAACATAGGCAGTCCCTTCAGAGGACATGTATATTGTGACGATAGAGCTAAAATAAAAGTTGATATTTATCGAGTTTTAGGAGTTGATAGATCAGCAACTGATGAAGAAATTAAACGTGCTTATAAACAAGCTGCTAGAACCGCTCACCCTGATAGACATAAAGACGATCCAACAGCAGCAGCAAGGTTTAATTTAATTGCCAAAGCTTTTGCAACATTAAGCAACCCGGAACTAAGAGATATATACGACAGATTATGGAATTTTACTTATCCAAATCCAGGTCCAAACGTTAATACGGGATTTCATACCGCTCAAAACACAGCGCCAAACAACGGTCAAGCTGCTCAAAACGCTGGTCCAACATCAGCTCAAAACTCGGCCCCAAACACTGGTCCTACACCACCACAAAACGCAGCTCCTAACAATGGACCAACCCCAACCCCAACCCCAACACCAACTCCCAACAATGGTCCAACAAATCAAGGCATTAACCTTGATGATATCTGGGGAACACCAAAGACTTCAAACGCAGAACCAGGTGCTACCCCAAACACAGGGCTAGCAGGAGGCCCTACTTTAAATCAACACGCTGGACAAAATCCACCCCCAAATACACCAAATAGAAATCTGAATGCCCAAAATATTTGGAACAATTTACCTCCAATAGGAAAAGCTGGAGTAGCTATGGCAGTAGTCCCACTCCTCTATAAAGCCGTTGATGCCCAAGCAAGATTAGTTAGAAAAACACCAGGGTTTCTTCTGAAACTAGCCGGAGGATATGCTTCTTTTGCAGGACGTACAGTTTCAACTTCACTAAAAACAATCAAAGATTCAGTCGTTGATGAAGGCGGAGCAATTTTACGAACAGTCACAACTCCGTTTGTTAGCCTGGCAGAAACAACAGCTGATAGAACCGTCCAAGGATTCAAAGCCGGTCTCAACGTATTTAAAAAAGATGAAGACGGGAAAGCAATAATTAACGAACCAATAAATGCCGAACCGGATGCGGAAAATATAGTTTCCGGTGCTTGGTATTGGACGAAAAAAGCCGGAAGGGCAGGTGCAAATCTACTTGGAACTCTTGCAACTCCAATTACTTGGCCACTCAGAAAAATTAAAAGCAAATTGACAGGCACACCAATGCCAACACCAAGTCAGCCATCCGAACCAACAAGCATAAACCCGCTTTCACGAGCATGGCAGCACACAAAAAATGCCATGAAATGGGCAACCTACAGAACTGGTCAAGTTCTCACACCTCTAACAGCCGCTGCCGGAATGGGACTCGTAGGTGCTGTTGAAGGAACAGCTTATGGGATGAAAGATATATTTTATCAAAAAGCACCAATATCTGCAGAAGCAAATTTAAAAGAACTTAGCCCCGCAACCTTGGCATACGCTTGCCAAGCATACTTGGAAGTGGAAGATAGGGAAGAAATAAAAAGACAAGCAACCCTAGATGATGCAATCAATTTCGCAGAAAGCAAACTGGCGGAAAAGAACATTGATCCGGAAAGATTCCTACAAGTTCATGGATTCGCAGCAACGGAAGAAGAAGCAGCAGGTGGACACTTAAACGGCGGACTACTCGGAATAGGAGCGGCCATGCTCAGAAATATTAAGAGAGTTGCATACACCACACCAAAAACAATTATTTTTGGATCTCAAGTCCAAAAAACGCATAGCACCTCACCGCAAACCCCGGCCGCAAGCGCAGAAACTACAGAAGCCACCACTGCTGCCGCAGCAGGTGCTGGAATCTTAGGCACACTCGGCGGAGCGATGAGTGGTGTTTCGGGAGTTATCGGAGGGGCATTCGGTAGCCTGAAAAATTGGTGGTCAAATTACAAACTCGAGTCAGTTGATGTTTCAAGTTTTGGTGAAGCCATACTGGACAAAGAGGTGAAAAAAGCCTTCGACAATGCAGTAAAAGCAAATCCGGGAGCCAGCTACACACAAATATTATACGAAACTTTCCTTCACCTCCCACCGGACAAAATTAAAAACATTGTGAACTCAGGAATCTCACTCATAAACATTGAAAGTTCACTCGCAGTACTGCCTGCATTTATCGCAGCCGCGGTCAGAAATATTCTCGGAGAAGCTGAAGAAGAAAAAGAGGAAGAATACAAAGTTCAATACAGTACTCTTGGAAAACAACTACTAAAAATGGACAATAACGAGCTAGGAAAATTCATTGAAGCATGTGAACTAGGTGAAATAATTTCAAGCTACCCTACTATGCACCCTCAAAGGGACCTTAATCACGAAATTGACCAGGGAATCGGACATCTGACAATAGGACCAGATATACAAAAATTCTTTGGAATCAAAGGTGAACCTTGGTTGTTTGATCTCAAAACAAAAGTTGCATCAATTAAAGATAAACTCACACAGTATAATAGCGCAAAAGCAAAAACATTAAACGACCCAAACAGTGGATTAATTACTGCATGGTTAGATACAATTTCAGATGACGAAATGTTCTATAAAATCTATCCAAATCAAAGCGGACAAAGTGCAAGAAGAGCCGCTTAACCCTTCCCCCCAATCCTCTTCTCCGCTAGAATGCCAAAGCTCTAATGAAGCTACATGTTGCAAAGGAGAAAAAAATACGACCACGTACTGCTTCTGGCCGTTCTGGCGATTGTGATTGTCGGGGTCGTGATGATTACCTCAATCGGGGTGCCAAAGTCCATCAGGATTTCCGCCCCCGACTTGGCTTATCCGGACTGTGCGGATGACGCGGTGGATTGTTATTTGGTACTGAAAAATCATGTGGTTAGGGTGCTTTTTGGGCTGGTGGCAATGCTTGTGGCCTGGAAAATCAATTACAGATTTTGGAAAAAGATTTCATTCCTGTTTTTCCTTGGGGCAGTTGGTTTGCTCATTTTCGTGCTTTTTGCAGGTGACCAAAACAATACTTTCGCAACAAGTTGGATAAATGTGGGTGCGATTCCGTTTATCGACAGTATTCAGCCTTCGGAAATTGCAAAATTCGGCCTGGTGCTTTATTTGAGCTATTTTTTTACTGAAAAAATTTCCAAGGAGAAAATGCAGCATTGGAATGAAGGATTTTTGAAGTTCGCAATTATTTCCGGAGTGGTTATTCTTCCAATAATGTTGCAGCCGGACCTTGGTTCGACTTTGGTTATGGCCGTCACCGCGGTGGCCATTTATTGGCTTGCCGGTGCAAACTGGAAGCATTTAGCCGTAGGAGCTTTGATGGCGGGAATGGTCGCATTTGTGGTGGTGGCGAACGTAGATTATATTAAGAATCGTTTTTCCGCATTTATATTCCCGGATTCGGAATGTGTGGAAGAATATTGTTGGCAATCGCGTCAAGCGAATATTGCAATCGGCAGTGGTGGACTTTGGGGGAAGGGCTTAACGCAAGGAATACAAAAATCATACTGGCTTCCTCAAGCATCTGACGACTTTATTTTTGCTGCAAGCGCGGAAGAATTGGGCTTTTTGCGAACCGCACTAGTAGTACTTTTATACGCATTAATTGCCTACAGAGGATTGCAAATTGCCAATCACGCCCCAAATAAATTCGCAATGTTAACCGCAGCCGGGCTTACAACCTGGATTTCTTCCCAAGCCTTCATTAATATCATGGTGAACACATCACTGTTCCCAATAACCGGAATCACTCTTCCATTCATGAGCTACGGAGGCTCTTCCATGGTGACGACTCTGCTTGCAGTTGGAGTGCTACTGAATATATCTAAATACACCACCCAAAATGCATATTCTAATGACCGGAGGGGGTACCGCGGGGCACGTCGTTCCCAATCTGGCTATAGCGGACGCTACCAAAGGTCTTACTAAAAAACCCGTCAAAATTAGCTACATCGGCTCGCATAGCGGCATTGAAAAAAGTCTGATTCAAGATGAAAAAATTCCCTATTACGAAATCAGAGCCGGCAAATTCCGCCGCTATTTTGACCTCAAAAATCTAGTGGACCTGGTAAGAATTCCACTTGGAATATTCCAGTCATATAACCACTTAAGCCACCTCAAACCAGACGTCATTTTTTCCAAAGGCGGTTTCGTCGGCTTTCCGGTTGTTGTTGCAGGCTGGCTCAAACGTATTCCCGTAATTATCCACGAATCGGACGCAATCCCGGGTCTCGCAACGCGCCTTTCGGCCCCATTCGCCCTTAAAATATTATTGGCTTATGAAAGTGCCTTAGACGGACTTGAAAAATTCGCATTTAAAACTGAAGTGGTTGGTGCACCGGTCCGCATCTCAATTTTAAAGGGAAGCAAGGCTACCGCAAAACGAATAACAGGATTCACCGGCCGTCGACCCGTGCTTTTGGTTGCGGGCGGCTCAACCGGCTCCAAACAAATCAACGACATGATCAAAAACGAAAAAAAAGTTCTAATAAAAGGCTTGGACATTATTCACTTAACAGGAGCAGGGAAGGGCGGCAAGAAAAAAGAAAAACATTATTTCGCTTGTCCCTACGCAAAAAATGAAATGAAAGATTTTTACGCCCTTGCCACTTTTTGCATATCCCGCGCCGGCGCAAACGCCATTGCCGAACTGACTGCACTTGGCATTCCAACTCTGCTTTTTCCACTCGGTATGGATCAAAGCCGCGGGGACCAGCTTGCAAACGCTCGCGCCGCTGCTTACTCCTTTAGCTTTTTCCGGGTCGCAAATGAAAAATCATCCCTTGCGCACCAATTAAAACTCCTTCCGTCGCGGCGCTCGCAAAAAATTGCAAACACCGTCGCTAAAAACATAGCATCCATTCTTATAAAAACAGCCAATTCCAAGTAGCAAAATGGCATCTACAAGCCAAAAACAAACGCAAAATTTCTGCCCGGGCAGAAATTCCTTCCAGGCATCTGACATTTCCGAAACGGCAACAATTGCTAAATCAAACCAATTCAGGCATCCTTCAACCATGATGAAACTCGGCTTCCAAGGATGGTTTTTATTAGAGCCCTACACCGGAATAGGACAGCATTCAATTGGCCTTCTTCGCGCACTTGCAAAACAAAAATCAGTCACTTGCACTGTACCAGTTCCAAAGAAAACCAAAATTGAAGGAATCCCGTCATCTTGGCTAAAAGTGCTCAAACCAAAATCCTGGATTCCAAGCCGCGGTCTCAAAAAATGGTACTGGGAAGCGGTCCAAGTCCCACAATTCTTTGAAAAACAGTCCTTGGACTGGGAATACTATCCCTACCCTTGCCCAATCCCAAAATATTCACCAACTCTGCGCGCGCTCACCGTCCACGACTTAATTGCATGGCAAGATCCACGCTACACTCCCTCAAAACTTAAATCCGTTTACTACCGCTTCGCGCGCCACTCAATCGTCCGCGCAGATCAAATTTTCACGGTCTCTCAAACCGTAAAAGAAGAACTCGGCCTGCCAAACGCCAAAGTAATTTACAACGCAGCGCCACCCGCACCCAAAAAATCAACCGCATCCCCGCACCCATCATCACTCGTTTACCTTGGCGGCTTCGACATTCGCAAAAACGTCCCACTTCTACTTGAAGCCTACAAAAAAGTCAGAAACTACCACCCAGACCTTAATTTAGTCCTAATTGGCCAGCCGCACTTTAAATCCCGCTACTACCCTGAAGTAAAAAAGGCCCCGGGCGTTATCCTCGCTGGAGCACTCCCACCGGGAAAAGTACACGCCCTTCTCAAAGACTCATTCGCCTTTGTCCATTTTTCAGACAGCGAAGGCTTTAACATTCCGCTTCTGGAAGCAATGACAGTAGGCACGCCCGCAATCGTCGCAGATATAAAAATAAACCGTGAAATCTCCGCAAACAAAGCGCTTTTCATTCGCCCATCGCATCCCAAAGACCTTCTTGATATAATAGAAAAGTTGAAAAATGAAAAAACGAGGCAATCAGTCGTAAAAAAGCAAAAAGAACGAGCCCGCGACTTCTCCTGGGAACGCTCAGCAAAAGAACTACTCCAAACACTTAAACAATAATGAACAAACACATGTACCACCGTTTCCCCGGCCAAAAAGAAGGGGAACAAATTAAAATCCTAATCAGAAAACACTGGATTGTTGACATTAAAGTTGGCGCGGTTTTAACGGTTCTTGCAGTAATCCCAACCGCCATTTTCATTGCTCTAAGCATAATTTTTTGGCCAGGAGAAGTCACAGAAGTATACCTAATAATACTTCTGGTTTTCCTAGTCTACTTAATGTGCGCAGGCCTTTTCAGTTTCATAAAATGGCTGAACGAGGAATTGGACGTCATTATAATCACAAATGAACGCATAATCGGTCACGACCAAGTTGATTTCTTCCACACACAAATTTCAGAAACAGATATTTCACAAGTTCAAGACGTCAAAGGTGTTGAAAAAGGTTTTTTTGGCTCAATGTTTCACTACGGCAGCCTTCAAATACAAACTGCAGCAAATAAAATTGTTTTCAATATTGAAGATGTAACCAGACCTTATGAAATTGCCCGCGGCATCCTAGACATCCGAGACAGATACCTGGACAAAGAAAAATTTGAAGATGAACCTGGCACTCCACCACTACCACCTGTATTATAAGTTCATGAGTAGTAATATTTTTCTCATTATTTTGACCGTCGTAGCCATACTTTTTATTTGGCTGCTTTGGCTCAGAAACAATCTCATTTTGGTGCTTCGTAAAGTAGAAGAAAACCGCCAAATCCTCCAACATGAATTGGATCGTAGAAAAGACATGGTACCGTTTTTACTTGAAAGTTACCGTCTCTCAGATTCCCCATCCGACCTCTGGAACAAAGTTTTGCAAGAAAGACAATATTTTCACAAGGAGACCACAATGGAAAAAGAACTTGAGTTTGAAAAGCTCTTACAAACCTTCATAAATGAATCCGAAAACATCAAAAACCTAAGTTTCATGGAGTCAAAAAAAGACATCTCCGACTCGACCAAACTAATTGAAAATGAAAAAACTAAATTGCACGCAGCGCAAGAAGCCTACAACGAAAAAAGAAAAAGTTTCCCATATTCGTGGGTCTCTGGTATTTTCGGTTTCCCACATTCAAGCTAAGCGAGAATGGCCGTAGCGCCCATTAGCGCGAAGGCTAAAGCGCGAACGAATGTGAGCGCAACCTTTTCAATTGCCAGCATGAAATACCACATTCAAACCTTCGGTTGCCAAATGAACTATTCGGACTCGGAGCGCATTGCGAGCGTTCTTGAACGAATCGGTTTTGACCGCGCCAACTCGGAAGAAGATGCCACCATGTTGATTTTCAATTCCTGCTCTGTTCGCCAAAAGGCGGAAGACAGAATTTTGGGCCTCCGCCATACTTTAAAGCGCCTAAAAAACCACAACCCCGCCCTCCGCATAGCCATTACAGGCTGCATGGTCCGTGACACTTCCACCCGCAAAACTGAAGAAAAACGTGACAAAATTCTCCGCCGTATGCCGGAAGTGGACATTGCCTTCCAAATCAAAGACCTGGCCGCTCTCCCGTCTCTAATTCAAGAAATCGAACCAAATCTCTCCATCCAAACTTTAGACGAACACATCCGAGCTTGCGAGGATGGCTGGAGCGTCCCACTAGGCGCGAAAGCTAAGGCGACCGACGGGAGCAACATTAACTACTTCCAAATTGCCCCGCGAATTTCTGCCACTTACTCATCCTTTGTCCCAATCCAATCCGGCTGCGACAAATTTTGCACTTACTGCATTGTTCCTTACGCACGTGGTCGCGAATTTTCCCGCCCCCTTGACGAAATAGTCCAAGAATGCACCCGCTTGGTTGAAAACGGAGCCGTTGAAATAACCTTAGTCGGTCAAACCGTAAACTCTTACGGCCTCAGCGCAAATGACAAAAAGTCCGGAAATTTCACAAAGTATGGCCCTTCACCATTCGCTCATCTCCTCCGCCAAATAGACAAACTCTCAGAAAAAGGCCTCCGCCGCCTTCGCTTCACATCCCCGCACCCCCGCGACTTCTCAGACGAATTAATCCAAACACTTGCGCAGCTCAAAACAATCTGCCCATACATCCACATGCCCGTCCAATCCGGTGACGACGCCGTCCTTCGCCGAATGAACCGTAACTACTTATCTCAAGAGTACAAAGACATCATGCGCCGTCTCCGCAAAGCAATACCCGGCGTCGCAATCTCCACGGACATCATAGTCGGCTTCTGCAGCGAAACAGACCAAGAATTCGAAAACACTTACAAAATGTATGACGAAATGGAGTGGGACATGTGCTTCCTGGCCCGCTACTCCCCGCGCAAAGGCACTTACTCATACCGCCAACTCAAAGACGACGTCCCCGCCTCCGTAAAAGCAGCTCGCTGGCACCGCTTAAACAGTCTTCTAATTGCAAAAGCCCTCAAAAAGCACAAAGTTTTTGAAGGCCAAACCGTGGAAGTCCTGGTAACTCAGCAAAAAGGTAAAAAATGCATAGGCCGCACACCTCACTTTAAAGAAGTCCATTTCTCTTCAGACCGAAATCTAGTTGGCCAGTTTGCGGATGTCCACATCACCTCCGCAAGAGAGTTTTTATTGGAAGGGGAGGAAAAATAAATTTTAGGAAAAATTCAGAAATATTTCAGGACTAATTCAGATTTAACATGCAAAAATAGATTGTCAGTAGCATTGGGACGGGGATGGCTCCATTCAAAGCCTTGACAGCTTTTGGATCGGGGTTCGATTCCCCGCCGCTCCACATACTTGCTACTGATTAAAGACCCCTCATCGGAGGGGTCTTTAAGGATGTTCATCCAAAGCCTTGACGATCAAATTATATCAAAAATCACCAAAATCCACAATATCTTGACCGCTGTCACAGCCTCAACAACACATTTATGTAAACCACATCTTGACTATTTGGCTATTTTCAGGCATATTTGCCCACCAATAACCAATTTCTATGAAATACAGATTTTCCCTGTTTACCCTTTTAACCCTTTTGTTCACCACTTTAGCACCAACAGCTTTGGCCACTTCAGGTGATGGAGTTATCAGCGGCGCGACAAATGACCTGGACTACATTTATTCCGTCTACACTGAAAACGGAAACCTTTACGCGGACAACGTAAAAGATGAAGCAGATGCAAATGACAATGACGAATTCAAATTTTTTAAGCAGGAAGATGAAAATGATGACCAATACCTTGCATTTGCAATGGAGGCACCTTTTGACAAAGTCTACTTTGATATTGCTTCAGGCGTTGATTACAACGAAACCAACCTAGATGACCTTAGATGGGAATACCTAACTGAGGACGGTTGGGAGCCACTTGATATCACTCAAGACTCTTTGGATTACGGAACTTCAGCCGGAATCAAATACGTAATGTGGCGCGTACCATCAGACTGGGAAGAAGAACTTTATATTTCAAGAAACGCATTCTGGGTACGTGTTGGAACAGACATGGAAGTGGATGATGCAGGAGAAGTAGACCAAGTTTCAGTTCGCGTTTACAACCTAAGTGTGACAATCACAGATGAAGACGCTCATAAAATCAGTGACCTAGACCTAAATGACTTTGACCTTTCAAGTGGTTCAAACAACACAATCTACTCCATGCGAAACCTTGGAAATGGAGTTTATGAATTCGCACTTCAAGCAGAAAGTTCAGACACAACATACGTACTTGAAATTGACGCAGACGGCTACGATCACAAAAACATTAATGTTGGTCCAATCACAAATGAACAAAAACGCTACTCAATCCAACTAAACGACACCTCATCAAACAACAATAACAACAACGACGACGACCACATTTTCATTGCAAGCGTTGACTGTGAAATGCCTTTTGTAGACGTAAACAATCACTGGGCACAAGTTGAAATTCATGACGCTTACTGCCGTGACGTAGTTGACGGGAAAAGCTACTACTACTTTGATCCAAATACTCGAATCACTCGTGCAGAATTCGTAAAAATTGCTCTTCTAAATGCAGAGGTTGACGTGGATTATTACGCAGACCGCTCAGATGAAGACTTCAGAGACGTCCGCACAAGCGACTGGTACTACGAATACGCCGCAGCATCATACGAACTTGGAATCACAACCAGCAAATACTACTTCAGACCAAACGACTATATCAATCGTGCTGAAGCAATCACAATCTTGGCGCGTCTCGCGAATCAATACACATACCTAAGAGTCACTCCATTCCCGGATGTTGACCCAATGGCTTGGTACGCACCATACGTTCGCGCAGCATATGATGAAGGTGTTGTAGAAGGATACAATGACAACACATTCAGACCAGAAAACCACCTAACTCGTGCTGAAGCAGCCGTAATGGCTTCCAACGCATTTGAGGCATGGCACTTGGAACCGTAATAGAATACAAAATTGCAAATCAAAAACCCCTCATTTCGAGGGGTTTTTAGTTATAAAATACTTCTAAGCCATTTTTTAAATTGTTTCAAATCCTTTTTCTTTCTTTCAGGACTCGGTCCGTTTTTATATTGCTCCGGATATTCGCCCATTGAAATTACATCCCTATAATCCACATTCGCCGCTTTAATTAATTCTTTTGCTTCCCCCAAATCCCCCTCGCTACATTTCAAAACACTCAAAAATACCCGCACCGCCATCCCCGGCGAATGCTTTTCACTAAACGCCTCAAACTCCTTTAAAATCACCTCCCTGTCATCAATCTCCAGGAAAGTTTTCTGTAATTTTTTTTCGAAATCTTTAAAACTCATATCAAAGTGGACAGGTACTTTTTCCAAGTGCCGCATTTAGTCCGCACCAGCTGAAAACCGCTTCAAACAAACAAAAACCGGAAATAAAAAGCAGCACCGGATTCCAGCTTGTCAAAACAGCGACAACAAAAAACAAAACAGCAAGTACAAACCTAAAAAGTCTATCCATTGTACCAATATTTTTATGAGCCCGCCTCACCTTGCTTTTAGCCATTCTACGCAAAATCACCCTATACAAAAATCCAAAAATCCACGCTAAAACAAACGTAAAAATCACATACCCCGCACCAAAAGGCGACAACAACAGCCCGGCAGGAGACACCTCAAAAAAATCTCTTTTAAGTTTTGGCAACACTTTCAGAGTCCCAAAAATTTCCTTCACCCCAAAAACTTCCTTTTCCCCAACTGCAAGCGCATATTTTCCTTGAAATCCATCGTTCGAAACAATCAATTCATATTCTCCCGGCTCCAAATTTGTTCTAAATTCCGGCCCCTTAAAATACCAATCTCTCCCAAATACCTCAAAAAACCTGGTCCATTCAAACTTGCTGCCATCCATATAAACAACAGGTGGATTATCACCGAATTTTTCTCGCACAATCACCACAAAATCTTGCCGCTGATCCTCCAAATCCGGCACCAAAATATTTGCGTAAAGCTCAAAAGACTCATTACTCACAATTCTATAAACCTGCGGCTCACCCTGAAGCTCGGAATAATACGCTTTTGAAACCTCCGGATCACTCACTTGAACCTCATTCTCAAAAACAAGCACGGGTTGATGCGCAAATGCAACCTGAGAAGACAAACACACCAAAAACAACGACAAAAATAATTTTTTCATAAATAAAAAAATTACTTCTTACACATGGTACATTTATTTGCCACATGAGCATACCCAACCAATAGGCCTGAAACACCTACCAAAAGGTATACAACGGCCTCAACAGTAGGCCAGCTTCCAACCAAAATGTTTACAACATTCAGGTTCTGGTCAATTAACATTCCTACACCAACGAGCCCCCAGTTAAGAGCTCCAATCACTGTCAATAAAACAGCGACATAAGATAATACTTTCATTTTGCGTGGGTTAGTATCAACTAAATAATAGCGCAAACCAAAAAAAATGCAATTGATCTACCAAATTCCCGGCACCAACCTAAACCTAACTTTCTTCATATATTCTTCATATCCGGACAGCTCCTCCTTCAGCATCTTCTCCTCCCATGAAATCCGCACCGCCAAAAACAAAACCGTTAAACCGGCCGGAATCAACGCATACCAAGACCCCATCCCGAGCGAAATCGAAACAACCATAACCAAAACCGCACTGTACATCGGATGCCTCACCACCCCATAAGGTCCGGTCGTCACAACTTTATGCCCTTTCTGAATCTCCACCGTCTTCGCCAAAAACGAATTGACTTTCATAACCAAAAAAAGCATCCACATCGACCCCAAAAATCCGACAAAACCTGTAGCCTCCAACCAAACCGGAACCTGGCTCCAGCCAAACCGAACCGCATCAAACCCCGGCACAATAACCACTGAAGCCATCGACAAAACAAACGGCACCATAATAATCCTATCCCAAACATGCGGCGGCATCTTCATCTCCATTCGCTTCTGAATCAACTCCGGATCATGCTTCAGAAAATACACCGCCAACCCGGTCGAAGTCCCAAGCTGCAGCACCAAATACACCCAACCCTCAATCCAACCCAAAGTCCCCGCCGGCCAAAAAATCACTGCCATCATCACCGGCACCGCCACCAAAAACTTCATCACAACTGAAAGAGTGGAAGGTTTTTTCATGATTTTTTAAGTTTATCAAAAGAAACCCTAACATATTCCGGATCCTCAAACCCCAGCCTCTCCGTTATCACCTCCGGCGTCACATTTTCCCCCTCCACAATCAAAAAATCCCCCACATCCTCAATCAAATTAATGCTCACCTTATACCCCTCAAACTCAAAAAACCGAATCCGTTTTTTCAAAACAGTCTGAACCCCAAAAACCCCCTCCAAATCATCCTTCACATCTTTATCAACCTCCTCACTGCTCACCAACTCAAACCCACCATCCTTCGCCCTAAGTTTAATAAGCCGGCCCCCCGCCGGCCCCTCATTCATCTTCAAAACTTCCCCCACCGGCTGCTTAAAATACGTGTCCACAACTTTCTCCTCCCTCAAAAACCGCGCCCCACGCTCAACCAGCTGCGCCCCCGCCGCTTCCCGGTCCCGAATCCAAATTTTGAGTTCTCCGGCCATTTTTTTTATTGTGAACTAATTCTACATTTTTCCTGACACAGGGCAAACATAGAAAAATTGTAACTTTTTGTAACCCTCTTTGTTTTATTAAGCGAACTTAAGTTCATATTTTTTTAACTCAAATATAAGATGAAAATAAAGTTATCACTCTTAACAGGAGCTTTAGCTCTTTCATTGGCTATCGTACCGGCTGCTTCAGCTGACGAAGCCATAAATTCAGTAGGGTTTAACAAAACCGTACCTCACACGCCACACATTGAAGCGTTGGCTAACGGCCTTGGAATGGAAACTGAAGATCTCATTGCAGAACTTCAATCAGGGAAAACTCTCTATGAAATCGGCTTGGAACATGGAGTAGAACAAGAAGATTTAGATGAATTCTACAAACATCTACGACCAAAAAAACAGACAGCAATCTATCTTGCAAATCAGTTTAATATAACTGTTGAAGAACTAAAATCTGAACTTCAATCAGGTAAAACAGTTCAAGAATTGGCTGATGAACATAATGTAGATTTTGACGAATTAATGACCACCGGTATCAACTACTGGCGTGTTGATGCAAAAATTCGTTTCCATCACAAAATTGCTATGGAGTTGGGAATGACCGACGCCGAACTTAGAGAAGAACTAAACAGCGGCACAACTCTTAAAGATTTAGCTGAAGAATACAACCTGGATTTGTCAGATTATAAAAAGGAAGAATTTACCAAGAAAGATCGCAAAGTTTTCAATAAACTTGCTGAAGAACTTGGAATGACTTCAGAAGAACTTGTGAATGAAATCCGCCCGGAAGATGGCAGCATTAAGGAATATATCCGAAATCATGGATACAACCTTAGAGAGCTTCAACAGGACATAGAAGCTGACCGCCAAGCAAATCAAAACTAAATCTTGGTTATTGAGAAGAGAACCTCGGCTGCGTGGACCGGGGTTCTCTTTTATTTCCAATCACCAACAGAAAAACATTGACCCCCAATAACCCAGCCATCACATTTATGCAAAGCAATTATTTCATCACGAATTTCAAGCACATTTTCCCCAATTAGCACGCTATTTTGAAAAACAATTGAACCGGCAAATCCCAAAGAGATAAACCAAATCACAATTAGATTCAACAAATTAAATGCTGTAACCTCACTTTTCATTTTTATTATGCTGAGTCCAAGCAGAAGCACAAGAACAACAGGAATAAATACGACCAGATAAAGGGCCGCAACAAAAATCCAATACAAGACACCATCAAGCATCACAAAATCACTTAATAATATATTTGAATCCGTAAATCCAACGCCGGCAATTGTCCAAGCCAAAGCAAAACTTATTACACAAATCCCGGCTATTCCAGCAACAGCAAAAGCTCCGCCAACAACGACGACTATTAAGCGTAAAATAATTAGCATTAACCCAGCTAAAGTCCTAAAAAACCCATTCAATCCGCTATAATCCTTTTTTTTTAGCTGATCAACGCCCTCTTTTACAGCTTTTTCAATATGCTGAAGAGTCACAGTTTCTCCTCGCATTTCAAATTTTTCCGCAGAAGTTTTTGCAACAGGTAATATCAGCCACAAGACAATATAAATGGCAACTCCGGCCCCACCAAAAAAGATAGTAATAAAGAAAATCAAACGCACTAACGCTGTTTCTATTCCAAAATACGCAGCAAGACCGGACGCGACTCCCGCAATAATAACATCATCAGGATTTCTATAAAGTTTCTTCTCATCACCCTTCTCTTTTTCCTCCTCATCTTCCTCATCTTCCTTATCAAAATCTTTAATTGTCCCCATTTCCAAAATCACACTTTCAACGTCTTCCAGTGAAACCGCAAGATTCGCATTTTTCCGTTTTTTCAGGAATTTTTCTGCAATGCTAACCTCAATATCTTCCAAAATTTCCTCACAATCCTTGTCTTTTGCAAAATGTTTTTTTATTGAATTTAAATATTTGGAAAGCTTCTCATACGCATCATCTTCCACATTAAAAACAATTTGCCCAATTGTTGTATTAATTACTTTTTTCATGATCTTTAATTAAAGAATTTATTGATTTATAAAGCGAACCCCATGATTCCTCCAAAACATCCAAAAACTCAGCACCTTTTTTTGTCAGCTTATAATATTTTCGCGGCGGCCCACTCTTAGACTCTTTCCAAACATATTCCACCAGCTCATTCCTTTTTAATCTGCTCAGCAGCGGATATAGCGTACCCTCAACAACAATTAAATCTGTTTTTTTCAATTTTTTTATAATCCCATTGGCGTAAATTTCCCCACCTTTAATTATTATTAAAATAGCGAATTCAAGAATCCCTTTCCTGACCTGCGCCTGAATGTTCTCCAAATAATCCATAATGACCCTATGTTATCACACAGTACCTTGCAATGCAAGGGTCGCTAATACAAATTAGAATTGGCTCTTAAATTTCCTTTTATTAATCCAAACCCTCTTCACCACCGGCACAGTTAAAGTCGACAACAAAAAAGCTGCAGACGGCACAATTGCATTCACAAAAGGCTTCGCCAAATCAGCCACCACAAAAAACGACGCAATCACAATGTAAGTCAGCCCCATCACCAAAACCTTCCGCACAATGCTCGTCTCCCACGCCTTATCCGCCTCCACTTTCTTATTGCGAGCCTTAATCTCATCTATTTCCTTCTGTAGCGATTCCAGGGCAGGGGAGGTGTTCATACCATTATTTTATCATCTAAAACCTTGCAAGTCCTCTTTTAATCATTGCATCTACATCTTCATTGGCATTTATATAATGAATAAGAATGTCGGGGTGTTCATTTTGAAACACCCTAAAAACCTCATCAACAAATGCCTGTCCAACTGAGCTAACGCCTTTAAAATCCAACACTATCGTTTTAAATTTCTCCAAACCCATCATAAGACGCTTTGCCTGCGACCGGGATACATGGGGATCATTCGGATCCGCACTTAACGAAACTGCCACTATTGTTTTACCAAAACCAATTTCTTGGTCTGTATATTGATTAAATATTTCCCTTGGAATCTTTTTTGACTTCAATGATATTTCCATTTTTATAAGAGTACCTTGTCCAAACTTCTCATTTTTCTCAGGCGATAAAAACCAATCTTCGTCTTGAAAAGTATAGAACATATCACTTGATAATATTGAAAACTTATCAAACATCCTGGACGTAAAAAAAATCCCCTCTCCGGTATGATTTGATGGATCGGTAGTAAATTTCCCTTTTGACAAGTGCAAAATAGCCTCTTTTACAGAATCCAAATTAAGAGCCTTTTGAATTTTATTAAATATCCCTACCCCATTATCAATTATTGTAATTATTATCTTATTATTTTTTATTTCAACATCAGAGAAAATCGTTGTCCCACCTGAGTGCTCCATAGCATTATTGAAAATCTCCGTAAATCCATATGCACATATTCTAAATATATTTTCAGGACAGGACAGAATTATTGGTTTTACATATTTCGACCAAACTTTATCTTCAGCCAAGCCCGGTTGAATATTTTCCACAAATTCAATATATTTCCCATTTGCAAGAAAATACTGAGTCCATCTCGTCCTTCCGGTTTTAATTAAACTCCCTTCTAAAACCTCCTTTGAGAGATAATAATGCGCACGTTGCCTGGAGAAATTAAATTTTACTGCCAACACATTCGCAATATCCCTTGGATGTTTTTTAACGTTATCGAAAATGAATTTTCTAACCTTATCACTTTTATTCATAAAACCATTGTAAACCCATTTCAGTTTCTTTGTAAACCCCTAAAAAATTCTTTGTAAACCCATCCAATTGTCCTTTGTAAAGTTCTCATCTCATTCAGACACCCTTATCCCCAAACCTTCAAAAACCGCCTTGGCCCTCTCCATATTTTTTTCAGCAATCACAAAATGATCCCTCGTAAAAGCTGCAATCGGCATAATGCTAATATTTTCTTTTGCAAGTGCATCTGCAATTCTAGCCGTCACCCCACAAAAAGTTGGAGGGAACGCAATATCCAAAGTGAAAATTTTCCACCCTCTCATAATTTCTATTACATTTTCTTCGTCCAATTTCTCTTCATCAATTATCACCGTAATCTCATGCTTATCCACAATATTGGTAAAAGCCTCTTGATCAATCTTCTTCGCCTTCACCATTGCAAAAGTCTCCCTCCAAATATACGCCCGACCTTTTTTGAAATATTCTTCTAGTTCCATGACTATAAATTATCTGAAAATTCATTCGAAGTCCAAAAACCATATCTATGCTCAACTCTATCCGAAATTTGCACTCCATTTGACATAATAATTCCTACCCCAAATCCATCCCATGTTGAATATGATGAAGCTAGAAAATCTGTAAAAAAATATCCAGTATTTTCGTAAAAACATGAATTTATCCAACCCGCAGTGCTTTCTCCGTAAGGAGAGATATTGCATTTTGCAAAATCAGCTTCCTTTTCTTCACTATCCTCAATAGGAAAAGGGAAAAGCAAAATAAAATCAATATCGCTTATAGTGCGTATATTCTTTTGTTCTCCAGGTCCAATATATATTGGACCGAAGTTAAACATCTCCCTAATCCGTTCATCTTTTATATTCTCAACCGAGAAATCACTTCTACTAAAGAAATCGCCTCGATAATTTAATCCAAATATTTCGTCTATTGAAACACTTTTATTGCTTAAATTTTTCACCTTACATTCCACAACAAAAACAATGTGATAATTTTCTATAAAAGAAATATCGCCATCTTTTAGATCATAACACTCTAAAGACATTTTTTATCCTTGTTCAATGTTAAAATGTCTATTATTTGAAAAATAGGTGAGAAAAAGAATCAATAAAGTTAAACAAGCAATCAATAAAGTTAATAGAGAAAATAATATATTATTCCTCTTAAAAAATTTTTCCAATTTTGACAGTTTTTTACCCAAATTATTTGAAAAACATTTTTATCTTAGCACCCCCTTAATCCTCCTCACCCCCGCGGAACTCGACTGCTCTTTCACAATCTTAAAACTGCCCAATTCGCCGGTGTGCGTAGCATGCGGCCCTCCACAAATCTCCTTTGAAAAATCATCAATTGAATACACTTTCACCTTCCCGGAAAGCTCGCCCTCGTACTTATCCGCAAAAACCCCCGTCGCCTTTTTCTCCCGCGCCTCTAGAACCGTCATTTCCGTAAAACTCACCGGATAATCCGCCTTGATCGCATCATTTACAATCTTCTCAACTTCCGCAATTTGTTCGGGAGTCAGCGGCGAATCATAATTAAAGTCAAACCTCAGCCTCTCCGCCGTAATGTTACTGCCTTTCTGCTCAACATGCCGACCCAAAACCCTCTTCAAAGCCTCCAGCATCAAATGCGTTGCCGTATGCAGCTTTCTAACCTCATCCGAATTATCCGCAAGCCCACCGGAAAACTTCTGCTCCGCCCCCGCCCGCGACTTTTTCTGATGCTCAAGAAAAGCCTTATCAAACCCTTCCGAATCAACTTTAAACCCGCTTTCCTCCAAAATTTCCTGCGTCATCTCAAGCGGAAATCCATGTGTTTCAAAATAATAAAAAGCCCTGTCGCCTCGCACTGTAAACCTGTGTTCCTTCAGTTCCTCAGCCTTTTTGCGAATGTCCAAAAGCGCATCCTCCGACACATCTTTCCCGGCCGCTTCCGCCTTAAATTCCGACCGAAGCCGACCCAAAACCGGCCTCAAACTTCCATTAAAAATCTGCAGCGCATCCTGATTTTGCATAATCTGCGACACCGCATTTAGCGCCATCTCAAGCCGCGCAACTTGGCTTTCATTAGCCAAAACATCCAAAGCCTCCGCAGCCCTGGCAATGTCCTTCTGAATTTCCGCCTCCCCATTCGTTAGCGCTCGTCCAAACTGCTCCTCCTCATTCTTCAGCATCTCTAAAATCCGCGCCTCGCTCTTGGACAAACCGCTGTAATAATCCCCATAAATATCCACAAAAATTCGCGCCAACTTATCCGTAAAATTCCCTCTAATACCAAGCTTCCTGCCATGCCTTATCGCCCGACGAATCAGCCGTCTCAAAACATACCCCTGGTCACAATTTGATGGTGTCACGCACATTTCGTCACCAATAATAAAAACAGCCGCCCGCAAATGATCCGCAACAATCCGCTCGCTCTCCTCGCCCTCTTGACTAGCAAGCTCCCTGATTTTCACCATAACCGGTTCAAAAAGCTCCGTCTCAAAATGAGTTGCCTTGCCCTGCATAATTGCGGTTACACGTTCAAGCCCCATTCCGGTGTCCACATTTTTTTGGTGCAAAGGTTCAAAACTTCCATCCTCCCTCTTATTGAACTCCATAAAAACATCATTCCAAATTTCCACCCACGGCGTGTCGTTATCCGCTGGCTCAGTGTCATACATTGCTCCCAAATCATCCGAATTAAAATAAAACATTTCAGTACATGGTCCACACGGCCCGGTCTGCCCGGCCGGCCCCCACCAGTTCTCTTTTTTCCCGTAGAAGAAAATTCGCTTGTCCGGGAATCCAAGCTCTCGCCAAACCGCCGCAGACTCCTCATCTCGCGCAGCATCTTCATCACCTTCAAAACACGTCACGGCAAGCCGCGCCGGATCAAGTCCAAGTCCGCCGTCCTCAACCGGCGTAGTCAAAAACTCATAGCTCATCTCAATTGCCTCTCTCTTAAAATAATCCCCAAGCGACCAATTCCCGAGCATCTCAAAAAAAGTACAGTGAGTATTGTCTCCAACCTCATCAATATCATCCGTCCTCAGACATTTTTGCACGTCAACCAGCCTCTTGCCCTCCGGATGCGTTTCACCCATCAAATAAGGCACCAGTGGATGCATCCCCGCGGTGGTAAACAGCACGGTTGGATCATTCTCCGGAATCAAACTGGCGCCAAGAATCTCCTTATGCCCATGCTTCTTAACAAAGAAGTCAATATAACGTTGTCGTAAGTCTTTTGCTTTCATGACTCGGAGTTTATCACAGGGGCGGGTGAGGCGTCGAGTAGCTTCTTGCAAAGGGAAAAGGTGAGCACACACTCACCATGGATTATGTCCAGCTGAAATGGGTAGTTTTGCTTTTGGGCTGCGGGTTTTTTGATATAATTATAAGTCCCTAATCCCATCAAAATGACAGATTCGGAACTATATAAGCTTTGTAAAAAGTACGGCCGTCAGGCACTTTTGTGGCGGCAGAAATTTGAAGGATTGTTGCCGGAAGTTTTTGAGCGGCGACTTTATGAAAAAAAGGGTTTCGGGTCTATTTTTGAATTTGCGTTTAAGTTAGCGGGTTTAAGTGAGAAACAGGTTCGTAGGATTATTAATGTAGATGGAAAGTTTGAAAAAACGCCAATTTTACAGGGTCTTTTGCGAAGCGGTGAGTGTAGCGTGAATAAATTGGTGCGAGTTGCTTCAGTTGCGACCCCTGAGAATGAAGAAGAGTTGATTGGGGTTGTAAAAACCCTGTCAAAAAGTGCTGTGGAAACTTACATTCATGATATGCGAAATGGCCTAGGCAAGCCAAAAGATGGAGAGAAAAGTGTGCCCGGGCACACTTTAGAACTTTCTGAGGAGGTAGCTGGAAGATTGGCAGATTTACAGGAGAGGGGGATAGATGTAAATGAAATGATCTTGGGGTTTCTTGAACGCAGGGAGCACGAGATTGAAGAAGAAAAGCAAAAAATCGCCGCTAATTTGCCTGAAAAACAGTCACGGCATGTGCCGGTAGAAACCAAGAGGGTTGTACAAAAAGAGCATGGAACTAATTGTGCCGTAAGAGGTTGTAAAAGGGAGGCTGTGAACTTACACCATCAGGACAGGTTTGCAATGACCGGGCAGCATAATCCGTATTACATTGCACCTTTGTGCAAAGATCATCATCAGATTTCACATGCGATTGATAAAATCTTCAGAAGCAAACAAAAAATACCATGACTAGTCACTAAATAAACCAAGAACTACCCGTAAAACCTGTCCAGACAAACAGGTTTGGACTTGTCCACTTGTCTGGTATAATGTCTTTGTTTGCGCCTTGAAATCATGACAAAAAAGAAATCAAGACTCGCCATTCCTGAAAAAATTCTCTCGCTAAGCCTAGCAGCTCTTAGCGTCATTTGTTTTTTTAGCCTCTCGGCACTCATTCTCCTTACCAAGCTGAATGAACTTCCGGACTTGGCAAAACTTCTGCCTGAAAACACAACTTTGGGCTTCATGGTTCTTTCCGTTCCAAACTACGCAAAGGCGGCAGAATCTCTTCCGGACACCTCGCAAATTTCCACTCCTCAAATGAAAGCAAAAATCCAAGATTTCGTTGGTTTCGACCTCGAAAACCTAGACTGGTTTACGGGGGATTTTGGCGTGGCACTTACAAAAAAAGATTTTGTTTATTTCCTTTCGACTCGCTCCAAAAAAGCCGCAACGGAATATTTTCAAAACACAGACTTTAATTTTGAATTTTTTGGACGAATTGTTGCCGTTTCGTCCTCAGAGGAAGCCTTACAAGAGCTCAAATCCGTCAAAAAAGGCGAAATCAAACCAATATCATCAACCTCAAATTACATAAACGTTGAAGGCAGACTACCAAGGATACATTCAGCATTTTTCTACTTTAACCTTCAAAACGCTGAATCCAGTCTCTCAAATAGATTTGAAACAATCCCACAGCCCATTTTCTCTTCTGTCCTCCAAATTTTCCCGGATCTTGCCGGAACCATTGAATTTGGCCAAGACGAATGGTACATGGAATCATTCCTAGCAGTAGACAAGTCAAATTACGAAGGCGGAATATTAAGAAACACTGACAAATACCAAGCCTTGGCTTTAAGCACAGCCCCGGACGGTTACAAACTTGTAATTGGAGGTCAAAACTTGCCACAAGACCTTGAGCGCATTCATGATGTACTCATGCAGCTCGACCCAGCCATGGCCACAGCATTTAAATATAATTACCAATCAAAAGACATGCCAAAGGAAGAATACTGGTATGGCTGGAACTCCTCGGAAGACCAACAATTACTTTTTGTGACAGACCAATCTGCAGCACCACCTGAAAACAGAATTTTCGATGGCGCGGAAAAATACAGCTCTATAAAAACAGATATTGGCACCCTGGAAAGCACCTACAAAATTTTTGATGACGGCATTTATTCTCGTAATTATTTCACACCGGCTAAATGATAATTCGCTTAGACATAGGACCGGAAAATGAAAAACCCTTTGCAAAGGACCGCTTGTCCGAACATGTTTTAAACGTGAAAACCCAAACGGATGCACCAAAAGAAAAACCCGCAGCCGCAATCAACATAAAAGATGAAATCAAATCAAAATCAGACTCACTTCCCGGCAGAATCTGCATAGTCGGTGAACTTTCAGCTGAAAAACAAGGCCTTGGCCGCATGCCAATGGTCGCCGCTGCACTTCTAATCATAGTTTGTCTCAATGTTGGCCAGGCACTTTTCCTTGGAAAATCCCGCGGCAATGACGCCCTAGCCATTGCCTCAGAAGCCTTCACTTCCTTAAAATCGGCCAGCGAATCCGTATTAACAGGGGAGGAAGGCGCAGACTCACTATTGTTTACTGAGGCTGACAAACTATTCGCAGAAGCTGAAAACAAAGGCCGCTTCCTTTTAGCGAACGAATCCGACTGGCTCCCCGAACCAAAAGAAGTTCGCTCTCTCAGAAATCTCCTGGAAGCAGGTTCTCTGATGTCAGAAGTTGGACAACACCTTGCAAACGCAAAAACCTCCTTCAACAATTTACCCAAGGAAGGCTCTCTCACAGACTACCTCCGCTCAGTCTCAGAAAGTCAAATTGAACCCGCCTCAGACAAACTCAAACAAATCAACGCGCTGCTTGATGAAGTAGACCTAACCGGCACCGACTACCTATCAGACTTCATGTCTTTTAGAGACAAAATCAACGCCCTCCAAACCCTCCTGGACCTCTGGATCAGCGCAAAAGAACCACTACTCACATTACTTGGAGACCGCTACCCGCAGCGCTACCTGGTTCTCTTAGAAAACAATGACGAACTCCGTCCCGGAGGCGGCTTCACAGGAAGCTACCTTATAGTTGATATCAACGACGGCCGCATTGAAAACATCTCCTTCCATGACGTTTATGAACTGGACAACCTCTACTTTGAGCACCAAGAAGTACCAATTCATGAACTGAAAGAACTCACACCGGAGTGGCGTCTCCGTGACGCAAACATTTACCCGGACTTCCCATCCTCAGCCCAAAAAGCCCTCTGGTTTTTGGAACAAGAAGGCGGCCCAAGCGCGGACGGCGTGATTGCAGTAAACTTATCAACTGCACAAACTCTCCTGGAAACAGTCGGTCCAATCAAAATACCTTCGCTACAAAAAGAACTCACCGCAGAAACGTTGCCGGCGGTTTTAAGCACTTTGGTTGAAGCAAAAACATACGGTCAGTCTTCTCCAAAACAAGTTTTGAGTGAAATTATTGACGCTTTCGCAGCCAAACTGGACAACCAAACTTTAGTTGCCAAAGTTGGCTTTGCCCTCTACGACGAAGCTAAGAAAAAACAAGTTCTGGTTTACCACAAAGACCCCGCCGCCCAAAAATTCATTGAATCAATGAATTTGGACGGCACAATTCCCCCTCTCTCAACCCTGGAAGACGACTTCCTGATGCCAATTTTCACCAACATTGGCGCCAACAAAACAGACCGCTACATGCAGACGGACCTTAAGCATGAAACCCAAATTTTCCACGACGGCACAATAGTAAACGCCCTCACTTTAACTCGTACAAACACATTTACGCCGGACACACTCGCCTGGCTCAAAAACGTCCTCTCGTCCTACGGCTTCACAAAATGGGACGAACACCTTGAAAAAGTACTAGGCGCCGGCCCATCCCACACCGGAATCCGCATCTACGTCCCGGAAGGCTCCGTCATCCTGGACACCAAAGGAATCTTGCGTGATGAAATCCAGCTCTTCTACGACCCACAAAACGCCATCCAATACTACTACATTGACCAAACCGTCCAATCCGGCGAAACCAAAACAATATCCATCATCTACGGTCTTCCTTGGTCACTCGGCAAAAACTTTGATGAATACATTTTCCGCATGTACCGCCAACCCGGCCTCCGCGCAATCCGATACGAAAAAACAGTCAACGCAGAAGATTACCTAATGCTCTCTTCAACTCCTCTTGCAACCGAAAACAGGGAAGGCACAGACTACACTCTTAACGGTGAATTCAAAAACAACTTGGAATTGAAGTTGCTGTACAAGTAATTATCTCGCTGCAGTCGCATTCATTTTTGCGTGGATAATAATTCAGTCAGATGCTCTCCAACAATTTACCTCTTGTCAATCAAATTCAAAAATTCCTCCTCTTAAACATCTCCTCCAATTTGTCATAAGTAAGCGTCACAACCGCCGGCCGCCCATGCGGACAATGACTTGAATTAACCGTTTTTTCCATATCCCTCACCAATGCCTCCATCTCACTCATTGTAAGTGTATCCCCAAACTTCACAGCCCCTCGACACGCCGTATAAGTTAAAACAACCTCTCGCACATTTTTAACATGATTTTGCCCCCACTCCTCTTGAACATCAGCAACAATCTCCCGAACAACAGACTCAGGATCCCGTTTTTCCAGACCAACTGGCACCGCCCTAAGTAAAAAAGTCGAATCTCCAAACGGCTCCAAATCAAATCCAAGCGCCTGAAAATCTTTCAAATACTCATCCAAAAGCCTAGCTCCCTCCACTCCCAAATCCATCTCAAGCGGCGCCAAAAGTACCTGACTTTTCAAAGACTCATTCTCCAAATCCGCAATCAGTCGCTCATATCTAACCCGCTCATGCGCCGCATGCTGATCAATCAAAACCAAACCCTCTTCACCCTCCGCAATAATATAAGAAGCCGCAATTTGCGCAACCGGCCTAAGACGCGCTCCTTCCACTTCAAAAATCTCTGCACTTCCCTGAGGCAAAACAGGGACATTAAAACTTCTCGCTTGAAGCTCCATATTAAGAGGTCTAAATTCCTGTGCTTCAACAGCCGGTGAACTCTTTACAATCGGACTCAAAGTCGCACTCTCAAGCGCAGCAGCTGTAGCACCGCGAACTGCCCTAAAAACCTCCTGCTGATTCAAAAACTTAACTTCCAATTTCCGTGGATGCACATTCACATCCACAAACTGAGGATCTATCTGAATATTTAATAAAAACCATGGATATTTTTCATGCATCAAAAGCGAATGAAACGCTTCCTTCACCGCACTCGCTACCAACTTACTTTCAATAGCCCGCCCATTCACAAACACAAATTGATATTTTTTTGACGACCGCGCCACCTCCGGTTTCCCAACAAAACCACTAATCAACAAATTCGACTGATGAAACTGCACCGGCACAAGCGCAACCGCAACGGACCCACCAAAAAGCGACCGAATTCTCTCCTTCAAATCCTGTCCATCAGGAAGTTCCAAAACTTGAGATCCATCTCTAACCAACCTCAAACCCACTTCCGGATGCGCCAAAGCAATCCCCGCAACCATATCAAAAATTCGCCCATATTCCGTTCTCTCCGACTTCATAAATTTCTTCCGCGCCGGCGTGTGATGAAAAAGACCAAGAACAGAAATATCCGTTCCCTCACTAGCAGCAGCATCTTCAAGCTTAATCTCCTTGCCCCCATCCAATTCCAAAAGCGACCCATTTCTAGCTCCTTGTGCCTTTGTCTCCATTCTCACACGTGAAACACTCGCAATACTTGAAAGCGCCTCACCTCTAAAACCCAAACTCCCAATTTTAAACAAATCCTCCACTGAAGAAATTTTACTAGTTGCATGCCGTGAAAAAGCCAAACCAACCTGATCCTCCTCAATCCCACACCCGTTGTCAGAAACTCTGATTTTCTTCATTCCCGCATCTTCAATCTCCAAAAAAACCCGCGTTGCTCCCGCATCAATACTGTTTTCCACAAGCTCTTTCACAACAGACGCAGGCCTCTCAATCACTTCTCCGGCCGCAATCTGCGAAATCAAATTGTCGCTGAGAATTTTAATAGTCATATGCGCATACTACTTGCGAATTCCCCACAAGTGCAACTTTTAGCTAGACCCTTGACCCTAAATTAAATATCTGCAATCATTCTCAAGATGAGCAAGATTAATATTGAAGCAAAAAAAGAGCGACATAAAAAATTGTATGAAGGACAATTTCACTCCTTCACGGGAAGGCTATGGTTTCATTTTAAGCGAATTTTAGTAAAGATAATCCGCTTTCTGAAGCCATCCAAAAAACACTTCTCGGCTTTTATGCACCCGCTAGACAATCTTCCGGCGCCAAAACGCCTTTACGCACAAGTTTCAATCTGGAGCATGGTCCTTTTGGTATTCACTTCAGTCAATGTAACTCACGCTAATTATTACGGAGGAGACGCAGGCGCCGAATATCTAACTTTAGACCTTGCGGGAGAACTAATAACTGACGATGAAGGCTATATTATCAAATCCATGCCTCTTGAAGGTGAAGCAATATACGACCAAAATCGCACTGAAAAAGTAACGCATGAAGTTCAAAAAGGCGAAACACTTTCAGTCCTTGCATACAGATACGGAGTTTCAGTCAACTCAATTAAATACGCAAACACGGGTCTCACAGACTTTTTAAAGATAGGTCAGGATCTTACCATCCCACCAAAAGATGGTATTTATGTAGACATAAAAGAGGGAGATTCACTGGTGAAACTTGTTGAAAAACACAAAGGGAACTTAGACAAAACCATTGAATTCAACGGCATTTCAGAAGATAGTGAGTTGATTGCAGGGGAACAACTTTTTGTAATGGATGGCCGACCAGAAGTAGTCTACATTGCTCAACCTGTTAAAACATCCGGCTCTTACTCACAACCAACTCAACTTTACTACGAAATCCCACCAAATGAACTAGGCTGGATACGCCCAACAACAGGTATAATTTCCTGTGGCTATCTCTGTTACGGCGGTCATTACGCGTACGACATTGCAAACAAAAAAGGTACTCCAATTTACGCCGTTGCGGACGGAGTCGTAACAAAAGCCGCATACGGATGGAACGGTGGCTACGGAAATGAAATTATTATAGACCACGGAAACGGTTACGAAACTCTTTATGGTCACAGCGACACACTTTACGTCAGCCCCGGTGAAACTGTCGTTCAAGGTCAAGTTATCTCCGCAATGGGTAACACCGGCCAAGTTTGGGGCCGAACCGGAGTTCACCTTCACTTTGAAATTCACTACAACGGAACAAAGCTCAACCCGAAAGTGATGGGCGTTTGGTAACACCCGAAGCGTTAGCGGAGGGTGCCTAAAAAAAAGGCGACCAACGGGAGCAACTACTTTTAAACACTTATGAACCACCTCCTCTACCTTCCACGCCGCATAGCCCAACTCCTAATCCGTTTTTACCAAAAAACAATTTCCCCGGACCATTCCTGGCTCCGTCATCGTTTTCCGGGTGGATTTTGCCGCTTTACACCCTCTTGCTCAGCCTATTCGCACACGGCAATCGGTCGTTACGGCCTTATTAAAGGCGGACTAAAAGGCTTATGGCGAATCATCCGTTGCAACCCCTGGAGCAAGGGAGGTATTGATTTGCCTTGAACTTAAGAGTAAACTCTCCACGCTCTAACCTTAAAAATCATGAGCTTGGACCAAGCTTCCGTCCGTAAAATTGAGCGCGCACTTCTAAGCGTTTCAGATAAAACGGATCTTATTCCGCTTGCCCGTGCACTTAATGAACACGGCGCAGAAATTCTTTCAACAGGCGGCACGGCAAAAGCTATCAAAGAAGCAAATATACCTGTTACTGACATTTCAGACTTCACCGGCTTTCAGGAAATGATGGGAGGACGACTAAAAACTCTCCATCCACTCGTCCACGGCGGTATCCTCATGAGAAGAGGCCAGGATGAAGAAGAAGCCCAAAAACACGGCATAAAACCAATAGACATGGTTGTGGTCAACCTTTACCCATTCAAAGAAACAGTCAGCAGGGAAGGTGTAACCGAAGACGAAGCAATCGAACAAATCGATATTGGCGGCCCAACAATGCTCCGCTCCGCAGCCAAAAATTTCCAATTTGTCACCGTCGTAACTGCAATTCGCGACTACCAAACAATAATTGAAGAGCTAAAACAAGGCGGCATCTCTTTTGAAACCCGTCGCAGCCTGGCTATCACCGTTTTTGAAAAAACCTCAAATTATGACCACGCAATAGCCGACTACCTCCGTTACAAAGGCGAACCGGTGGAACTCCTAGACCTCCACTATGAAAAAGTCATGTCTCTTCGTTACGGGGAAAATCCGCACCAAAAAGCCGCATTCTTCCGTGACCCAGCCGACCATTTTCCAAACGTTACAAACGCAAAAGTTCTCCAAGGCAAACAACTTTCCTTCAACAACATCCTGGACACAGACGCGGCGCTCGAACTTGTAAAAGATTACGAAAAACCCGCCGCAGCAGTTATAAAACACTTAAACCCATGCGGCGCCGCAACCGCCTCTAAAATCTCAGACGCATTCACCTTGGCTTATGAAGTTGACCCGCTTTCCGCTTTTGGCTGCGTAATTGCCTTAAACCGGCCATGCACAAAAGAAATCACGGATTACATACAAAAAAACAAACTTTTTGTTGAAATAATTATTGCGCCCTCATTTGAGGACGAAGCCCTAAAAAACCTCAAAAAACGCGAAAACCTCCGCCTCCTTGAAACCGGACCACTCCGTAAAAACCCAAACCAACGCTCAATTAAAACCGTTTCAGGAGGCATGCTCATCCAAACCGCAGACCAATACGTAGTAACAAAAGATGACTTAAAAGTTGTAACCAAAGAAAAACCCTCAGAAGACGAAATTGAAGCCATGCTTTTTGCCCGCGTCCTGGTCAAGCACGTCAAATCAAACGCCGTAGTGTTCGCAAAAAAACACAGCAAAGGCGGCTCTGTCGCAACCGGAATAGGGGCGGGCCAAATGTCCAGAGTGGACAGCGTAATGATAGCTCGCCGCAAAGGTGGCGACCGAGTCCCCGGTTCAGTAATGGCCTCAGACGCCTTCTTCCCATTCCCGGACGCGGTTGTGGAAGCAAGTGAAGCCGGCATTCACGCTATTATCCAACCCGGCGGTTCCATCCGTGATGACGAAGTCACCCGCAAAGCGGACGAGCTGGGCTTAGCAATGGTCCACACCGGAATTCGCTCATTCAAGCACTAATGTCTCTCCTCCAAGCAATCCTACTCGGCATCCTTCAAGGAATTACGGAATTTCTTCCAATTTCTTCGTCCGGCCATTTGGTTCTTGCCGAAACTGTCTTTAAGCTACAAGTCGCGGACCTGAAAGATTTTGACGTAGTCCTTCACGTAGCAACCCTGCTTGCAATTTTAATTTACTTCCGCCGCGACATCATCAACCCAAAATATTGGCCCTGGCTGATTTTAGGTTCCATTCCTGCCGCCATTGCGGGGTTCACGCTCGCAGACCAAATAGACACAATTTTTAGAAGCGCAACAGCCGTTGGAATTGTAATGATAGTCGTTGGCGCGCTCTACATGATCCCGGAAAAATTCGCATTCAAAGACTCAAAAATGACCTGGCCAAAAGTCCTAGCCATAGGAATCGCGCAAGCAGTTGCACTTATTCCCGGCGTTTCCCGCTCCGGCTCAACAATTTTCACTGGCAAAATGCTCGGTCTAAAGCGCGAAGAAGCCGCCAGATTTTCGTTTATGCTTGGTTCAATAGCAATTGCGGGTGCCGGACTATTAACTGCCTTTGACCTCTCAGAAATATCCCTCAGCATTTCAACTTTATCTGCAGGTTTCATTGCAGCTTTTCTTTCCGGATTGGCCGCAGTTTCTTGGTTAATGAAGTTTTTAAAGAAACATCCCCTCTACATTTTTGGTGTATATTTATTGACGCTCGGCGCGATAACAGTTATAACTTCCCTCCTGTAACAACAAAACATGGGATTGGAGGGGGCAAAGGAACTTGATTTAGCCGCAATTGATTTTAGCAACCAGGAAGAAATTCAAGCAGCTGCTAAAGCTATTGCAACGCAAATGTCCGAAGATCTTGAAGCAACTCAAGCCGACGAAGTACTTGATTTTTTATCACGCGTATTGGTTGAGCACCAAAATGGAGTCGAACTTGTTGCAGAAGTGCTTTTTTCAAATCATTGTGAATTTCTAGAAACCCCTTGTGAAAAATACAACAGCCTTTGCAGGTCACTCGCTCACGCAATTCTTCAAAGAGCTGAAATACCAATCAATCCTCTTCACTGGTTTGAATTGGCTGAATCAATTATGGAATTCGAAACAGATAGCGACATGGAACTTGGCGAAAAATTGCTCGAAGTTTTGCTAAAGGAATATCCATATTTTTATTCGGGCTGGTTACTCTACTGCCAAATTAACGAACATTTGCTTGATGAACTTCAAGGGCATTGTTCTTATTCGGCTTATATAAAATGTGCTGAAATGGACAGGAAAGTATCCGAAGAGCCACTAGAACCTATTGTGGAAGGAAATGCATTAATAATTGACAGTTTATATAATCGAGATGATGTGCCGTTTGAATTCATACAATTAGCAGCAATTGATGAAATTTCTTCAAACACAATGGATGCATTGATGCAATTATTAGCTAGCCTTCAGACTGTAGAAAAAAAGGATAAGCACGTTTATTTGGATGTTTTAGCAAATATTGAAAGAATTCTTACAAAAATACTTTGTGAAGAAACAATGGTGGAAATTGACAGAAATGAATTGCTTGCAACTTTGCGAGCAGCAAAAATTCAGTATTTAAACATTGCCACGGAATCATTTGAGGACAACTCTGTCCCGGAATATTGGAGAGAAACAGTTATTGACGCAGAACCGGACGAGCCACAAGAAATTGAAGCTATAAAAAAGATATTCTGGAACATACTACAAATTCCGGAAGCATAAAAAACCAACTCGACAGCCCTAAAAAAACTTGCTACAGTCACAATTAATTAGCAAGCCACTATGACAAATCAAATTTCCGACTACGCGATTGCCACACTTGGGAGTCACACGGCTCTTCAAATACTGAAAGGCGCCAAAGATGAAGGTTTCCACACAATAGCAATTTGCACAAAAAAAACCCGCAAACCATATGACAGTTACGGCGTTGCCGATGAAATAATTGAGGTGGAAAATTTCACAGATTATTTCCAAATTGAAAATAAGTTAATCGAGAAAAATGCCATAATAATCCCTCACGGCTCATTTGTTTCATACATAGGTCCTGAAAAAATCTTCAACGAAATGCGCGCAATGCACTACGGCTCCAAAGGCATTCTTGATTGGGAATCAGACCGCACAAAAGAAAGACAGTGGCTCACAAAAGCAGGCCTTAACCTTCCAAAACTCTACAAAACTCCGGAGGAAATTGACCGCGCAGTAATTGTAAAATTCCATGGCGCAAAAGGCGGCTTTGGTTACTTCATTGCCCATTCGCCCCAGGAATTCTATGAAAGAATGAAAGATCATCCTGATGAACACGACTTTGTTATTCAAGAATACATTGTGGGTGTGCCAATGTACGTTCATTACTTTCAGTCATCTCTCACAGGCGAGCTGGAAATTATGAGCTTTGACAAACGCTACGAATCCAACGCAGACTCAATCGGCCGCATAGCCGCTCGTGACCAGCTAGACGTAGACATTCACACCAGCTATACCATCACTGGAAACGTCCCCGTCGTCGTCCGTGAATCACTGCTCCCAATGTTTTTTGAAATAGGCAATAATGTTGTTGAAATCTCCAAAAATCTAGACCACACACCAAAAGGCCTCTACGGCCCATTTTGCCTTGAAGGTGTCATAGACCCAAAACTCAACTTCCGCGTTTTTGAAATCTCCGCCAGAATCGTCGCCGGCACCAACCCCTACACAAACGGTTCTCCTTACACCTGGCTCCGTTACTCCGAACCAATGTCCACCGGCCGCCGCATAGCTAGAGAAATCAAACAAGGCATTGAATCCGGCCGTCTGGAAGAACTTCTAGGTTAACTTCTTTTCCTTGGCTTCATTGCCTCCGTAAATTCAATCTCATCTCTGGTGCGCCGAATTATGCTAAGAATTTCCTTTGAGAGTTTTTTCACATCCTTATCCAAAAAATCAGCACGCATTGAATCACCAACAAAAGAATCAATTTCAGCAAACCTCCCGCGAATCAGATCTTGCGCATCATATGGCAACTGATAAAAAGCAGTTTTACCACAAGCACGCAGCACTCTTTCTTGCAGCTCGATTTTATACTGACTTTTTTCAATTCCTATCGCCATACCTTTACTATAAAGCGAAAAAAAACACCGTCAAGCATTGAAAGGCAAAAATTCCTCTTCCATTTCACGCCTCTCGCATTTAAGATAAGCCCAATGAACATAGCAGAAACAATTGCATCACTGGACCCGGCACACATCACAATCGGCGTGCTCGGTGGTCACAGCGCTCTTGACGTATGTGAAGGCGCCAAACGCATGGGCTTCAAAACTCTTGCAGTCTGCCAGCGCGGCCGCGAACAAACCTACGCAAAATATTTTAAAACTCGTGAAAACCGCGGTTGCATTGACCACATAATCCTTGTAGATAGCTTCAAAGACATCGTTTCGCCGGAAGTCCAAGAAGAACTCCGCAAGCAAAACACAATCTTCATCTTGAGCCGCTACTTCTGGGTTTACTGCGACTTCAACCAGATTGAAAACGACTTTTCTGTACCAATTTACGGCACTCGCCACATGGTCCGCCTTGAGGAACGCGACGTCCCCCAAAACCAATACTGGCTACTTGAAAAAGCCGGTATCCGTCTCCCGCGCCTTTACGACTCTCCGGACCAAATTGACCAGCCTGTAATTGTCAAAGTGAACGAAGCCACTCGCACTTACGAACGAGCATTTTTCGTCGCAACTTCCCCGGAAGAATACCAAGAAAAATCTGCAGCTATGCTCGCAGCTGGCACAATCACAGAAGAAGGCCTCAAAAAAGCCGTAATTGAAGAATTCATAATAGGTGCTCAGGTCAATTTCAACTTTTTCTACTCAGTAGTGAACAATGAACTTGAATTAATGGGCACAGACGCCCGTCGCCAAACCAGTTTGGACGGATTCCTCCGCTTAGACGCCGGCACTCAACTTGAACTTTTAAAATCCGGCTACCGCCCAAGCATGATAGAAACCGGCCATTTTTCGGTCACAACAAAAGAATCCATCCTAGAAAAAGCCTTCGAAGCCGGTGAAAAATTCGTGCAAACCACAAAAGAATACTCTGATCCCGGCATAATCGGACCATTCGCGCTTCAAGGCGCAGTCGCAGCAGACAAAGGCAAAGAGGAAATTGTAATTTTTGATGTTTCAATGCGCATCCCCGGATCTCCCGGCACTCGCTTCACGCCCCACACAACCTACCTTTGGGGCCGCCCCGTAAGCTACGGTGAAAGAATTGCCATGGAAATCCGCGCCGCAATTGAAAAAAATCTACTCTCACAAATCCTAACCTAACATGCCATGCTAAAAGATTCACCGGAAAGGCCTCAGCCAGGAAAACTCGGAGAAAAAATGGACGAAAAGTCCAAAGAGGAACTAAACCAACTTCAGTCCGAGATTGAATCAGAAGAAGAAGAGTCAATGTTCATAGACAAAGCCGCAAAAATTGTAAATCTTTACAGAAAATCACCAAGTTCATATGCTCTCCAAAAGATTGCAGACAATTTGATGACCGACAATATGCTTAAAGCTGCGTTAAAAGCGGATGACAGAAACGTTCTAATGCGTGCAGTTGAAAAATACACAATGATGGATCCAAGAAATCTGAATCCTCTTTACACTGCAATATACATGAATGCTCGCTACGGAATTATTGATGTTGATGAAGAACTTCTCCAAAATATGCGCGACTGGCCTGGTTTAGGAGTCTTGGATGCACCTGAACTCCTAATTGACGCGGTTGGAGTAGTTGTTCCTGGCTCAGACATTGTATTAAAAGGCCTTGGTTATTTAAAACGCGGCGAAAAAGACCTGTCCTCAAATATTAGAAACCGCGCCAAGGAACTCAGGAACACTCAAACTGCACCAAACAGGCCGCCGGAAGCCTAAATTAGCATTAAATCAGTGCCAATTTTCGTACTCCCAGTCGCTGTCCTCGCAATAAAAGTCTGCACCGCCACCATAGCAGACAATTTCATCAATCTGATTACAACCGGGCTGCATTTTTTCTCCAAAAATCCCATACTGAATAGCGTCAGTAATGTGATCACATTTATCTGACTCGGAAATTGCAGCAGCACTGCCTCTCCCGCTTTCTCTTCTTAAACAAGACACCACATCATTGGGATTTGCTCTGCAATACCCATCAACTTCGCCATAAGTATATAACTGTTCAGATCCCTCATTTGGTTCAACTTCACAGTGGTAGGACTCACGTCCGTCGCAACCTGTTAAAGCAGCTACCAAAGCTAAATTTCTTAAAATTTTCATAGAAATTGTTAATAGACGCCATAAAACCACAAAACGCCCCAAATGTCAAGCTTTCCATTGCCTTTTTTTACCTTTTAATCTAAAATACCCGCACTAATCAATCCTATGAAAGTCTTACTTTTAGCATCCGGTCGCTCCAAACGAGCAAAACCAATAGAAGACAAAAATTTCCTCTCATTCTGCGGGAAATATCTGATCGAACACCAGATTGAAGCCATTCAAAACGCCGGCTTTGAAGAAATCATATTAATTGGCGGTGCCCACAACATGGAACGCCTCGGGGAAGTCGCAAAAAAACACAACACAAAACTAATTGAACAGGAAGATTTAAACGAAGGCATGGCCGGCGCCCTAATTTCCGCAAAACTTCACACACAAAATGATGACATTTTTGTGGTAAGTTCGAACGACATTGTGGACCCAGAAGCTTTCCAGCTAATGCACAAAGCCGCATCCGGAAGCGCAGATTCATACATTTTGGCCTATCGCGTTCACGAATATTTTCCAGGTGGCTACCTGACATTAGACGGAAACCGCATCACCGGCATCCAAGAAAAGCCGGGGGAGGGAAATGAACCTTCAGACCTGATAAATTTGGTGCTCCACATACACAAAAACTCTCAATCCCTCTTTGAAAAACTTGAAAATCACTCCTCAGAAAACGACGACCGCTACGAACGCGCCCTAAACGAACTAATGCAAGAAAAAACAGTCGAAGCAGTTAGCTTTGAAGGCTATTGGCAATCTGTAAAATTCCCTTGGCATGCGCTCTCACTTTTGGACCACTTTCTTTCCCAATGCCAAACAAATATCAGTCCAGAAGCGCAAATTGCAGAAACAGCAGTCATAAAAGGCAAGGTAACAATTGAATCCGGTGCAAAAATATTTGATCACGCAGTAATCCAAGGCCCGGCCTACATTGGTAAAAATGCAATTGTGGCCAACAATGCCTTGGTCCGCTCCTCCATAATCGGACAAAATTCAGTCGTCGGCTACTCAACTGAAGTCGCCCGCTCACTGGTTGGCCATGACACTTGGTTTCACTCCAACTACATAGGCGACTCCGTCATAGGTGACAACTGCTCGTTCGGCGCAGGCGCAATCTGTGCAAACCTTCGTCTTGATGAAAAAGAAATTGCAGAAAGCAGCCGCAACAAACTTGGCGCAACCCTAGGCGACAATATCCGCATTGGCGTCAATACAAGCCTCATGCCGGGCGTAAAAATAGGCTCAGGCACCTTTATTGGCTCAGGAATAACCATAGCAGAAGACATAGAACCTCAAAAATTCGTATACGGAGAAACAACTCTCACAATAAAAGACAACAGAGAGACACTTGACCCCTCCGCCAGAAACGCTATGATGAGCTCCCTAAAAAAGGATTAACCAATTTAAAATGAAAAAAGCAATCTCACTCTTGATTTTAATCCCAATCCTCTTAATAGGATGCGACAACCCCTCATTCGACACATCCATGCAAACATATTCGCTCCTTCCTCCACTTGAAGGAAGCGTCCTGAACATTGTTAAAATGAACTCAATGATTGATCCAGACTTGCACTTCAAGTTCAAGTACGACTCATCAATCTGGGAAATTAAAGAAACCCACGGAAAAGAGCGAACAGCAATCCTCCTGGAAAATAAAAACTTTGACTCAGGATCTTGCTACATTCTCCCTGGAATCCAAGGTCATGAACTTGAAAAAGAATATGTAGTTACAGAATGGGCTTTTAAGAGTTATTATACGGCAGGAATTGACTACCAATTTGACAACCCCGTAACCGGCATCCCTGAAATGCGTGTTTTTGAAGCTCAAACCAATGGCGAAGGTTTCCCAACAACAATATTTGAACTGCACCTGCCAGACGGAGATCAAGACATTGAGCAATGTCGCAAAGAATATGAAGCGGTAATAGGAACATACGAATTTGATTTTTACGCTGGTACCCCTGATGAATTGAAAGCAAAAATGGCAGAACTTGAAGAAATTGATGCATACGCCGAGAAAATGCAACAACAAGCTCAAATTAAGCAATTCTTGGAATCACTTGAAGCCACAAAAACTGAAGAAGAGACTTCAACTGAGGAAACTACTGAAAGCTAAATTAATTCGTTCCCGGAACCAATATCAACCAGATGAATCACGTTCACAGGACAAGATTCAGCTGCTTCCATATTATCCTCAAAATCTTCCTCGGAAATCGTTAATTCCGTATCACCACTTGTCAAACGTTTAGCATCCTGCAAGTCCGCAAGACCGTCTTGCTCGTTCATTTGCCAAAATCGTGGGCAAATATTTGCACAGGAAGTACAGCCAATACACCCGTCTCTATCATGCCTAATTTTGAATTTTTTGCTCATGCTGTTTAGCAATTATGCGAATAGCTTCAGGATACCATTTTTTTTCAAGCTCCTGCACTTTCTGCCTTAAACTCTCAACTGTCTCTCCATCCTCAATCACAACTTCTTTCTGAAGCAAAATTGGCCCTGTGTCAACACCCTCATCCACAAATTGAATTGTCATACCGCTTTTTTTATCACCCGAATCCAATACAGCTTTGTGAACTTTATCACCGTAGAAATTCTTCCCTCCAAATTTCGGCAATAGGGAAGGATGAACATTAATAATTCGTCCCTTAAAAAACCGCACAAAATTTGAATCCAAAATCTTCATATAACCTATCAAACACACCAAATCCGCACCCTTAGCTGCCCCCACTAACTTTTCAGAAAAATCATCTTGCTTTGGATCCACAAAAACAGCCTCAATTCCGTGCGCCCGCGCTTTCTCAAGAGCCCCTGCATCTTCTACATTAGAAACAACCCTCAAAATCTCAATCCCGGGCATTTTCCCGTCGTCCATTTCATCCAAAATAGCCTGTAAATCAGTACCTCGCGTGGAAGCCAAAACAACAACTTTCATCATTTTGAACAGGGGTTAGTACTAATTTGAATTAACCCCATTTTTTTTGCCACCTTAAGCCCTGTGGGCGAAACAGCCAAACCACCCAAAGCAGTCTCACGGAGCTTCGGTGACATCATATCTCCAATACTCCTAAGTGCAACCACTACTTCATCAAACGGCACAAAACTTTCAATACCCATTAAAGCCAAATCTGAACCTGTAAAACTATACATAGCCCCAAAAGCGTTTCTCTTTATACATGGCACTTCAACCAGCCCGCCAATTGGATCACAAACCAATCCCAACATATTTTTCAAAGATAAAGAAGCCGCATGCAAACAAGTCTCCGGCTTTCCACCACGCACTTCCGTCAAAGCAGCAGCACCCATTGCAGTTGCAGTTCCAATTTCAGCCTGACATCCTCCCGCAGCACCGGAAAGAGTTGCAGTATTTGCCACAATAATTCCAATTCCGGCACCGGTAAGCATCATTTTCACCATCTGATCTTGTGTCAATTTAAGCTTATCGCGAGAACCAAAAATCACACCCGGCAAAACTCCGGCCGCACCGGCCGTTGGGAAAGCCAAAATAACACCCATTCTCGCATTATTTTCACCTGTTGCAATAGCCCCAAGCATAGCTTTCACAGCATCTTCATTCATCATGAGTTTGTTTTCCCACTTTTTCCAATCCTTCAATACTTTTTGAATAATTGGGGCAGATTTCCCCGCCATTTTGCTAGGCGACATCTCTGGTTTATCAAGTGTAGCGGCAATTCCCTCCATCATAACCGTAAGCCTATCTCCAAGCATTTTAAAAACATAATCCTTATCTTTCCCGGAAAGTTGAATCTCATAATTTAATACAACTTCCCAAATAGGCATTTTATGCTCCTTGCACCTGTCAAGAAGCTCTTTGCCGTTCCTAAAAACATAAGATGAAGCCATATTATTGAGTCAATTTAAGAAGCGAACGAACAAAAATTATGCCCTCCTCTTTTTCAAGTTCCAAAATCTCATCCAAATTTAGCGGCTGTTCCAAACTAAGCACAGACAAAACCTTATTTTCCCCCGCCAAATACGAACTCTGCATATTCACAATGCGAATTTTCTTTTTTCCTAAATAACTGGTCGTTTTTGCAAGCATACCCGGCAAATTCTCATTCTCCACCACCAGAGTAAAAAACTGCTCCGCGCTATTCCCGGTTAGATGAATATCAAAATCATTTATTCTAATAATTTCCACATTTCCACCCCCAATACTCGACCCCATCACACTAACTTTTCTCTTAAAGTTGTCCATTGTAATCAAAACCGTATTCGGATGCACATTATATCCCAAATTCCCAACCTCAAACTTATAGTGAAGCCCCTGTTTTTGCGCAATTTCAAAAGCATTCTTTATTGCAGGATCATTAGGAGGATATTTCATAACCCCCGCCAAAAGAGCCCTATCCGTTGCATGACCCTTAAAAACTTCTCCAAAAGAACCATGTAGCAAAAAATGCACTTTTGTAGGAGTCGAATCAAAAATTGCCCTCGCAAACTGACCCAGTTTAGCCGCACCTGCTGTATGAGAGCTGGATGGACCAACCATTACCGGACCCGCTATATCGAAGACGGAAAACGTCGTCATATAAATTATTATGATTGCAGTTTAAACGTCTTAATTGAAAACGTAAAGCTAAACCTGTCATACATCGAACCACAAAATAAACACAATGCTAGTCCACTACTATTCCTTGCGCCAGAATCTTGAATTTGATACATTGTTATGAAACATAAAAATAAAAACAAAAAAAAGTTCTTTGAAATTTCGACCACACACGACCGAAAGGGAGCATCCATTCAGTTGTAGCGTCTCAAAATTAGACGCCTGTGGCCACCTCAGAATCTATTTTCTGAGGCCCCATGCTCGCAAAGCGGGATGTGGGTACGATACCGTCGTACTAACAGCTCGTGCCCATTTTCTGCTTTGTGATGGACCTCTTTGACCAGAGGACCCATGAGAGAAAGACTCTCAATACCGCTCTGTGATTTTGCATTTTCACTCCCTGTCTCCGGATATAGTGACCAAAATCACGTAAAGGGCAGCCCCGGTCCGGCCATAAACTTGACCAAAGCATTGCAGTGAAACAAAAACAGAATGATGTGGTCACCATTCGCAAAACCGGCTTTACTCCCAAAAGTGTCTCAGTGAAATTTATTTCATTGATAGACAGGGAACAAAGCCGGTTTTCTTTTAAAGGAAAAAACGAACAAAAATGTTGTACAGCAAACCTTATAGATGCCAAAGATTCAAACACGTCCACCCCTATTCCTTGCACCAATTATATATACTTGATACATTAATTTGATAACAAAAAATCAAAAACAAAAAAGTTCCTTTAGTTATCAATCAATCGCTTTGTGATGGCTCTCGTATGACATCGACAGCCCACGGGAATAAGACTCCCTCTTCCGCCCCGTGAATCCGCTCTGGTTCCTGCCTAGCACACCTCCGGAATTCACGTCAGGGGCAGCCCCGGTCCGGCCCTAAACCTGACCAAAACAAGGCTTTGAAACAAAAACAGAACGTAGTCACCGTTCAAACTAAAATCCCACCATTCGTCTCAGTGAAATATTCTCATTGATAGACAGGTGGGATTTTTTTATAAAAACGGATTTCCATACTTCGCTTTACTGCCCAATTTATCTTCAATCCTCATCAGCTGATTATACTTCGCAATTCTATCCGTCCTACTCAGCGAACCTGTCTTAATCTGGCCGGTTCCCCACGCAACAACCAAATCCGCAATCGTAACATCTTCCGTTTCACCACTTCTGTGTGAAACCACAGCCGTCCACCCGGCATCCTGAGCCATTTTCACAGCTGCTTTAGCCTCAGTCAGAGTCCCAATCTGATTTACCTTAATCAAAATCGAATTCGCCGCTTTTTCACTAATAGCCCGCTCCAAAAATTTTGTATTCGTAACCAAAAAGTCATCCCCAACCAGCTGCACTCTCTCACCAAACCGCAAATTTAATTTTGCCCAGCCCTCCCAATCATTCTGATCCAATCCGTCCTCAAGTGACACAATTGGATACTTGGAGAGCCACTGACCCCACATCTCAATCATCTCATCAGTCGACTTCACACTGCCACCACTCCTGTCCAAATGATACGACCCCTCTTTATAAAGCTCACTAACCGCCGGATCCAAAGCAATTGAAACATCCACACCCGGCGCATAACCGGCCGCCTCAATCGCCTTAATTAAGAACTCTAAAGCCTCCTCGTTCGATTTCAAGCTTGGTGCAAATCCACCTTCATCCCCCACACCCGTAGAATGCCCCGCCTCTTTCAAAAGCTTTTTCAAAGCATGAAAAGTCTCAGCACCATACCGGACAGCCTCCTTTAGCGAAGGCGCACCAACCGGCATAATCATAAATTCCTGAAAATCCACATTGCTATCCGCATGAGACCCTCCATTTATCACATTCATCATCGGCACCGGTAGTTTAGTCGCCTCAGGGTTCAAATACTCCCACAAATCCAAACCTTTCTCATTAGCCGCCGCATGTGCCGCCGCCATAGAAATACCCAAAATCGCATTAGCCCCCAACCGACCCTTGTTCGGCGTCCCATCTACTTCAATCATTTTAGCATCCAACGCCTCCTGATCCTCCGCATCCATTCCCAAAACCGCATTTTTAAGCTCACCTTCAGCATTGGAAACAGCCTTAGTTACGCCCTTTCCGCCATACCTGCTCTTATCGCCATCTCTAAGCTCACACGCTTCATGCTCTCCCGTTGATGCACCGCTCGGCACAACTGCACGGCCAAAACCGCTCTCAGTGGTAACTTCAACTTCCACAGTAGGGTTGCCTCGAGAATCCAAAACTTCTCTGGCATGAATTTTTGTAATTTTTGACATGAATCTTGGGTTATTTGCGCCATCATAATTCATCGACTGGCCGAAAAGCGCAAGCTTTGTTAAAATGCCCGCGCAACTATAACTGACAAAATCTAATGGACATCACTTTTCACGGACATTCTTGTTTCACTATCAAAGGGAAGTCGGCCACAATTATTACCGACCCATACGCCGGACTTGGCACAAATCTTCCTAATCTCAAAGCTGACATCGTGACGCTTGGAGATGAATATGCGGAAAAAATGGGTGAAGTCGCCGTGGTCGAAGGAGAACCAAAAGTATTGAACTGGCCTGGCGAATTTGAAGTTGCCAACGTAACGATTGAGTCTTTGGGAGCTAAACATTTTGCTAAAATTGATACGGAAGAAGGTGATGATGTAAATATTTTCATATTCAACATCGACGGAATAAAAATTTGCCACCTAAGCGGCCTCGGTCACGAACTATCGGATGAACTACTCGACCATATTGGGGACGTGGACATTCTGATGGTACCGGTTGGGGGAAATGTAGTTTTGGAAGGGAAAGGAGCCCAAAAACTGGTTGAATCAATCGAACCTCGAGTAGTCATTCCAATGTACTACGCCGCCACAGAAACAAAAATGAATCTGGATGGCGTTGCCGAATTCTTAAAGGCGGTCGGACAAAGCAATTTAGAACCTCAAGAAAAATATTCGGTCAGTGGGAAATCAAGTCTGCCTGAAGACAAAATGGAATTCATTTTGCTCGAACCAAAACTATAAAGCTAACAAGTATCCTCCCGATATCCTATAAGCAGTTTTTTTTGTGTAAGGTCTAAAAAATAAAATTGCCCTTCTCAAAATAGTTTTTTTCCCGGGTAAATAAACTTTTTCTGCAGAAACGTGGAAACGTTTTAATGGTTTTTTTGTAAACATGGTATGGAGTGGTTAAATTAATATTGACGAATAACCGCAGTGACCACCCCTTGTACTTCAAGGTATTCACCCGGTTCAATATCTGAATAATCAGAATTTTCCGCTTGGAGCCAAACTTGATGACCTTTTTTCCTAAAACGCTTCACAGTATTTGAGCCATCAACCAAAGCAACAACAATATCCCCATCTTTTGGATCAATATCTCTATTTGCAATCACAAAATCCCCTTCCAAAATACCTGCATCAATCATACTAAGTCCGCTAACTCGAAGCGCAAAAGAACCCTGCGGCTTCTTAAGCATATCCTGACCAACCTCAAAATAGTCTAAAACATACTCTTCAGACAGAACAGGTCCTCCGGCCGGAATAGTACCAAGCAATGGAATGCGAGCAATATTAGAGGCCGCAGTAAGCTTTTCCTTAACAATATTTAAAAGTTTTATTCCACGAGGTGTATCATCCTTCTCTATATAACCCTTTTCTTGAAGAGCCTTTAAGTGTTTTAAGATACTGTTATCACTGCTCACATTAAAGTGCTCACGCATTTCACGCAGGGTAGGGGAAGAACCAAATTTGAATTGGTAATCCTCAATAAATTTCAAAACGGATTCTTGCTTTTCAGTAATTGGTTCCATGTGACTTTAGGGTGAGTATGTGCTCACATTGTAGGTGAGTGCGCGCTCACCGTCAATACTTCTTCACTGGACAGCCACAAAGAAAGTGTTAAAATGACCACAAATGAGGAAAGAAAACCTAAATAACAAATATTGTTGTCCTTGCATAATCTGCAGGGCAATTTAGCGAATCTTTAATAAAAAACCAAAAGCCGCCCTGCATTCACGGGCGGTTTTTTTAAATATCACAAATATGGACATTATTTATCTTGAAATCTCAAAAATCTCACCACATGAGGAAGTTGACCAAGACTACCTCATTCGCCTCGAGCAAATAATCCGCAAAGACAAGCATCTTAAAAAACCAATCGTCGTGGATAAAACCCACAAAATCATTCTTGACGGTCATCACAGGTGGACAATCGCCAAAAAAATTGGCCTAAAACGCATTCCAGTCGTCGAATTGGACATTTTTGACGACAATATCTCCGTTCTCTCGTTCAGAGAGGGTATAAAAGTTTCAAAGGAGCTCGTTGTTGAAAGCGGCCTCCTGGCAAAACTCCTACCTTACAAAACCACAAAACATGTCTGGGGAGAGGATAAAACCCCATTAATAGAAATCATCCCGGACATCTTAATTCCCCTTTCAGAACTTTTTTAACCCCCAAACAATGCTAGAAATTCTAGATTTAATCGGTTCCACTCCGGTCGTTCAAATCCTAAGACTTACCACAAACCCGAACGTGAAAATTTTCGCCAAACTGGAAGGCCAAAACATTGGCGGCAGCGTAAAAGATAGAATCGCAAAGCAAATGATTGAACAAGCAGAAAAGAAAGGCGAACTCACCAAAGAAAAAACAATCCTGGAATCCACAAGCGGTAACACGGGCATTGCACTTGCTATGATCGCAGCCATCAAAGGTTACGAAATCACCCTCACAATGCCTGCTTCAATGAGTGAAGAACGAAAAAAAATCCTCAAAGCATACGGCGCCACACTCATACAAACCCCGCCGGAAAATGGAACAGGCGGTGCAATTGAAGAAGCCCGCCGACTAGTTGCGGAAAATCCCGACACCTACTGGATGCCAAACCAACATAACACTCTTGAAAACCCCGCCGCCCACCACGCCACCACCGCCCAAGAAATCCTCTCCCAAGTCCCCAAAATCACCCATTTTGTGGGAGGAATGGGCACTTTTGGCACTCTCCGCGGCGTTTCCACTAATTTCAAAGAGAAAAATCTGGACATCAAAATTATTGGAGTCGAACCCGTTCTCGGCGAAAGAATCGACGGCCTCCGTTCTATGCAAGAACCCAATCCACCCGGAATATTTGACGAATCCTACCTGGACAAAAAACTTCTCGCCATGCGTAGCGACGCCGTAGAAATGGCTCGAAAAATTGCAAAAACAAACGGCCTCTTGGTTGGAGTTAGTTCAGGCGCAGCTCTTTGGGGCGCAGCCATCCTCGCAGAAGAACTTCAAAGCGGCATAATAGTCACAATCCTCCCCGACAGGGGCGAAAAGTACCTGAGTACGGATTTGTTTGAGTAAAAAAATGGTGTCCCCGACAGGAATCGAACCTGTATTTAAGCCTTAGGAGAGCCTCGTTCTATCCATTGAACTACAGGGACAGCGTCCTTAGACGAACACAACTCTAATTGAGAGCATAGAAAATATCAAATCCCACTTAACCGCAATCCCGTTTTTTTGCATCTCGCAAGCACAAAAGTTAGGATGAATTTGAATTTCCCCACAATCCAAAATGTCCAAACTCACTCCAATGATGCAGCAGTATCACGCCATAAAAAGCGAATGCCCGGGCGCGCTGCTTTTTTTCAGACTCGGAGATTTTTATGAACTTTTTGGCCCGGACGCACTTGAAGCCTCAAAAATTCTTGACATCACCTTGACCGCCCGCAACAAAAGCAAAGACCCAATCCCAATGTGCGGCGTCCCTTATCACGCCGCGGAATCCTACATAGCCAAACTAACCAAAGCCGGAAAAAAAGTCGCCATTTGCGAACAAATTTCAGACCCTTCGCTGCCAGGAATTGTCAAAAGAAAAATAACAAAAATTATCACTCCCGGCACCACTTTTTCAGACCAAGTCCTGGACAAAAAACAGAGCCGCTACATTCTCGCTCTCTACCCGCAAAAAGACTATTTTGGTCTGGCCTTTGCGGACCTCACAACCGGAGAATTTCTTTCCGCCCAAATTCAGGGCCGCGAAACCCTAAAAAGCGAATTAATCCGCCTAAACCCGGCAGAAATTGTCCTCTCCCGTGACCATTACAACGACCCGGACATCCGCACACTCATAATCAGCCTGACAAAAGCCCCAATCTCACCGGCAGACCTCTATGAAGAAGGCTACAAATTCTTGCTCGAATCCTTCAATGTAACAGGTTTGGAAGGCTTTGGAATCGCCAGCAAACCATTTGCAATTCAAGCCGCCGCGGTCCTCATGCGCTACCTCAAAGACACTCAAAAAGAAGATATCAACCACCTGGACCGCATCACCGCTTACTACCGTGAAAACTGGATGGAACTGGACGAATCCACCATCCGCAACCTTGAACTATTTGGGTCATTGATCGGCAATTCGGAGCAGGGGACCCTCATTTCAATTTTAGACGAAACCTTAACTTCAGTTGGCGGCCGCACTCTTCGCCGTTGGATCACCTGCCCACTTTTAAAAAGTGAAGAAATCACCGCTCGCCACGAAGCGGTCGAAGAACTACTCCAAAACTCAGACCTTCGCGCCGACCTTGTTGAAGAACTTAAAAATTTACGCGACCTAGAGAGACTTTTAGGCCGCCTCAGCTCAAATTCCGCTTCGCCAAGAGACCTAATTGGGCTTGGCTTGTCCCTAAAAATCATCCCAAAAATCAAAAATCTGCTCGCAAACGCCACTTCAAATTGCCTAAGGTCCCTGCAAAACCAGCTCATAGAACTCCCTCAGCTTACCGCAAAAATTTCAAACGCAATATTGGAAGAACCTTCGCTACGCTTGCATGAAGGCGGGATTGTCGCACCCGGTTTCAGCACTGAACTGGACGAACTTCATTCCCTAATGAAAGCGGGCCGCACAGCTCTCAAAAACATTGAAGAAAAGGAAAGAAAGGACACCGGAATTTCTTCACTGAAAGTCAGTTACAACAAAGTTTTTGGCTACTACATTGAAGTTTCAAATGCAAACCGCGACCGAGTTCCGGACTATTTCATTCGCAAACAAACGCTGGTTAACGCAGAACGCTACATCACCCCCGAACTAAAAGAATACGAAGAAAAAGTCCTCACCGCGCGTGAAAAAGCCAACCAACTTGAGTACGAAATTTTCCAAGAAATCCGCGCTCTCACGCTTGAATATGTCAAAGACATCAAACTTTCCGCACAAACTCTCGGTGAACTGGACGCACTTTTGTCCTTTGCAATTGTGGCTGAGCGCCGTTCATACGTCCGCCCAACCTTGAGCAAAGAGCACCAACTGGAAATTGAAGAGGGCCGTCATCCAGTGGTGGAATCAATGACTTTTGAACAAAAATTCATCCCAAATCCGGCGAATTTCAACGCTAACGAAACTGAAATTCTCCTCCTCACCGGCCCAAACATGTCAGGAAAATCAACATACCTCAGGCAAATTGCACTAATTGCACTTTTAAACCAAATCGGCTCTTTTGTCCCGGCTCGCGCAGCAACCCTTCCGGTTTTTGACAGAATTTTTACGCGCGTTGGCGCCTCCGACAACCTGGTCCGCGGCCAATCCACCTTCATGGTTGAAATGCAAGAATCCGCATACATTCTAAATCACGCCACCGCGCGCTCCCTAATCATCCTCGACGAAGTAGGCCGTGGCACCAGCACTTACGACGGCCTCAGCCTTGCCTGGGCAATCCTGGAATTTTTGCATGAAAAAACCCGCGCCTTCACACTTTTCGCAACCCATTATCATGAACTAATAGGCCTCGCAGACCGTCTCCCGCGTGCCAAAAACTATTCAATTGACGTAAAAGAAACCGCAAAAGGAGTACTTTTTCTCCACCGCATTGTAGAAGGCCCAATTGACCGCAGCTACGGAATTGAAGTCGCCCGCATTGCCGGCATGCCACCGGACCTGGTCCAACGTGCAAATGAAATTTTGCAAGAACTCGAAACCAAAAAAATCCAATCCGCAAGTATTCCGGAAAGCCAAATGAACCTCTTTAACAGTTCTTTTAAGGCCGCCCGAACACCAGGTTATTTAACGCATCCGGCATTGGAAAAACTTAAAGGAATTGATATAAATGAATTAACGCCTCTTGAGGCACTTCAAACTCTAAACGAACTCAAGCTCCTCCGCGAATGAAACTCACCTCGGCTCAAAAAAAAGCACACGACTCCGCAATGAAAAAAAAATTCAAAGCCGCGGCTTTTGACATAGACGGAACTCTAACGGACATCAGAAAATTTATAATGCCAGGCCACCTAATAAAAACCCTGGCTCACATACCGGGCCACGTACCTCTCGCAATTTGCACCGGCCGCGACATTGAACATGTCCAAACCCGTCTCCAACACATCTGCGACGCCGGCCCGCAAACAAACGAACATCGCACTCGTTGGTTCATTTTCTGCGAAAACGGCGGAATTGGGTTTTTTTACGACTGCCGAACCCAAAAATACAAAAAATTCTTTGAAATCCCCTGGCCAAACAAAAAAATCACCCAAGAGGCAATGCAAGCCTTTTTAAAAGATCGACTCGGCTGGCACGCAGTAATAAGCATTCGCACTCATTCAATCATTGTTCACTTTCCTCGCCCGTTCTACATTTTCCCTCGCTTCATCAACCACGTCTCAAAAAAAACCGCCTCACGTCTGACAAAAATCATAGACGAAATGGGCCTCTCCAAAGATTTCTCCGTTGAAGACTCCGGCATAGGTTCCGTGATAATCCCACGTGAAAGCGGCAAAGGTAAAGCCATCAAAAGCTGGTCTGAGCACCTCCGCATCCCAATAAAAGACATCCTCGTCGTAGGCGATCAAGCCCAAAAAGGCAAAAATGACGCCGAATTTCTCTCTGGCGACTACGGCACCTCCTTCACAGTCGGTGCCCAAACACCATCCGTCTACCCCCTTCCTGTTCTGGACTCGACGGGCAAAAAACTCTGGGGCCCGGAAGGCACCCAATACCTCCTGGAACAGATAAAATTCGCTTAATTTAAATATCCATCATCTTTCCGCCGACCTCTCCATCTTTATTCATGAATTTAATAGCTCGAGCAGGACTTTCCAAATATTCATACATAACACCATCAGGTATTTGTTCACAATCAGCTGGCATGTAGATAAAAGTCTCAATTCCAACGCGAGCATAATCTCTTACTAATTCACTAACATAACTTGCCGGCCAAGGTTTTTCTGCATCCGGTTCTCTTGTGAAAATAGCAGACGCAAGCCGCATTAATTTTGCAACATTGTTCATGTCAAATCTATTGTCAGGGACATTCAATCTTTCCGCAATTTGTGGAACATATCTTTCCGCAATCCTATTTGAAGCTTCAAAACCACCACTTGCATGAGCAGGTCCTGCCTCCTCAACATATGCGCGGAATAAACCGCCAGATAAAATATCCGCCAACAACAATTGGATCATATGTGAACGTGCTTCAGAATATAGCAATGCAGCCTTTACACCAAACCGCTGAGACTCCTCATTATGTCTTCGCACAAACTCATTATGTCCAAGTTTTTCATAATTTCCAAAAACATGATCCCCATGTGCCAACTCATGAATTAATTCAAGCAAATCCCAATCACGACGTTCATCAAAAGAATCAGGCAATTTCACAGAACCACTCAATCCATTAAAAGTAGGCCCAAAAGAAAATTGAGCTTTTGCATTTTTCGGCAAATAAGCACCCAAATGCATTTCGTATCCCGGCGAATCAGATAGAAAACGATCAACTGCACCATTAAAAATCTCCTTATACTCCGGTAAAAAATATTCTTCTTTCTCAATTGCATCAGCATATTTATTAAGCAATTCTTTAACTTTCCTCTTCAAATCCTCCAAAGTAATTTCTCGCTCTGATTCTTTCTTTGAAGGCGCTGAAATAGCACGCGTCGCGACATTTTGCTGTTTTGGAGCTTCAAATAAATGCGGACCAAGAACAAAAATTACGGTTTTACGAACCCAACTTGGGATCCATTGTGGGAAACAACCAGGATTTTCTGAGAGATCCTGAATTTGTGATTCTTCAGGTGTATTATTTTGAATTTCAGTCATTATATTTAATAAAATTAGAGTGAAACATACAATATCTGTACCCAAACGTCAAGATTGCCTAATTGCAGTTCTACAGAAGTTTGACTAAAAAACCGTCATCTGTTAAAAATACAGCTCATTTTTCAAGATGGAAAAATACCCCAAATTATCAACATTAGCGCTTTCGGTCGCTCTGGCTTGCAATCCAACAATTGAAAATCTGCGAATCCAAGCAAATGAAGCAATCGCCGCAACCGCTTCGCCAGAATACAAAGTCGAAGGTCCAAAAAGAACTCTAACTCTACGCGGCCAAAACCTGTCAGAACTTCACAAAGATGCCTACAAGGCCTTCATCGCTCACATTGAAGAGGAAATAAGAAACCCCAAAAATTCCTTCACACTTTCAGAATTTTCAGTAAACGCACGGAAAGAAAATGACACGTATGTTTTTGAATATTCGGTAAATTTAAATCCCACTGCGCCGGGCCAGACCCCGCACCGCGTAATAGACACAAGAGGTACAGTTTGGACAGGACCGGACAGAATTGAAAAAGCCAAGGCGGAAAATGCCAAAAAAGTTCCATCTTGGCAAGAGCGAATGAAGACAAACTACCAAGATGTCCACTTTGAAATCACCAGCAACGACAGCGGCTCAATTTTTGTTGAAGAAGTTATGGCAAAGGCAAAATAACGCACAAAAACATGGAATTAAGCCCCCAAAAATCACCGGAAGAAATCCATTTTGAAGCCAAAGAAGCCATTTTTCTTGAGCACTACCAAAATGCTGCCGTACATATTGTCCACCTGGCAAACCCAAGGGATGCACAAAAACTCTGGGATGAAGAAAACAATTACCGCCTCTACCTCAGAAAAGAAGCAATCCAAGCAATAACCGCAGGGGAGGACTTAATGCTAATACTTCTGAAATTAGCACATGTAGATTATTCTATTGGTGAATTAAGACACATCTACACAAAAATCAACGACAGAATCCATACAATGCAAAAAATTCTCCAAGCCCTCTCCGATCCTGAAGTTTTGGCATCCTACAGCCATCAACCTGGTTTTGACCAAATTTACCCACCAGAGGAATACAGCGCAAAATCTCCTTGCGAAAGTGTGCAGTCTGTGTTAAATTCCACCGCGTCTGTCCTTCGTCAAAGTTTAGGACGAAGGGATTAACCCCACACAGATGAAATACGAATTAATGGTCATTCTTGACCCGCGCCTTACCGACAAACAGCTTGAAAAGGCACTAAATGAGGTCAAATCACACATCAAAGAAAACGGCTTTGAAATGGTTGAAGAAGACGTTTGGGGCAAGCGCGACTTTGCATACAAAATCAAAGGGCGCAGCTCCGGTTATTATGTAGTTATGAACTTTGAGGGCGAACCTGAAGGTTCGGTAGAGCTGCACAGAGAACTCCGCATTCAAACGGAAGTTTTACGTTATCTACTCATCAAAGTCCCTGAAAATTACAAAATTACACGTTACAGCACTGAAAAAAAGCCTTCTACCGGGCGAAAACTTAAATCTCGCCACGCAGAAGAATTGAATGAAAAAGTAAAAGCAAAAAAGACCTCAAAACCTGCACCTGAAGAGGAAACAGAAGCAACACCAAAAAAATCTACGAAACTCGATGAACAGCTTCAAGCAATCATCGAAGATACAGATATTGACATTTAATTCATAACTTTTATCACATGCGAAGTGTCAACAAAGTGATCCTGGTCGGGAATCTCACCCGAGATCCTGAACTTAAATCGACCACATCAGGTCAATCAATCGTTACCTTCGGTTTGGCTACAAACCGCCAATGGGTAACATCAAACGGAGAAAGAAAAGACTCCGCAGAATTCCATGAATGTGTAGCATGGGCTCGTTTAGCAGAAATTTGCCAAAAATACCTCAAGAAAGGGATGTTGGTTTATGTTGAAGGCTATCTAAAAACACGTTCTTGGGATATGGAAGACGGAACTCGTCGTTTCCGCACAGAAGTAGTATTGCAAGACATGATTATGCTTGAAAAACGAGGCGAAGGCGAATACCTTCCAACAGGTGAAGATGGCTACAGTGTTGACGAAGAATCTCACACAGAAGAACCAAGAATGGGCTCAGGCTCAATTAGTGATGATGGAGCCAGTGACGAACCTACCACAGGAGACGACTCAGCTTCTGACGACCAAAACAAGGACGAAGCCGGTGGTTTGTCTGCAAACATCGAAGATGACAACATGTTTTAATAAATTTTCTCATGTCAAAAAAAGTTAAACTACAAAAAACAGCTCGTCCGGAATTACCGGAATATATTGACTACAAAGACGTTGAAACCCTTCGTGGATATCTTTCTTCTTTCGGACGGATCGTTCCACACTATTATTCTGGGATTTCACTGAGGCAGCAAAAACAGCTGGCATTAGCCATAAAACGAGCGCGTGAAATGGGAATGCTCCCATACACACGTAAGTACTAGAATTTATTAAAAAGGCCCCCGTTGAGGGGGCCTTTTTTGCATACATGGACTACTTGAAAAAAATGGCGTTTTGTGCTAGAATTATTAGATAAAAAAATAAAAAACCACGCATGGCCGGGAAAACCAAAAATAAAAATAATTCAGAGCAAACCCAAAATTCATTCGAACAGGTTTGGATGAAGTGGTACAGTCCTGAATTCACCCGTTACGAACGCGGCCCAATCTGGTTTTTTATTGCAGCCACAATTGACGCAGGACTGCTTGCATATGCATTTTACACACACTCCTGGTCAATGATTTTAGTATTTGCACTTTTGCCTCTCCTGATTGTTTTGGAACACAGGAAAAAACCAAAAATGCTTGAAGTGATTATTTCTCCGTACGGGATAAAATTCGGTTCAACAAAACTGGCATTCAGTGAAATAAAGAGATTCTGGATTCTTCACGACCCGCCATACCTAAACGAAATAAGATTACTGACAAACCGAAAAACACACCCTGAAATTGTAATTCCTCTGCAAAATTTGGATCCATCCCCAATTCGAACTCTACTTGTCACTCAAATACCCGAGTGGGAAGGAAAGCAAGAATCATTTTTGGATCTTATTATTCGAATTTTACGTTTAGCTTAAATCGCCACATGGCTTTCGAAAACCCTGAAATACCGAAACTGGACAAAAGTCTCCAAGAACAACTGAAAAAGTCAGTGGAAGATGGCAAAACTTCAATCAACAAACGAATAGATATCGTCATTGGCACATACGAGCGAGGTTTATCAACAAAAAATACACTCGAGAGTATATTTCTGAAAAAATCTGCTGAAGTTTACAACTTGGTGCAAGAAATTCGAAAAAAAGATATAGAGGCACACACTGAAAAAACACCTCAGTGGTATCTGGAGAAACAACAAGCCCTCATGAACAGTCTGATCCTACGTTTTGACCTCATGCTCAGCATGGCCGGCAACCAAGACAAAAAAATCAGCAATCTGGAAGAGCTTGCCACTTTTGTTGAAAAACAATTCAAACTTCTTCAAAACCTGGACACAACATCACTACTTGAAAGCGTGGGAATATCACCCGAATCATTGGGCAGGGAAATTCCAAAAGATTACATCCAATTAATCAGTAAACTGTCTGAAGGAAAAGAACCAACACAAGGAGAGTGGACACGTATGGAAAATGAAATGCGAGAATTAATTTCACATTCTTCTGACAATCCCGCCCAGGCATACCAACGTATAAAAACATACCGAGCTTTTGCCTTCCTGGACGTACTTTCAGAAAGCCAAAGACTCACCCTACTTTCAAAAATTTTAGACACACAAGGCGCCCAAAAACTAATTTCTAATCTGGTGCTAACGCGTTACATAACACCAATTCAGGGAGAACAACTTTGTAAGGACGCAATTTCCCGCTTTCCAAAAAGAGCTGGAGAATTCCAAATCGCCATGCAAAGCATTTTAAGTGAAAAAATGCAGTCGGACATCAAGACATTTTCAGACATCAGAAAACAAGCCGTTGAAAATCTTCAACGAGCTTACCATCAAAATCTCGCCGGGAAATTACTCTCGGTTGAGGGTATTGTCGGCTGGTTTGTAATTAAAAACGTAGCTCTGTGGACGGGCATAGCAAATCTGCCACTTGTCCTGCAAGGAGATTATGCAAACCCAGCATTTTGGGGTTCAGTCGGTGTATTTGCTGCAGCTGTAGACGAATACACAGGCGGAATTGGACATGGTATTACAACGCGAAGAGTCTCTGAAGCACTTCAAGGGAAGGCATTCACAGCTGAAGTAAACGTACAAAAGCAAAGCAAAATTGAATCAGACACAGTTACAATGCTCAGTCTGAACAGACCAATAACGGAATTTTACTACCACAACGCAGACAGAATTGCCGGACAAGTTCAGCGCAATGAAAAAAACGGCAAACCGCTCACGGATTTCACCCTGGAAGACCTTGGCATCCAATACGAATCACTATCGGAAAAATACCGCCACATTCCAAAAGAAAAACTTGAAACTGAAATAAAACAAATTGCCGCAATCTTATACCGCACAGAAAACGGCATGGGTAAAAAAGACGGCAATAGCCAAAAAATATTTATAAATGAATCCTTGGACGCTCAAGGTGTATCTCAAATAGCATGATTTTACAAAGCCAAAACCAGTTCAAACTCGACTTCATAGAATCGCTTCCGCAAGCCACAAGCGCGGATGAACTGATGCAATTTGTGGAAAAAAGCAACATGCCGGTCGGCTACAAGGAGAAATTCCTCTCCTACGTTGCTGAAAAAGGCAATTCAATTCTCATCCTCTCAGATGAAGAAAAAACTCAAGATTTCACAAACTGGTTAGACGAAAGTATCAAACGTGACATAAATGTACTGGTAACCGGCAATTCTGACGAAGCCAGACAAAAACGACAACTTGCTCTCCGCGGACAATTATTGCTTGCCAGCAACAATCAAGGGATTACTTTTGAGGTTATAATGACAGCGGAAGAAGCCGCTAATGTAGATCCGTTAAAATACATTTTCCTTTCACCGACCCTAATTACCACCACAACGGACATTCAGGAGATATTTGATCAACAAATTCTCCTTGCAACCCGTAAAAAACTTGTAGATCAACGCTTTTTAGTTAAAAGCGGGGTTGTTGATAATCACGTGGTAAAAATTGAAGCAGTAAGCCCTCAAAATGTTTCTTACTCAGTAGCAGTAGACACAACTCAGCCACTTTACCAACCGCTTGAATTCACTTTTACAAACCAACAAGGAGTTTCACGAAAAGTTACAGAAACTCTCTTGCCGGAAGAATTTGGACAATCTCAAATTGAACCCGGAACCGGCCCGGTTTCTCAAGAAGAGTTGGTACTTGAACAGGTCTCACAATCCAACGCAGCAGCTCGCGGAAAAGCATTCCAGGCCGCAGCGGAGGCAATGTCTTACACAATTCCAAAAGTTGAAGCAATGCATGAAATTCCGCCATTCAAGGCCGCGTCGCTGGAAATTCCGGAAGAAACACAAATCCCTCTGCCAAACATTATGGCGGCAAAAGCCAGAGTAGCCAGGAAAAGACAATCAATTGAAGAAGCCCAAGTGCGTGAAGAAGCCCGCTATGAAGAAGCAGAAGAAGAACAAAGAAAAGTACTGTCAGCTCAAAGCAAAGAAGAAAAAACAAAAGAACCAAAGAACAAAGTCACTCAGCCACTTGTAAAAGGCTTAATTGGAGGCGGCATAATTGCCGGAACCGGAGCTGTAGCAGGCGGACTACCCCTTTTTATTAGCATGATAGTTAACATGTAAATGAAAAACTTTCTGAAAAACATCACGCAGATTCTCTGGAAAAGAAAAGGAATAATCGTTCCCCTGATGTTGGCTGTCTGCATTGTTTTGATACCAAAAATGGCATTCGCCGCAGAGACAACCGCAGATAAAACCACGGAAAGTTTAGGCACACTGATCCAATACGGAATAAATTTCTTGAATGTTTTGCTTTGGCCTTTCCTTTTAATGATAGGCGACTTGATGGACAGTGACATAATTATTGGGCCCGGAATGGAAGAAAGGTTGCTCGGCATTTGGGTGGAGGTTCGTAACATTGTGAACGTAATTTTTGTCTTGGTAATGATTGCAATTGCCTTTTACAACATATTAGGCCTTGGAAACGAAGGTAATCTTGCCCTCAAAACAGCACTGCCAAAACTTATAATAGGTATAATTTTGGTAAACTTCACTTTCTTGGGAGGAAAGATAATAATTGACATTTCAAGCATAGCAACAACAGCTGTCTTTGGTTTGCCACTTGAACTGACAAAAACTGACGAATTCGACTTCAACAAAGACGTAGATACATTTACACGGTCGGTTTGTAACAAATCATATAACGAACAAACTCAGGAAGTCACCCATTACTCCAAAGGCGACAAATTGCCCATTCAAACCAACCTGTTTTGTGAATTTGGGACGGAAGAAGCAACGAAGGATGTTCCAACCGGAAATTTGAGTACAATTGCACAAAATAGTGTTTTCTCAAGGCTCAGCACAAATAACATTGGAATTCTCATGGCAACAAACATGGGAGCTCTCACAACACTGCCTTACGTAAGTTCGGAAGTCACGGATTACAAAGAGCTTTTGCTTAATTCCATTTTTGCCCTGGTAATGTACGTGGTATTTGCAGTTTCTTATGTAGTACTGGGTCTTCTGCTAATCTTCCGCGTTGTTGTTCTTTGGACCGCATTGGCTTTATCTCCAATACTTGTACTCACATACGTTGTACCCCAATTCAAAGAGCTTGGAGGTGGCGGCGGAGATGTTTCACAAAAAGTAATCAAACATCTTATAGCCCCAATTGTTATTGGACTGGTTATGACCATAGGATATTTAATGGTGGACGCCCTATCCAACGTTGTGGGAGGTGCCAGTGCCGCATTTACAGCCACAAAAGTTGACGCAATCCTTAAAGGCGAATTCCTAATAACCGGAATTTCAGATCTTCAACAAATCATGATAGCCATCACAAGTGTTGTTGTGGTTTGGACAGGTGTCTTTGCAGCCGCCCAAGGTACTTACGCCGAGGGAATTGTCGGCGGAATTAAATCATTCTCAGAAACAATCGCCAAAGGGGTAGCTTCATCACCTAAATTCTTACCAATTATTCCGGTTAGAACCGCAGCCGGTCAACCAGAACAAATGTGGTCTCCTGCAGCTTTCATGAATGTACCTTCACGAGTAATTGAGCAAGTCCAAAGAGGTGAAACACCTTGGCAACAAGGACTTTCAGGTTTTGCCAACACTGAAGCACAAACCCAAGCACTAATGGGCATGATTGGTCTAGAAGAGGGGCAAACTCAAAAATTACTACGCAGCGCCGCCGAACAAACCACTGCAGAAAATTCAATTAAATATCTCCGTGACGCCCTTAATTTGGGAATAGTAAACGCAGATATCACAATGGTAACAGCAGCCATGACCAACGCAATAAATAGATCTCAAATGAGCGAGCAAGATAAAAAGAACCTCGTTGAAAGAGTTCAACAAGCAGGCCGAAATAGGAACTTTGAAGAACTTGATACAATCCTACAAAACGAAGGACCTTTTCAGGGTCAAGTAGGTGAAACTGTTCAAGGAGCACTGAGAAAAGGAACTTCAGCAGCTGCAACACCACCCCCAGCAGCTCCGCCAACACCAGCACCACCCCCAGCAGACGGAGCGCCTGGATAATAACCCAAAATTAACCCAAACTTGACAAATTAACACAACGTGATACAATTACCCTCCTACGATCAAATCTGTGATCCAATCAGGGTGATTGTGAGGGAAGAGTCCGCTTAGCTTAAATAGCTAAGCTACTCCTCTCTCTCGCTTCCAAAAAGGAAGCCTTATCACCCACCTGATATGCGAACACACAGATACCACAATCAGCAGGACTCAGAAAAAAACCTCATTCTAGGGGGAGGATCACTTGTCTTTGCAAACGGCGGCCCAACGGGAACCGGTGGAACTCATGAATCCGGTCCTACACTTGGACAGAATGAGCTTTTAACAAAAAACAACGACATTGTTGAACTAAAAGTGGAAAGAGACATACTTTCCGCAAACAACAGAAAAATCCCGCTCACTGAAATTGAAGCATGGATTCAACCCGGAACTGAAATCACCCAAAACGCACCCACAGATCAACAACTTAATGCAGCATATGACTATCTGAACTGGGAACTAACCATAGGAACCCACAGATTAAGAGGATACAGAGGAAAGGCCGGCTCACCGCAAGAAGGCAATTATTTCCTTCTTATTGTGGATGATCAAGCAAGAAACCGTGGATTAGTCACACCAGAATTTCTAGCCCCGGCAAAGAAAAGAACTGGAGGAGGCAACGTTGAAGAACTTTCAGTTCCACCAACTTCAGAAGCCTTCAATACAAAAGAAAAAGTGCCAACAATAATTCCGGGCCCGGAAGCGGTCTACTTTGAGTCAGGTGACCGTGAAAGTATTGAAAGAACATGGAATGCAATGTTTACGGAATATCACGGTTTTGATGGCTACGTAAAATCTTTCAACAAAATGAAAGTACGTCTTCAAAAAGCCGACGTTCCGGATGACATAATGGAAGATTTAAGATGGATTGGCCCAATAAACAGACTTCAGGAAGAGTTCGCATCCATGTATCAAGCCATGGATGCCGGTCGCTTTAAAAGTGGATTCAATATGAGCCCAAAATCTATTCGCAATCTAAAATTACAAACCCGCGACGACGTGTTGGCAGCTCTTGATCAGATAATCGCTGACATGGAAAAACAACGTGATAGAGCAATGAAAGAGCTTTATAAACAAATGCGCAAGGACTTCAACAAACGTTTGAAATTTCTTAAAAAAAGATGGGAAACTAAGCCTCCAAAACACTTTGAAGACCTCAAAGACAATTACCTAAACACAATTGATGCCGTTCTCAAACAAATAAAAAACAATTTAACGGACGACGAACCATTCCAAGAATACATTGCTGTCTATCAAACAATTAAAAAACTTGAAGACCAATACGCTTACGCAAAAGAAGCAAGGTCCAACGAAATCTCAATTGATCAGCTGGAACGAGAATACGAAGCGCTTGTGGAAAAGAAGAAAAATGATATTGATCCAAAAGCTAAAGAGTTGTCACAAGAAGCAGCAGCAACGCTTTCAGAACTTGAAGAACTTGAAAGAATAATTAAAAACAATTCCTACATTGAAGAAGATTATAAAAAGAATGAACTTGAAACACTTGAGAAACAAAAAAACATTATTAGAGATTGGGGCAACATTTCCAACATATATGATGACATTTTTAGTGACGAAGAATATTTCAGGAACGAAAAAGGAGAAAAAATTCTCTTCAAATCCGGTGACAAGCCCAAATTCCAAATACAACAAGGTCTCAGACTCCAACTGAATGCCCTAAAAAGCGGAGCAATGGACAAAGGAGACACAATCAGCTTTGCTAATGGACTCCACGAAGCCTTTGAAAAATACGACAAATTATTAGATGAGACCAGAGATAACGGGATGTATGAAATCAAAATCGCAAGAAATAAAATTTCCAGTTACATAGAATTATATAAAAATATTCCAGAACCAGGTTCAGGATACGAATGGCAATTCATTTCACTTCAAAACGTAAAACGTGCCGGAGAAATAATCAAAGAATGGGCAACCAGAAGATATAATCGTGACCAAAATCTGCGTTTAGGTAAAACCGTATTCAAGGTATTAAAACCACTAGAAAATCTTCCTTACGTACAAACACTTCCAAACGAGTTCGACAAAATGAAAGAACAAGCGGAGCAAGAGGAAGTTAACCACTATAAGGACATTTACGGGAACAAAGACGCCTGGCAAATACAAGATGTCGCTAGGACAACAAACAACCAGGACGAATTGAAAGCTTGTTTGTATTTGTTGGCTGACAGAGGAAGAATCCGCTGGGATGACCCCGGTCTTCTAAAACAATTTAACAAATTCCAAGACCAAATTGTTTTTGACGAAGACATTTCAGTAGAAACATTAGACATGAGCCGCTTCATGAGCCGCCTCCAAAAAGTAGTGGGTGTGCTTTGGGACTACGACACCTTTAATGAATGGTACAACACAAACAACTCAAATTATGAAAGCGGCAAACAAAAAAATGAAGAAAGAATGAATAGAATCGCCGAATATTCTGGAGGTCTTCAAAGACACTTGAAAGGCTTATTGAAGCGCTACAAGGAAAAAGGTGAAGCAGCAAAAGTCGACCCTCACGAATACGAAGAAGCTGTCGATTATTCTATTATCTACGGAAAAATGACTGGAGAAGCTAAACTTTATTATCTCATCCAAGGGATCGCAACCGGCCTCCTAAGCGCCGACCGCGGATCCGCCATTAACTCAAAACGTATCAACAACTATCCTGTAATTGACTATTTTGGTTCAAGTACAGCCAGAGGTGAAAAACCAAACTTAAAAGATATTCGTGAGGTTGCAGCACTCAACTGGGAAGACAACGAACCCGGCCCAATGTATTTAAACTGGTTTGAGACACAGGCAATGCGTCTGCAGCGTGTTCAAACTCGTATTGATAAAGTGTTTACCGGGGGACAAACACTGGACCATGACGACTCGACAGCTTTCTTAGCCTACGTCAACGACTCCACCGCAACAGAAATCCTCCGTAAACAGTCAAATGGATACACACTCCCTATGACCGGTATGCAAAACTGGACCGTCGCACACTTGCAATTTATGGACAGCGCTGCTTTCAACGAATACGACAAAAAGGATGATACAAGAGACGACCTAGTAAGATTCGTTTCCCAATTTGTCACCATGGATGCAATCACCTCAGAACGCATGTACAAAAACCAAACCTTCTTCAGATGGGGAAGTTCCGGTGCATACGAATCAGTGCCTCGTGCAGTTGGAGCATACACAAGTATGTTTAAACGCGGAAATGACTACACAGTTCGCAAAAACATGGAAACTTGCCGCTCTTACGTCCGTGAACTTGACCCGGATTTCTTTGATCCATTATTCAACGGCACCATAAAGAGCAACGAGCAAGTAAAACAATTTGTTGAAAATCTAAAGAAAAAATACGAAGGCAAAAAGATATTTGGAGATGCAACAGACAGCATAAACACGGTAGATGACCTATACAAAGCAGCCGGTGCTTATACTCGTTTCTTATTTAGTGAAAATCCGGAAATCGCCTCACGAATGCTACAAAAAGTCCGTGATGACCAAGCAAAAAACGGAGCCAAAGAAAACATGGATAAACTTAAAAAAGCACAAGTGAAGTACAAAAACGAAGCATGGAAAACCACCGGAGTAACGCCTCCACCTTGGGGTGAAACATTATGGTACGTTGGTCCAGATCATGCTGAACGCATACAAAACCCGGCAAATAACAACTCTTGGTTTGGCTCCGGAGAAGAGCAACAAGCTGCTTAAGACTTAGCAGGCAAACTTCTTTCGCAAATTTCCTTAAGCACCATTTTCTTAAACTCATCTTTCCCGTAAACCTCCTGTTTTTTGCTGTGATAATTCCGAGCGGCAACCATTTTTTCAGCCACCTCCTTTTCCCCAATCACCAGCATCCAAGGAATTTTCATTTTCTCCGCCCCGCGTATCTTCTTCCCCAAACTCTCGCTATTATCATCCACTTTAACTCTCACCCCTTCAGCCTTAAGCTCAGCGGCAACTTCCTGAGCATAATCCATAAAATTATCAGAAACAGGCAATACAGTTACTTGCACAGGCGCCAGCCAAGTTGGGAAAGCCCCCGCAAAATGCTCAATCAAAAAGCCAATAAACCGCTCATGAGTGGACAAAGGTGCTCTGTGAATACAAAGCGGAGTTTTATCTTTTCCGTCCTTGTCCACATAAGTAAGCCCAAACCTCTTTGGCACCGCAAAATCCAGCTGATTCGTCGCCAGTGTAAATTCACGCCCAATCGCCGACCAAATTTCAACATCAATCTTGGGCCCGTAAAACGCCGCTTCGCCCTCGGCCTCACTAAACTTAACCCCGGACTTTTTCATGACTCTTCGAACATCCTCTTCCGTCTGAATCCAAAGCTTCTCCTCATCCACATACTTTTTACCCAGACCCTCTTTGTCATGCAAAGAAAGCCGCATCTCGTACTTTTCAATCCCGAAAATCTCAAAATATTTTTTGTAAATATCAATAACTGCTAAAAACTCATCCTGAAATTGCTCTTCAGTGCAGTAAATATGCGCATCATTCATACACATTGACCTAACCCTCATAAGCCCAAAAAGTGCCCCGCTGTCCTCAAACCGGTAGCAATGTCCATACTCCGCAAACCTAACCGGCATCTCCCGGTACGACCGCATTTTCCCGCCAAAAATCAAATGATGATGAGGACAATTCATTGGCTTCAAATAGTATTTCTCATTGTCCATTTCCATTGGCGGATACATACTTTCCGCGTAGTAGGGAAGGTGACCGGATTTTTCATATAGCTCGCCCTTTGTAATGTGCGGCGTCCGAACTCTGTCATACCCTCCGCTGTATTCAACCTCTTTAGCCAATTTTTCAAGTTCCTCCGCAATCACAGCACCGTTCGGCATCCAAAGCGGCAACCCGGCCCCAACTTCCTCACTCATCATATAAATCTCAAGCTCCCTCCCAAGTTTCCTATGATCCCGCTTCTCAGCCTCTTCAAGCATTTGCAAATGTGCCTGCAAATCCTCCTTAGTCTCAAAACAAGCCCCATAAATTCTCTGCAATTGGGGATTTTTCTCATCCCCGCGCCAATAAGCTCCGGCAATTTTCATGAGTTTCACAGCTCCAATCTTCCCGGTATCCTCCGCATGCGGCCCCTCACACATATCCACAAACTTTACCTTCCCGTTTTTGTCCACATTTTCATAAAATGAAATCTCCTGGCCTTCCGCAGCAAACTCCCGCGCAAGCTCTTCCTTAAACGGTTGCCTCGCTTCCTTCAAAAACTCAAAAGTCTTTTCAGCCGGCTCAACTTTACGCTCAAACCTCTGTTTCGCTTTCATTATTTCCTTCATTTTCTTTTCCAAAATTGAAAGATCCTCCGGGATCAGAGTCCTGGGCAATTCAAAGTCATAATAAAACCCGTCGGCAATTACAGGACCAATTCCAAGTTTAGCCTCGGGAAACATATCTAAAACCGCCTGCGCCAAAACATGCGCCGCGCTGTGCCTCATTGCATGAAGTTTGTCTTCTTTATTCATAGAAATCTTGGTTACAAAGAATTAAAGCAAAAATCGGACTCACTTGTGAAGTCAATTGTGTTTTGCATTCACAAACGACCTCACCCTCTTAAGGTGGCTTTAGTGGTCGTACTTGTGTTTATGATCTTCATCATTTTTAGCATAGCAATAAATGAGTTTAACTGTCAAAACCCAAACAAAACCTTGACAAAACAGGTTTGGAAGTGCATTATGAAGTCGCATTAACCACTCACCTAATGTCAGAAGCAGCAAAACAAGCTGAAATAGTAGTAACCCCAGCAGATGAGGCAAGATTTGCCGCAATAGCTGAAGCAGCAGGTCTATTTGATATAGACGCAAGAAAAAACGTTCAAGCTGCCTTTCAGAGAATCACGGAGGAACTAGACAATCCTTCTAAGTGAATCCGGCCCAATAATTAGCCCGCGCAATTGCTTTAAGGTTTTTTGTATTCTCAAAAGTTGCACAAAACTTTTTAAACAATAGTCCAAAACCACTACAGGTTCTTGTTCACGATAATAATCAATTGCTCTTCCGGTACCTCCTTCCTCAAGTTCAATTTCATTAAAAAGCTTCATTATTGGCCCGGCAATATGTTTGTTCATATGACCAATAACAAGTTTCAACAAAAGCATCTGCCTAATCCCTAATGCTCTAGCATCATCCGGAGTCATACTTTTAAGATTTAAACGACTCTCAAATTCCTCATACGCATCAACTTGCGCCTTTACTTTTTCTACAAACTCAACCGCTTCCAACTTTTCAGGTGAAGCTTCAATATCCAAAAGTTCCTCCCTAAGCCTCTTGCTAGCCTCCGTTTCACGCCCAACTGACTGATAATTTTCCTGAATAAAAACAATATCATCTTGAAGCTCGCTATCTGAGACAATTCGTTTACAAACATGTTCCAAATCACGCAGAAATTCATGAGTAACATATCCAAAATCAGTCGCAACATATGCAATTCCATCTCTTTTATATGCAGTAACAATGTTATCAATCCGCTCTATCACATCATTAAAAAGCTTACCAACATAGCCGGCTACAAACTCATACTGAAATGTTTCCACAACACCGGTGTAATCAACCTCTTCATTGCTTAAACCGCCACTCACCAATTTCTTTTTAATTTCAAAAATTACCGGCATGTCAGCAAAAATCGGGTCGTCATCATGTATATAAAATGTTATTGGATCCACATATTCTTGCAACCTTATTACACCAACCCTTTCCACTGCCTCTGACCCATAATTATGCTCCAACATTTCAATCATAAGCCTCATTCTTGCGTGAACCTCTCGTCTACTTTGTCCAACAGGATAATCCTTTTTATCATGCTCTGAAGCATCAGTTTCTCCTCTTCCAAACCTAAACAAATTTTTCTTCTTTGCATATTCATCCCGAACCAAATGTGCTCCAGCTTGATGTGGCGCAGGAGGAGTGCCATCACTTCCATCTGAAGATACAAAAACGGGCAATTCCACTACCTCTTCTCCATCCGTTGGTATTTCCTCCACGGTAGCTGGAGTCAACCCGCCCGAAGACGGCCCAGAAACAGCACCTGAAGAATCACATCCAGACTCCACCTCTAGATCCATAGAAGAAACTTTGTCATCTTCAAGAATTTCCGTCGGTGCCTCATGAAAACCCGGCCCCAAAACAGCATTTTTTGCCCGCCGAATCATATCCTGTACAGCATCTAAAATCACTTCAGTTCCTCTCTCAACATATGACCCAGCCCCCGTACCCGTGGGCACAGCCTCTTGATTTGACTGATCTATCCTTTCATCTGCCATTTTTTGCGTGAAGTAGCATGAAGTTCGCCGTGTTTTTATAGGAAAAAACCAACGAACTCAAGAAAAATCGCTAAACAAAAGCCCTAACTCATACTATCAACATATTCCTCAATCTGATCACCAAACTGCTCCATGCTAACTCCAATCAACTCTTCAAAGTCACTTGCAACGGACGTGTGCTCATCCCCAAAAATATCCGCCAGCACTTGTCTTTGCGCCTCATCACCCAAGAAAGTTGCAAAATGCATATGATTCCCAAATCCGTCTTCCTCATCCTTAGTTTCAATAAACTGCCGAATTCTACCTGTATTCCCGCAAGTGTCTCCACCATCACCAATAAAATTCAAAGCCGACGCATAATCCGGATATTCCCAAGTTTCCTCAGTCATATCCCGAGCCGATTTTTGAATTGCCTCAAGCATATTCGTTCCACCACCGGCCTGCACTGCAGTCATAAGCCGCACTTTTATGGTCGAACTCGTTCCGTCCATAAAGTCATAACGCGTTGACGAATCATAATCCTGACCAAAATCCTTAATTTCCCACACACCGTCAGCAAATATTTTTATTGAAAACCGAATATACCCAAACTTCGCGCTGATCATATTAAAAAGCTCACAATAAAAAACCAAAAGCTTCAACGCATTTTGTAGCTTTTCTCCACTCATTGATCCGGAAACATCCAAAACAATTGAAGCCAAAAATTTTGGTTTCACAGACGCTCTGTAAACCCTTGGATTGTAAACCGTCCCAAATAGCAAATTTGAATATCTATGCACACTGCGCCGATTCAATTTCCCCTGACGCATCAAAGTTTCCTCATCAAGCTCAAGTTCAAGTTTCCGTGGCAACTTTTCAGCAATGTATCTATACCACTCCTCCACATAAGGCATAACTTCCTCACAAATTTCCTCATATTTCTCATACAAAGCACTCTCCCTGTCAATTTGCTCAAGTAAATTATCAAGCTCATTCAAATCAAGCTCATCCAATTTATCCTCCAACTCCTCACGACGCTTTTCATCAACAAACCCGGCATCCTCCAAGTCCTCCAAACGATCCCGAATCTCATCTTTCATCTGCTCTTCCTTTTTATCAATCAAATCCTCAACTGAATCCTTCATGTCTTCAAACAAGTCTTCATTCTCAAGCTGGTCCTTCAAATCCTGCAAATCCTGAAACTTCTCCACTTGTTTAACCTGCTTTTCCATTTCCCGTTTTTTCTCCTCCATAGCTTCCATCTCCTGCGTGGCCTCTTCCATTCCAGCCTCCGCCTCACTCATTTCAGTATCACTCGCCTCCGGCATACCTTCAGACGAATCAGATGAAGAAGATTCAACTTCCTCAACTCGCTGATCAACTTGATCTTGAACATCTTTTGTCATATCACCGGCCTCACCACTCTCTTGCGAACCACCATCCTGCGGCTGACCATCTTCCTCTTGCGAACCCCCATCATCCGCATTTTCCATTTCTCCTTGACCACCGGAATCCCCAGAATCCTGCGATGGATCCTTATCCTCCGGCTTAGGTTTTGGCGTAGCATCATAGCGCACCCAAGCACTTCCATCCCAAATTTCAGACCAAGCATGCCCGGTCGACTGATCAATCACTGACTTCCCGTCCCGCACATTTGAACCATCCAACATATGCCCAACAACAAGCCTTGCCTGAACACCGGCCTTCCTCATCATTGCCACAAAAAGCGTATTCGCAGAATAACATTCCAAATATTCACTGGCATCAAGGTTTTGCAAATAATTCACAGCACTCGACTCGCTCCTTAGCTTATGTTGCAGCGCCTGCGCCGCCTTCAAATCTCCACCACCCGGATAAAAATGCGACCCCAAAATATGCTCCCTCACCAAATCCGCTTTCTGAGCAGGGGAGGGAAGCGACTGAATTTGCTTTAAAACCGCCTCACTTCCACCGGACAAGGAACCACTATAAATCTGCGCCAAATCTTCCTGAATTGGCATTCCCACATGCATGTTTGGATCCTTCAAAAAGTCCACAGAAAATGAACTTCGTACGGAAGAATGCACATAAAAACACCCATTCTGATCTCTGAAAACCTGAACACCGCCGGAAAGTGAAGACATATCCAACGCATACCCGTTCGGAATTGGCAGCGCCTTCACATCACCCTCAATGGTCCCGGAAATTTTCCATCTTTCGTCACCCGCAATAACCCCGGAATACGAAGTTAATTGCTTCTTTTTGCTCCAAGTTTTCCTCGGCACATCATAATAACTTTTCCGACCGCTGCAGTAATATCCAACAAGCGGCTTTGTACTAACCCCGGCCGGTTCAATTTCAAAAAACGCTTGAGAAGCTTCCTTTTCACGACTCTCCGAGCCACTTTGCCCGGGTTCACCCGGATCATTATATTCATCACAGTCATCCGGTGGAATAGCCGGATCTTCTGAAGAACCCGGAGGCCCAACATCATCAATGTAATCCTCAAGCTCCTCTTGAAGCTTTTGCATCTCCTCACTCGGCTCAAACGGCTCCTTTTGCGGCTCCTCTCCCTTCAAACTTTCCATGATAGACTCAAAAGCCCTCTCACTCCCACGTTCAACATAAGACCGAACATGCTCCCTCACAGATTCAAAAACTTTCCGCTGTCCGGTATCAAGCCCACTAACAATCGCATCACGCTCATTTGTCCGAATCAAACCCAGTCCCTCACACGCAAAATCAGCAGACAAAGCAGCACAAACAGCACTCCAATCATCCATTCCGGATAACCGATCACAAAGTCCTTCCATTTCAGCGCGAACAATCGCTTCAACTCTCTTCTTCCCTGTCCATCCATACGCATTATGAAACTGTTTCCGAGTTCGATTTTTCTGAATCCCGCTGTAAATTCTCTGCAAAGCATCCAACGGAACTCCACTCACACTCATCCGTGAAAGAAACGACGCAAACCGCTCATAATCAAAATAATCAATCCTATTCACCTCATCCTGAATCCGCCCCAGAACCGCACCCGCATCCTCACGTTCAAAATCAGAAGCATCATACAAAAGTGCATCAGGCTTCAAACTGGCCGCCACATCCGCAGCTGAATATCTCCCGGCCATAAGGCCCTGAAGTTTCTCCTGCCGTGCCGCAGTATCCTCTGTGTAATGCAAAGCCCACCTGTCTCCGGGATAAACCTTTGTCCCGCTTTCACTTACCTGTCTTGAAACTGCGACAACATCTCGCAGTCGTTCTCTTGAAATCTTCTCACCTTTTCTGGGATCAATTTCTGCCATTTTACCAGGTTAGAAAATTAAATCTCAAGACGCTTTTGCATTGCAAACACGCCGTCAGTATCAAGCGTCCGCTCCATAGTATCGCGATCCGCCTCACTCTTGGTTTTAACAATGTAGTATCTCGTTAAAAGCATCTTAGCCACTTCCTCCGGATTCAATTTGCCGGAAAGTTTTTCTTCACTTGAAATACAGTCACTTAAATACCACGCAGCGGAAGTCATTTCACGCATTGTAAGCGGACCTTCCACAGGCAATTTCTTGCGAAGATTTCTAGCGGATCTATCATGACTCCTATTGAATTTTGCAATAAACGAATCCCTGAAATGCGCACCAAACTGCACGAGTGAAAGAATTACATCAAGGTCAAATTTCTGCTCCGGGGTAGGGGTTTGCCCATCTCCGGTTCCGTTTATATACTTATCCCACATCTTCACAAAAGCATTTCTATCCGCCTGCGGTTCCCAAGTTAAATCAATTAAAGAAGAAACCCATCTTGCAATACGCAGAGCCTCTGCAGAATCAAACAAAGGATTCTGATTCGGATCTTCTTTAGCAGCCGGCCTGGTCAAAGGTGGATATCCAATTCTTGTGTAACTCATACGACTCTTTGTTGCAAAGTTTGGATCCTCAGTTCCCTCATAATCTTCATTCATTGAAGCAACAAACAGAACCGAATCAACTGCTTTCACCGGTTTATCCGGACTCGTTGGTGGAATTAAAATTCTCTTAGCATCCAAAAGCGAATGAATTGCAAGCTGCGCTGTATGCGGCATAGCATTAAACTCATTCAAATACACAACCGAACCATCGGTTTGAATTGCTCTGGCAATAATTGAAGGTACTTTCACGGTCCTAACCGAACCATCAACAGATTCAAGCTGCACATCTTCAACCAAATCAGCTTCAGTTGTCCACTTTGTACAGTTAAATCCGGCGTAAGGTCTGTTAGTTAAATTACAGAACATCTGGACCAAAACGTCCTTACCGGTACCAGCATGCCCCGCAAGCATTAAAAGTCCTTCTTTCTTTGTTCTTTGCAAATTCAAATTCCGTGCCATATCCGCCAAATATTCCTCCGTCAAACTGTCTGAAGTCCAATCCGACTTCCATTCCGGCACAACACCCTTTCCGTTTGGATCAACTGCACATTCAGCCTCAAGCTGCCTGTCCACTTGCCTCAAAAGCGCAATATTATTTTCGCTGCAGAAATTCGCATACTCCTCCAAAAGTCGCCTATATTCAAGCTGCCAATGGACATCCTCAGTCCCACGCTCACCAACTTTATGCCGACGAGCATAACACTCTTTCACAGCTTCACGCTTCTCCTCATACTGAACACGAAGCACCCCGGGCGCATCCTCTGTTCCCCAAGCCAAAAATTGTTTTCTAAATGCTGCAAAATCACCATGCTGCATATATGAAGACTTTACAGAGCCACCTCTAAGTTCAATTCCGGTCAGCTCCGAATTTCGCCATTCGTCCTCATCATTTCTGCCTTCAAAAAGCCGAATCACTTTCACTTTCCCATGCGCATCTTTCACTCTCAAACAAATATCCCCGTAAACGTCCGCCGGTTTAACACCCGGCCCAACTGTTCGCTGATCACGAACAAAAGTCGGAGTAACAGTTGGCATCTCTTTCCGTTTTACCTTCGCCTCAAAACGAGGGAAAGCAACTCCTCCCAAATCAACCATCTGTTCACCACTTTCCACAACAGTTGTAGCTTTTCCTCTTTCAATTGCATCAACCGCAAGCGCCAAATCAGACTTTAATTGTCTGGAAAGCGAATTCGCCAATTCTTCATTCCGCCTACCAAGCGCCCCAATTGCATCCTCAATCATCTCACGCTCTGAACTTTCATTTATATAACGCTCAGCATCCGTTCGACTTTTAAATCCCTTCCGTTTTAAACCCTTCAAAAAGCGAGCAATATCTTTTTTTAAATCATCCGCAGACGCCTTCACATGCTCAGCCGCCCGTTCACGAACAGCCGCATATTCCATCTCAAACCTCTTTTCATATTGATCCGCAAGGTCTCTCAGTGTTGTTTTAGCCAAAGTAATCGCCTCATGCGCCTCAGTCGCCTCAAGCGGACAATCCGCCTCAAGTTCACCCAAATTCCGCCTCATTGCGGGATAAATATCATGCAGCCACTCATCAAAATCCCTTTTACTCTCAAAACCATCCAAATCATTCCGGGCCTTTTCAACCATAGAATTCACCTGGCATTTAATTTTCCCGGCCTCTTTCTCAAAAAACCTCGCCACTTCCAACCTAAAACCATCACGAACATCCCTAACTTCATCCCTCACCTCAACCTCAACACTTCCCAAAAGCCCATCCAACTCACTCAAATCCTCCCGAATCTCTGAAATAGCCCTCACAGAAAGTGAAGCAAGCATAGCGCGAACACGCCCCAAAGCCTCTCGTACAACAGGTTCTGCAAGCTCAGTTTTCCTTTTTTCAATCATTTCTATCACACCACCACTAACGTATGCCACAGCAGCCGAATCCAACCCTTGTCCCGCAAGTTGCGTTTCAAGTACGTTAACTTGTCCACCAATCACATCTAAAGCCGTCAAATCATTCGCTCGACTAAGCTTCTTTCTGGCAACAGCAATCGCTTTTGCTTTAAATTCGTCCAAATAACTAAAATCTTCCTGTCCATCACCCTCACCGGCACTCTCATTACTTTGAGGCCCTTGTACACCTTCAAACATAGCTTCAATATCAACACCTCTTGCAAGTTCAGCCACCCTTCTTGCTTGGATAGCGTTGTCAATTTTGTCCAAATTGAATTTAACAACAATAAAATGCCCCTTACTATCTAAAGTTCGCATGCGCCCTTGCTCATCCCACTGGGCAAAAGCCCCTCCCTCAATTCTTCCAATCTCCTCCAAAGTGCTTTTTGACAGTAAAACCAAATTTTTTCCATCCAAAAATGTCAAAAATTTCCCTGAAGGATGAAAACCAAGATTCTTTATGGACGAATATTGTTTTGGGAACCGCGCTTGTCTGGAAGTCCAGGGAAGAGACTCACTAATATCCAACACATACAATTCTTCAGGATTTTCACTTCTACAAAAATAAACCATTGAAGGGTTTGAAGGGTCCACACAAACATTATCACCAACCTCAGCTAAAGTTTCTTCATGAACAACATTGGGACCCTGTCTAATCTGAAGTTTTGTTCCTCCAACCCTGACTTCATATTCCCCACTCAATTCCACAACATTGCCCTCTATTTTAGTTTCTTCCTTCAGCTTATTGATATGAACTGATAATTCTTCCGGGATCTCATAAAATGCCCCGGCATCAAAACGCTTCCAGTTCCGGGGAATTTGACTCACGCCTGCTTCATTTTGAGTTAAATATGCAATCCACCCTTTATCACAAGGATCAAAAAGAACCACATATTTTCCACCCATATATAATGAAATCTCTGTTTTATCAGAACTAAGTTTGGAAGTTATATCCAAAATATCATTCACGTCGATCCAATGTCTATTTTCCTTATTTATTGCCTCCTGCGCCTTTTTCTGAAAATGCTTTGGGAGTGTTTTAACATATATATCATCTTTAGTAGCATCATATTCATCATCGCAGACATATGATTTCCTCAAAGAAGTACAATATTCTTTTATTGAAACCGTAACTTCCAAACCTGAAATCAATCCAAAATCAACCACCTCACGCCCCTCACCATCAATAATTATAAGTGGCTCTTGCTTAGGTAGATTTCTAGGATTTTCACCAAGTTCTGGTATCGGAGTCGGTGGTGACAATATCGGCTTCCTCAAAACAATAGTATATTCCCCCCATTTTTCAGCAGCAATAAGATCTTTGGCATTCCCGGCTATCGGTTCTTTTGACTGAAAAACCTTCTTAAATTTAAGCGTTGGGAGTTGAGCCTCATCTTGAGACTCGACAGGAGTAGGTACATCAATTTCAGACATAGGAAAAAATTACGAGCCGCCATTCTAAACCAAAAACCCACATTTGTCAAGCCTTGATTATGGTGAGCCACAAACGGAAGCTTTAATCTAACTCCATGCACCTATCCTCCCTCCATCTCGAGTCCTTTCGCAACTACGACCAGCTCACCCTCGACCTCAAAAACCACCAAACAATCGCTCTGGTCGGTGAAAACGCCCAGGGCAAAACCAACCTGCTTGAGAGCGTGGCATTTCTTGCACTTGGCAAATCTTTCCGCGCCCGCCGCTACCTGGAAACTTTAAATCATGAAAGACCCCACGGCCGCATCCGAGCAACTCTCACAGACAAGAAACGCAAAACTGACCTTGAAATTTTCCTCCAGCGCGACCCGGAAACCAAAAAAATCAAAAAAAACGACCTACTCGTCCCGCCCAAAGACTTTCTTGGCACCTTCCGCGTAGTCCTTTTCACCCCGGAAACCCTCCTTATGGTCGACGGCAGCCCCTCCCTCCGCCGCCAATTTTTCGACCGCCTTCTGATCCAACTCGACCCCGTCTACCTTGAAGCCTTCACAAACTACCAACGCACCCTCAAACAAAGAAACGCCCTCCTCAAAAGAATCCAACATAAACAAGCCGCTCTCTGGGAACTCGACCTTTGGGACGCCGCCTTGATAGCCGAAGCCGAAAAAATCTGGAATTTCCGCCGCCGTTTCGTCGAAAGCATCCAAGAAAAAATCACAGACCTCTACACTCAAATTGCAGGCACAACTGAAAAACTCACCATCCACTACCAACCCCAGGAAAACTTTGAAGAAAACCTAGTCGCATGCCGTGAATCGGACATACGCTACGGCGCCACAACCCTCGGCCCCCACCGCGACGACTTCACCATTCGCCTAAACACCCGCCGACTCTCTGAAACCGGCTCCCGTGGAGAATGCAGATCCGCCGTCCTCGCCCTCAAAATCGCAGAAATCCACTACATTGAAGAAAAAACCAAACAAAAACCACTCCTGCTCCTTGATGACGTCTTCTCCGAACTCGACGAATCCCGCCAAGCCCACCTCGGCACCCTCCTCAAAGGCTACCAAAGCATCATCACAACCACGGAACTCGCCCATGTCCAATCCCTCCCAAAAGTAAAAATCTTCCGGGTGGAGCGGGGGAGGATTAGCGAATAAAATTGACCCAACCCCCACAAATTTGCTAAAATGAATCCTTATTTTTTATTATACAAAATGGCGGAAATCAAAACATATCAGGAAACCACAGGCTTAAACGTTTCAGCTGACACAGCCAGACAATTTCTGGGAGAACCTTTTCAAGAATTAAACGTTAACAGAGCGGAATTTGACAATATTGTGTCAAAAAGATTGAATAAATTATTCAAAATCTGTGGTACTGATGAAGAAGCTAAAAATATTCTACTTAATTTTTTAGCATCCGAATTTTCAATAGGAGCAGCAACTGAAACAACAAACGTAAGAGAAATTGAAAGCGATCATCATTTTCATAACATTCTTTGGCATCTCTCAAATCTTCAAGGCAGAATTGACACGCATGTAGCATTCTCCGTCTTGGGTGAATTTTACAACGCCGACGATGAATCAATGCAAGAAGTTGTAACAGAAGCAGCCGCCCTCCAATTTTTACAAATAGTCTTGGATTCAATCACGGATGAAATGCATTTGCAACTGGCAAAACGACTCGACCCGAATCCGAGAGAAGAAGCAGTTGTATCTTCCAAAACTGCTGCCGTCAGGATCGGGGCCGGTATAGTTATAGATACTGAATAATAGCGACTTTCCCGCACAAAAACACCCAAGCTCCTTGCACACACACACATTTTATGGTATAATTAACAGATTAGAACCATAAAAAAATGCCACAAATCACGCAAGCAGCATTATCAATATTACTGGCGAGCATTCCCGCGCTAATGTGGGGCTATATCTTTTACAAAAAAGACCCGGTCTACAAACCAAAAGCAATCGCCACATTTATAATTGGAATGCTCGCCGTTCTACCCATGCTCGCATACAAATGGAGTTGGCAATATTTCCCGCAAATCAATTTCTTCAACTACACAGAGACCATGCAAGCCGACGTACTCGGCTTCAGCCCACTTCTGTTTCTGCCTGTTGGCACAATTCTAGCCTTCATGCTGGTGGGAGTTATTGAAGAATACCTAAAACATCGAGTAGTCGTCCAAACAGACCGCGGCTTTTTCCGCAACATAGACGACGCAATTGAATTTTCAATCCTGGCCGCTCTCGGGTTCGCCTTCATTGAAAACGTACTTTATTTTTATTACATATGGGAATTCCAGGGAACGGATACGGTTCTAATCTCATTTGTGTTCAGGTCACTTTTTTCGACCTTTGCACACGTTCTGTTCTCTGGAATTTATGGATATTTCTACGGAATCGCCTACTTTGCCGACCCAATCTACGCAGAGAAAGTCCGAGAAAAACGCCACCCACTCGTAAATCTTCTCCACCGCACCCACTTCAAGAAAAACCGCGTCTTCGCCACTGAAAAACTAACCGAAGGCCTTCTCATAGCAGTGCTCCTCCACGCAATCTTCAACATTTTCTTGGAAATGAACGTGACCTCATTCATGCTTCCATTCCTGGTAATCGGCTACACATTCCTAAACTACCTCTTCCACAAAAAGGAAAACCTTAAAATGTATGGCTTCCTAGTTGGCGAAGATTCCCCAGCTCACGTTCATCATATAATTTGGGAGAAAATCGGCCGCATCCAAGATTAAACCATTTGCCAAACCCGTTTTTTTCTGCTAAACTGCCTCGGTCGCGAATCAAAGATTTAGCTTTTTTGTAATATGTCTTTAACTTCCATCACCGTCAAAGGCGCACGAATGCACAACCTCAAAAATATTGATGTTGAAATTCCACGCAACCGACTTACGGTCATCACCGGTCTTTCCGGCTCCGGAAAATCTTCACTTGCGTTTGACACAATCTATGCGGAAGGCCAACGCCGCTATGTTGAATCACTTTCAGCCTACGCGCGTCAATTCCTCCAACTGATGGAAAAACCGGACGTGGAATCCATTGATGGCCTTTCGCCGGCCATCTCAATCGACCAAAAAACCGCGCCAAGAAATCCGCGTTCAACTGTGGGCACCATAACGGAAATTTACGACTACTTACGCCTTCTTTTTGCTCGAATCGGCATTCCTCACTGTCCAAAATGTCATGAGCAGGTAGTCCGTCAAACACCAACCCAAATCATAGACCACATTGCTGCTATGGAGGAGGGGAGAAAAATAATGTTACTTTCTCCAGTCGTCCGCGGCCGCAAAGGCGAACACGAACGTGTACTCGAACAAATCAAAAAAGACGGTTTTGTCCGCGTACGTATTGATGGAGAAATATATTCCATCCTGGAACTTCCGCGCTTAGACAAAAATAAAGAGCACAATATTGAAATAGTTGTGGATCGCCTAGTCACAAAAAATCTACAAAAAACTTATAAAAAATTAAATTCCGGTCAAGAAATTGAAATCCCAAACCCGGACCGCACTCGAATGGCTGACTCAGTTGAAACCGCCTTAAACCACGGGGAAGGCACCATGATGGTTTTAGACGTTGAGCAGAACACGGTCCAAAAATTCTCTGAACATTTTTCATGTGAAACACATCCGGAAATAAGTTTTGGTGAAATTGAACCTCGCAATTTTTCATTCAACAGCCCACACGGCGCTTGTGAAACCTGCCACGGTCTTGGAACTAAACTTGAAATTGACCGCAACCTAGTGATGCCAAACACAAAATTAAGCCTTGCTGAAGGAGCAATTCTTCCGTGGTCAGCAACAACATCACACCTAACTTGGTACAACCGCATTTTAGAAGCCGTCGCACGCAAACAAGGCTTCTCAATGAACGACCCCATTGAAAATCTCACGGAGCAGCAAGTTGAAATGGTTCTTTACGGCACCGGCGAAGCCCGCTATGCCGTAAAAATGGACTCAGCATCAGGCCACGCAAAAGGCGAATTTATGACCAAATTTGAAGGTGTCATTCCAAACCTTGAGCGTCGCTACTTGGAAACTGACTCGGACTACGTTCGTAAAAAAATTGAACAATTCATGCGCATTTTGCCATGTCCGGTATGTGAAGGCCGCCGCCTACGCCCGGAAATTCTATCCGTCACAATTGAAGATAAATCCATTGCAGAAGTAACAAAATTTTCCATTCATGAAGCACGCGCATTTTTTGATGGCCTCTCACTCAGCTCATCACAAAAAATTATAGCCGAACCAATTTTAAGAGAAGTAACCGCACGCCTAAATTTTCTAGACAACGTAGGCATTTCCTACCTCACATTGGACCGCTCCGCCAACACACTTTCCGGTGGAGAAGCACAAAGAATCCGGCTCGCAACACAAATCGGTTCACATTTGGTAGGCGTTCTTTACGTCCTTGACGAACCCTCAATTGGCCTCCACCAAAACGACAACGAAAAACTAATTCAAACGCTCACAACACTCCGTGATATCGGCAACACGGTTATTGTAGTCGAACATGACGTAGACACCATGCTTGCCGCAGACTACATTCTGGACATTGGACCAGGCGCAGGCAAAAACGGCGGGGAAGTGGTAGCAGCCGGAACTCCCAAACAAATCATGGCAGATAAAAACTCCGTTACAGGTCAATATCTGTCAGGGAAGAAAGAAATTAAAACTCCCAAAACCAGGCGCAAAGGTAACGGGGAATCAATTGAAATAATCGGCGCATCAGAACATAACTTAAAGGATATTGACGTTTCATTTCCACTCGGCACATTCATTGCAATCACCGGCGTTTCCGGCAGTGGAAAATCCACACTTATAAACGAAATTCTTGTAAAAAAAGTTTCTGCAATAATTAACCGCAGCAGGGGACTCGCCGGCGCACACCGTGAAATCCGCGGCATTGAACATCTCGACAAACTAATCAATATTGATCAATCACCAATCGGTCGCACCCCTCGCTCAAACCCCGCCACTTACACCGGCGTATTCACAGACATCCGCGACCTTTTTTCACAAACACCGGAAGCACGCCTCCGTGGTTACAAGCCGGGCCGCTTCTCATTCAACGTTAAAGGTGGACGTTGTGAAGCCTGCCAAGGCGACGGTCTCAAAAAAATTGAAATGCATTTCCTCCCGGACGTCTACGTCCCTTGCGAATCATGTAAAGGTCAACGCTACAACCGTGAAGCACTGGAAATTACATACCGTGGCAAAAACATAGCGGAAGTTTTGGATATGACAGTTGCCGAAGCGCTTGAATTTTTTGACGCAATTCCAAGCATAAAAGTAAAATTAGAAACTCTTCAACGAGTAGGCCTGGACTACATACACATTGGTCAATCCGCCACCACACTTTCCGGCGGTGAAGCCCAACGTATAAAACTTTCAACAGAGCTCGCTCGCCGCTCAACCGGCAAAACCCTCTACGTTCTTGACGAACCCACAACTGGCCTCCACTTTGACGACGTCAAAAAACTTGTCGGCGTACTTCAGGAGCTTGTAGATGCTGGCAATACAGTCATGGTCATTGAACACAACCTGGACGTAATCAAAAACGCCGACCATGTAATTGATATGGGCCCAGAAGGCGGCCATGAAGGTGGCATGGTAATTGCAAAAGGCACGCCTGAAGAAGTTGCAAAAATGGGAAAAGTCTCATACACGGGGAAATGGCTGCAAAAACAAGGACTGTAAATAATTGAGCAAATATAATTTCTTAGTTTTTTTGCTATATTAATATTTAATAAAATATAATAAAACATAATAAAACACTCCAAAACACAATTAAACAATACAAACAAAGCCAAAACAATCCCAAACTAACAATAATCAAAAAAACATTTGCAAACGTAAAAATAAACCTATAAATTATAACAAAAGTTAATAAAATTAAATGAATTGAAATGACTCAGCGGCTCTTAACTCCGGAGCAGGTCGCCGACAGTCTGCAAGTTCATCACCTGACTGTGCTGAAGTTCATCAAAAACAAAAAATTAAAAAGCATAAAGTTAGGTAGAATTTACAGAATTCGTGAAGAAGACCTCGCAGATTTCCTGGAAAAACTGGAAACCATCTAAAACCCCGTAACTCCATCCACATCCATGCTCTTCAATTGCTATTCCTGCGGTAAATTAATTTCCTTAAAGCGTGAACTATGCCCATATTGCATGGTTGACCTTATGACCGTAAGAGAAAGCATTGAAGTTGAAGCATCCGTGAAAGTCAAAAAGAGAACCCTACTTGAAAAACAGCACACATTCTTCTCCCTTCTCTCCCGCTAAATATTTATTTATAAACAACGTTTAGCAAAGTAAGTTTTTTTGAAACCCTTAAACCCAATTGAAAGGATGAACATGGATCATGATCCATGTTCATACGCTTCCGGGTTTCAAAAAAACTTACTTTGCTACTTACATTGCCTATCTAGCACAACATTCACTCCACTCAAGATATTCGGGAAGTCAGTCACATTAGTTTCCTCCAGAGTTGCATTAATATCCGCAATCAATGTTTGCAAATCTCGAGCGGGCCTTGCACCACCCTCACCATAAATAAGTTGATACTCAGCCATTCTCATAGCACTGTCATATTCAATATCATAAACATTTTCGCTCTTTTGAAGAGTTGAAAAAGCATCACTCAATATCCTGGACTGTTTTGCCGCTTTATCAACAGTTAGCGGATCCTCAACTTCTTCCTCCTTTTGTTTTTTAAATTTATCCCCAAAACTCTTCAGAGTTGATTTAACTTTAGACCAACCCTTGGTTGTCACCTCAGTCTCAGTTTTGGCAAATTGGACAATCTTCCCCTCACGCTTCTCATTTTCAACATTAATTGAAAGACTCTTCCAAGTTTCATTAAAGTCCTGCAAGACTTCATTCACCTCAGCCCACGGACCATCCTCACATTTTGCATAATCGGCAATTTTATCATCATATTTATTAGCCCAACCCTCAAAATAATCATTGAAAGTCTTTGAATCAACCCTCTTTTCATCAATCACAAATATTTGGTACATATCTTCCTTAAGTTTTTCAAGCGTCGCAGCCTTGCGTTTAACCGCATCTTTCATCTCTTCGTCTTCCAGCAAATCTGAAGAAATCTCTTGAACATGACGAATAAAAAACGTCTCCATCAAAATTTGATGATACAGCGATTTATATTTGGCAGTGTCCTCACACGCATAAGCAGCAGTCCTGAATTTGTCACGAATCTCTTCCAGTTCATCATTCAAAACCAAAATATCAGAAACCTGACAATAACTCCGTTTGAAAAAATCAGCCGCAAACTCATGCCGAGTATATTCACTCCTCACATGCCTAATAAATGAATAATAATCATTCGGACAAGTTCGAACCAACGGTGCCGCACTTACTAAAGGTGCTGCGGCCAAACCCGCCACAAACATTAAACCAAAAATAAAATAACGAATTTTCATCTGCAATATTCTGTGTTAACAAGACCTGTAATTGGTGCATCATCAGCCAAATATGTGGCTTGAAGTGCCTCCTGGAAACCGGATAAATAAGTGGAAAGTGAAAAAAGTTCAGCAGCCATTTGTTCAAAAAATACTAAAGAAGAATCACCTCTACTTTTTTCCACAAACTCATCATAAGCACTCTTAACCTCAGCTTTTCGCGTTTCACGCCTTATTTCTGCATCCTCATACATATCCTCCAGCGACTGTTCCCCATGAAAATACGCCAAATTCTCAAAATCCGTTTCATCACGGCTTTTGCCTTTAAAATCAATAGTCCCAATGGCAACCAAAGTATCCATTAACTCCTCAACATTATTTGCAGGCTGTTCTTCAATATCATCACCCGGATCCAAAATAATTGGTTTTTTTACCAAATAAACATTCAAATCCAAATCAACTTTTTTACCGGCCTCCTTGCAAGTCCCATCTTCCATAACATTCATGGAAACTTTTCCAGGTACAAATCCGGTTCCAAGCGTTTCCTCCATTCTAGCCGCAATATACGCAACATGGCACGCAATACAATTTTCTTCTTCTTCATACTCAACTTCCTTAGCAGTCCCACCGGCCGTAACCGGCTCACTCACCAAATTAACTTTCACACAGAACACTTCATTACAAGGCGGCCCCTTGCGCGACCAATCGCCGGGAGTACCACTTATCTGACGCACAAAGTCATCCAAATTCTGACGTTCCTCTATTACCCTGTCAGATGTAGTGTCAGGCCCGGTGCTGGTTCTCTCACTACCGCCTGCTGTTGTGCCACCGCTACCGCCTGAAGTTCCGCCGCCCGTTCCACCTTCAGCAGGAGGTAAAGTAGCCAAATAATCCTCATATGCATCCAGTGCATCCCTGAGATCTCCATCTTCTTGGCAAATCAACGGATCCGGACTGTCCACTTTAGGCCCACTTGGTGCCTCATCTCCTTCGGACGCCAGCATCACATCATCAATAGAAGCGGTTGTAACTTCTTCACCACTTCGGTCCACCGGAGTTAAAAATTCTCCAAATAAAAGATAATTTATAATATCCAAATCAAACAAAAGATCTATATTGGCGGAATCTGTTGTGTCGCCATTCATAAAAATTTCCTGCGCCTCCGTCTCATAAGAAAGCGAATAATTGTCTATTTGGAAAGCAAACTCATCATCATACATGGTTTGTAAAAGATAAAATTCTCTAGCAACCAAGTCCTGCTCCTCAGCAAGACCAATTTCCCGGTAATACAAAAGAATTGGCGTAAAATCTCCATAAACCACAATGTCTTCAATTTCTTCTTCACTGTAAACAGTTTTGCCCGCCAAAACTTGAATTGCCGCTGTTCGTGGATAAAGTTTCACATTCTGATACATAAATAGATACAAATTCTCAAATGGCTTTCTTTCCATTGAAAGGTTATCAATTTCCTCTTTATCCGCATCAAAAACTCGTATATTCGCTCTATCAAAAAGTTTTGTAATCATATCCGTGGACGAATCAGTGGTAAGCAAACCTGAAGCAGCCAAGCCCACATTCGCACTAACGAATATTCCAACCAAAACCCCGACAACTGATAATATTTTTCTAATCATTTGCACTGAGTGGTTGTGGCGTTATTGAATTTATAAGGATACTGCTCAATCACAGTTCGAATATCCGCCAAATTATCCCTATATTCCTCAAGATTATTCACCATTTTAATAAACTCCTCATGCACGGGGTAGGTGAGCTGCGCTTGATTATAAACGGCCAAAGTCAAATTCACAGCCTTTCGCGCCGCCTCAATCTCAGAATCAATCAACGACCCCCGCAGCTCTTGTTGTTTCATGGCATCACCAATTGTAATTGCCTCAAAATCATCAGTTGCATCTCTAAAATTATCTTTGTGAAACAGCATTCCAATCTCAAAAGCCGTCAATTCCTCATTCAAAACGGAAGCTAAGCAAAAGGTAGAAACATTATCCTCACTACAACCCTCCTCAGAAGTTGGATAATCCACATTTGGTTCGTCCGTTGAAGTCAATTTATCCAAATAATCATTGGTAGTTTCATTAACCTGCAAATGAAAACGAATAATATCATCCTCAAGTTTGGAACCCGGCAAACCGTATTCCAAAATACTGGTTTTGATATTCCCTCCCTCAAACTGAGGCATAAGCATCCCTCCCAGGAACGCCAGGCCAAAAAGCATCATTATAAACCTAAATTTTTTCATTTTGTTATGCATTCAGGAACAAAGCATTGAAGTTGAGAATCCATTTTTTTAAAGCTCCCCGGAAAAACTCTATTAAAATCATTTGAAAGGGCGTCCATATTTTCATTCATGGACTTCATTGCATCAATCATTCTAAAAGTACGCTTACTGTTTGACGACTGCAGCGAATGAGCCTGTAAAAGCTCCTGCGCTAAGTCCATCCAGTCATCATGGACCTTTTTACAATAATTATATTCATAAAACGCAGTCTCCAACGTAGTCCCGCCGCCCTGCTTCACGCGATTTTCTTCATACACTTTATCAATTTCATCCTGAACGTATCTAAAATATTCCATTGCATCCGTAACCTGCTCACTGCTCTCATCATATTCCTGAAAAAATGCAGTTAAAAATTCCGCATATGCACTAACTTGTTCTTTTGCAACCTCATTCACTTTCTCACCACAATAATAATCCATTCCCTGCATCGTAGCATCATACTCAGTTGAACCGCTGCCACTTTCCGGCGCCGCGGCCTCTTCGCCTTCCTGCGCATTGCTCAGCAGCACGGTGCCCCCAAAACTTAGAACAAACAGTAGGACAGTCAGAAATGGAAGAATTTTTTTCATATGCATGGATTATTCATGAACTATTAATGTATTACTCATTCCAAATATTTCTCCTGCGTCATTTTCAATTATAGCAAACACACTGTCCCCTGGCCTAAGGTCGGCATCATAATCAATACTGGCAAGACACGGACAAGTTGTACATGGCTCCTGAACAACATAAATGCCCGTTGTGAGCCCCAAATCAACTTCAGGCGGGAAGTCATCATCTGGATCCAAAGGATCACTTCCGCGGGCAACCTCCGCTCCATCATTCACACCTCCACCATCCGTATCCGGATTATAAGGATCAGAACCGTAAATGCTTTCTTCTTCATAGTTGTAAAGTCCATCTCCATCAGAATCCAACTCAAAACAATTATAAGCATTAAGTGCGCGAACAGACATTTCCACCCACTCATACCTGGTCAAAATATGCAAAGGATCTAGAGCCTCCTCTGGCGTAATAATATAATTTTCAGCGCCCACAGACTCAGTAATCATGTAAGGCGTCATATCCTGCGCAATCTCAATATACGGCTCATACCAAGGAACTCCATAAAGATCCTCAGGCAATGCAATAATACCTTCCTTATCAAGCGCCTCAAGCATAATCTTCACCGCCTCTGCGCGATTAATAGTAGTATTTGGTTTAAACGGTGTCATTCCATTTACATCAATCTCAGCCAAATAACCGGTAATAAAGTCACGCAAATACGATTCCTTTGTATAAGCAAAATACCACAAATTTTTGTCCAAAATGTCATTGAACACGGCTGGCAAAACAGCGGCACTGTCCCGTGGTGTAATACATAAAATCCCAAGAATAATCTTTGTAAATTCAGCTCTTGTAATTGCCTGATCCGGTTTGAAATATGTCTCCCCATCAATTACATAACCTGCAATCACACCTCTTTCAACAAGCTCGGAAATGTCCTCAAACAGAGGATCATCTTCAGAAATATCTTCAAAGTATTGCCTAAAGTCACCAGTAATATCCTCATACTGAGTCAAAGGCTCGGAAGAAGGTAATTCAAGCTCTTCTGTAGTGGTAAGTGTCGTTGTTTCGGTTGAACCGGGATAAACCTCAAGATCCTTGACCCCATCATCATAAATATCAAGAATAAGGTACTCATCCAAAGAAGTTGCCGGCCGTTTCACAATTTCAAACCTTTCGTCAAAGAAAGAAATATTTCCATCTCTTGAAATTTTCATCTCAACAACACCATTCTCATCCGTGCTCACAAAATCACCATCTTTCAAGCTGTAACTTTCATTGTCGTTTGCAACATATACCGTAGGAGTTTCTTGACTTGACAAATCAAAGTCAGCCAGAGGAGTATCAACCTCAGTCACAAACCTCTGATCATTCGCAACAAAAATGAACGAAGCTTCAACAATACCAAAGGCTTTTTCCACAACAACAAGCCTTGCCGGCCAATATTCACCTCTCACAAGTGCTCTAGCCTCATATCTTTCATCCAAAACAATCAATTGCTTTGTAGTTGGATTAAATTGAGCAATTAAATCACCGTCTGCATTATAGACATTAATCAAATTCGAATTATTAAATCCATCCACAACAAAGTCTCCTCTGTCATCAGTAAGGTAGCCAGCACCCAAATGAGTTACTTCGCCTTGTCGTTCTCTAACAAGTCCGAATGGGAAAATTGGACTTTCCGGATTTGTTGTTCCGGATACCTCTGCTATTGAGGCATCCTCCAAAATTATTTCCGGCACCAAAATATTCACTTTTACTTTAGCACTTGCCGTATTACCCGCCGCGTCCGTAATCCAAAGAGTAACCGTCTTCTGCGAAACCGTATCATAAGGTCCAATCTCCGCAGTTAGGCCAACAATCTCCTCGTCGTTATTCATTATTCCGTCGCCATTCGTATCAACATTCTCATCCAAATCCCAGAAACTATCCACAATTTCACTGTCACTGTCGAACGAATTTTCAGCAGAAATTTGCGTTGTGGAGAATATAGCCAAATCAATCTCACTGTTGCTTAAAATAGGGTAGGGGGCCGAACTATCTCCACAAATTTGAGGATTCAAAAGAACATTATCACTCACTGTGCTCTTTTGTACTCCATGCACCGCCCGAATAACGGAATAATAAGCCCCATTTTCAAGCTCAACCTGCGCAGACGGATTGGAAGAATTCAACAGCCTGTCCATAACAAACACCTCTTTTTTATCCAGTACAAATTCCGCTCCCTCAGTATCTTTCAAAGTAACCTTTGAAGAATTGTTTTCCAAAACCAAAACCTCATCTTTAAACACCTCCCAGCCCTCTTTAAGATCCTGCGAATCCACAATTTCATCCTGGATCAATACAGCTTCTCCTCTCTCAAGTCTCAAAACTCTATTTTGCTGCCTGTTAAAGACAATATACGAATTTTCAGGAACAAACACATTGTAGACCAAGTCATTTATTGTCAATTTAAAGGTACTATCTTTCAAGGTCTGGAACTTAAGTTCATCTCCCGTCCCAAATTCCGTATTCGCTCTTATTTCCGTGCGCCTCATAGCATTCAATAGAGAAACTTTTCCACTGACTTTTTCCACATACAACCTGCTTGGCCTTGCGTTTGGAACACTTAAGTCACCACCTGCAGGCACTTCAATCTCAAAGTCACTTTCACCCAAATTTGCACTATACGTTGTGTCCGTCTCAGCTACCAAGTTTGAACCAACACCATAAGAAACTTCATCGTTGTCATACAATGTATAAGTTTCATTTTTCTCCTCATCAAGCAGCAAAACTCTCTTCACATTCTCATCCGGTTCGGACTCCATTGCATCCAATGAATCATAAAGCATAACTTCATAACCATCCGCCTCCTCTGAGGAATCAAAAGAAAAGCTCGACTCTTCATAAGTATTTCTTCCGGTTTTATTATTCTTAACATTTGCGAATGCCGGACTAAGTTCAGCAACACTGGTTCTTTCAGGATTTGAACTTACATGCTTGAAAGAAGTTTTCTTTGTGAAATTTTCTTTGTAATAAACATCCCCTCCCATTGAATAAACAACGTCTTCATCTCCGTCATTGTCCAAATCCACAAACACAATGCTCACATTTTTTTCAACTTCTTTTTTATATTCAATCAACTTAGTCGCAGTGGAATCATTGAAAATATAAATTCCCTCATCAAATTTCTGAGCCTGGGTTGAAGAAGTGCTAGTTGGATCTTCCGCCAAAACAATATCTAAATCTTCTTCCGGGACCGCATAATCATCCAGTTTGTATTTATCCGCATTGGAAATTACCCCAAGTTCATTTTCATTTCCCGCCAACATAACATCAGAATCATTAAGACCCTGCTCCATCACCAAATATCTATTAAATTCATCACCCTCCATATGACTCAATTTTTCTGTTCCTTCTTCCAAAGAATCCACATACGCTATCATTGAATTTCTAAGATTCAGGGTGTCGGAAAGCGGAGTACCTTGAATTGACGCAATAAAAGTCGAATTAAAATCTTGATTCTCAGCAACAATCTCGTCATATCTATTTAAAAGTGGATCATCAAGAGCCAACAATCTTTGACTCCCCTTTATTTCATAGGTGTCGGGATAAGTGGCATTCCATTCATTAACTTTCTCAGTCAAAACCTCAATACTGTCATTCAATTGCTTAATTTCAGACTGCAAGAGCGGATAATCTTTATAGGCCTCCGCAATCAACTGCGCCGCCTCAAAACCTGTGGGTTCCGCCTCCGACGTACTGTCAATTCCGGGATTCGTTTCACTACTCTCACCGTCAACTTCAAGACCAACGACTTCATCTCCTCCAACAGAAGCCCCCACACCAAAACTCAAAGTATCATCCTCCATCCCCAAATCCTCACTCGTAATTTCCGCAGCTTCCTGCAAAGCTTTTGCCGTTTCCGCCATTAAATCTTCAAATTCAGACACCAAATCCACAATCAAACCGTTTGTCTTGTCCGCAACGCCCTTCACAACATCATAAACAACAGTAAATTCCGGCAGCACATGCAAATACGTCACAACCTCAATTCGCCGCAAGAAGTCATATTTAATTGGCGGATATTCAACTTCAATAGCCAAATCAATCGGTAAAACAAGCGCAGGTCTCTGCGTAATTTCCTCAATCTTTGTTTTGAGCATGTACTCAGGCGTTGGCAAAAATCCCTGCCTAATAGTACAAATAATCCTCAAAATACTTGAAACAATATCCAAAGTAACCTCAATTGTTCCATCCAAATCCGGAATAGCCGGTGGGGGAGGAATATCCGGTAATTCAGGTAGTGGTAGTCCCGGCAGCTCAGGGAACAAGAACGAAAGATCAATCTCCGGCAAAACCGGAATTTGATAATCAATTTTCAAATTAAGCGCTAATTCCAGATCAAAAATTGGCAAACTAAGACGCGGCAATTCAGGGAAATTAATATTTTCCGGCACAAACACAAGATCCGGCCAAATAATGTCCACACCCGCCTGAATATCTGATACATCAATCACAATATCCGGCCATTTCGGCAGGGGAATCACAGGTGGCTCCGGGATTACAACAAATAAACTGAGTAGCAGCTGGAACAAGCTGTAGCGCTGATTTGTACACTTGTCACAAGAATCCATAAACTTAATGGAAACATCAATCAGTGCCTGCCAATTCGCAACAATATTCTTGAGTTCAATCACCCACTTGCCCCACGCCTCAATTCGCTCAAAATTCTCCTTCAAATATCCCGCTGTAAAGCTCAAGAACGCATCCAAATAACATACAATAATTTTGGCATAATAGGCCTCATAATTTCTCAGTTCCAGAATCTGCTGCGGTAATCTTCCATAACTTTCAATAACCGCCATATTGTCCTCAACGCCCTGAATCAATTTCTCAATCGCAGCCACTGCTTCATCTCGAACAGCATATAAATCATTTGCAAGATCCGGAAATTCCTCCGCAAAATTATTAAAAGTCTCAATAATTTGATACTTAAGATTAATCGTATCCTGCACCCAATCTCTCGCATCCTTTTTGATAAGTTCAATCTCCTCCGGAGTAATCCAAGGATATTTGAAGTAAACTTTTTTGGTTTGAATGTCCACCAAAGGCAGCGAATTCACAAAATTCAACATCTTCTCCATGCCCATAAAGTTTGTTTCAAGCTCAATAGCTGGATTCGCTTCTCTTTCCTCTTTTGAAAAGCCCTTGAACTCCGTTGCAATACTAGCAGGATCCGGAACAATAAACGTAACATCCGGCAGATCCAGCATCTTGAAAAATTCCATCTTTTGCTTTTTCCACCATTCGGTAAAAATTGAAGGGAAGCCCGGCACGGAAATATTCTTTTGAACCGAAACAGGCGGTTTATAGCCATCAAAAATACTGCTCGAGAACCCGGTATCTTCAGCAAATCCACCAGCCGAACTAACCTTGAAAATCTTAGCATCCGCTTCACCGGAGAAATTAAAACTGGAAGCTTTTGAAAGCACATCTGCAATAAAACCATTCATTGCATCACAGAACCCAAGCGACTGTAAAAGCGGTATTGCATAAGCCCAACATTGTCCACCTCCATACGGTCCAAAACACATAGCAAATCCAAGCCCCAAAGTTGTTGTTGGTGCCAAATACGTCCTCATTACCCATGACGCATAACAAGCATTACCCACACAAGCTCCTGGAGGGAATCCCAAAATTCCAAACAATGGAGTTCCTGGATCCCAACCCAACGGAATACCGGTGAACGGATCATGGAAAGTGCCCGGTGCCAAAAACGCAATGCTTGGTGGTCCGTTTATACATCCACCCTCACAAGTAAATTCAGACACAACATCCTCAATTTTATTTGAAATATCTTTTATTGACTCCTCAAACGCCTCCATCCCAAAATCCAAAGACAAAGTCCCATCTTCAAAACTTATCCCTGCATCAATCAAAAAGTCCCCGGAATCAGAAGGTCCCTGCCATTGATCAACTGTGTCGTACAGTCCATCACCGTCAGAATCCTTAGTGTCCTTGAACATTTCCTGAGTCGAATAAAAGCCGTCCCCATTCACATCTTTTGCCCCAAAAACGCTAGAGAAAGGATCATATTGACCCGCTGCCGGAACCGGAATCCCTTTCTCAGGATTAAACATCTTCATTTCTCCATCCTTTTCAATTTGGAAAAGATCCGGCACCATGTCTCCGTTCTCATCCTTAAATGGATTATCTTCACTGTTATCATATTCATCAGAATAATCCTCCGAATTATATTCTTTCCTCCTATACTGAATTTTATTATAACTACCAGCAAAAACCCCATCCCCAAGTGACACAGTCTCTTCTCCATCAGAATAATAAACAATCAATCGTCCTGTCGCATTGCCATCAGGTGAAACGGCAATATCCAGATAATCATCTTGATTGTAATCATCATAAAAATCATCAGCAATCATGATATTCATATCAGGCAAATTCGTAACTTTCGCTTCATATGAGAAAGTCATTGATTCACCACTATTCAAATCAAACGGCCCAAAAATAAACGGCCTACTAATGCTGGACGAACTCACCAGCTCAGCATTTGCATCTCCGCCTCCGCAAGTCATACAAACAAAAGAATTTTTATCCATTCTGAAGAAATCCCCAATATAATCTGAGAAATACACTTCTCTCATCACAGCACCGGACGTGTTTCTAATGGAAATCGTGTAACTTAAAGTATCATTGATAGTAATTTTACCCCCTGTTGAATCAGTTACCCGCTTACTAACAGCAAAGTCACCGGCAATATTCACAGAATCCGCATATTCGAAAGGCTGTAAATTCCTCTTTTCAACCGTTTCGCCCTCAGTTGAGACTCCGTCTACGCTAACATCAAACTTACCATCATTGTTAAGCAAATCTAAGAAATTCTCCAAATCCGTATCCACATTTGCGGGCTGCACAAATTCCTCAACAGGAATTGGCAGTGAAACCGAACCCGAATCCAGTCCCTTGTATCTAAGCACAACATCCCCGGACAAATTCACAGTGGAATCCGCCTCAAGCGCAAATCCATCTCTTTCCACTTTTTCCGGATACGCAAATTCACCCTTTTCATTCCAAACAATGTAAAGGTTCAAATTCTCATCAAAAATCACAATCTCGTCATAACCATCATTATTCAAATCTGCGACTTCAATCTGTTTCGGAAGCGCATCAATGCCCTGAAGACCCAAATACTTGGCCACAAACCCACCCCCGATATTTTCAAACTCATACAAACAATTTTCACCCTGCTTACAAGCAGTCTGTGTAACAATCAACAAATCATCAAACCTGTCGTTATTGAAATTCCCCACATCAATTGACCGAATCCCACTTTCTAAGTTCAAAATGGTGCCTCTGGAATCCAGCCGCTTTGTAGATTGATAATTCTGCAATACATCAATTCGTCCATCTTGATACGCCACCAAAACATCTTCCAGGTCATCCCCGTTGTAATCCATATCTAAAAGAGAGAAAATCTCATCCCGTGAAGCATAAACCTGAGTTCCAACATCCGCAGTAAACCCAAGATCATTTACTTCATTCGGCTCTGTTATGGAAACAGTAGGATCTCCAAGTAAGACTCCAATTTCAGACGCATAATACATATTTGACTCACCAGCGCTGTTACCCGCGGAAAACAGCAAGATATTTTTATTTTCATTCTCCCAGCCAACCGTTCCGTCATTTTCAGCATTTTCCAAGCTTTTATACCCAAGTGACGGCTGCTGATTTACAGGCAAATTCTCATCCGGATTGATAAGAGCAAGCCCCATACTTTCTGCAGTGCTATTCCCACTCGGTACAGAAACAAAATTATGCTCATAAGCAACCGTTGGACGAACATGAATTCCATTTCCGGCAATCGCCCAATCCTCAAGCATAAATTCAGGAGAGAGCAAATCAACATCATGTGAAAAGACTTTTTTGAAACCAATAATCATCACGGGTTCACTCATTCTGGTCACAACAAAACCAAGTCCCTCTGCAGCCCCATTCACCGCCAAACTGTATTTTGGATCCAGAATTTCAATCTGCCCATCTTCCCGCAATTTCAAAACCGCCGCACCATTCTCAGTCAGTACTCTTCGAGTTCCGTTAGCCTTAATCTCCAAATTAAACCCATCAGTAAGAAGTTCAGTTGTCATTCCCCTATTCGCCGGCTTCACATAAAAAACTTCAGCAGCCAATTTGTCATCCGGGAAACTTCGCCATTGTATGCGAACAGGCAAATTCTTTGTTGCCGGAAGCACAATCTGACTAATCATGCTGTTTTTTGGCAGCGAAACATTACCCATAGCATCAATCGAAACCACCTGCGCCTTTGGCTGTGGATCAGAAAGCATTGAAATAATTGCTTGGGTGGTTCCATTAAAAGTCATCCAACCACCCAAATAATTATCAGTTGTCACATCTCCATATCCAGCCCCCAAAAGTGACCCATAAAGCATCTGCGGCTCAATATTCTTAAAGTCATCACTGTCCATCACATACCTGATATCACCTCCAAAAACTCCCGCAATCAAGCCCTCACTGGTGCCCAAAATATTCATCTTCCCGCTAATATCTTTCGGTATAACCGTGAAATTCGCTTCACCATTCCTCAACGTAACACTGGAAGGACTAACTCTCCCAAAATCTTTAGTTGCTTCAGTAAGTTTTAAATCAACTACGGTCGTGCTGTCATTATCAACTTTATTCCCATAGACATCAAAAACTTCCAATATGAAATCTGTGTCCACTCCCGCTTCAATAATATTGGTGCCGTCATTTTTTCGAATTCTAAGTTCATATGGATCAGCAGGTTTCACCTCAATAGCTGCACTTCCACTTAAAATCCCCGGACTTACAGCAATAATTGAAGTAGGTCCGGCAGTTGTACCCGGAGAAAGAAGTGCAATTGCAGTGCCTGCAGTAAAACTCAAGTTAGAATCAGCAAAACTACCTTGCCCTGGATCCGAAAGACTCAAATTCAAATCTCCTTGGAATCCATCAATTTTCCGTCCATTTGCATCAACAACATTAACTTGAACCTCTGTCCCGTTTGAAGAACCTGCATAAAGTGTATTTGTAGCTGGTAAAACCTCTAGCTCCATTCCATTAAGCTGTTCAATCTCAAATCTATCCTCACTTCCATCAATCTCAGGCAAACTTGCAGTAACTGCCGCAAGTCCTGCATCAGGGGAGGAGAGGACTCTGAAATTCACAAACCCGTCTGAAGTCGAAACTTGCACACCATCGGTCGTCAAATCCTCATCACGAACATCCAAAAGTTGAATTCCGCCCTCAGTATTAAGCGTCACAATGTAATACCCAAAATTCGCAACATTATTGAAACTATCCAACAGAGTCACACGCATATTATTAACACTTTCCCCGCCGGCAGGCATCTGATTTGAATCTGCACTAAGGTCCGTGTGAGAAGGCTCACCGGCATAAACCTGAATATTCGCATCACGCGACGGCAAAGATCCGTCGCTAATTCTTGCATCAACCGTAATATTTCCGGCGCTGGTTTTTGAAGTCAAAACCGTCTCAGCAATACCGTTTTTAACCTGCACCCTTCGTGACGCCAACTCTGCATAATTTTGATCAGACAAAATAAACTCAATAACGCTCGTATTGTCGTCAAAGTAAATATTGTCATCCAAATCCCTAATTTCAGCCCTTACAAACAAGTATGACTGTCCATCCGCAGCAACCAAATTTGTAAAGTCTTTTACGTCGGTATCGCTAACTGTCGGAGTTTCCGAAATCTGCACATAATCCAAATTATCACCTACTCCAAACACCCCCGGATCATGGTCATATCCCAAAATATCAGTAAAATCTTCACCTTGATCTTGTTCCGGCTCGGGGATAGCAACCTCATCAGCAGGGAAGTCGTCACTCGCATCCAAAGGATCACTGCCTCGTACAATTTCATCAAAATCATAAACACCTCCACCATCCGTATCCGCCATATTCTTATCAGTGGAATAAATCATATCCTCCTCTGAATCCGAAAGCCCATCACCATCACTATCAAGCTCCCTACAGTCCTGCGCCTCAATCAAATTAACCGCCATTTCAGCAAATTCACTCCTGCTAATTGAAGTTTCGAGCCAAGTTTTAAAAGTCCTAGCACCAACCTGGTCTGCATCAAACCAAGTTTCAAATTCATTTGGGGAATATGTGTCCACAGCCGTAAATCTGCCCTTGGGGAACAAACCGTTTTCTTGCGCTACCAAAACATAATTTTTATACCAAACTTCACCAGCAGAAACGGACTCAACGTTATAACCCGCCGTTTCAACCAAAACTTTTGTAGCCTCAGCACGACTAATAAGCTGACGCGGCAAGAAATATCCCATACTCGCACCTCCAGCATATCCGGAAACAATTCCCCTGACTTTTCCTTCAGCAACGCAAGCCAAAAGTTCAGGATTTATATCTTGGTCAGGGAAGGGGGAAACGTTATAAGAATTCATCAACGTTTCCAAATACGACTCCGAAAAATTCTGACAAGTTACACAAATTCCACCCAAATCAATCTGCATAAATTCCTCACGAGTAATTGGGTTATCCGGTTTAAATGTGCCGTCTCCGTAGCCACGCAAAACTCCTCTCAAATACAAGGTAACAATGTCATGATATGCAACATGTGAAGCGTTCAAATCAGAAAACAACAGAGCACCATCACTCACCAGTGGATCAAAACCGGAAAAAATCTCTGTTCCATCATTAAATCCATCTCCATCAGAATCCGCGTTCTCCATATCCGTCCCAATAGTCCACTCCTCCAAATCATCCAAAAAATCCGAATCACTATCCGGAATAACTGACGCTGCATAAGCAATATTACCTTCCGGCACAATGTAGCCTCGTTTTGGTTTTGGCCAGTCATAAGCAGTTGTCTCAGCCCCCGTATTAACCAACTCAGCCTCAACAAAGGGATGCAAAACTTGAACAGTGAAAACTGTTTCTCCAGTGCTGTTTAAAACCAGAATTGGCTCATACAGATTTATTTCACCAGGATTCGAAAAATCCAATCTGTAAGTATCTGTAACACTTATTTGTCCAAGTGCGGTAACAATTCCAATTTCTTCTTCACCATCAAATAAAGACACATAAGTATCAACTTTTTCGGCACTCGCACCAGCCAAGACCCCTTCAACAAACACTCCACTAATCCCATTACTTCCAACAAAAACTTCCTTTAACGCAGGAACAATAAATATTTCACCCTGCTTCACCCCAAGAGAATCATTAATTGCAACTCGAGTTGGTAAATTTGCTTCACCCTCCAAAACCTCGGCACTTGACCCATTCCTAAGTTCCAAATCTCCAGTAACAGGGTCAAAAACCGCCAATAAAACACCGTCACCGTCATAAACTTCAACACTGCTGCCGGTATTACTTGCACCAAGTGACCCCTCATTTCCAATAATATACGACGTCACATTCACAAATTTCTTTGTCACAGACCCGGAAAGCGTATTCGAATTTCCAACATCATCCCTATTAACCACATCACCCCTAAGCCTAAAATTGCCCTCTTCAGCACTTTCAAGCACAAAAGTAGCAACCCCGCTTGTCAGCTGCAAAAAGGCAGTTCCTTTAACATCCACTGAATTCAATCCCTCCAAAACATTCAGCTCAATCTCAGTATAATTGTCATCCAAATTCAAAGAACCATCAGACTTCCGTGCACTTGCCGTAACCACATAATAATCCTGCCCCTCAGCAGTCAGCACATTATTATCTTCAGACGAAAGCTCAATAGACACCGTGGCATCCGCCGAATCCGGCACACCGTTACCATTTTTATCGCCCGTGTCAGGCCCAGCAAGTTTTATCTCAGTGGCACAAGCAAAATTATCAATCAGTTTAGCACTTGAAGTTGAATCCTGAATGTCCAAGAGCCACTGTTGAATTTCTTCAAGCCATTTGGCAAGCGGAACCGGAATTGTTCCACCAACATCACTTATCTCTTCATATTGTGGATCTTCACCTTCCGCATAAGCCGCAGAAAGCGCCTCATCCACCGCCTCCTGACTTCTGTGTAAGAACATCAAATCCTCTTCAGTAGGCGGAACATCACCATTAAACGCAAACTCAATTTCAGTTGGAGTTCCGTTAGCAATCAAAGAAAAAATTTCATATCCATCCCTTGCTTTTGTAGTAGCCGGCTCTCTATCCCCCAAATAATGAGTGAAAATATACTCATGTTTTTGATCAATATTCTTATTGTACCAATCAAGAGCATCCTTAAGCTGATCTTGATTGATCTCACTCAAAAAATTATTAACCGCCCCGGTATACGCATTCCCTCCGGATACGTTAGCCATCTCTCCGTACAAATCATTAATTTGACTTTGCACATCCGCTAAATTAGACGCATCAAACACGTTCACATAATAAAGATCCCGCAGCTTCTCATCAGAATCCATAAAAGTTACATATCTGATTGAATCAATCGGTAAATTTGGAGTAGCACCATCCTCAATCTGCGTATTTAAAATCTCATTTTTTGGATTTGTGTGATAGAAAACGGAAGAAATATGCTTTGCCTGACTAGGATCATTTTTTACCAAAGTATTTTCATCCTCAACTACATAATATTTATCAAAATTAACCTTTAGTTTATCAACATCTCCATTTCCTGAACTGTTATTTAAGTGAGTAGGTTCCTGCACTAAAGCCTGATCACGGAAAGTCATCCAAAAATCCAACTCATCAAGAGTCTTGTCACCAATCCCAAAATCATTAAAAAATTGCTGCAAAGTATAAACCCTATCCGTATCATTCCCATAAATGTCTAAAGTATCAAAGCCAGATCTCAGCGTAGCTTCACCCGGTCTGACACCATCACTTTGCTCAATATCATCCTTAAGTTGCGCCACCCCGGCCAAAACCTCCTCATACGTATCCCATTCCTCATCATCTTTTCTTGTCCACTTGGTAACCTTATCACTAAATTTCTCCCCGTTGATTTTCGAATAAATTTGGAACGTATCCAGCTCACGGTACTCATAACAAGCAGCCGGTCCGGTCTCAAAACCATCCACGTTCTCGTGATAATATGCAATCGCCCCATCCGTGTCACGAACAGGAGTAGTAGCCAAAACAGGGAAACAAATCTCTGGGATATCTCCATCCTCTTCAAACAACGAATTCTTCAGTAAACACCCCTTGTACGACTGTTCGTCACTCTTTGAAGTCATGTTTTCTGCCTGATACTCTTGCTCAGATTTACTGTAAAGCGCAGTAAACTGAACAAATTGCCCCAAAGCCGCAACACCACCCGGCTCACTGTACTGATAAGTGGACAATGGTTCATCACTGTATTGATTCAAATTCGCTGTTCCTCCAAACAAACTACACTGCGCAACGCCCTCAATATCACCCATCTCCTTCCCATAAATATAAATATTTTTGGATTTATGATTTTGAATCTTTTCATCTGAAATCTCGGTTGTCGTATGATTAACAAACATCACACATCCTTTGTTCCCGTTATCCGCCGACTTACACAAATCCTCCTGACTACCATCCTCAAAAGTAACCAATCCTGTAAGCTCAATCCCACCCACAAGCGGAATATCAACCTGTAAACTATTTACCATGCCGTTCACTCGCGCTTCATAATAATCATTTACTGCTCTCAAATATTGCAAAACCGCCTCATCTTTTTTTGAAATAAGTGAAACCGCACTGTCATACTCATTCACCGTAGCTTCTCCATCACTCTGCCTGGTTTTATAGCGCCCGGTCCCTTGAACAATCCTGTTCCAAACACCCAACGGTTGATCAAAAATCTCAACATACCTGCTCACCATATCATTCACAATCTGCTTTGACTGAATATCCGGCAACTCATCAAAAAGCGGTTGTGGTTCAAATCCAATTGGATCTTCATCAATCTGGCCATCACAGTCATTGTCATTATAAGCGCACGTTTCCCCCACAGGAATTTCAATTGACCCGTCCTCATCACAAAAACCATCCTCATCATCATCCCATTCAGGGTGATAAACCCCTGCATTGTCAAAGCAGCTTGGATGTCCATTCTTCCACTTATTTGAAGCCGGTAAAACTTTCCTGTAATCCTCATCAGTATAAAACGACTGCAAATATTCAGTCGCTTTTTTATCATTATCCCCAAAATCCTTTGGAGGAATACCATCAGCAGCATTTAAATTTTTCACCATTTTGCTGACAGCTTTGTGTGGTTTTCTTGCATCATTCCATCTGTCTTCATAGCCATAAGCAAGTTCCCAACCTGTTGGGTAGCCATCTCCATCATGATCAACAGCATTTCCATTGTCATCCTCATTGCAGACTCCGGGACATCCGTCTCCATTTGCGTCCCCGGGAGGGTCTTCATCAGTCATCCTGTCTTCAAAAAACGGAATTTCATAATCCTTATAAATATTTTTGCCCGCATCATTGTTGTTGTCTTGTCCATTATCCTCATCAACACCCGCGTCACCCTTTCTGCAAACTAGTCCATCTCCGTTTGTATCACTTGAGCAGTCTCCGTCATTGTCCACACCATAAAATCCATCTCCCAAATCCTCATCAATCAAACCATCGCCATCATCATCCAATCCGTTTCGCACTTCCTCATCCAGTATTCCATCACCATCATTATCGAGCCCGTCGCTTTCCTGCACTTCATCCGTAATATCCAAAAAAATCTCCTCAACCATGTCGTTAGAGAAGCGATAATACGCCAATTCTTCCCAATACTTCAAAAACTGCGAATAACTTTGAAACGAAATCTGGTTCAACGTGGCATTTTCCGTCACAAAATCTCCCAAAAACACCTTTTTGTCGAAAGTCGAATACTGCTCTTCCCCCTGCGACCCCAAGTGATATTCATGATTTTTATCAAAAAAAGTAGCTAAAAGCTCATAACCCATCTCACCACTAACCGGCGGCACAATAACACCATGCCAAATATCCGCCTGCAAATTTGTAGCCTTTTGATTTGGCACAAAATCCTGCGTCACACTGTCCACAATATATGAAGGCTCCTCAAAATCCGTATATGGCAACAATGAAACAAACCTGTAACCATTCTTATTCACAACTGGAAGTGGCACATCACCAACAACAACAATCCCGGCAAGTTTTGTAAAATCATTGTCATTTGGATCGCCCTCATAGTAGAGCCTTTCTAGCATTTTCTGAATGTCCACAGTCGAATCATCCGCTTCAACAGTTATTATCATTGACTTTGTCCAAGGGAAAGCACTCTGAACATCCTCCGCATACACATTAATACGTGATGAAAGCGTATTTCTTGCAAATGAAATCCCGCTTTTCAGGCCCGAATAACTGTTTGTATTATTATAAACATCCTCAGAAACCAAAATTGCCACCAGACCATACCTGGTTTCGGCGCTCTGAACATCTCTTAGCTCAGTAAGCGAACCACCGGGGCGAACTTCGGCTATTTCTGTCAACGCCTGCATGTCTTTTACACTGGTAAGCGCCTCTGCTATTTGTGTAGTTGGCAAAAACGTGAGCAACAAGCTCATTAAAACCAGTTTTGCAATCAAACGAATTGATCCTGGCATGGAGTGGTTTTGCATAAGCGTATTCTAGCAAAAAACCCCAATTTCGACTCCTGTTTTTAATCTGTAAAACTCACTTTCGCTTGATCCCACGAATTTTATGTTATTTTTAACAATTTTCAGGTTCACGTCTAGACATCATTTTCTACCGACCAATCACATACATTGGCTTTGTTATCGAAGTACCAGCACCACAATTATTGATTCCATTACATAATGGATAATCAGCAATCTTTTCAGCATAAGTCATTGTAAATGGACTGAATGTAAAAGTAGTTTGATCAAAAATATTCGGTCCGGTTTTTGTTGACGACTCAAGAACACCCCCTAAACCAAAACTTTTACCCCCATCAAGTTGGTAATAAACATAGCCACCACTTGTCCCCGTACAATTTTTTGTCTGCAAGCCCTTCGGATCCTTTGGTATGTTAGTTAAATAGGGTGAAAGTTGAGATGCAATCGCAGAAACACAACCGCTTGGGATTACATGCATTGGATACAAACCATTATGATCATTTGCATAAGACTCAATTGCCGTTGCAATCTGCTGCAAATCAGCTTTTCTCTGAACATCACGAGCATTTGAAGGTCCGGCTATAACCTTTGGAAGAAGAGCAGCCGCCAAAATACCAATAATAGTAATAACAATCAGAAGCTCAACAAGCGTAAAAGCTCTTTGGCGAATCAATTTGGTCATAATAATTTAGTTAGACGTGTCGACCATCATTCTATCTCATTTTCCCAAACTGTAAAGGGGGCCTCCGGCCCCCTCAAACCATCAACGACCAACAATATAAAAAGTACCATTCGCCTCGCAATCACCTCCGCTACCACATAAACAGTCATGACTGCCACCAGGTGAATTATCCGCAATTCTCTCAGCATAAGTATCATCTACTGGGGCAACATTAAAGGTTGTATCAAATAAATTCGGTCCAGTTTTTGTAGTCGTTTCAAGACTTGCAATCAGCATATAACTTGTGCCCCCACCAATTTGTCTATACATGTATCCATCTGGACAACCCCTCGCTGCGAGTCCCTGAGGATCATTGGGAATTTGAGAAAGATACTGGCCTAATTCGTTCGTCATCGTATAGACACATACTCCCACTAGAGCAGGATAAACACCCCCATGATCATTCGCATAAAAATCAAGCGCTGTAGCAATTTGCTGCAAGTCGGCTATTCTCTGAACATCACGAGCATTTGAAGGTCCGGCTATAACCTTTGGAAGAAGAGCAGCCGCCAAAATACCAATAATAGTAATTACTATCAAAAGTTCAACAAGCGTAAACGCCCTAAGACGTGAAATTTTTAACATAATTTATTTTGTTACGTGGCAAAACTGATTCTAATTCGTAATCGTCATTTTTTCAAGCTAAGAAAAGGGGGCCATTCGGCCCCCTAAGGGTATGCATAAAAAACAATCTTTATCTTCCAATCACATACAAAGTACCGTTTGTTTTACAATCCCCGGCACTACATAGTCGACCAATATTTGCAACAATATTTCCTTGATAATCTTTTGCTACATCAACAACAAAAGTAGACTTTTCATAATATCCAGCATCCGACTTTGTAGTTGTTTCAAGTCCAGCTGTTAAAATATAACTGGTAGAACCACTCACATCATAATATCCATATCCGTTTGCACATCCTTTTGACGCAGTACTTTGCGGATCTGCCGGTATTGTGGACATGTAATCAGCTAAAACTGCAATCATAGCGGCTGAGGAAACACAAGCGCCAGTATCCACTGCATCCGGATATTTTCCGGCATGATCATCAGCATAAAATTCCAAAGCGGTAGAAATTTGAGATAGATCAGCCACTCTCTTGCTGTCACGAGCATTGCCCGGACCTACCATGATTTTAGGTAGCAAAGCAGCTGCCAAAATACCAATGATTGTAATAACAATCAAAAGCTCAACAAGCGTAAATGCCCTAAGGCGTGAATTTTTTAACATAAATATGTTGGTTAGACGTGTCAAAAAAAATCTTACACTTTAAATAATCGCAAAGCAAACTTTTTTAAGCTAATTTCATCCGTTTACAAAACCGAAGTCAAATCACTGAGCCCTATAATTGGCTGCATAATCGCGGAAACCAAAAATCCGACCGTGAGTCCCATTACGACAAGAATCACCGGCTCCATTAGTCTTGATAGTGATGATACTGCGGTATCAACTTCACTCTCATAATATTCGGCTATTTTTGTGGCAACCTCGGTAATATTGGCTGTCTTTTCACCAACCAAAATCATTGATGCCACCATTGGAGGGAAAAGCCAGGAACTGTCTGTAAGATTTTCTCCCAACGGAATACCTTGAGTTACATCCTGAGCGGCATAATTAATTCTCTTTTTATAAACCTCGTTCCCAACCGCATTTGCATTAATTTCCAAACTTTTCACAATCGGAATTCCCGCATCCAATAAAAGAGCAAGCATCCGAGCAAAACGAGCAATCATAACTTTTTTTATAATTTTCCCAAAAACCGGAACAAACAAAATTCCAAAATTCAAACTATACTTTCCAGTATCAGACTTGCTAAACATATAGACGGCAGCAAATAGAGCAACCGCTATAGCTAAAATTATATACCAGGAATGAATTGCAAAGTCAGAAGCCCAAATAAGGATTTGAGTAGACTTTGGCAGTTCCTGTCCACTTTCCGCAAACACAGACGTAATTTGAGGCACAACCAATGTTAAAAGTAAAAACAATGCAGCAACCATAATTACCATAATTGCAGCAGGATAAATCATTGCGCCCTTAACTTTTCCAATAATCATTGCACCTTTTTCAGCTTGAGAAGCAATATTCTTTAATATGTCATTCAAATTTCCAGTCGCTTCACCACTCGCAACCATACCTCTTTCTGACTCGGAGAACAGTTTTGAATGGGTCTGCATTGCCTCAGACAAACTTTTACCTTCCTCCATCCTCTTTGCAAGGCTGTAAATGATCTTTGCAAATCTAGGGTTCTCAACCTGCTCGGAAAGTACGTACAAAGAACGAATAATTGGCATCCCGGCATTTATCATTACTGCTAAAAGTTGAAAGAAATTAACCTTTTCTTTCAGTTTGATTTTGGAAAAACTTGCAACCAATTCATTTAATTTGGCAAAACGGTCCTTAATACTCTTGGTTTCTTTTTCAACTCGTACTTTTCTTAAGGCTTCAATACGTGCTTGATCTTCCTTGGAAAGTCCAATGTCTATTCTAGTGCTCGAAGCTGTAGTGTTTGTATCAGCCATAATTAACTTAGGTCAGGTCTGGCAACTGCATAAACTTCCTCAAGAGAAGTCTGACCGTCTAAAGCCTTAATAATTCCGGACTGCTCAAGTGAAACCATTCCGGTCTTCATTGCCGTGTCGGAAATTTCCAAATTCGTAGCATTTTTCACAATCATCTGTCTGAGTTCATTGTTCATTGGCATAACCTCATAAATACCAACTCGGCCAAAATAACCCACTCCGTTACAAACTTCACATGCAGCGCCGCTTGGCCCATAAAACTGCATTCCGGCAGCTTTTGCTTGATCAATTGGTTCATCTGGATGCAGTTTTGAAAGAGCAATTTTAACCCTTTCCAAAGTAACCGAATCAAGTTGAAGCGGTTGTCTGCATTTTTCACAAAGTCTTCGAACAAGCCGTTGAGCAACAATCGCATTAATTGTTGCAGTGAGCAAAAACGCCGGCACACCCATATTCAAAATACGAGTCAAGGTTTCAACGGCACTATTTGTGTGAATTGTAGAAAACACTAAGTGACCGGTAAGAGCGGCTTCAATAGCCACATTTACAGTTTCAAGGTCACGAATTTCTCCCACCATTATAATGTCCGGGTCCTGACGAAGCGCAGTCCTAAGACCAAACGCAAAGTTATAACCAATATCCGGATGCACTTGCGACTGATTCAAACCATCCAATTGAATTTCAACCGGATCTTCAATAGTCAAAATGTTCACTTCCGGAGTGTTTAGCTTTGTAAGACTTGAATAAAGCGTTGTAGTTTTACCAGATCCAGTAGGACCGGTAACCAAAATAATTCCATTTGGCAGGTCCAAAGCCTTATTCAAATATTTCAATGCATTTCCCTGGAGACCAAGAGCATCCAATTTAGGGATTTCTCGAGACTTATCTTGAATACGCATTACAATCTTTTCACCGTTCGGGGTAGGCAAAGTAGAAACGCGAAGGTCCATCTCTCGACCCTCCTCAGTAGTCACTTGCGCACGTCCATCTTGAGGCAAACGTTGTTCATCAATCTTCAAATTGGACATAATTTTAATTCTGGATACAACAGCCGGATGAATATTTGGAGGATATTCAACAATTCGTCTCAGCACTCCATCTACTCTAAAACGCATCTGCACAGTATTTTTCAGAGGTTCAATATGAATATCCGAAGTTCTTATCTCAATAGCATGAGACACACACATCATTACAAGCTGAGGGATATTTCCAGCTACAATTGCATCTTGTAATGATTGAAGTTTATTAGACATTTAAATTTCTCTTGAGAAATATGCATTAATTTGAAGTCCAACATCATAAATTCCACCATATGTATCAGGATATTTAACCGTAATACTTTCAACACTCATAAGCCTGACTTCACTTTCCAAAGACCCTGAACTCTCAATATATTCTAAAAATTTCAAGAAATTCTTTTTAGAAGCAGTAATCTGCATAGTCATTGGAAGGATTCGATAGTTATCCTCCTCCAACGGATTCAAATAATTCACGCTATTAATAAGGAACGGATTTGAATCAAAATTATTTTTAACTTCAAAGTCATCAAAAAGTCTGGTCAGATTTGTAACATCATCATTGGTTGGGAAGACAGCCTCAATTTGCTGTCCGGCAGATTCCCTGGCAGCATTTAATTCAGGTTTAATTTCCTCATATCTTTTATTTAAAAGGTTTTCTTGTGCTACCAATCCATTCGCTTCAGCAGATAAAGCCTGAATTGAAATTAAATTTGAAGATCGAATATTCCATTGCCAAAGGCCAAGACCAAGAGCAACCAATATGAGAAAAGCACCAATTATTCCTTTATTTCTATCTTTCATAAATTTTCAAGGGTTATATTGAAGCCAATCCTAAAATTTGATTGGTAATTATCTTCTAAAAGATTTTTTGCATAAGACCTGTCATCAGCATTTTCAAACAAGTCGGAATTATTTAGCTCATCAACGTAGTTAGATATCAATGTAAAATTCTTTGTGTCATCTGTAATTGCACTCCCTGAAACCACAGCGGAAAAACCTGTAGTATTAAAATTCACATCTGCAACCTGTAAATTACTTTCAAATTCAGTATTAAACAGCGGATCTACCTTCTTTGTAATATTTTCAAATTCATCAAATACTTTTGACCAAACAATTCTGGAATCACGTATTGAATTTATTAGTGAAATAACACTTTGATCAACTTCTGCAGAATATTTTTCCAGTACCGTCTTAAATTCATCATCAGTAGCCTCTGTTAGATCCAAGCTGGTAATATATGTTCTGAATGCATCTAATCCTAAAATAATCCCTGCGGTATCTAAATCTTGAACATCTTGCAGTAATGTCACCTCGTCAACTTCTCCACTTTTTGCACGTAATTCCTCAGATCTGCTTCTTAGCGAATCCATTGCAGCTGCCTTCTGATCAGGGTCAAAATTTTCCGCTAGGTAATCTTGCAATTCAGTCAAAATTGATTCCATTTCTGGTCTCAAAGTCTTTAAATCCTCTTCATAAGCCACCTTTTTGTTTGAAGAAACATATTGTGATTCACTCTGTTCTAAACTGAAAAAATATTGATCAGCTACAGTACTGTATTTATCAAGTAGCAAAACAGAAATCAGTGCTTTTTCAGCAATAATATCAGAATCAAGTTGTACAACTTGCTCTTCCGCAAGTGTCTTTCTTTGAGCAGGATTCAATCCAAAAAGCCCAAATTTTTGAGAATTTTGTGAATAGAAAAACCCAAAAATGAGCACAAAAAACAAAATAGAAATCTGCAAAATTGCACGTCCCGGATTTGATTTAACAGTCTTTTTTGGAGTCAATTTTAATGTTTTTTCCTTTGGTTTTTTTGAAAAAAATGATTTTGATTTTGTTGCCTCTTGCTTCATAACATTATCCATCACATCACTTTTCTTCAAAGATTGATCCTCTCCAAAAAGCTCAGTGAAGACGTTTTTGTCATTTTGAGCCTCTTGAGCTTTGGGTGCTGGAGCAGCAGCAGGTTGCGGTTGCTTTGTTTCCAGAGGCATTTTAGGTTCTTCTGCCATACAGTTTTATTTTTATAAATCCAATTATTATAGCAAAAAAAAGCAAAAAAAGCAATCCCCTTGCCAAACCCGACTTTTTACGAGCGCATTTCTCTCAAAGCCTTGATCCTCTCCTCAATTGGAGGGTGAGTCATAAAAAGCTTACTCAAACCAGTTCCTCTTTTACCTCTCAGAGGCGAAACAATATACAAATGCGCCGTTCCTCTGTTTGCAACCTCCAAAATTTCCTCGTCTTTTGAAAGCTTTTCAAGTGCATTTGCTAGCCCATCTGCATACCTGGTCAAGAGCACAGCGGAAGCATCAGCTAAGGATTCGCGCCTTCTGGAAAGCGCAAGCTGCGTAAGAGTAGCAATTATTGGTGCAACAATTGGCAAAACAATGGCTAGCACAAGCCAAATAACAGCAGCCTGATTTCCTCCCTTCCGACTACCGCGTCCTGAATGCAAAAATCCACGCCTCAAAAAGTCGGAAATCACAGCAATAATACTCACAAGCATCAAAACAAGAGTCGCCAATCTGATATCATAATTTTTTATATGGGAGATCTCATGAGCTGCAACTCCTTCAAGCTCCGCATCTTCAAGCATATCTACAATCCCGGTAGTAAAAGCAATTGCAGCATGTTTAGGGTCACGACCGGTCGCAAACGCATTCATTGCTGTATCATCAATCAAATAAATTTTTGGCATTGGAATTCCAGCCGTAATAGATAAATTTTCAACAATTCTATAAAGCCTGGCATTTTCTTCTTTCTTCAAAGGCTTCGCCTGGCTCACAAAAAGCGCAACTTTCGCTCCCGCAAAATAAGAAATAAGTGCATAAAAAAAGGAAAAACCTCCAATAATTGCAACCGCAATTAACGGATCCCCAATCTGATACCCAACAGGATAGGCAATTCCAACCAAAACAATTATAAACACAGCCATCAAAAGCCACGTTTTTCTTTTATTTCGGTCAATTTCCGAATAAACGAATGCCATATTTAGAATTTAACCTTAACGTTCTCCCTTTCTTTCACATCCGTAACATCAAAGAATTCCCTTGTTTTAAAGTTGAAAGTGTCCGCAACAATATTTGATGGGAACATCTTGCATTTTGTGTTGTAGTCTCGAACAGTGCTGTTGTAAAACCTTCGCGAAGCCTGAATTTTATTCTCAGTGTCAGAAAGCTCATTTTGAAGATCCAAAAAATTCTCATTTGCCTTTAATTGTGGATAATTTTCAACCTGTACCATAAGCCCGGATAATGCACGTGAAAGCATATTTTCCGCATCCGCACTTTTAGCCAAATCACCAGCGCCATGCGCCTGCATTGCCGCGGTTCTGGCTTTAGTTACCTCAGTAAAAAGCGACTTTTCATGTTTTGCATAACCCTCAACCGTGGAAATCAAATTTGGAATAAGGTCATATCTGCGTTTTAGTTGCACATCAATATCACTCCAAGCTTCATCAATGCGAATCCGTCCCTTAATAAGAACGTTATAAATTGAAATAAAGTAGATAACTATTAGCGCTAAGGCGGCGAGAATTGCAAACCACATAGTAATTATTGTTAAAGCCCAATCACTCTAACTTTTTTCACAAAATTTGAAAAGAAAAAAAGGCCCCGGGATGCATACGCACACCGGGGACCCCTCATTTCAAAAAATTATGTCAATTCAACACTAGCACCTGCTTCTTCAAGCTTCTTTTTAGCATCTTCAGCTTTGTCAGTTGGAGCGTTTTCCATAACAACTCCATTCGCATCAACAATGTCTTTAGCCTCTTTGAGACCAAGACCTGTAATTTCGCGAACGACCTTGATAACGGCAATCTTTTGACCACCGGGATCTTTAAGTTGAACGTTGTAAGATGATTTTGCAGCAGCTCCTTCATCGCCTCCACCGGCAGCACCGCCAGCGGCAACTGCAACAGCAGCTGGAGCAGCGGAAATTCCGTATTCTGCTTCCATGAATTTAACAACGTTGTTAATTTGGATAACATTAAGCTTTTCAAGGGCGGTAATCACCGCTTGTTCCTCTTTTGAAAGCTCAACTTTTTCCTTTGTAGCTTCTTCTGTCATTGTAATAAAAGGTTAAGATTCAGTTGATTCATCCCCGGCAGCTTCTTCAGCTTCAGCTGAAGTATCTGTCTCGGGTGACTCCTCAGGAGTTACCTCAGGAGTTTCCGCTTCTTCTCTAGCGACTTCAGCAGGTGCTTCTTCAGCAGGTGCTGCAGCAGGTTCAGGAGTTGCGGGCGCTTCTCCAGCAGGCATTTGTTCGGCATAAGCCTTCATAGCTCTTGCAAAAGAAGAAAGTGGAGACGAAATTGCTCCGTGGAATTGCGTTAGCGGTGCACGCATCATCATCATGAACTTAGCAAGAAGCATGTCACGTGATGGTAGCGACGCAAGCTCATTCATATCAGCAACGGAAAGAACGGCGCCATCCATAATGCCCCCCATAAGTTGAAGAACTTTCACTTTTTTGGAGGTATCTTTGACAATCTTCGGACCAACCGAAGGATCATCATATGAAAAAACAGCACCAACTGTACCCTCCACAACTTCATTTGGAAGTTCCAGTCCGTTTTCTTTAGCAGCAAGCTTGAGCAAAGTCTTTTTTGCGACTTTGAATTCCACGTTTGATTCGCGCATTTCTCGTCTCATATTTGAGAGTTCTTCAACCGTCATACCGGCATATTGCCCAAAGGCAACCGACTTAGCGTTTTTGAACTTCTCATTGAGTTCTTGGAGGATTTCCTCCTTTTTTTGCTTTGTAATTGGCATAGCGAATCTTTTTTAGTTAGCGCCCTTCGGGCGCCTAAGTGTGAAGGCTGAGTCGACCTTTAAAAATCTCAACCTGCGACGCAGGTGAGACACACTTTTTGCCATTTTCAGGCCGGTTTGTCACACATCTCGGTAGGTCTTCTGCCACAAGGTTTCCCTTGGAAGCCGCCCACTGTCTACGACGCGAACGGATTCTAGGGGAAAACTCGGCTTAAGTAAAGGAAAAATTCATTCTTTGGTAACTTTAGTTATTTGTTCCCTACTGTCGTCAATAATCGCAGCCCAGCTCATATCGTAAACAGAAAAATTCGCCCAAGCCGCAGGTTTTCGATTCTTATACTTTTCTAATTGCCTATTGTAATAACTCAATGCACTTTCATTTGGGTCACCAGGAATGTTTCTCCGCCTGGCAAGTTCATCATCAGTCCCACAAGTGGGTTTATTAATATTATTCATATTTTAAAATAAAAAACCCCGCTATGTTTCGCGAGGTTGCTAATAAAAAAAACAAAAAAGTCAAAACCATAACAAGCCTCGCGAACTCTCAAAAAATCGAAACTCAACAAAATATTTAATATTCTTCATCATTTCCTCAAAAAGATTAAGCAACATGATCTCCATAATTTGGATCAGTGTAAATAGCAATCAATCTCCTTGTTTCTTCACTAATTTGTCTTGCTTGAGCCTCAGCCATAAGTTTCCCCATCTGTTGAGGATCAATAGTTTCAGTAGTGTCATCTTCTCCTTCAAGGTCAGGCAAAGAAGTAACTAGAGATAAGCGTACAGAAGTATGACTTGGGGGTTGCAAATCTGAATCATCTGCAGGTCCAATATATTTTAATGCATTTAATGCTGACATAATAAATTTGGGTTATAAATAATAAAAAAAAATCCCCGCTGAGTGAGCGAGGCTTATGTAATAAATTTTTGTTACAAATTAGCAGCCTCGCTTCGCGAAGAAGAAGAAAAAGCTGTTAAAAAATGTATTTAAAATCATAAAATTTATTACGGAAAAACTCTACAGGCGCACTTCGATTTTGTCAATATTTTTTTTCTGTGTATAGTTGTGTCATGACAATGACAGATCTCTACCATCATCTTTCCCTGTTTATAAAGGGCGCCGAAAAATCTCAGCAAGAACCGCTGATAGTAATTTGTGGTCCAACCGCATCCGGCAAAACGGCATTAAGCCTTAAAATTGCCCGTGACTTTGATGGTGAAATAATTTCCGCCGACTCCCGTCAAATCTACAAAAAAATGGACATTGGAACGGATAAAATCTCCATGGACATTCGTAAAGAAATTCCACATTACTTGGTGGATATCCGTGACCCGGACGCAACTTTCACAATGGCGGATTTCAAGAGGGAAGCCACCGCAGCAATCAATGCCATTCATCGCAAGAAAAAAATTCCAATAATCTGCGGCGGAACAGGCCTTTACATAAGCTCGGTAGTGGAAAATTATGACCTTCCAAAGGCCCCACCGGACCAAAAAATCCGTGACGAACTACAAGCCGAATATGAAAAAGGCGGCGCAGAACACCTATATAAAATGTTAATGGAACTTGACCCAACTTCAGCGGCAAAAATCCATCCAAACAACGTCCGCTACGTGGCTCGCGCATTGGAAATTGTGCTCCAAACTCAAAAACCAATTCAATCTCGTCGAGGTATGCCCCTTTATAATGTCTTCAAAATCGGAATCGACTGGCCCCGCGAGGTCCTTTATGAACGAATCAACCGCCGCGTGGACGAACAAATCCAAGAAGGCCTGCTAAATGAAATTAAAACCCTTCTTTCACAAGGCTACAGCGAAAATCTTCCATCAATGTCCGGCCTTGGCTACAAGGAATATTTCCCTTATCTCCGCGGAGAAAAGCCATTGGAAGAATGCAAGGAAGAGCTAAAACTTAGCACAAGAAACTTCGCAAAACGCCAACTTACGTGGTTCAATAAAGACGAAGAAATTTTCTGGATCAGCCCCCACGACTACGAAACAATCATAAAAGACAAACATGCTCGTCCGCTTCAAAAACTTGCTTGATATGGCTGCCCGCCTCCGCGGCGAAAACGGCTGCCCTTGGGACCAAAAACAAACGGTCGAATCCATGGCAAAAAACATAGTTGATGAAGCGCGTGAAGTGGAAGAAGCAATCCAAGAAGGCGACTACGAGCATATTTCAGAGGAAATGGGCGACTTGCTTTTTAACCTTATAATGATAGCTCAAATCGCCTCGGAAGACGGCAAATTTGACATGGCTACGGTTATGGGAAAAATCGCAGAAAAAATCGTAGCCCGTCACACCTGGGTTTTTGGCACTGATACCGCCAAAACGCCGGAAGAAGCCGTCGAACTTTGGATGAAAAATAAAGCCAAAGAAAAATGAGCATTTTAGGCAAAACCTGGCAACTTAAGCGCGAAAGAAAACCACAAGAATCCCTTTGGTCGGCCCTTCTAGCTTCTCGACAAATTGAGGATCCCGGCCATTTTTTCACCAAGCCAACCATAAATGACCTATGTGACCCATTCCTTTTCCCGGACATGCAAAAAGCGGTCGACCGAATCATCATCGCAATAAATTCAAAAGAACGAATCATAATCTACGGCGACTACGACGTTGACGGCGGCTCCGGCGCAGCTCTTCTAATTCATACACTCCGCCACCTCAAAGCGGAAGTCTCATACAGAATCCCAAACCGCCTCACGGAGGGTTACGGCCTCCATTCTCACTACATTGAAGAATTCGCCAAACAAAACGTAAAACTCCTCATCACCGTGGACCTGGGCATTTCAAACCTGAACGAAGTCGACCTGGCAAACCAAAACAACATAGACGTAATAGTCACGGACCACCACACGGTCCCATCTGTCTCACCAAAAGCTTTCGCAATTCTTCACCCCCAGCTCGCCATTTCTTATCCATTTAAGCACCTTTCCGGCAGCGGCGTCGCCTTCAAACTGGCTCAAGCCCTCCTAACAGCGACCAAAAACGAAGACCAAATTCCAACCCTAACAGACCTAGCAAGCCTCGGCACAGTGGCCGACCTTGTCCCCTTAACAGGTGAGAACCGCACAATAGTAAAACTCGGCCTAGACCAAATGCAAAGCACAAAATGGGATGGCCTCCGCGCCATGACAGAATCACTTAATAAAGAAATTTCAACTCACACAATAGGCTATATTATCGGCCCTCGGCTAAACGCCTCAGGCCGCATGGCAGACCCACTCTGGGCAATCCAAACCCTGCTTGCAACAGGGGAGGAAGCCCGCAGAAAATCCCAAAAACTCACGGAATTAAACTTGGAACGCCGCCACCGCACCCTTGAAATCACAGAAGAAGCAGACCAAGCCGTAGACCTTAGCCAGCCAATAATCATTCAAGAAAGTCCCAACTGGTCCGCCGGCGTTATAGGCCTAATTGCAGGTCGCCTCCAAGAAAAACACCAAAAACCAGTCATAATCCTGGAAGACAAAGGCGACGAGCTGGTTGGTTCCGTCCGCTCGCTTCCCGGCTTCAACGCCGTTAAAGCCTTGGATCACGTCAAAGAACTTCTGGAACATTATGGCGGCCACGAATTCGCCGCCGGTTTCCGCATTTCACGCAAAAACTTCGACACCTTCAAGCAAAAACTAACCACATTAGCCGCCGCCTCAAACTACCAAGCCATCTTGGAAATTGATACCACCTTAAACCCGGAAGAAATCACCCTGGAAACCTTTGACCGCATTGCCTCCTTCGCTCCCTTCGGCCGCGGCAACGAAACCCCAACTTTTCTCCTGCAAAACGTCAAAATTCTCTCAGCCAAACCCGTCGGCCAAGACGCGCGTCACCTCCGCCTCACCATAAAAGCCGGCCAGCAAATAATTTCCGGTATAGGCTTCAACTTTGGCCCCCATGCACAAAGTATTCTTTCAGCCACCGCCCTCGCCGTCCACTTGGAGAAAAACGAATGGCAAGACCGCACGGAGCCACAGCTCAAACTTGTGGATTTCTCATAAACTAAACCCAGTTTTTCCGGAAATCGGAAATTTGCGAGCTTGACATATTAAACCAGAAAATCAAACTCGGCGCAAATCAGCCCAACCTGCAAATCCGGGACGTCCCGGAATCATAGCTTGAAATGCAGATTCCCTTGAAAATTCGAATCACAAACCCTTGACAAACCCAAAAAAAACAGTACAATACGCTCTTTTGTAAACAAAATTTCCATGGAAAACTTTCCAACACCACGGCACGCACCAGCTTTAGACGCAGATCAATCCTCAAGATGGTCACTACTAACAAAAGCTGCAAAATACGCTCAATTGATTTCCCTTATTACGGGATTAACCGCTTGTGACAGCGAGAAACTGGAAGATCAAGCAGCACAGCCAAATCCAACTCATCAGAGAGCATTACCACCTGAAGTCGAACAAGAAAAACTCTACCAGGAATTCGAATTAGCTGAACATGACGTCATTTCTGCAGAAAAAATCAGCCAAAGATATGTTAGTCAAATCACAGGGTCGGTTGACGTCAATCCATACACTAAAGAGCCAAAAAGCCCGGATTTTTACAGAACTGAAGTTATTGAACCATGCACCCTTCTACTTGCAATTTACAACAACAACCCAGACGTACTCACTAACGAGGCAATTAATTTTATTCAAAAAAACATAGGGACACTAAAAAAATTAGATGCCCAAAAACCTGCAACTGACCAAGAATTTCGTCAAGCAACTGCAAATATACCCAATGATGAAATTTACGGACCGGAAGGTGTTCTAAATCTCCTTCTTGCTTTCAATCGAGTAAATTCAAAACTCGAAGGAAATCTGGTCCGAAATCTAACCAACCCCGAAACTGAACTTACACTGAAAATCGACCTGAAAAATCGCGATCGACGCTACGTTGAAGTCGGTCTATACACACCTGAAATTTCTGAACCAAACGTTGGCGCCGTCAAACTTGATTACCCCAACCTGCAAACTTCAAAACGACAAAGACAAGACGGTAAATATGAAGTCCATTACTTTACCAAACTGGGAGAACCATTAATTATTCTCACCATCGACCCAAAAAACAGAAACGTCAAAGTCTCAAGCTACTTAAATCCAAACGGAGTCAAAACCGTCACTCTAACTTTTGACAAATTCGACCAAAAGCTGCAGCAGAATCCCTACTTCCTTCACGGAGTATAAACATCCAAATCACCCCCTCTCAACTCTCTCAACCATAAACCTGACCACCTCATTCATATTTTCGGGGATAATGGTGATTTCCGGATTCTTTAACTGAAAAACCCGAAAAATTTCATCAACAAAAGCCTGGCCAACAGTCGGCACATTATCAAAATCCAAGATTATTGTTTTAAATTTCTCCAAACCACTGAGAACGCGCTTTGCCTGTGAGCGAGAGACGTAAATTGACCCCCGTGTATACAATTCAATCCGAATTTCAGTCTTATCAAAAGCAATATCATCCGGATCTGTATAATACTGCCGAAAAACATCATCAAGATGCCCTTCATGCTCAAGATTAATCTCAAAAATCACAAGAGTACCCTTCTTTGAAGGCTTCAATTCACCTACAAAAACATCATCTATCAGATTGTCAATCCGAAGCTCCGCCCCATAACTATCCAGAACAAACACATCCGCAACCTTTGAAGTAAAAAATATCCCCTCACCGGAATGCGCACGCGGCATTGTAGTCGTTTTGCCTTTCAACAAATCTTGAATTGCCTCAAGCGGCGAATTTAATTTTCGCTTCTTCATAACATTTTTAAACACACCAATCCCAAAATCATTCACCTGAAAACGAATTAATTTCCCTGTTTTTTCCACACTTACAACAAGATTTTCAGATTTCGAATGGTCAATCGCATTATTTAACATTTCCGTAAACGCATATGCAAAAATACTTTGAATATGCTCAGGTGCCTCACGCAAAAAAAACATTTTCTTCTCAATTTTCTCCAACACTTCATGTTCTTTCAGCCCCTCACACCTATATCTTTTTTCAAATACATTTGCCATTTTATGCTTTTTTGAGCTCAAAGCATATTTTGCAGACCGAGTTGATCCGGATTTAAAAAGCTCACCATCATCGAGCAATTTTTTTACGAATCGCAAAACATATGCACGACTGAACCGCCCTTTCAACGCTTTCAAAATATCATCAGTTGAAATGATATCTTTCTCCTTTGCCAACCTAAGTATTGTCTCACGAATATCCATGAAAATTAATTATAAACTAATAATAAACAAAAACAAATTAATTATAAACAAATAATGTACAAAAGTAAACAAAAAAACAGCTCAAACTCATAGATTTCTCTTGATTCAAATGTAATTAAGGTCTAAAATACCTCCTTAAATCCTCTTTCAGATTGAAAGAAACTGGAAAAGATGGTATAATTCAAAGATTATATTCAAATGAATCAAAGCAATCAATTCAGCCAGGTAATAGAACTTTTAAAAGGTGCACAAAGGATCCTTATTGCTCCATCCACCCCAATGGACGGTGACTCAATCGGCTCCGCAATCTCCCTCATGCTCATCCTCAAAAAAATGGGCAAAGACGTCGTAATTGTAGCTAAAGAAGAATGTCCGGATGCACTCAAATTCCTCCCTTACATCGACCAAATTGAATCGGAACTTGTGACATCCAAAGACTTCATCATCTCGCTTTCCACTTTAAAAACGGAAGTCGACCACATGAAATATGAAGTCGAACCGGACAAAATCAACATCATTGTCTCTCCAAAAAACGGAAATTTCACGCAAAGCGACGTAACTTTTCCATCTGAAGCAGACATGCGCGCTTTTGACCTTATCATCACCGTGGACACCGGCGACTTGGTTCAACTCGGCACCCTTTATGAAGACAACAAAAGAATGTTCGAATCCGTGCCTCTCTTAAACATTGACCACCACTCATCAAACTCCAAATTCGGAACCACAAACGTGGTGGACGCTCTCGTAGCGGCAACCACACAAATCCTACTCGGCCTTTTCCTTGAACTGGAATCCCTTAGCGGCGAGCGAATCATTGACGAAGACATTGCAACTCTCCTGTTAACCGGAATTATCACGGATACCGGCTCATTCCAACACTCAAACACCTCTCCGGACGCATTTGAAGCCGCCGCGGAGCTGCTCGACAGGGGAGCCAGACAGCAAGAAATCATCAAACACGTTTTCAAAACCAAGAGCCTCGCAACCCTCAAACTTTGGGGTCGCGTACTTTCAAAAATCCAATACGACGACGTTAGCCGCTTTGTTTACTCAACCATCACCCAGCAAGACCTCCAAGATACCGGCGCGGAGTCAAACGACTCCGGCGGTATCATTGACGAACTGATGTCCAACGCACCAAAAGCAGAAGTCGTTCTTCTTTTGAAAGAAAAAGAACCCGGCTTTGTTTCCGGCTCACTTCGTGCCCCAAATGATATTGCGGACGTAAGTGAAATCGCAGCACGAATGGGTGGGGGAGGCCACAAAAAAGCCGCCGGCTTCCGCATCCGTGAAAAATCCATGGACGAAGCCCTTGAAATTGCAAAAAAGACCATTTCAGAGTACATGGCGGAAAAACTCAGCCCGGAAGGTACAAAAAAACCACAAATTACACACAAACTTTTCCCAAATCTGATAGTCAAACCAAACGCCTCCATCCCCGCTCCATCTGAGGGCGGCGAAGACATGCTTCTGGAGCATTTCAAAAAGCAGCAAACCACACCGGAAAAAGATCCAATTGAAGAAAAAGCAGTCCACTTTTTTCAAGACAAAGATGGACAGGCCCCGGTAGCACCTGGTGCCACAGAAGCACCCCAAACACCACCTCAAGAACCAACCGTAGGGGACGTTCTAAACCAGCTCGAAAAGAACCGAACCTGACCTAATTAAGTTCCCAGGAACAACTTCAAGCTGAAGCCCTAAAAAAAAACTATTTTTTTCATAAATTCGAAATCTGCGGACTTGACAGATTAAAACAGGAAGTTAAAAAAAAAGCAAGAGGACATCAGGTTGTAGCTTGTACTAGTACAGGATTGTAACCTGCAAAAATTGACTGCATATTCCCTCAAAATATTAAATTAGAACACATTCTGAAAAAAAAGTTTCGAAATAATTGACCTAAAAAAATTATTTTCTCCAGATTGTG
>JAHIVE010000014.1 GCA_018816805.1 Patescibacteria group bacterium | reverse complement strand
TAATTATTTAACAAACATTCTATGAAAAAACTTATTGCAATTCTAGTTATCACCACATTAACCTTGGCGGCATGTGGCACTGACAAACCAAAAATCAACAAAAAAAATATCAAAAATAAAGTGAACGAAATCGTTCAAGAAGCAGTTGATGAAGCTACTAATGAATCAGCTGAAGAAACCACACCGGAAGAAATCACCCCGGAAGAAATCACCCCTGAAGAAACCGAAACTAATGAAACCGCTTGGCAAAACTACCAAAGTGACACCTACGGATTTGAAATCAACTACCCTGCAGACTGGGGATACAATGAAGCTGATGCAGGTGGAGCAAGCCTAATCACATTCGGGCCCACTAATGAAAATGACTTCCTATGGTCAATTAAAATTCTCCAAAATGGCGACATGGAAGCTGAAATTGCACAAATGGGAGACCAATTTAACGACAGACAAGAAACAAGAACACCTGTAACAGTAGACGGAATTTCCGGAACTTTGGTGACTGTCACAACCAACACAAAGACAGACTGGATTTACAGAGCGGTTTTTTTCCAAAGCAATGGCAAATTATATATGATCGGAAACGGTGCAATTGAGGACGACCAATTTGATGACTTCTACACAAGCTTTTCATTCACAAATTAAAAATAAATAAAACATTAGGCTCCTCCCCCGAGGAGCTTTTTGTTAACAACAAAAGCTTGTCTATCCTGCTTTATATGGTATAATAATAGTGTACATTAATTCAAATTACTATGGATTCGAAAAATAATGATGAAATCATTAAAGCAATTACCAATGAATATAAAGATTTTGCAAAAAATCCTGAAACAATCCCGGAACCAACTAAAATGGTAATTATTCCGGGCAGAATAATGGGGCCACACGAAAGCTTTCCCGGACAACCCGCTGCTTACTTCGTAAGAAGTGAAGGCACTACCGACTCTCGACCTCAATTTATGCAACCCAACTCAATAGAAAAAATGTTACAAATTTTAACCAAAAGGGAAGAAATAGTAGATTTTATTGCTGGAACTCAACCTCCTGAAGAAATGATGAAAGCAGCCGAAGCTCTAAAAGCAAAACTTGAAGACCCGTCAATGCAACAAAGAATTAGAAAAATGTATGCTGATAGGAAAAAACTTGAAGAAGAAAAACAAAGGTTAAATGAGGAAAGAAGAAAACTAACAGATGAATTGACTAGTTAGAATCTTCCAAATTGTTCGCAGCAATAAGTTCATGGTATTTTTAACCTGACCAACTTCACAAACCTGCAAAAAAAATGATCTGGCAAGACCTGGTAATAACAATAGTCAATATTGTCTTCACAACAGCCCTGCTCCCCCAGGTCTATCACGGTTTCAAAGAAAAAATCGGCCCCATAAAACTCCAAACTTCAATCCCGACTTTCTTGGGTTGTTATACTCTAGCTATCTGCTTTTTAACACTTTCCCTCCCCTTTTCAGCCGCCGTCACCTTCCTAAGCGGAAGCATGTGGTTCCTTCTTTTCCTCCAAAGACTGATCTACAAAAGACATATTTAACTTTTTTACTTAATTCAACACCCAACACATTGGCAACACCTTCTTCAGAAAGAGAAATCGTTTCAAGACTAAACCTAGATGAATTTGCAAAACAATTTCCGGCTGACACTACCAACAACCTTGCTCCAAAAGTTTTTATTGCCGGCGAACCATTCAGTAAACAAGCAATAAATAATAACTAAAAAGCCCCGCAATTTTGCAGGGCCTTTTTTTGTTTGATTTTTTATTATTTCTTTGTTGGAACGGTCATTGGTACATTGAAATCTGTATCAGTATTTCCGCCACTTTTTGATACTGGAATATCAACTTCGGCAGCTTCTCCCGGATCAACTTTCTTTGTTGTTTCAGCCTCTTCTTGTTTGAGAATAGTCTCATCCTGCATAATCATTTGCTGCTCATAAGGAGTTGTTGGACCAGTTTGCTTTAATTGCATTGTTTTACCACCAAATCTTCCTTGTAAATCTGTACCTACCCCAGCAATTAGCACATAGGTTACAACCGTACCTATAACTGCACCTACTAGTAGCATTACTATTGAATTTATAGTTACTTTTTTCATATAAATTATTATAAAAGTATTAAAATTTATCATATCATTATAGCCCATTTTCCCATCTTTTGCAAGTCTTAAATCACCAGTTCATGGAAATGAATACAATCAAAATCGTGATTACCGGGCAATTCGCTTCTCCTTCCTACGCAATGAATCAGACATTCAATCAACTGTTTATTGACACTTTCTAGGTAAAATCAGGTGTAACACTTATGAAATTAATATAAAGATTGACAAACTAGGTAAAACATGTACAATCAGATCCTCTAATACATTATTATGTTCGAAAAAGACATTAACATCAGCGAAGAATCATTAAAAAGAATCATCAATCAACATGATGAGAAAAAGCTTCCTGATTCATTAAGGGTCATCCAAGCTAAAATGAAAGCAGAAGCATTGATTGCAAAATCAACAGCTAATCCGGAAAAAAACGATTAATACCATATGATAAATAAACCATTAGAAAACCTAACATTTTTAACTGCATTATCTGCTGGTTGCGCTCATCACTCTGTTGACACACCTGCATTACCAGACTGTGGACCGGAATATCACCTTGCAAAAGGCGAATGCCCAACCACAACTTTGGATGAGCTTCTTGCTTCTCTTGGAGAAAGCCGCAACAGAATAAAAGAAGCGTGTCTTTCAGACACTTTTCATAACGTTACAGACCTAGAAGCAAACTGTACAGATCACGGTCAAAAACTCTCAATAGCAGGTCAAAACGAACCTGGTACTTGGGTATGCGTTGGACCGGAAATTACTCCGGCAACGGAATAATATTTGACTTTTTCAGCTGATTCCTTTAAAAAGTATCCACAAAATAGCGCTGTGGAGTTTTTTCCGCCGCGCCTCGCTCTTCTGGAGCGGGACACCTCGGAAGGACTCTAAAAAAGCCGAGGTTAATAATCTCGGTATTTTTTAACCCGTTAATATGGCTGCTAATCAAAAAATTCGTATCAAAGTAAAGTCTTTCGACCATCGCGTCATAGATGAAGCTGCTTCACTCATTATTGAAACTGCAGAAAAAACCGGTGCTGTTGTCATTGGGCCAATCCCTTTGCCAACAAAAATCGACAAAATAACAATCAACCGCTCAACTTTTGTTCACAAAGATGCCCGCGACCAGTATGAAATGCGAACCCACAAACGACTAGTTGACATAACACACACCACGCCAAAAACCATTGAAATGCTCTCAAACCTGGCTCTTCCATCAGGAGTAGATATTGAAATTAAAATGATCATGGAGGAAAAAACTGAAGAAGAGCCCAAAAAGAAAAAAACTACAAAAAAATCATAATTTCAGAAAAAGGAAGTAGGCGCGCAGCTTGACGCCGCGCGCCTTTTCTTATATAAAATCCACTAATTTAAAAAATGGAATCAAATCAACTTGAAGAAGTACATCTGTCCTCTCCCCAAGACGCCGCAACATATTTAGAAACCGTTCTGTCAACTATCATTCACTCTAAGAAGGCATATCACAGAGTGGCAAGAATTCCACAAAGCTCTATTAATTCACAAAACAGTGCTCTACAATCAGTAGATCAAATAATGCAAGAAACAGAATTAGAACTGGCACAATTTTTAGCCACACTTAAATCTCTCGATTCGTCAGAGCTGAAAACTTATCAAAATAGCCACATTTTTGTTGATTTTATAAGAAAATTGTTTGGACTTATTCCGCTATCAACAAATGTAGAAGTTGAATTGCACCAATTAACTCATATTCCAAATATTCGTTTCATCCTGTCAGAAATTGCTCTTTCCCTAGGAATAGACATTGAAGTAGAACTAAGACGCCACATAGACAACTACGAAAAATATTCACACTAGACAAAAAATCTATTGACTCTCGCTTCTTACCCCTTTAGAATCTGCGGGCATTTAGTTTAATCGCGGAATCCCCGGCTCCTGTACAACAGGAATAAAGACCAAAGATTCTCCTAAACCCTAATGGATATGCCAGGTATACTCGGCAAAAAAATCGGTATGACTCGCGTCTATAATGACGAAGGTCGTGTGATCCCTCTCACCGTTGTACAATGTCTACCTAACATGGTGGTACAAGTTAAAACGGCTGAGAAAGATGGATATCCGGCAGTTGTCCTTGGTTTCGAAGCATTAAAGAAACCTACAAAGAACAAAAAATTCCGCCATCTTAGGGAGTTTCGTATTACCGAAGATGGTTCTTTGAAAGCAGGTGACGAAGTTAAAGTGGACATTTTTGAAGACAATGAACAAGTGAAAATTACTTCAGTTTCAAAAGGTAAAGGTTTCCAGGGTGTAATCAAGAGACACAATTTCTCTAGAGGACCTGAAACACACGGGTCTCACCACCACCGCGAACCGGGTTCAATTGGAGCCTGTGCTCGCCCTGGACGCGTACACAAAGGTAAAAAAATGCCGGGACGCATGGGATGCGATCAAGTTACATTGAAAAACGTTGAAATTGTCTACCGCGACCCTGAAAAAAACCTTATAGGTATAAAAGGACCAGTTGCGGGAGCAAAAGGATCACTCGTAATCATTAGAAAGAAATAATGAAAGCACCACTTTACAATCAGAAAGGAGAAAAGAAGGGTGACGTAACCCTGGACAAGAACGTGTTCGAAGTTGAAGCTTCTGAAGGCTTGATACATGAGTACCTTCTATACCAAAGAGCAAACGCAAGAAGACCAATCGCCCACACTCTTATCAAAAGCGAAGTATCAGGTGGAGGACGCAAGCCTTTCCGTCAAAAGGGTACTGGACGTGCAAGACAAGGTTCAATCAGAAGCCCACATATGCACGGAGGAGGAGTAGCATTTGGACCTTCTAAAGAAAGAAATTTCCAAGTAATGATGCCAAAGAAACAGAGACAAAAAGCTCTATACGGAATACTCTCCCTTAAAGCAAAGAACGGCAAACTGCTTGCTCTGGATAAATTCGAACTCGATAAACCAAAAACAAAAGACTTTGCAGCACTAGTTGCGAAACTACCTGTAAATAGAAACGTGCTCGTAGCATACGGTCAGGAAGAAGAAGCTCTGAAAAAATCTGCAAAAAATCTTAAAAACGCAAAAGTTCTTGATGTTAACTACCTTAATCCAGTGGACCTGACAAAATACGACAATCTTCTTATTACAGAAACGGCTCTGAAACAACTTTCAACCAAAGAAAAATGAATATCTCAAAAGTAATCAAACGACCGGTTCTGACGGAAAAAAGTGTAACAGGTGAAACTGCTGGAAAATACACCTTTGAAGTTCATTCTGATGCAACTAAAGTAGATGTAAAAAACGCAATCTTGAGCCTGTTTGGAGCCCAAGTTGCAAATGTAAACATTGTAAAAGCAAAACCAAAATTCAGATTCGGAAAATCAAGAAACCTACTTGAAAAAAGAAAACCTGCAAAAAAAGCAATAATCACCCTTAAAAAGGGAGAAAAACTAACCCTCACTAAAGCTAAGAAATAATGCCGATCAAAAAAGTTAAACCAACGTCGAACGCAAGAAGACAGATGAGTGTGCTCACCTATGATGAGCTAAAACCTTCTAAAAACGTGCAAGTTAAGGGGAAAAAACGCCTCTTGTCTCCTAAAAAGCAAAATTCAGGAAGAAACTCTAGCGGTTCAATCACAGTTCGTCACAGAGGAGGAGGTTGCAAAAGAAAGCTTCGAGCAATAGATACACAAAGAACAGATAAACTAAACGTTGAAGGAGTTGTAACAGCTCTTGAATACGATCCAAATCGCAGCGCTTTCTTGATGCTTGTTACTTACAAAGATGGAGACAAACGTTACCACTTAGCACCTGCTGATATTGAGATTGGAGACAAAATTATGACAGCAAAGAAGACTAAAGCAAAAGTTGGAAACCGAATGATGCTTGAATCTATTCCGGTTGGATTTGAAATCTCAAACATTCAATTAAACCTTAGTGGAAAAGGCCAATTGGCTCGCTCTGCGGGAGCAAGAGCAAAGCTTGTTTCCCTGGACGGAGATCTCGCACACGTCGAGCTCCCTTCTGGAGAAGTGCGCTTTGTGCACAAAACCTGCTACGCTGACATCGGTCGCGTTTCCAATATTGACCATCAAAATGCAGTGGTTGGAAAAGCTGGTCGCACTCGTTTGAAAGGCCGCAGACCTCAAGTTAGAGGTAAAGCCATGAACCCTTGCGATCACCCGCATGGTGGTGGAGAAGGAGGAAGTCCTATTGGTATGAAATATCCAAAAACACCTTGGGGACTCCATGCTCTTGGAGTTAAGACCAGAGCACGTAAAAAAGCGAGCAACGATATGATTGTTCGTACCCGAAAAGGGAAAGTAGTCACTAACGTAAATTAACATGGGACGAAGTTCATACAAAGGACCGTACGTTGACGAAAAACTGCTGAAAAAAGTGCAGGCAATGGGTCAAAACAAAAGAGTTATCAAGACCTGGGCAAGAAACTCACAAATTTCACCGGAATTCGTTGGCCACACTTTCGCAGTTCACAACGGCAAGGACTTCATTCCAGTATTTGTAACTGAACAAATGGTGAGTCACCGCCTTGGTGAATACTCCCCTACCCGCAAATTCCGCGGACACCCTAATAAAAAAGCTTAATCAATGAAAGCAGTACTAAAAAACGCACGTATCTCACCTAAAAAAATGAACCTTGTAGCAGGTCTAGTTAGAGGAAAAATGGTGGAGGATGCCCTTAACCAATTAAGATTTACTCCAAAAAAAGGTGCCAAGATTCTTACAAAGGTGATAAAATCCGCCGCAGCTAACGCAGAAACAAATTTTAAACAGGAACCAAAAAAACTTTTCATTAAAGAGATCGTCGTTAATAAAGCTCCAACCTTCAAAAGAAGTGTACCCATTTCTCGCGGTAGAGCTCACCCAATCTTAAAGAGAAACTCTCACGTTACAGTACTTGTAGATGTCACTGCGAGCAAAGCGAAGCAGGCTGAGGCCGCTACAAAGGCCGAAGCTAAAGCGCCGAAGGCGCAACCATCAAAAAAGAAACCCACTAACAAATAATCTATGGGACGAAAAGTCAATCCAGTTGGAATGAGAACCGGAATTATCCGGACATGGAACTCAAGTTGGTATGCAGGTAAACGCAACTATGCCAAGATGCTTAAAGAAGACTTGGAAATCCGTGAATTTGTTGAGAAAAAATTGAATGACATGGGGGTCTCTTATCTAGAACTTCAAAGAAACGCAAACGACATAACATTAAATATTCATACCGCAAAACCGGGAGTGATCATCGGTCGTCAAGGAGCATCCGTTGAAGAATTAAAAGGAGAACTAGAAAAAAAATTCGGATATAAATTCACTTTGAACATAAAAGAAATCAAAAAACCGGAATTAGAAGCCAAACTTCTTGCAGACTCAATTGCAAGCCAAATCGAAAGACGTGTCTCATACAGACGCGCAGCAAAAATGGCCGTTCAAAAAGCCATTGAGGCTGGTGCAATCGGAGTAAAAGTAAGAATGGGTGGTAGACTAAACGGAGTTGAAATTGCTCGAAATGAATTTGTATCTGAAGGTAGAATCCCACTTCACACTTTCCGTGCAGACATAGACTTTGCTGCATCACAGGCTAATACAACTTATGGTGCTATCGGAGTGAAAGTTTGGATCAATCGGGGCGAAGTATTCAATAAAAAAAGACTTAATTCTTAAAAAATGTTACTACCGAAAAAATCAAAATATCGAAAATGGTTCAGACTGCGCGGTAGCTACAGCGGGAATGCTCAAAAAGGACACAGCATTGCATTCGGAGAATACGGACTAAAAAGCATGCAAACCAAAGAAATTAGTTCTAGACAAATTGAAGCAGCTCGACGAGCAATGACTAGATACGTCAAACGTGGAGGAAAAATCTGGATCAGAGTTTTCCCTCACAAACCGGTAACAGCAAAAGCAGCGGAAGTGCCAATGGGATCAGGAAAAGGTTCAGTTGAAAAATACGCAGCACTAGTAAAACCAGGAACAGTAATATTTGAAATGGATGGTATCCCGGAAGAAGTGGCAAGAGAAGCAATGCGTCTTGCATCCGGAAAACTACCTGTGAAAACAAAATTCGTAACACTGCACGACTAAAATGGCTCATAAAATTCTCCCAATTACGGACCTTCGAAAAATGAACGTGAAAGACCTCAGCACTGAGGAAACAGCAGCAAAAGCTGAACTTGCAAAAATTGCACTTCATGTAAGAGTAGGAGAAGACAAAAAATCACATATGGTAAAGGGCTTAAGAAAATATATTGCCCGCATTAACACCGTTAAACTTGAAACCCAAGCAAATGAGAACTAAAAAAGGAAATGTCATATCAAAATCAGGTGCTAAAACAGCCGTTGTAGAAGTACACAGCTATCGCACCCATCCAAAGTACAAAAAGAGATATCGTGTCTCAAAGAAGTACCATGCTCATGATGAAGAAAACAAAGCACAAGTTGGAGATATAGTAACAATTTCCGAAACCAAACCCATCTCAAAACTTAAAAGATGGCGGATACTACCGAAGGGAGTATCGCCGGAGCCTAAAGCGGAGGCCAAATCGCGAACAAACGTGAGCGAAACCGAATAAAACACCTAAACAATGATACAAGCACAAACAATTCTTTCTGTCGCAGACAACAGCGGAGCCAAAGAGGTCCAATGTATAAAGGTACTCGGTGGTTCTAAAAGAAGATATGCTAGCCTGGGAGACCAAATAGTTGTCAGCATAAAAAAAGCCTCACCAAAAGGTGCGGTAAAGAAAAAGAGTGTACAACGTGCAGTTATAGTTCGCACAAACTCACAATTAAAGAGAAAAGACGGTTCAGCAATAAGATTCGACGAAAACGCAGTAGTAATTGTTAACGCTGATGGCGTTCCAAGAGGAACCCGCGTATTTGGACCGGTTGCAAGAGAATTGCGTGAAAAAGGTTATCAAAAAATCATCTCTCTAGCCCCTGAAGTAATTTAAAATGAAACTTAAAAAAGGAGACAACATCGTTGTAATAACAGGAAAAAACAAGGGTAAAACCGGAAAGATTGTTAAACTTCTTCCAAAAAAAGACCGTGTAGTAGTTGAAGGAGTAAATAAAGTGACTAGACATGTTAAAAAGACCCCTCAAAAACCGGGACAAAAAGTTGAGTTCGAGGCACCAATGCACATTTCCAATGTAATGCTTATGGACCCAGAATCAAAAAAGCGCACTCGAGTTGGATACAAAGTTGAAAAAACAGACAAGGGCACAAAAAAGACCCGAATCTCAAAGAAAACTAACAAAGTAATCTAAAAAATGAAAGCACCTCTTCAAGAAAAATTCGAAAAAGAAATCGCAGCATCTATTCAAAAAGAGCTGAATAAAAAGAACATGCACGCGTTACCTCAAGTAAAAAAAGTGACCGTAAGTGTTGGAATTGGAAATATGTACACACAAGGAACAAAAGACTTCAGCTATATTGAGAACAATATTGCAGCTATGACAGGTCAAAAACCATCACTAAGAAAATCAAAAAAAGCTATTTCAAACTTTAAACTAAGAATTGGAATGCCGGTTGGACTGACAACAACTTTGCGTGACAGAAGAATGTACGACTTCTTAGAAAGATTCGCAAACGTGGCCTTGCCTCGTGTTCGTGACTTCAGAGGAATCTCAGTAAAAGGTTTTGACGGAAAAGGAAATTATTCAATCGGAATCAAAGACTGCACAATTTTCCCTGAAATTGATCTAGAAAAGTTGGAAAAAACACATGGTTTGCAGATAACAGTAACAACAAGTGCAAAAACCAATTATGAAGCTTACCTGCTTCTAAAAGCACTTGGCTTCCCATTCAGGGATGAAGTTAAAAAACCTAATCAATCAACTAAATAAATGGCAAAAAAATCTCTCATAGTTAAAACGGCAAGACAAAAACGTGCATCAGAACATCGTCACGGTTTGGGCTTGGACCCAAAACCAGGGCAACAAGTTAAAACATACAATAGATGTTCGCTTTGCGGCCGCTCTCACGGATACATTCGCAAGTTTGATATCTGTAGAATATGCTTCCGTGAACGTGCCCAAAGGGGAGAATTAATGGGAGTAAAAAAATCTTCCTGGTAGTACACCCGCAGCGAAAGCGAAGGGTGGCGGAGGCTCCCACTAGAGCCAAAGCTAAGGCGCCGAAGGCGCAACCACACATAAACCAATTAAATTAAAATGAAAACAACCGACCCAATAGCAGATCTACTCACAAGAATTCGAAACGCTTTGCGTGCTAATAAAAGCATGGTTAATGTCCCATATTCAAAAATGAAAGAAGCTATTTGCACGGTATTAAAAGACAATGGTTACTTGGACTCTGTTTCAGTAACTGGAGAAGGAGCTACAAAAGAACTTTTGATTGAACTAAAAGATGGAATGACTGACTTGCACCTGAAACGAATCAGCAAACCGGGACAACGCATTTATGTTGGCGTAAAAGAAATTCCTCGAGTTTTAGATGGCCTTGGAATGGCTGTCCTATCAACACCAAAAGGCGTTATGGATGGGAACAAAGCCAAACAAATGAAACTCGGCGGTGAGTATTTATGTGAAGTTTACTAACCTACAAACCAAAACAATGACAAGAATAGGAAAATTACCGATCCAAATCCCAAACGGAGTTACCGCAACGCTTTCAAACGGTGTACTCATGGTTAAAGGTCCAAAAGGCGAACTAAGCCTAACACCTCACCCACTAATGAAAGTTACAATTTCAGACACTGAAATCGCAGTAAGCCGCGACGGAGAAGAAAGAGAAAAGAAATCACTTCACGGTCTAACAAGAACCCTGATCCAAAATATGGTAACAGGAGTAACTGAAGGCTACGCAAAGAGACTTGAAATCAACGGAGTTGGTTACAGATTCAAAATCTCAGGCAAAAAAGTAACCCTAAACCTTGGTTACTCTCACCCAATTGACTACAACGCACCGGAAGGAATTGAATTTAAAGAAGATCCAGAAAAAAAGAACATTCTAATTGTATCAGGAATAAATAAACATCAAGTGGGACAAGTATCAGCAGAAATTCGTTCACTGAGAAAACCTGAACCATACAAAGGCAAGGGAATTAGATACGAAAACGAATACGTAAGAAGAAAAGCCGGAAAAACGGCAGCTAAGTCATCCTAATAATTTCTCGTCATGTACACAAAAACCAAGCAAGACCGAAAATTGAGAAGACATGCGCGCATTCGTGCCAAAGTGTCCGGAACAGTTGAAAAACCAAGACTGGTAGTTTTCAGAAGTCTTAGTCATATTTCAGCCCAACTCATTGACGACAAAACCGGGAAAACACTTTGCTCAGCTCATGACATTAAGGCAAAAAAAGGTACAAAAACTGAACGAGCTAAAGCTGTTGGCATTGAACTAGCTGAAAAGGCACAAAAAGCAAAAATAACTACTTGTGTTTTCGACCGCAACGGTTATCTCTACCACGGCCGCGTTAAGGCACTTGCCGAAGGCGCCCGTGAAGGCGGACTTAAATTCTAACTCATCCCCTATCACTATGGTGAAAAAACCTGGAAAAAAATTCGACAAAAAACGTGAACCCAAAGAGTTCGAAGAAGAAGTGATCCAAATTGATCGCGTGACTCGTGTGGTTAAAGGTGGACGAAGACTTAGATTCCGCGCAACAGTCGTAATTGGTGATAAAAAAGGCCGAGTGGGATATGGAATTGGTAAATCAACAGAGGTTCAACTAGCAATTCAAAAAGCAGTAACAAAGGCAAAGAAAAACTTGATTTCAATACCAATTTACGAAGGTACCATCCCTCACACTCAGCAAGTTAAATTTAAAGCTTCAAAGATTCTAATTAAACCAGCATCTCAAGGTACAGGAGTTATCGCTGGAGGCGCAGTTAGAAAAATTCTAGACGTGGCAGGAGTAAAAAATGTACTTTCAAAATCACTTGGATCTTCAAACAGAGTAAACAACACAAAAGCTGCCTTCTTGGCACTTTCAAAACTAAGAGAACGTCCAGAATTGGAAACTGACGCACAAAAAGCAAAACACGAAAACGTTGAAGACAAAGCAGCTCCTGAAATCAAAACAATATCAAGAAAAGAAGCAAAAGAACGTGAAGATGCAGACAAAAGAATGACCACTTCGAGCAAAGCAAAGCAGGCGAAGGCGCCTGTTAGCGCCGAAGCTAAGTCGACCAAAGGGAGCAACCAAAAGACGCAATCATCAAAAAAAACTACTAAAAAAGCTACAGAATGAAGCAAAACACACTCAAACCAACACCAGGCGCTAAGAAAGATTCCAAAAGAGTAGGACGTGGAAGATATCGCGGAACCTATTCCGGACGTGGAATGAAAGGCCAAAAAGCAAGAACAGGAGGCGGAGTTAGGCCAGGATTTGAAGGAGGACAAACACCTCTCATAAGAAGAATTCCAAAATTAAAAGGATTCAAAAATCCAAACCGTATTGAGTACTTCCCGCTTAATCTTAACAAGCTAGACATATTTGAAGATGGCGCAAACGTTGATGTAAAAGCACTCGTTGAAAAATCTATTCTCAAAAAAGAAATGCCTGTTAAACTTTTAGGTAGCGGTGAACTAAGTAAAAAACTTACAATAACTGTGGATAGCGCTTCTCAAAGCGCAATCAAAAAAGTCGAAAAAGCAGGCGGAAAAGTAGTGCTCCCTGAAGACAAAAAAGGGAAAGTAAAAGCAAAAAAAGAAGAGGAAAAAGAATCTTAATCCCCCACGCACTTGTATAAATATCTCAAAGAAATTTGGAACTCCAAGGAACTGAGATTCAAGATAGGATTCACTCTCTTGATGATTGTTTTCTACAGAGTTTTGACCCACATCACACTTCCGGAAATCAACCGTGAAGCTTTACAATATGTATTCGAGAAAAACCAGCTTCTTGGTGCATTCAGTCTTCTCACTGGAGGAAGCGCCGACAATTTTTCCATTGTACTAATGGGGCTTTCTCCTTACATCAATGCATCAATTATAATGCAACTTTTAACGGTTATCGTTCCAAGACTTGAGGAAATTTCAAAAGAAGGCGAACAAGGACAAAAAACAATCAACAAATGGACAAGATGGATCACCTTCCCTCTTGCATTCGTTCAATCTTACGGAATGATCGCGCTTATCAACGCACAAGCTCAAGCTCCAATTATTGAAAATATTCAAGACCCAACAGTTATACTCCCAATAATGCTAACCGTAAGCTGTGGAACTGTTCTCCTCATGTTTATTGGAGAAATTATGACTGAAAAAGGAATCGGAAATGGTATTTCAATGCTTATTTTTGCAAGCATCATTGCGGGAATTCCATCTGTTGTAGGACCAACTTTGGCCTTAACATCGAGCGAACCAGAACGTCTAATCCCACTCGTGGCAATTCTTCTAATAACATTAATTCTCACAGTAATTGTAGTGATGTTCACAGAAGGACAAAGACGCATCCCGGTAACTTACGCAGGACAAAGAGGCAAAGCAAAAGGACAACAATCTTTCTTACCAATCAGAGTAAACCAAGCAGGAATGATTCCAATCATCTTTGCTGTTTCCTTGGTATCCTTCCCTGGAATCATTGGACAATTCCTCACATACGGAGATTCACCATGGGTACAAAATCTTGGTAACTTCCTAGCTGTAAATTTCAATTCACAATCTTGGGTATACATACTACTATATTTCTCTCTTACAGTGGCATTCACATTTTTCTATGTAGGTATCACATTCAACACTGACCAAGTTGCTGAAAACATTCAAAAAAGAGGTGGCTTTATCCCCGGCCTGAGACCCGGTAAAGAAACATCCGAATATCTAAAAACCGTTTCAAACAGAATGAACCTCTTCGGCGGATTCATGATTGCCGGTATTGCAGTATTACCAATCCTTTTACGAGTATTCTTTACAGAAATGAATATCGGTTCTGTTCCAATGATGATTGGAGGTGCCGGAATAATCATTATCGTAGGTGTGGTTTTGGACTTGATTCGAAAAGTCAACGCCCAACTTCTAGTACACCACTACGAACGTTTCTATAAAGGATAACAAAATGGATCTCATACTATTCGGAATGCAAGGTAGCGGCAAAGGAACTCAGAGCAAGTACCTGGCCACTTTCGCTCATCTACAAGTTTTTGAAACCGGCGCACAGCTTCGCCGTCTCGCCCAAGAAGAAAGTGAACTTGGCCAAAAAGTTAAAAGTATCATTGAAAGTGGTAATTTAGTGCCAACGGAAGTTGTGATGGAAATAATTTCAAATTTTATTCACCACCTTCCGGAAGGAAAAAATGCACTCTTTGACGGAATCCCCCGTTCAAAAGACCAGCAGGAACAATTTGACGCTTTGCTCAAAAAAGAAAACAGAGAATTCAAATGTCTCAACATTAAAATTTCCGAAGAAGAAGCTCTTAAACGACTAACAACCCGCCGACTCTGTAAAAAATGCAAAGCGGTTTACCCAGCATTTTACGCAAAAGAAACTTGCGAAGCCTGCGGAGGCGAACTCGAAACCCGTCGTGACGACACACCAGACGCAATCCGCGTTAGAATTGACACCTTCCTTGAAAAAACTCAACCGGTCATTGACGACTACGATTCTCGTGGCTTAATGCTAACCGTAAACGGCGAACAATCAATTGAAGACGTCACAAAAGACTCAGTCGAAGCAATAAAGCCATACTTCTAAATGCCCGTAAATATCAAAACCCCGGCGGAAATCGACTCCATGCGTCGTGGAGGAAAAATCCTGGGTGAAATTTTACTTGCCCTAGCAAGTGAAACCCGCCCCGGGATTTCAACCCTGGACCTTGAACAAAAAGCTCAAGAGCTTTACAAAAAATACTCAGTTGCCCCATCTTTCAAGGGCTATCACGGCTATCCGGCTATCCTTTGCACTTCTGTTAACAATGAAGTTGTCCACGCAATCCCGGACAAAAAAATCCTCAATCCAGGCGACATACTCTCAATAGACGCCGGTGTATTTTTTGAGGGCTTCCACACTGACTCCGCAATAGCAATTATAGTAGGTGATCAAACCAAACTTGAAATTAAAAAGTTCGTAAACACATGCATTGCCGCAATGTGGAATGGCATCCACCAAGTAAAACCCGGAAATCGCATCCATGATATCTCCGCCGCAATAGAAGAAACTGTCGAATCAGCCGGATACAGTATAATCCCAGATCTCACCGGCCACGGAATCGGCCGCTCTTTGCATGAAGAACCCTTCGTTCCAAACTTCACAGCCCATGACCAAGGTCCTGTTCTTCAGCCCGGCATGACCATTGCAATTGAACCAATAATCTCAATGGGCAGCCCCAACATTGAAACCCTGGACGACGGCTGGACAATAGTTACAAAAGACAACTCCCTTGCCATACAGCACGAACACACCGTTCTAGTAACTGAAACCGGCGTTGAGATACTTACACTTAGGCCGGGTGAACAAACATTTTAGTCATTGAGAATCGAACTCACATACCACCGGATCACATTCCAGTCACCTGCCCGAGGCACTAAGGTATAAATGGCATACTGAGGCTTACACCCTTCCTGACCCGCACAAGAATCAATCCGCAAAGAAGTAAAATAATTAACCGGCTCTTTTTCACTGGCCAAAACATTTGCGGTGGAAAGTACATTTCCCCTATCCAAATCAAAATTCTGATACCTGAAAAAATACGCAATCGCCTCGTCGGGCGAAATATCAGTTTCCGTTGCATCAATAACCGTATTCGCAAGTTTAAAAAGCGTCCCGGCATCTCCCACCCCAAAAGTCTTTGCCTTATCTTTCAAAGCCTCAATAATAATTTGCTGCCTTTCTGCACGGGAGTAGTCGGAAGTTGTATGCCTGGACCTGGCAACCCTAAGCGCTTCCGTACCATTAAATTCATAAGTACCCGCCTTATAATAAAGAGTTGAACATTTGTCCCCGTCACAAGTTTTATAAGTGGGATCAATCAAATCCTCCTCCAGTGTTACCGTAATTCCACCCAAAAGATCCACAATATCCCGGAAAGCATACATGTCCACCAAAACATAATGGTCAATTTTCTGCCCCGTAATATCCTCCAGCCGATTTACCATCTCATACATCCCAAAATCCGCATAAATACTGTTTACCTTGCGATTCATATGATACAAATCCCGCGGAATACTCACCAAGCTTATACTTCTTTTTGTCGAATCAAAACTGGCAAGCATAATAGTATCCACATTTGAACCATGCTTACCGCAAAGCAAAATATTCACTCTGCCTTCAGCTGCCTCTATGTTATACGAAGCAAGCTGTACCGGCAAATCCATCGTTTTTTTTTTGACCGAAAGGTCGTGAGTTGCCATTGCAAGATCCTCAGCCCCTCCACCAGGCACCTCAACCTGCACTTCACTTGTTCTCTTGTCCAAATACAAAGACCTCAAAATTTCACCATCCTCATCAATAATTGGATATGAAATCCTATCTGCAGTTTCCTCTTTTTCACCAATTGTAAAACCAGCATCTTCCAAAACTTTCAAAAAACCAGGGTCCTGCATAATTTGTGAAAGCTCTTTAGCCCTTTCCTCCACTAAAATCTCAATATCAGTCCTGCTGTCCACACCCTCAAATATTTGCACTAATCCTCCCTCCAAATCCGCCTTGTCCACATTTTTCTCATCCACTTGAACGAAAAAATCAGCCTTATCAACAACTACATCCATAAGTCGCCCTTTAGACAAACTGTCCACGGAGTACCTAAAATCATGAATATTCTCAATTCTGCTACCAATCCGCAAAGACTTCTCAGCCAAAATCGCTTGTACACTTTCACCCGCAAAAACACCATCCAGTTCGGTCAACAAAACAAAAACCTGCGTCATATCACTCCTAAACTTTTCAATCACCTCCCCGCTGTACCTTAAAATCTCTCCCCTTACTTCTTCAGCTGAAGCGCTATCTGAAAGTTCAATAACACCAACATATGTCTGAACATCAAACTTCCCGTTATCGCCTAGGAAAATTTCCATAAACAAAGCGTCCGAACTCTGCGGATCAGTAACCTTAAACAAAGCACCATCATCTGTATCCTTTCCAGTAGGATCCACAGAAAGGCCCAAAGCTAAAAACTCCTCTCCTCCTAAAAATTTCTGAATTTTCTCAAAATTTTCACTGTACAGTTTCTCATTCTTCTCATGAGCTCCCAGTTGCTCAACAAAAGTAAAAACCAAAGAAGTTAGATCATCTTCTTCTTCATCAGCAAGAGTTCCATTCCCCAGCTTACTAAAATCATAATCGGTTGTGGGCAAAAGCAAATAAGAGCGAATCTCATTCAAATCTGAACCAAAACTCGTTAAATAATCTTTTGCCATACCCATTTCATCAAGCATGGTAGTAGACTTTTTTGCAATATCTTCAATATATAAAAAATCCTGTTTAAACTTATAAAAACTAACCATCTGAATCACTAACAAAAGTCCCAAAAGCGCCGTCACAAACGGAAGCAAACGAACCTTGCCAGTTTTTTCGCCCTTCCTAAACAATTTCTTCTTTGCCATACACGTGGTAGAAAGTGAAACCACTATAGTCAAATAAGACATCAAAGAAAAGGAAATAAATATAAAAAATCCCTTGCAATTGAACTTCAGCACATGTAAAATCCCAACGCTTTTACCTCAATCCAGACCTGTTTTGCAGGTTAGAGGAAAGACACGGTAGACACAACATCTATGGCAAAACAAGTCATCCAAGTAAACGGAATAGTAGCAGAATGTCTACCTAATACTACTTTCCGAGTCAAACTGGACGACCCCAACTATCCCACCGACCACGAAGTGCTATGTCACCTCTCGGGCAAGATGAGAATCAATTACATTCGAATCATCCCAGGAGACGCGGTAACGGTAGAGTTGACACCTTACGATTTATATAAGGGACGTATTGTGTTCAGACATAAGGGCAAACCGGGAACCCAAGCTGGACCAGCCATAGAAGAAGACATTCCGGAAGATTCAGATTCAGAGGAAGAAATTTCTGATGAAGATAACAACTAATTAATATGAAAGTCAGAGCATCAGTAAAAAAAATGTGTGACAAATGCAAAGGCATCCGTCGAAAAGGCGTAGTCCGTGTTATCTGTCCAAAAGACCCCAAGCATAAACAAAGACAAGGCTAACCCACCTCCTTATGGCTCGTCTCTGCGGCATAAATCTTCCAAACGAAAAACGAATTGAAATCGGCCTTACATATATATATGGAGTCGGTCGCTCAAAATCTAAGAAAATTTTGAACGAGCTCAATATCAATCTTAATACAAAAGTTAAAGACCTGACTGAAGCTGAAGAAGGAAAACTTCGTGACGCACTTGCAAAAGAAATGACTGAGGGTGACCTTAGAAGAAAAGTGCAAGGAGATATAAAAAGACTTCAAGAAACAGGAACGTATCGCGGTTTCAGACACCGCCGTCGCCTCCCTTCCCGTGGACAACGCACAAAAACAAATGCTAGAACCCTTCGCGGAAAGAAACAAACAATGGGAAGCGGTCGCAAAAAAGAAGCTAAGAAATAAAACGCAAAATAGGACATAGTCCACTTTTGCGCCCTAACCAATAAATTTAATGGCCACAGACACAGAAAATACCGATAAAGCTGTAAAGGAGGAGAAAAAAGCTCCTGAAGTAACAGCAGCTGCTGAAACTTCAAATGAAGAGCCAAAAAAAATTCGCAGAAGCAAAAAAAAGACAGTAACAAGTGGTATTGTTTATATCAACGCAGGATTCAATAATACAATTGTGACAATAGCTGACGAAGACGGAAAAACACTTTGCTGGTCTTCCTCCGGCGCAAGTGGATTCAAAGGATCAAAAAAATCAACCCCGTACGCATCTCAAATGGCTGCTGAAAATGCAGCAGAAAAAGCAAAATCATTCGGTTTTGAAAAAGCAGATGTATACATTAAAGGAGTTGGAACCGGACGTGAACAAGCTCTTCGAGGTTTGATCTCAAACGGCATTGAAGTTTTAAAAATTGTTGATCTTACACCTGTCCCGCACAATGGTTGTCGAAAACCTCGTGCACGACGTAATTAACCCAAAATATGTCTAGATACACAAAAGCAAAAGGACGACTGGTTAGAAGATTCGGAGTAAACATCTTTGAAAATCCAAAGATGGACAAACTTTTGGAAAAACGCCCACATGGACCTGGTCAACACGGCTCAGCAAGATCACGCGGAAAGGATTCAGAATATAAAAAGCAACTTTTGGAGAAACAAAAGCTACGTTTTATGTTCGGAATTACAGAAAAGCAGCTAAGAAATTATTATCAAAAGGCAGCAGCCCTGAAAGAAGCAACGGGTGATGCCCTTCTAAAACTTCTTGAGCGTCGACTGGACAACGTGATTTATCGTGCTGGTTTTGCGAAAACTCGAGCGCAAGCCCGGCAGATGGTAAGTCATGGACTGTTTAACTTAAACGGCCGACGTGTCAGCATCCCTTCAATTCAAGTCCGCGAAGGCGACACGATTGAAGTAAGAGAGAAATCTAAAGCAAGTCCTCTCTTTGCTGACGTAAAAGGAGAAAAAGATTTTGATTTTGCTCGCTGGCTAAAGTCCGAGCAAAAGACTCTAAAAACTGAGGTTGT
>JAHIVE010000013.1 GCA_018816805.1 Patescibacteria group bacterium | reverse complement strand
ATCAAATGCGTTGTCCGGGAAATCTCTAAGGTGGGTTTTTTTGACACCCAGGATTTGGTGTGCTTTTTGGATTTCCTGGCGTAGGGCGGCTTGTTCTTCCGGCCCTTCCCCTCTGGCGGTTTTGCCTTCACCAAGTATGAGGATGTGAATTTGCGCGCCGAGCGCGGCGAGGCGCGCAATGGTGCCGCCGCAGCCTAGGACTTCGTCGTCCGGGTGGGCCGCTACAACCAGAATACTATGCGATGATTGTGAATTTTCCATGTAATGAGTTTTTATCTTTTTTAATGTCGGAGAGTTCGATTTTGAATTTGCCTATTTGAACGAAAGCTCTTGGGTAGGACTCTGCGTCTAAGATTCTCACAAAGTCGTAGAAGTCATCAAGTGTGTCCATGATGGCTTTTTGAATGTCGGACTGCTCCGGTGTGCGGCGAGTGAAGGTTGTCGCTTTGCCTTTTTGAGGGATTGGGGCGGGATTTTTTTCAATAATTTCCGGGATCATTTTTGTGAAAATGATTTTGGCCATTCGCTTGTAAATTTGCTCTGCGCTGCCAAAAGAAATATCCAGGTTTTTTTGCAGGTAGATTGCGCCGGTGTCCAGACCCTCTTCAACTTGAATTGCGGAGATTTTGGTTTTTTTGTGGCCGCGGAGTACCAAATTTTGGAGCGGGCTGCCTCCCCTGCCAAAAGGCAGGTCTGTCATGTGGAAGAGGATGCATTTGTATTTTTTACAGATGGAAGACGGGATGCGCCAGGACCAATGCGGGAAGAAAACAAAGTCAGGTTTGAATTTGTTGAGGCGCTCGGTAGTCAGGTCTTCTTTTTTTGTGATCAAGAGGACCTGGTGGCCTTTTATGTTCTTTGCAGCCTTTATATTCCAGGGCTTGATGGTTGCAATTGCTATTTTCATTGGAACTTGTTTTTGTACGATTCGTGATATTTTGTGTAGTATTCGTCCCGCAATAAGGCCATGCGGACGGTGTTGTAGTAAGTGCTGTTTCTATAAATGTCATCTTTGAGGACGCCTTCCTGAACATAACCGGCTTTTTCGTATGCACGGCGGGCGCCTTCGTTCGCTTCCGTGTAGCCAAGGAAAATTCTATGTAAATTGAGCCGGTCGAATCCGTAATATGTCAGCATCTCGGTTATTTCCGTGCCGTGTCCCCTGCCCCAGAAATCTTTATCGCCAATTAGGATCCGGAATTCCGCTTTGCGAGCAGTCGGATTGATTTCATAAAGGCCGGCGTAACCAAAAGGCTTTTTTGTCTCTTTGTCCACTGCCATAAAAATGGTGTTATTCCCTGCCAGCTGTGAAATTAGCGTTTGTTTAATTTGCTCTTCTGTCAGCGGCTTTTGACCGGTGAACATGAAATGCGTTACCTCATTGTTGTTGGACCAAGCTGCAATCAGCGTGAAGTCGTCTTCTTCAAGCGGTCTCAAAATTATTCTGTCGCTTTGGAGAAATGGGGCCATTTTATTGCTTAAGGAATGTTATTGTGACCGGTTTTTTATGGGTTTGCAAGCACTTTCTTCTGTTCCACGTGTTCGTTTAGGGTTTTCAGTTCCGGTCTCTTTTCAAGTAGTGTCAGGATATCTTCTGTGCTGAAGTTGGGGTTTTGCGGGTAAAGTGTGTTGAATATTTCCGTGAGAAGGCGGTAATCGTCTTTTTCATCCAGGGTCCAGCGGAGAGTGGATAGGTCTTTGTCCTGCTGGAGGGATGCGCATTTGAAAAGTTTGGGCTGGGCCCAGATAAATGGGGTGACGTGTTCGCGTTCGTGCTTTTGGGTTGCCTTTTCTTGGGCGTGTTCCAGGGCTTTAAACGTGAAAACTTCGGCGTCCAGGCCGCGTGGGTAGGTTCTACGAGCAAAAAAGTTGGAGGCGTAGTCTGCGTTGGTTTCCTTGAAGAGTTCAATGAGTTGGTCCAGGACCGCGGGGTCTATTAGCGGGCAGTCGGAGGTGACTCGGACAACTGTGTCCGCATTTGCTTCTTTGGCGGCCAGGTAATAGCGCTCCAGCACGTCGCCTTCCGAGCCGCGGAAAGTTTTTATGTGAATGAAGGCTGCTTCTTTTTCAATGATGTCGTCTTGCGGGAGGGTGGATGTAGCGATAACTATTTCATTGATAAGGTTGGCGCGCTGAACACGTTCGATTGTGTGGAAGAGGGCCGGGCGGCCGGCCAGTGGCATCAGGACTTTGCCCGGGAGGCGGGTGGAGCCCATTCTAGCTTGAATGATGCAGACACATTTCATGGAGTTCTTTGATTACATTTTGAGTGGCGTTTTTTGGAAAGGAAGGGGGTTTTGGTTCTTCTTGGAGGGTCTTTTTGATGGCTACTGTGAGGTCTTCCTTTTTGTAAATTGCTGTGGAAAAGCCGAGTTTATTTGAGATTAGCGGGTCCGGCCCTTTTAGGCCAGGTTGATAGCTAATAACTCTTTTGCCCATTAGAGCGGCCTGGAAGAGAGGCATTGAGTTGAGACCAATGACCAGGAAGGAGTTTTCAATAAGGGTTTCCGGGTTTTCTTGAGTGAGTTGTATTTTGAGGGGGCTTTGAGCGATTATTTGTTCGAATTTGTCCGGCCGGGTGGATTTTGGATGGTTTTTGATTAGAATGGGGGATGCGATTTTCAATTCTTCAAAAGCTGCCACAAAGTCTGCAAGAGCTTCGACTTCGTTCAGGTTGAGGGGGTTTTTTGTAATCTCAGTGTAAAACGGGGAGAAAAATGTGATGTTTTCTCCTTTTTTTATGCCGGGTCTGAAAGTGTCAAAAAAGGGGTTACCGGTGACTTTGAGGAGTTTTTGGTCGAAACCTTCGCGGAGCATTTCTTCTTTTGCAAAGTCGTCCATTATGAATATTTTGTCCGGAAGGGCAGTGAATCTTTGGGAGTAGTTGATCCAAAAATCAATGATTGAGGCGACCGGGATTTTCAGGTGTTTGGCGGCGGAGATGAAGAGTTTGTCCAGGCTTTGGCCGAGGCTGGTGCCGGTTAAAACAGCGTCCGGGTTTTCTTTATTTATGGTTTCTTGGATTTGTTCTTCAGTGAAATTGTCCGCCGGGATGAACGGAATTTTTTTTTCTTTTGCGATGAGTTTGGATGTGCCGGCAAGGTAAAAAGTGCCGCCGGTTTGTAAGTAGACCGGCCAGAGTGTGTTGAAACCGCCCGGGTCCTCTGCGGCAAAGAGTATTTTAATAGGTTTTGAGTTTTTCAAAATTATCTTCGATTTTTTTAATTGCTTGAATGAAAAGGTCCAGGTCTTTTTTGGTTTGGGGGCGTTGGCAAGCTGCGGTGAATAATAATTCTTCTTCAAACATTCGTTCGGCCACGGGGCAGATGCCTTTTTTGTAAGATACGTTGCTTGGGTATTCAGAGGAGACGAATGGGAATTGAGAATTCGGGAAAGCGCGTTTTTGTTGGTAGACAGGGAGTAGATAAAGGGGTTTTTGGTAGCCTTCAGCAAGTGGGAAGCCTTCCGCTTTCATTGCGGCGGCGAATTGTTTTCTGGTAATACCTGCTTTTTGAGAGTTGATTTTGAAGGAGAAAATGTAGTATACATGGCGGCAGTCCGGGAGAACTTTGGGTGGAGTTAACCATGGAAATTTTTGGAGCTGCTCTGCTAAGTACTGCGCAAGGGCTGTGCGTTCGTCAGTTAGTTCATCCAGTTTTTTGAATTGTTCAATTGCAACCGCTGCGTGGATTTCACTCAAACGGAAGTTGTTGCCAAGAAGGGCTTCAAAAGGTTGGCCCTGCGTAATAAAATCATCCATGACGACTTCTCCGTGGTTTCTCACCAAGCGAGCGCGGTGAGCGTAATGGTCATTGTTGGTGACAAGGATTCCGCCTTCGCCGCATTGGATGACTTTGTGGGTGTTTAAGCTGAAAACGCCAATGTCGCCGATAGTGCCGGCGTAGCGGCCTTTGTATGTGCCGGCGGGAGATTGGGCGTTGTCTTCAATTACTGGGAGGTCGTGTTTTTTTGCCAGTTCCAAAATTGGGTCGTAGTCCGCGGAGAGGCCGAAAATGTTGACGGGCAGTATGGCTTTTGTTTTTGGTGAGATCAAGGGTTCGATTGTTTCTGCCGTTATGTTGAAAATGTCAGGGTCAATGTCTGCGAAAACCGGAAGTGCATTGTTGTATAAAATTGAGGCTGCAGTGGCGGACATTGTGTAAGGCGAAGTAATGACTTCATCCCCGGGTCCAGCGCCAACCGCTGCGACTGCCGCTTGGAGTGCGGTGGTGGCGGAGTTAAATGAGACTGCGTGTTTGACTTTAAAATAATCCGTGAAATGTTTTTCCAGCTCTTTGACGTATTTGCCCCCAAGAAAGTATTCCCCTCCCCTGGCGACGAAATCCGAAAGGTGTGTTTTTTCGTCAAAAAGGCGATTTACTGCTTTTTTTTCATCTTCACCGATTGTGTAGTAAGTTGGAAATGGTTTTTCCAGTACCGGTTGGCCGCCAAAGAGGGCTAAGGTTGTCATAAGTTTTTCTTACATTGCAAGACGAATTCTAGTGTTTTTAAGGCGTCTTCACCAGTGCAAAGCGGTTTGGTGTTGGTTTCAATGGTGGTGAGGAGGGATTCAATGGAGTTTTCAAGGAAGCGGCCGTCGGGTTTGTTTTTGAAGGGTGGGGTTGCTGGGGTTAGTTCTTGCTGAGCAGGGAAGATTGAGTGGGGTTTTGGAACGAAAAATTCAAGGTCGTAGCCGTTTTTGGTGAGGCGGATTGCGCCTAAAGTGCCCCATATTTTAAGTTCCAGTGAGAGGTATTTGCTGCTGTCTTGCGGGAGTAGTGAAAAGTGGGTTCCGCTTGGGGTTTTTGCTAGGAAGGCGTAGTTTGGGTCGTTAACGTAAGCGGATGGGATTTGCGATTTTTGAGCTTGGATGGTGGTGAAGGTTTCGCTTAAGAAAAGGTGTGCAAGGTCAATTAAATGGGAGGCGTTGGTCATGAGGCCGTTGCCGTAGTGGCCGGAGATTTTTTGGATTTGGCCTAGGCGGCCTTCTTTGATGAAGGAGGCGATTTCTTGGTAGAGCGGCGAGAAGCGGCGCATGTAGTTGACTTGGAGTGTGATGTTTTGGTCTTGGCAAGTTTGGATTATTTCTTGGGCTTCTTCTACGCTTGGGGCGATTGGTTTTTCACAAAGAATGGCTTTTGGGGAGTACTTTGCGCAATGTTTTACGATTTCTGCGTGGGTGTCTTCCCAGGTGCAGATTGAAATTATGTCCGGTTTTTCTTGTTCAAGCATTGCTTTGTAGTCCTGGTAAATGACCGGGATGTTCCATTTTTTTTGCGCTTTTTCAGCTTTTTTGATGTCTAGGTCGCAGACAGCTGTTAAGTCTGTTTTTGGGTTTGCGGAGTAAGCCCCGGCGTGAGTGGAGATTAGTTTTTGGTTCGGGTCGAAGTCGTATTCAGCGCCGATCCTGCCGCAGCCAATTATTATTGCTTTATACATCTTTGCTTTATTGATTTTACAATTCGTTTTGCGCCTTTGAAGTCGAAGGTTTTGCGAGAAAGTTCGGTTTGCTGGTTGCGTTCGTGTTGGGATTGAAGTTTTATAAGCGCCAGTTGAAGCTCTTGGTTGTTTTTTGCAAAATTTAAAATTTTGAGTTGGCGGATGAAATTTATGTTCGCATTTTGGTTGTCTACATGTTTCAGGACTATTGTGGGAGTGCCGGTTATAGCAAGCTCAAAAATGGTTTGGCCTCCGCTTGCAATAACTAGATCTGCTTCTTGAAACAATTCCGGCATGGATTTTTTCTTTGTGGCTTTGGGGGTTGAGATTATATTTGCGGATGGGAAGATTTTTTCCACTTGCAAAGTGATTTTTTCAATATTTTCAGGGGTGGAAAATGCTCCCAGAGATATTAGAATTGTTTTTACTTCCGGGCGGTTTGTTTTTCTGACCGCTTTTTTGAATGCCGGGTCAATGATTTGAATTTTTGGGTCGAACGAGACAGCCGGATTGATTTGCATGCTGAATATTTTGCGCTTTTTGTTGAGGTCGTCAAAACCGACATGACATTTTGTTAGAAAAATTCGGGTAATGTCGTCATCTGTGAGGGTATAGGAATCAATTATTGCAAGGTCGCATTCGGTGACTTCCAGGTTGCTTGGGTAGATGTTTGGTTTGTTTTTCTTTAGCCAGTTGTTTGCAAATTCGGTTTGAGTTAGAAATTCCACCTGATCACCCTCTTGCATAAATTCTTCCGCCAATACGGCGCATCTACGCAAGTGCCCAAGTCCAATTTTTTCGCTCGCCTCTGCGAATATTGCGACTTTCATCAGCTTGAGATTAAAGAGTTTATAGTTTCAATCACATAGGACTGATCTTCTTCAGTAAGGTCCGTGTAAATTGGCAGTGTAATTACGCGGGAGTAATGTTCTTCAGCGTTCTCACAGGCTGGGGTTGGGAAATTTTTCTCATAAAACGGGTGGTGATAAACCGGTATGTAATGAACTTGCGCTGCTATTCCTTTATCCATGAGAGCCTGCAAGATTTGTTTTTTTTGCGGGGCTTTTTCTTTTGGGACCTTTACTGAGTAGAGGTGCCAAGCGGAGGTTCTGTCCGGTTTTTGAAGTGGCAGTGAGAGTTTTGTGGAAAGTTCATTGTTGTATTTTTCCGCTATTTTTTTTCTTTTTTGAATAAAATTGTCGATTTTTTTTAGTTGGCTTATGCCGAGTGCTGAATGCAGTTCGCTCAAACGGTAGTTGAAACCTAGGAATTGCATTTGAGAAGTCCACTGGTCTGTTTTGGTGATGCCGTGAGTTCGGAATTGCTGCATTTTTTGAGCGAATTCTTCATTGTCAGTGAGGACTGCACCGCCTTCACAAGTTGTGATGGACTTGATTGGGTGGAATGAAAAAACCGTCATGTCCGCAAGCGTGCCGGGTTTTTCCCCTTTGTATGTTGCTCCAAGTGCGTGACAAGCGTCTTCAATTACAAGGAGGTTGTGTGCTTTTGCCAGCGACTTGATTTCGTCCAGGTCAACGGGTTGGCCGGCAAAATCCACTGGAGTTATTACTTTTGTTTTGGAGGTGATTTTTTCTTCAATTTTTGAAGCGTCAATGTTGCCGGTTTCAAGTTCAATATCAATAAAAACAGGTTTCCCTCCAAGATATACGCCGGCGTTTGATGTGGCGGCAAATGTGTTTGCCGGACAAATAAATTCGTCTCCTTCAGATAGTCCGGCGGCAAAATATGCTCCGTGAAGGGCTGCTGTTCCGTTTGAAAAAGCAACCGCAAAGCGTGCGCCGCAGTAGTCCGCAAGTTTTTGTTCAAATTCTTGAACGAGTGGACCTTGAGTTAAAAAGTCAGATTTCAAGGCATCACAAACCGCTTGAATATCATCATCACCTATTGATTGGCGACCGTAAGATATTAATTTTCCAGCATATCCTTTAGCTGATTCCCCTCCAACCATTTTGTGTTTAGGTTACTTACGTATGTAAAACCTTCCTCCACTTTGATTCCCTTGTGTTCTCTTTCTGTCCCAATGTTTTGTTCCGGTTCCAGAACGTAAACTTCATCCAGTTCTTTGGCTTTTCTGGACTCGTCAAAGCCGAGCAAAACTTCATGTAGTTTTTCACCCGGGCGGATGCCAATTGTTTCCACCTCTATGCCGGGAGCTACAACGTCAAAAATGTCTTTGATTCTCATGCTTGGGATTTTTGGAATGAAAATTTCACCGCCCTGCATGATGTTAAGAGACTTGATTGCAAACCCGACTGCTTGGTCCAAAGTTATCCAAAATCTGGTCATTCTTTCATCCGTGAGTTTCACTTTTCCTTCTTCTTTTTGGGCTTTGATTACGTCCAAAAGGCTACCTCTGGAACCTAAAACGTTTCCGTAACGGAGTACGCTTAGTTTTGTACTGCCTGCTGCGTATGAATTTGAGGCCACGACTAGTTTTTCAGCACAAAGTTTGGTGGCGCCGTATAGATTTGCGGGATTTACCGCTTTGTCGGTTGAGAGAAGTAGAACTTTTTGAACTTTTTGATCTATTGCGGCGTTAACTACATTGTGAGTCCCCATTATGTTGGTTTTGATGGCTTCAAAAGGGTTGTATTCCAAAGCCGGAACCTGTTTCAGAGCTGCAGCATGGACAACAATGTCCACTCCGTGAAAAGCACGATTCAGCCTTTGTTCGTCACGGACGTCACCTAAAAAATAGCGCAGGCGGTTTTGGGGGTCTTCAATTGCCGCCTGCATGACGGATTGTTTTAGTTCGTCACGGCTAAAGACAATGATCTTTTTTGCTTCTGATTTCTTGAGAAGAGTTTTTATTAAGCGCTTCCCGAACGAACCGGTTGCTCCGGTGATTAAAACTGTTTTGCCTGCAAATACCTCGTACATAGAGTTTTTAATTTTGTAGGTTGTTTATACTGTAAATTAGGTTTTTATGCAATTAAAACCTAACGCCCGCTTCTTGGAAGTACTTGTTTAAAGTGATGAGTTGGGCTTTTAGGGTGTATTTTTCGTAATCAAGAATGGTCTCCATGTATTTATTAAGTTTCTCCTTATCCACAATTTGGAAAATTTCCATTGGTTTTTCAAATTCGCTATCAACATACTTTGTCCAATCTTTTACCATGAATGAGTCGCGCATTTTAACTGCGTTTTTGAAGTTTTTGTAGGCAATGAGTTTACCTAGAACAGGCAGTTCATATGGATGCTCTTTGTAGAATTTTGGGAAGCGGTAAAAGTTTCCGGCATTTATTCTGGTTGGAGGGTAGCCGTGTGTGCTTTCCATGTTGCTGAGCTTCACGTTGTTTCGCGGGATTAGGCTGCGTTGAATTCTGAGACCAAGTTTGTGGTTGTATTTACATTCTGACAAAAAGCGAATGAAGTTTGCTTCAAGATAGGGTGAGTAGGTTGGAATGAAGTAATTAAAGTGCGCCAATGAAACTCCTCCTCTCTTGAATTTTTTGTGCAGTGAAGCGAATATTTCCAGGTCGTAACCACGCTCGTATTCGACGTTTTCAAGATGAGAGTCAAAGTCATTTTGTAGTGTTTTGTAGAAGTCTTCTTCTGAAAGGAGGCCATCTTTGAGGATTGGTTTGTAGTGGTAATATTTGTTGGCTCTGAATCCTTTTTCCACTTCCGTTTTTGGCACTCCGCGCTTGTTTAGCGTTTCTGTTCCTCCAAGTCCTGAAAGTGAGACGTTACCGTTTAGTCCTTTTGTTCTGTGATAATTGAGAACGTGGGTGTAGGTGTGAGCTCTTTCAATTGAACAAAGTGGATTCATATCCCGAACAAATTCAAATTCTTCTTCAAGTGGAATTGAGTTTTCGCGGTCCAGATATTTGAAGCCGTGTTTGAATCCAAATGTGTCTGCAATTTTTTCTGAAATTACTATGTCTTGGTCTGCTTCTTCATAAAATCCGCTGCCAATTTGAACGTGGTAAATTCCCCTGACAATGCAAGAGCTTGCAAAGAAGTCGTAATTTTCTTTGAGCAAGAAACTTAGAATTGTTCTTGTGTCAAAACCTCCGGAGAGGTCCAGGACAATATCTTTTTGGTTCTTTAGGAATGCTAGGTTTTTTTGAAATAATTCGTCTGCTTTTTCAACAAGTTCGTCAAACTTTTTGTATCTGTCAATTACAATATCTTGGAATAGGTTGTAATACTTTTCTTTCTTGAGGGCGCCTTCTTCATAAGTGTAGATTGTGCCTTCTTCCATTAATTCTATCTCATTAAAACAGGTGCGAAGAAGGAATGTGTCCCCTCCTCTGATCATGTGATTCATTAGCCCAGCGTAGTCTATAGTAAGAGTATTGTTGCGAGAAATTTCATTTAATAGTGAGCTTACCTCAACAATGCCATCTTTTTGATAGGCGTAGAGTGGGTACAGTCCGGCTTTGTCCGTTATAAAGTGGAGTTTGCCTTCATAAAAAAGTACTAGGCCAAAATGTCCACTTGTGTCTTTTAGGATGTCTTTGAGGTCGGCCCCTTGTTTAAGGTCCTCCATGAACAGGTTTAGAGCACTATTATTCATCTCGTTTTTGTAGACAAAAATACCAACGTTTGAAATGAAGTTGTCGTTTGTTCTCTCTAATGGTTTGAAAGAATCGTGAGCAAAAAAGGTAATTCGGCCGCTTGAAAAATCAAATTCGCTGTTTTGGCTGCAGTATTTTTGAACAACATCAAAGCGGTTTTCTTTGTCTTTTTTGTTGGAAAAATAAAAAGCCAGCATGGCTTTGTCATTTGTCCATTTGAATTTTGAGGGGGCTAATGTGTTCATGAAGAAAACGGTTAATGCACCTTCTGCTTATACCCAAATGGAGTGTGCTTTGCAAATTGATGAAATTGTGCAAGACTTTTTTTGCATTAACATTTCTATGCAAAAAGTTGAGTTTGAGATTGGCGAGAGAGCGTCCACTTTGGACGGTGAAAATTACAAATTTACGGATGGGAATTTTGAGCTTTATATTTTTGGAGATTTGGTGGGAATTGTGAGGAATGAAGAGGTTTTTAATTCAAAACAGGCTTTTGATTTATTAGTAAACGTTATTCGTTCTGAGGAATTTGTGAAGCTGTTGAGGTGCAGCGTTGGGGCGTTTTTTGTGGTTTTACGAAAAGGAAATGATATTCAAGTTTTCGCTTCTCCGGCTAGTTCAGGTTTAAATTTTGCGGAGAGAGATGGTGTCTGGTTTTTTTCAAATGTGGAGTCAGAATTTTTTAAGAGATTCGGATCCCGGGAGGATGTGAGTGAGGAAATGCTCTTTAATGCGGTTTTTTCCAATGCGCTTTCCGTGCGTATGCCTTTTAATTCGATCTTTAAAAATGTTAAGAGGTGTTCCTGCGGGAGTTTTGTTCAGATTGTGGGTGGTGAGGCTAAGGTGCGTTCGTTTTTGTTGAAAAGTAAGGCTGAACTTAAAGAGGGTAAAATTGAGCAAAATTTTAAAAAAGATTTAGAGGATTTTTCTTTTTTGATGGAGAGTACTTTAAAACTTTTGGTGGATTATTACAGGGATCAGAAGATTTTATTGTCTAAGTCCGGGGGGATTGATTCGTCGGTTTTGTTGGTTGCTTTGAAGAGAATTGGTTCGAATGCAACGGTTTATCACGTGCCGTATCATGGCCTTAATGATTTAACCGTGCGGCTAGCGAAGGAAATTACAGCCGGGGTTGGATTTGACTTGAAGATTCGGGATGAGAGCAAGGTGAATTTTGAGTCTTTGGTTGCAAGGGCCAGATCCGGGCTGGGTGTGATTCATGCACCGGCGTTTTTTAGGTTTAATCATTTCACGTATGACGAAGGTTCAAAACATGTGGATTTGATGGGACAGAATGCGGATTCGCTGTATGCAATTGACACATTTGCGCCATGTTCAATTTATACTGGACTAAACAGGTGGATTCCGGTTTTGAAGGGTGTGAAAAATAGAATTTATTATTCGGAGGCGTTTTTGAATCCGGAGAAGCGGCGGTTTTGGATCAGGTTTTGGCCGTTCAAGGTTTCGAAAACTAAGATGCTTAAGAGTTTTGAGGATTATTTGAAATCAACGGCTGTGCCCGCAGGTGAGCATGTGGTGCCTTTGGGAGAGAATAAGGCAAAGAATCTTTCTGAATCCTTGGCTGGGAAGGTTTCCGGATTTAAAGAGAGTTATTTGTATGAACCGGTGCTAAACATGGGTAGAGAAGCGTTTGATGATTTTGAGGATTTTTTGGTGAAAAATCATTTGATCCGCGTACTAAGGTGGTACAGGACAATTCAAAATGCGCCGGCAAATTACCACAACAGTGCTCAGTTTGAGGGCAATAATAAAATTATTCCTTACAGTGAGGGACCGATTGCGGATTTTTTCCTGAATTATTTACTGAGAATGAAGGATGTTTTTTACATAAAGCGGCTTTCATATGCGTATTTTAAAAAGCACGTGGGACGGAGTTATCATTATTTTGCGCGGAAACTTTATCCTAATTTTTTTGTTCGGCTTGTTCGATTGCCGTTTTTGATTTTAAAAAGGCGACTAAAGCCGGAAGTCAGCGTGAATATACAGCAGTTTGATGAAGCGATGCTGATTTTGAAGCAAATGATTAAGCCTGAGGAAATGTATTTGTCGCGGTTTTTTACTGATCCGGATTTTAAAGAGTACGCTGAAGCCTTGTATAAAAAGTTTTCTTTGGAGGATTTATCAGGTTTGAAAAAGGCAGATATGACGGAGCTTTGCAGGCTTGTGAATGTTGAGTTGTTTTTGCGGGATGTACTTACGAGTTAGGCCCAAAGTACAAATAGGCTATCTTCTATTTGTTTAATGTGTGACTTTGGTAAGTCCTTGTTTTGAGCTGCAAGCATGCTTGATATTTCTTTCACTTCTTTGAGTGAGGAGGATGGGAATTTTTGGATTGCGAGTTGGTTTTTTTTTGGTTGGGAGAAGAGGCTTCGGGTGAGTCGTAGGTATTTTTTGGTTTTTAAAATGAGGAGTCGAAGGTGGGATATTTTTGTCTTTTTGAGTGGGATTTCTTTAAGTTCTTGTATTATTTTTTCTGACGCAAAGCTGCCTTCGAGCGAATTAAAATGTTTTTCCAGTTTTTTCAGTTTTTCTTTGCGATGTGTGTCTTCAGGTTTTTGTATAAGTTTTTTTGCTTTTTCAATTAAGTCTGATTTGCTTTTTGCTATTTCGCTGAACAGGTCTGAGACGTGGGTACGAATTTCACTTTCACCAAATGGGAGGTAGCTGATGACCGGTTTTTTTAGAATAAATGACTCTAGGCCTGTGGTGCATGAGCTGTGAATAATAAGACGAGCTCCCATTATCCAAGCCGTAACGTTACCTTTGCGGATTACCTTGATATTGGGTGAATATTTTTCCAGTTTTTTCCAGTTTTCCAGGTTTTCTCCCGGGTGGGGGCGGAAAATTATTGTGTTGTCAGGGAATGAGTTTGCGAGCTTTTTTATTAAAGCAGGGATTTTTTGGGCTATTACATGGTCTTCTTTGAGGAATTTTTTATATAGGTCTTCGTCCTCTTTATTCTCAATAATGCCAAATTGCCAAGCTTGTTTTATTAAAAAATCCGGACCATTTATATGGTTGGAGGAGAAGTTTGAGGGAATTAGAATGTAGTCGCCAAATTGGTTTTGTAGGTCTTTGGCTTGGTCTGAGAAAATTTCAGTGTAGGGTTCTCTCCAAAGGTCTAGCCGTGGGTTGCCGGTTGGAATGATTTTTTCTTTTTCATCAGGGTATGCACCTTGGACTACTTTTTGCTCAAGTTTGCCCCAGGTGAAGAATTTTTTTGTGATAGCTAGTGTGCAAGCACTGATTCTTTGTTTTAAATAAAAGTGTCCTTTCATGTGTCGCGGGTAGCCTTCTTCGTCAATTGAGGTAAGAGTGAATCCGCGATCCACAATTTTTTGGAGTGAGTCGAATTTGTTTTTTGAGATGGATTTGTCAAAGTAGATACCGCGGGGGAGTTGGTTTAAGTAGTGAAGGACCTGGCGTTGAGAGCCAAAAATGACGTTGAAGTTGTTTTGGATGGCGTATAGCGCTATGAGAAGTCTGGATTCAAATTCTCTGGATTTGACTTCTACGGGGATAATTAGCCATTTTTTGGGTTTTGAAGGTAGTTTCATAGCATTTCTTTGAGGCCTTCTTGAAGAGTTGTTTTAGGAGTGAAGCTTAAGAGGGTTTTTGCTTTTTCAATATTTGCGGAAGAGTGAAGTATGTCCCCTTCCCTGGCAGGTTCGTGAATTATTTGGGTTGGGTTTAGGAGTTTTGTTAGTTCTAGGAGGGAAATTGCGTGGCCGGTTCCAATGTTGATCACTTCCCCGCTGAAGTCCGACTGCATTGCCAGAAGGTTTGCTTGTGCGACGTCATTGACGAAAATAAAGTCCCGGGTTTGAGTGCCGTCGCCAAAGATTGTGAGGGGTTTTTGTTGGCGAATGCGGTCCAGGAAAATTGGGATTACTGCGGCGTATGGTGAATCCGGTTTTTGGCCGGGTCCAAAGACGTTGAAGTAGCGGAAAATTACGGATTTGATTCCGTGCAAGTGTGTGTAGGTTTTTATGAAATATTCGCCTTGGAGTTTTGAGTAAGCGTAAGGTGAAAGGGGGCGCGGCGTGAGGTCTTCCGTGTTTGGGGTTTGGCCGCGGTCGCCGTAAACTGCCGAGGTTGAAGAATAGACAATTTTGTCCACTTTTTGTGATTTCATGGCTTCCAGAATGCGGAGGGTGCCGAGTGCGTTAACTTGTAAGGTTTTTTGAGGATTTTTCATTGAGGCCGGGACTGAGACTTCTGCGGCAAGGTGGAAAACTCCGTCAATGCCTTGGATGGCTTTTTTTAGGGCTGCGGGGTCTAAGATGCTGCCTTCAACCAGTGTTGCTTTTGGGTGGACGGTTTCTTTGGTGGAAGATGAGAAGTCGTCAATAATTGTGACGCTGTGTCCGTTTTCAATCAGTTTTGCGGTGACGAACGAGCCAATGAAGCCGGCTCCGCCAGTTACTAGATATTTCACTTTTTGTACCAGTTAATGAATGAACGGATTCCGTCCGTGAGTGAGGTTTTGGGTTCGTAAGAAAGGAGACGGCGGACTTTTTCAATATCAGCGTAGGTTTTGGTGACGTCTCCGGGTTGCATGGGAAGCTCATTTATTATTGCTTTTTTGTTGAGTGCGTTTTCAATTGTTTCAATGAGGGTTGAAAGCTTTTCCGGGTGGTTGTTGCCAAGGTTGATGATTTCAAAATTGAAAGGGTTGTCTGCGGCGGCTAAAATGCCTTGAACAATGTCATCAACAAACGTGTAGTCACGGGAAGTTCCGCCATCACCGAAGCGTTTTACGGGAGTGCCTTCGTCAATCCATTTTGTGAAGAGGAAGGGGGCCATGTCGGGCCGGCCCGCCGGCCCGTAAACCGTAAAAAATCTAAGGCAGGTAATTTTGAGGCCGTAAACCGTACTGTACATGTAGCAAATGTTTTCCGCTCCGCGCTTTGTTGCGGCGTATGGGCTGATTGGGTTTTCTGTTGGGTCGTCTTCTGAGAATGGGACCTTTTTTTGTTCGCCGTAAACGGAGGAGCTTGATGCAAAAACAATTTGTTTGGTTCCAGATTTGCGAGCGGCCTCCAGGAGGTTAACGGTTCCTTCAATGTTTACCTTGAAATAAAGCTCTGGGTCCTCTATTGAAGGTCTGACGCCGGCGCGAGCGGCAAGGTGAATTAAAATATCCGGTTTTTCTCTGTTAAAAATTTCATTCATTTTTTCTGAGTTGCATATGTCTGTGCGGACAAGAGTGAAATTTTCGTATTTTTTCAGGTTTGCGGCGTTTTCTTCTTTTTGGGCTACAGAATAGTAGTCGTTAAAATTGTCTATACCAATTACCGTGTCTCCACGTTCCAGCAGGGCTTTTGATGCGTGAGAGCCGATAAAACCCGCAGCTCCTGTCAGTAAAATTTTCATGCTAAATGTGAATTTGGGTTTTTGCTTTCTCTTTTGCTTCCTCCGGAGTTTGTCTTAATGATTGGCCTTTTTCTTGAGTTTTGAGTGATGGGCGCCCGAGTGACTCGTATTTAAAACCGAAAGATTGCATTTCTAACGGGTCGTATATATTTCTGCCGTCAAAAAAGAGGCTGCCTTGCATTGATTCTTTTACTCTATGAAGGTCAAGTGAGCGGAATTCATCCCATTCTGTAATGAGAATAATTGCGTCTGCGTTTTCCGCGGCTTCGTAAGGGGATGCGGCGTAAGAAATATTTTCATTGCCTAAAATTGAGCGTGCGTTATCAGACGCGACAGGGTCGAATGCGGAAACTTTTGCTCCATGCGCTACAAGTTCCGGAATAATTTTTAAAGATGGAGCTTCACGCATGTCGTCCGTTTTGGGTTTGAAAGCAAGGCCCCAAATTGCGATTTTTTTATTTTTTAGGCCCGGCATGCGGCGAAGAACTTTTTCAACAATCTTTAGTTTTTGACTGTTGTTTACGTCTTCAACTGCTTCAAGAATTTTAAATGTGTGGCCTTTGTCCTTCCCCGTTTGGATGAAAGCTTGGACATCTTTTGGAAAGCATGAACCACCATATCCAATTCCGGCGTGTAGAAAGCGAGAGCCAATTCGGTCATCCAGTCCAACGCCTTTGGCAACTTGTGTTATGTCAGCGCCAACTAGTTCACAGAAATTTGCAACTTCATTGATGAAGGAAATTTTGGTGGCCAAGAAAGAGTTTGAGGCGTATTTGATTATTTCTGCGGATGCTAGGTCTGTGAAAAGCAGCGGTCTGCCAGCGCGAACCAAAGGTTTGTAGAGTTTTTCCATTTGCTCTTTTGCTTTGTCTGATTCGACTCCGCAAACAATGCGGTCCGGATTTAAAAAGTCTTTGACTGCGGAGCCTTCACGCAAAAATTCCGGATTGTCTACTATGTCAAATGGGTGGGCGGCGCGAGATTCTTCTTCAATTATTGTTTTCACAAGGTGGCTGGTGCCAACCGGAACTGTAGATTTATTTACAAAAACTTTGTATCCGTTCAGGTAAAGGCCAACGCTTTTTGCAACGGCTTTTACCGCTGAAAGGTCCGCCCTGTGATCCTTGTCAGGCGGAGTTCCGACTGCAGAGAAAATCACTTCAGACCACTCTATTGCTGCTTTTATATCCGTTGTGAAATTAAGACGATTCTCTTTTTGGTTTCTTAAAACTAGTTCGCTAAGGCCGGGTTCATAGATTGGAATTATTCCATTTTTCAGGTTTTGGATCTTGGCTTCGTCAATGTCCACACACAGAACATCATTGCCTAATTCTGCAAAGCATGTTCCTGTCACTAAACCGACGTAACCTGTTCCAATAACTGCAATTTTCATTTTTTAAGTGAAAAAGGGCTCAAAGAATAGCTTGAGTAGAAAAAAAAGTCGAGCTAGACTTTGCAAGATGAAATATTCTAAGTTTTCTTTGTTTGATTTGCCATATGTTTTTGGTAGATCTTTCCGGGGCGGGAAAAGCATTCCTCGGATTTTTTTAAACCTTACTTTGAAGCGGTTTCCTTTGAGTACCTTGCGGGGAGAAGTGATTGATTTGGGAGCAAAAAGCAAAGGTTCCAGTTATAATCGGTATCTTAAAAGTGAAGGAGCGAATTTTACATATTGCGATTATTTCAGTGAGGCGCCGGGTGTTAAGAAAATGGATTTGGAAAAGCCGTTTCCGGTGGACAGTGGCACGGTGGATTTTGCGCTTTGTTTTAATACTTTGGAGCATGTTTTTAATACGGGAAATTTGCTTTCGGAGAGCGCGAGAATTTTGAAGCAGGGGGGGCATTTTATTGGCAGTGTGCCATTTTTGTATCCGTATCATGCGGATCCGGATGACTATTACAGGTATTCGCATAGTTCTTTGAAGCGACTTTTTGAGGAGAACGGGTTTGAAGTTAAGTCTATTCGGGCGGTTGGCTTGGGGCCTTTAACTCTTGGATTTCAAGGATTGCCGTGTCCTCGACTTTTGGCGGGATTTTGGAATTCCGCGCTTTTTGTTGGTGATTTTTTAATGCGCTGGTACACTAGGCGCTACGAAGATAAATTCACTCTCGAATATATTTTTGAGGCTATAAAAAAATGAATATTTTAGTCGGTGGCAGTGCGGGATTCATTGGAAGTCATTTAGTTGATAGATTGCTTGAGTGTGGACACAAGGTTACGGGTTTAGACAATTTAATTACCGGGCAAAAAGAGAATTTGTTTGGTCTGGATGCGCGCGGGGATTTCAGATTTGTTGATCATGATATTTGCTTGCCTTTGCCTCAATTCGCTGAAAGTTTTGATGTAGTTATTAATTTGGCTTGCCCCGCCTCCCCTATCGACTATCAAAATATTCCACTTGAAACGCTTTGGGTTAGCGCAATGGGTACAAAAAATCTGCTGGAGCTGGCTAGAAAAGACGGTGCCAGGTTTTTGCACGCCTCAACTAGCGAGGTCTATGGGGATCCGCTTATTCATCCGCAAACGGAGGAGTACTGGGGAAATGTTAATCCTATTGGACCACGAAGTTGTTATGATGAAGGGAAACGTTTTGCGGAGAGTTTGATTGTTAATTATAAAAAAGTTCACGGTGTTGAGTCACGGGTTTTCAGGATTTTTAATACTTATGGGCCACGTATGCGAAAAAATGACGGACGAGTAATCCCAAATTTTATTACGCAAGCTTTGAGCGGTGAGCCAATTACCATTTACGGAGATGGCAAGCAGACAAGGTCTTTTTGCTATGTTGATGATATGGTGGATGGAATAATGGCGGTTATGAATGCGCCGGTTTTCAGTGGTCCGATGAATTTGGGGAATCCAAAAGAAACTACAATTTTAGAGCTAGCGGAGTTGATTGTTATGATGACTGATAGTGGCAGTGAAATTGCATTTAAAAATCTGCCACAGGATGATCCGCGAATTCGGCAACCAAATATTAATAAGGCGCGAAGTGAGATTGGTTTTGAACCTAAGGTTTCTCTGAAAGATGGGCTCGCGCGGACAGTTACATTTTTTGTTGGATAAATAAGGCAAAATCATATACTATTGGCCGGCTAGTAATTTTTTCCCATGACATATTTATTTACTTCAGAATCCGTGACTGAGGGACATCCCGATAAGATTGCGGATCAAATTTCGGACAGCGTTTTAGATGCCATTATGGCTGAGGACCCTATGGGTCGTGTGGCTTGCGAAACTTTGGTGACAACAGGTTTAGTGTTGGTTGCCGGTGAAATTTCAACAAAAACATATGTGGACATTCAAAAGTTGGCTCGAAGTGTTATTAAAGACATTGGTTATCATGACGCAAGTTATGGATTCGACTATGAGGCTTGTGCTGTGATTACAGCTATTGATGAACAGAGTCCGGATATTGCAATGGGTGTGGACACGGGTGGAGCCGGGGATCAAGGTATGATGTTTGGCTATGCGTGTAAAGAAACGCCAGAGCTGATGCCGCTGCCGATTATGATGGCGCACAGGCTCACAGAAAAGTTGGCGGCTGTGCGAAAAATTGGTGCTTTACCTTATTTGAGGCCGGATGGGAAAAGTCAGGTTACAGTTGAATATAATGCAGATGGAACTCCGAAATGCATTAAAACCGTGGTGATTTCAACTCAGCATGGTCCGGAAGTATCTCATGCGCAAATTAAGCAAGATATTATTAATAAAGTGATAACTCCGGTTTGCGGTGAATATTTAAGTGGTGAGACTGTTTTCCATATTAATCCAACCGGAAAATTCATTATTGGTGGGCCTCCTGGTGATTGTGGACTGACTGGGCGAAAGATTATTGTAGACACTTATGGTGGGATTGGTAGACACGGTGGAGGTTGTTTTTCAGGTAAGGATTGTACAAAAGTGGACCGAAGTGCTGCTTATGCTGCTAGATACGTAGCTAAAAATGTTGTTGCGGCTGGTTTAGCAGAAAAATGTGAGGTTCAATTGGCTTATGCCATTGGAGTTGCTGAACCGGTTTCCATTTATGTTAACACTTTTGACACAGGTAAAGTTTCCGATGCGGATTTGGTAAAATTGATTCGTACAAATTTTGATCTTACCCCAAAGGGGATAATTGAAAGTTTAAATCTTCGTCGTCCAATTTATAGGCAAACCGCCGCCTATGGACATTTTGGAAGGGAATTACCTGCGTTTACGTGGGAAAATATTGATAAGGCGGATGTTCTTTCACGCAATTTATAATATGCAATCACAAATCAAAGACCCGGCTTTGGCCGGACAGGGTAAGCTGAATCTTGAGCTTGCTGAACGAAACATGGGAGCCCTTATGAAAATTCGTGAAAGGTTTTTGCGTGAACGTCCGCTTGAAGGTGTTCGAATTGGGATGGCACTGCATGTCACAAAAGAGACCGGAATTTTGGTTCGAACTTTGAGAGATGGCGGTGCGACAGTTGCTATTACAGGTTGCAATCCACTTTCAACTCAGGATGATGTTGCTGCGGCTCTGGCAGAGGAAGAGGGGGTTTTTGTGTATGGTTACAAGGGCGAGACGAATGAAGACTACTATAAATACATGAATGCGGTGATTGATTTTGCGCCGCAAATTACAATTGATGACGGGTGTGATTTGGTCACAGAGCTTGTGACAAAACGTCAAGATAAACTGGAGGGTGTGATTGGTGGTTGTGAGGAGACTACAACCGGTGTGATTCGCTTGAAGGCTATGGAAAAAGAAGGCGTTTTGAAGTTTCCAATGGTTGCAGTAAATGACAACAAGACAAAGCACTTGATGGATAATTATTACGGGACCGGGCAGTCGACTTTGGATGGAATAATTCGAGCGTCGAATGTGCTGTTTGCGGGGAAAACCGTAGTTGTCGCGGGATATGGAAGTTGTGGAAAGGGTGTTGCTCTGCGAGCAAAAGGAATGGGAGCAAATGTGATTGTTACGGAAGTTGACCCCTTCCCCGCTTTGCAAGCTAGGATGGATGGATTCAGGGTGATGAAAATGGAAGATGCTTTACCTGAAGGTGACATTTATATAACCGTGACCGGGAATAAGCATGTTATCCGTGTGGAGCACATGGAGAAGATGAAAAATGGGGCAATTTTGGCTAACAGTGGGCATTTTGATGTGGAAATTGATGTGGTTGGGCTTGGGAATGCAGCTTCAAAAAGACGGGTACGGCCGTATTTTGATGAGTATCTTTTCCCGGATGGACATAGTGTTTTCTTGGCCGGTGAAGGTAGGCTTGTGAATTTGGCTGCGGCTGAAGGGCATCCAAGTGAAGTGATGAGTTTGTCTTTTTGCGGGCAGGCGCTTGCTTGTGAATGGATTTATAAGAATCGATCTGAGTTGGGGCCTAAGGTGTATGTCCTGCCGGATGAAATTGACACGCAGATTTCGTGGTTGCAGCTCAAGGTGATGGGGATTTCCATTGACGAGCTGACTGACGAGCAGAAACGGTATTTGGCTTCGTGGAATGAGGGGACGGCTTAACCTGGTTGTGCTTTTTTGGTTCGGTGGTAGACTTATTGCATGAAAGACACTTGGATTGTAATTCCGGCTTATAATGAGGAAAAGACGCTTGCGAAGGTTTTAAGAGATCTTCGTGAGGCTGGGTATGAAAATACCTTGGTTGTTGATGATGGGAGTATTGACGAGACTTTAAAAATTGCAGAGGAGCATGCTGCGGCTACGGTTTCACATAAATTGAATCGGGGACTTGGTGGTGCTTTGGGGACCGGGATTGAAGGTGCTGTGAGGTTGGGAGCAGAGTATATTGTGACTTTTGATGGTGATGGCCAGCATTCGACGGATGATTTGCAGAAAGTTTTGGCGCCTCTGAGGCGACGTGAAACGGATGTTGTCATTGGGTCGCGGCTACTTAATCCGGATGGAATGCCTTGGTATAGGAGAGCGCAGAATTGGGTGGCGAATATGCTGACCTTTGTTTTGTTTGGAGTTTGGACCACGGATAGTCAATCCGGGCTTCGGGCGTTTAACAGGAAAGCAGCGCAGGCAATTACAATTCGTACAAATAGAATGGAGGTTTCAAGTGAGATAATCCGTGAGATTGGTTATCACGGGCTGAGGTTTAAAGAAGTGCCTATTCAGGCCATTTATACTGACTATTCGTTGTCGAAAGGGCAAAATATTTTTGTTGGTTTGAAAACTCTTGCTAAACTTATTATGCATAGAATTGCTCACTAAAAAAGGTTCTTATGGATAACTATTTAATACAAATTGTCGGAAGTGCGTTCGTGCTTTTTGCATGGAGCCGGGTGTTTTTGAGGTATAGAGATGATACTTTAAGTTTGTGGGGGCTATTGTTTTGGTCGTTGATTTGGATTGCAGTTTTAGTTGTGTTGTTCCTCCCCCACATGACGGATTTAATTGCTGAAAGGCTGGGAATCGGTCGTGGGGTGGACGTTTTTATATATTCGTCAATTGTGGTTTTGTTTTATTTGGTTTATCGGGTTTATGTGAAAATAGAGTCGATAGAGCAGGAGATTACTAAAGTTGTCCGGGAGGAAAGTTTGCATGATCTCAAGAAGAAAAAATGAAACAGCTTCATGTGCTCTTTGTTTGCGAATATTACCCGCCCCACATTGGCGGTGTGGAGACGTTTTTTTACGAACTTAGGAAGGCTTTGGTTAAACGAGGGCATCGCGTTGATGTTGTGACTTCGGCGCAGCCCGGGGCTCCGAGAGTTGAGAAAGATGAAGGGGGAGTTATTTACCGAGTTGCGGTTCCGCGGGTTGTAGACAGGTATGCCTTTGCGGCATTGGCATTGCCGCGGGTTATGATAGCTTCGCGCAAAGTGGACATAATTCACTGCACAACATATACGTCCATTCCACCCGCATGGCTGGCATCCAAAATACTTCGCAAAAAGACCGTTTTGAGCGTCCATGAAGTGCTTGGACGAGACTTTGTTAGGTTTGTCGGCGGGTCGGCACTTACAGGCGCTATTTTGGGGATTTTTGAGCGAGGCTTGCTACGATTTGGTTTTGATAAAACGGTGGCGGTTTCAAAATCCACGCAAAGGCGACTCCCCCGCCGTCACAAAGTTCGTTCGACTGTGATTTATCATGGGATTGATGAAATTTTTTCACCTGGTTCGGCGGT
>JAHIVE010000012.1 GCA_018816805.1 Patescibacteria group bacterium | reverse complement strand
GGCGGCGCGGTATATTGTGGTTGAGACTTGGCAGAGGCCACCACCTGGTACTTCTTCAAGGTCTGTGCCAAGGAAAATTGCGAGTGAGCCTTTCCAGCCGGCACTGTATGTAATTGGGCCAAGGAGGGCATTGTAAGAAAATTCGCCGTCAGTTGGAATGAGGGCGCCGTTGTAGTATTCGTTTAAGGCGCGGCGAATGTTGTAGTCGCGGCCACCCGGGGAGCGGGCAAAATTGCTGCGGCCGGCTCCGATGAGGGTCATTTCGCCCAGGTCTAATTGGGTTTCATTGATTACTCTGCCTTTTAGAATTGTTCCTTCTATAGTGAATGTGTTTTGGTGGGAAGTGAGGGCGGTTTGGATGCTTTGGAGGGTTTGAGGTGGGTCGACCAAGAAACCGTCTCTGACGTGGCCTTCAGTTTTTGCGAGGCTTAAGGTGGATAAGTCCGCTTCAAGGATTATTAGGTTTTCTTCTTGGTGGCTTACTTGGTCTTGGAGGGTTTTTAAAACGTATGTGGCGAAAGGTGCAGAAAGTGAGGGGCCGGTTTTTGTAAAAACAAGGTCTTTTTCTTGCATTGGAAAGGTGAAGTCACGGCCTTCAAAGTTGGCTTTTAATCCTTCCGTAAGAAGTAATTTTGCAAGGTCTGAAAAGGGTTCAACCTCTTCTTCAGTCGCCGGAGTGAAGTCGATTTCTTTGATTTTGAAATTGGTTTTTTCAGGGTAAGAATCTGCGATTTCTTTCATTAAAGTTTCTACGTCAAAAAACGGGGCGTCTTGTTCAGGGACAATTACAAGTTCACCATTTTCTAAATGAAAAGAAGCAGAGCGGGGAAATTCCAAATTGAATTGTTCGCGGATTATTTTTTCTGATTCGGATTGGTCGTATGTGAGGATGAAACCGTTTTTTTGCGGGAATGCGCTTAATATGCTTGAAAATGTTCCTTGGGCTGCTGATTTTTTTTGTAATTCAATTCCCAGGCTTTGTGCAGTGAAATGTTTTACTTCTTTGTCAAATTTAATTTTTATTTTTGTGTTTTCCTCCCCCGAATCTGTGTTGAACAATATTGGTAACCCTAAAAGGACAAATATACCTATGGCTATTATTATGTTTTTTTTGAACATCAACTTGGCGTAATTTATTTTTTTGTTAAACTGTGTGCAGTTTAGACTACTTAATAGAAAAAACAATATGAGTGGACAAATAGATACACTTGAAGGGTCAGTTATTTTGCTTGTTGAGGATGATGAGTTTATAAAAAATGCATATGATCATGTTTTGAAGGAAATGAATGTTAAGCTTGTTTGTGCGTCAGATGGAGCTGAAGCTTTTGAGAAAGTTAGGCAGGAAAAGTACGCTTTGATTATTTTGGATTTGATTTTGCCAAAAATGGATGGATTTGTGTTTTTGGAAAAAATTAAAGCGGAGGATGACTTAAAAGATATCCCAGTTCTTGTGCTGTCAAACTTGGGTAGTAAGGCAGATATAAAACGTGCCATGGATTTGGGTGCTGATGATTATTTTGTTAAAGCAAATCACACTCTAAAAGAGGTGGCATATAAGATTCAGAGGTATCTACCAGGTGGAGAAAGCGAAAACAATGAGTAGCTTAACAAGTTAGGTGAAAAGCACACATAACTTTAAGACCTTCTTTTTGTTTTTGGTTGTATGTTTGTATTGCCTTCTCTGTTAACTCAATTTTCAATTGTTTCGTTTGTGACGTTGTTACAGCCGTCGTGACCGTTGCCAATTATTAGAAATTCGCAATCTGCTGGGATGTCTGTGAGGTCTTCAGGTTGAATTTTGTGACGAACAGCTTGCTACCAATTTGGTATCACTTTGTTATTAATAATTTTTAGGTCTCCTGAATAGTTCTGACCATCTATTTTCATCTGCCCGAAAGAGTATTCGTCTATCATTTTCAGGTATAAAAAATGCCCTATAGCTTCAAGAAGTTGTTCGGAAACGAGTGAGAGCTTAGAGTGGACAAATTAATATATTGCTATATTAATCTCCAATAAATGAAATTACTTTCATTTATTACTCGTCCATTACTTTATTTTAATCACATAGTCCCGATTAAAATTAGTAAATGGTAACCTATATTCTTTGGGAAGAATATAAATTTAACGTAGTAAACTGCGTTGAAACTTAGGGCACAACTGGGAACAAAAAATCAAAATAAATTGAATCTTGCACCCATGTGCGCCATAAGTTTCTGTTCCTTGAGATCCAGCTGGGAACAAAAAATTAAAAATAAATTTAATCTTTGCACCCATGTGGATCACAAGGAGTGAACTTGAGATCCAGCTGGGAACAAAAAACGAAATAAATCGAATCTTGTACCCATGTGGGTCTCAAGTTCCAGTCAGATTTTCAAGGGTCAAATTGTCCTAGAGTTTCAAGCAGTATTTCAGTATCAGATAAGAGCTTAGAGTTGAACTATTCTATTGCTAGAGAAAGGCCGTGTAAAAAAGATTTCTCTTAATTACGATCTGTCTACTACTTCTCCCTAATAACAAGTCCCTATTAGAGCGAGTTTGTAGTGCATTTATTATCTTTGGGAAGATAATACCTACAGACTTATTAGTCTACTTGAAACTTAGGACACAACTGCTAGCAAGAAGGATGAGCACCAAGCCATAAAGGCAAAAT
>JAHIVE010000002.1 GCA_018816805.1 Patescibacteria group bacterium | reverse complement strand
CAAACTTCTCATAATCCTGATGTTATACAAAATAATTTAAGTTTTCTCCTATGCCAAAAACACAAAAAGTAAAGTATGAAGAGATGTTTCCTCATGAATTCAAAAAGGCTTTTGAGACTAATCCTACCGCATATTTACCCATTGGTAGTCTTGAGTGGCATGGTCACCACAACGTGTTGGGTTTAGATTCTCTAAAAGCTTGGAAAATTTTAGAATTGGTGGCCCAGCAAGAAGGTGGTATCGTTTTTCCGCCACTTAACTTAGGGCTTGATGGATTTCCTGACCTAGACCTAAAAAAGCATCCTCACAAAAAATACGACTGTTACCACCTCGATGAAGCCTTGTTAAAAAAAGTCATCAAATCCTACATTGGAAGGATGATTCATATTGGCTTCAAAACGATATTTATCCTAGCTGGGCACTATCCTAATTCTAAAATTGCACAATCTGTTGTTAAAGATTTCGAAAATAAAAATGTACAGATTCTTGTTGGAAAAGAACCTGATTATGTGTCCGGTCAAGAAGGAGACCATGCCGGAAAGTGGGAAACATCTCTCATGATGGAACTTTCACCAAGTCTCGTCAATCTATCTCTTATGGATAATCAGGACGATAGATTACAAGGTGTTTTTGGCACCGATCCTAAAGAGTCATCAGTTAAACATGGAAAGGAAATGGTCAACAAGATTGTTCAAGGAATTGTAAGTGAGTTAAAGAAAACTTAAATTACTCTTCGCAAAAGCTCAGCCACATTGCATTTTCGCTCAAGCGGTTTAAAATTCTACCGCTTTTCACTCAGGTCGTATAACACTGTATATGCGGTTCGGTCTTGCCATCCCTCACCCAAATTGTGCACGTTTTAGTACAATACAATTGTAAAACGCTTCAACTTCGCATATACAGAAACGTTATGTGCAATAATTTTCTGTAGAATTAATTAAAGAAAGGTGGTGATTAAATTATGAAAAACAAAAGACCTAAGTTAATAACTGCAGTCTGTATTTTTATGGCACTTGGAGCTTTGTTTGCAATACCTTCAGTTTTCAGTGACATAGCAAAATCAATTGGAATTTGGTATCCACCTTTTCTAATGATTTCTAGTATTGTCGGAATTATCGTTACTGTTGGGTTATGGCAAATGAAAAAATGGTCAGTAATTCTATACGTCAGTATGTTTGGAGTCAGTCAAATCATGATGTTGTCTACTGGCATCTGGAATGCATTTGCATTAATTTTGCCAGGCATTTTTATAGCAGTTATTGCATCACAATATAAGTTGATGGATTAATAGATTACAGAAAATTACTCCTCCTTCCTTCAGGTGCCCTCGCACTTGAAAGAAGGAGGCCTCGCTGCGCTTTCGCCATCCGATTGAGAAAAATTGTAATCGGACTGGCTCAGGGCACATAACACTGTATATGCAGTTTAGAGCCTTGCAGGCTCACACCCAGATCGCTACGGATTTAATTTGATAAAATCAAAGTATTATAAATCCTTGCGACCTCGCATATACAGAAACGTTGTGCGAAATTCAAATCCAAACATATAATTTAAGGTAAAATAATCTCATGAGGCTAAAAAACAAAATCGCAATTATCACAGGCGCTAGCAGAGGAGTAGGTAAGGCCACTGCACTGCTTTTTGCCAAAGAAGGTGCGAAGATAGTGGTAAATTATTTTTCCGCAGAAGAAAAAGCCAAAGAGGTTGTTTCACAAATTTTAGAGTTAGGTTCAGAAGCAATCGCCGTCAAATGTGATGTATCAAATGAAGATGAAGTGAAAAACATGATTGACCAAGCAGTTAAGAAATTTGGAAAGGTAGACATTCTGGTCAACAATGCAGGAATTGTATTTGATGCCACATTTGCCGAGCGAACCATCGACCAGTGGAAAAAGACATTTGACACAAACGTCCTCGGGGTGTTCCTCTGTAGCAGACTTGCTTCTGAACCAATGAAGAAAAACAACCACGGAAAAATAATCAACGTATCTTCTACCAGTGGCATGAATAGTTTCAGTACTGAATCTATGGATTACGATGCCTCGAAGGCCGCAGTTGTGGCCTTAACCAGGGATTTAGCCAAAGAGCTAGCGCCATCAATTCAAGTAAATTCCGTAGCCCCAGGCTGGATCGACACAGACATGAATGTTGACTTACCAGAAGATTATCTCAAGGAAGAAATGGAAAAAATTTACTTGAAAAGAATGGCAAAGCCAGAGGAAATTGCCAAAGCGATTTTGTTTTTCGCCTCCGATGATTCTGATTATGTAACGGGTAGCACTCTCGTAGTTGATGGTGGTCACGATTAAATGTTTGTTTGGATTTGAGCTCAAGGGGGCGTTGCACTTTTACAAAAACCGTTTAAATATACTACGGTTTTTGTAAACCCTCGCACAACACTGTATATCTGGCTCGTCGCTGGCCACTCCTCGACCCAAACTGTTCATGCTTTAGAGTAAAATAGCTTAAAGCACTCCAGCTTCAGATATACAGAAACGTTAGCTGAAATATTTATTTTTTATGGAAACAGATAGAACAATTTTTTCTAAACCAAAATCAGCCGATTATGACGAACTTTTT
>JAHIVE010000011.1 GCA_018816805.1 Patescibacteria group bacterium | reverse complement strand
TTCCGGAAGAGGCAGATCTCGACAAACTCATTCAGACTCAACTTGTTGTTGAGTTCTACTCAAAATAATTTTTCTGCCATTTCTTCATTCCTTAATCCTGCCCTGCCCTCATGCATATTATACAAGAAGAAATTGGTCTCCCTTCTATCACTGAAAAGTCTTTGGGAGATTTCCATTCAACCTTTACCATCAGCCCGCTTCCTTCCGGATACGGGACAACACTGGGTAATGGTTTAAGACGTGTAATGCTTTCATCCCTTCCGGGTGCAGCAGTTACAGGTCTAAAAATAAAGGGTGTAACTCATGAATACACTGTTTTAAAAGGTGTAAAAGACAGCGTGCTTGATATTATGCTTAATCTTAAGCAGCTCGCACTCAATAAAGACACAGTCGAACCAAGCGTTTTGAAGTTAAAAACCAAGAAAGCCGGGGCGGTAACCGCTAAAGATATTGAAACTCCTTCAGACGTAGAAATTCTTAATCCGGATCTCTACATAACCACACTTGAGAAGAACAGCACTCTTGAAATGGAAATTCGAGTAGAAAAGGGAGTTGGCTACCGTGCAACCGTTATTGGACAAAAAAGTGACGACAGCGCTGAAATGATTGAAATCGACGCAGTGTTCTCACCTCTGAAAAAGATTCACTATCATGTTGAAAACACTCGTGTTGGACAAAGAACTGACCTGGACAAGCTCCATATTGAAATCAAAACTAACGGTTCTATCAATCCAGAGGATGCAATGAAATTCTCAGCAAACGTACTGGAATCATATTTCAACATCTTCAATCGTGATCAAACACCGGTTGAACCAGAATTCATGTCTGACTTTGAAAAAATCGCAGCAAAAGCGGAGGAAGAAGAGTCAACAAAGCCAAAACAAGAGTCATACACACCTATTGAAATTCTCGGCCTTTCACCTAGATCCCTTAACTCCCTTATTAATGGAGACATTGGATCTATCGAACAACTGGTTAAATGCACTGAAACTAAACTTGCAAATCTACGAGGATTCGGTAAAAAGGCTTTAACGGAAGTTAAAGATGCGCTTGAAAAACGCGGATTATCCCTTGCCGACGAAGAATAATTGCAATAATATCCCTTTCTCATGAGACATAAGCAAAAAAAAGACAAACTGAACATGGAGCGCGATCATCGCGGTCTACTGCTTCGCAACCTAGCGACTTCAATAATTCTCTTTGAGAAAGTCAAAACAACACGCGCTCGCGCAAAACAAGTGCAACCAATTGTTGAAGACCTAATCTCTACTGCTAAAGAAAAAGATACTGTTGCGGCAATCAGAAAGCTCAATAAAATCATTCTGGATAAAAAAGCTGGGAAAAAACTACTTGAAGTGCTGAAAGAGAGATATAAAGATCAAAAAGGAGGTTACACTCGTATTGTAAAACTGGGTCACCGAGCAGGAGACTCTGCAGAAATGGTTCAAATTTCACTCGTATAATGAAAACTACACACCCAAAACTCGCTGATATGAATGCAAACCGGGAATGGTACCTGGTTGATGCAAAAAACCAAGTACTCGGTAAACTGGCAACAAAAATTGCAGATACATTGAGAGGTAAAAACAAGCCTTGTTGGCATCCTTCAGTGGACTGCGGTGACAATGTAGTTGTAATTAACGCTGAAAAGGTAGTTTTAACCGGTCAAAAAGAAGAAAAGAAGCAATACATCACCCACAGTAAATACCCGGGCGGGCTTAAGACAAAAACAGCAAGAAACGTACGTGAGTCTCATCCTGAAAGAATAATTGAAGGTGCAGTTGCAGGAATGATGCCTAGAAATCGCTTAAGAAAACACATTCTTTCAAAACTTAAAGTTTATGCTGGGGAAAATCATCCTCACACCGCACAACAACTTAAACCTCTAAAATAAATGACTGAAGAAATCAAATTTTCCGGAACCTACTTCTACGCAAACGGAAAGCGAAAAACAGCTGTTGCGCGTGTTAGACTTTACAAAGGAACAGGTAGAGTTGTTGTAAACGGCAAAGAAGCAAAAGATTACTTCCCAACAAAAGATATGTTGAATGTTTTCATGGCGCCTCTTGTTTCAACAAAAAACGAAAAAAACTTCGACATTTCAGCCAAAATTATTGGTGGTGGTTCAGAATCACAGGCAGAAGCACTAAGACACGGAATTTCAAAAGCACTTGTTGTTGCTGAATCTTCAAACCGATCTACTTTAAAGCCCACAGGTTACCTTACTCGAGACAGCCGTGTGAAAGAAAGAAAGAAATTTGGTTTGAAACGAGCTAGAAGAGCACCTCAATTCAGCAAGCGTTAAACATAAAACAAAGAATTCTTCTTGTGTCATCATTTGAAAAAATGATAAACTTTTTTAGAACAAAAAATAATCCATGCCCAAAGAAGAAGAAATTAAAAAACAAGCAATTGACCTAATTGAAGCGTACCTTGGTTCATACGCCGCAAGTCTTTATGAAAATTTTTACAAAACCAAAAGTACCAATGAAGTTTTAACTTCCTGTAAGGAGCTTTTGTCTGAACTAATTGGTGAAGCCAGTGCAAATAAAGAAATTGAAAACCTAAAAAAGCAACTATAATTATGAACATCAAACAAAATCTGACATATTTGCTTCTCATACTAATTTTACTACTAAATTTTGCGGTATATTTCCTATTCAACATTCCTGATGAAAATAGAGAACCCCTTACATCAATTCCATATCTCTTGCCTCCTCTACTGGCCTCAATTGGAGGATTCTTCGCTACAAAAAATTACGGTCTCAAGAGTAAATCTGGAAAAGCTTTTTTGATGCTTTCTATTGGTATGTTACTCTGGTTTACTGGTGACACACTTTGGGAAATATTTGAAGAACTTTTAGATATTGACCCCTATCCATCAGTCGCAGATTTTGCCTATCAACTGGCTTATGTATTTTTGTGTATTGGTTTTTTCAATCTTGCAACGCTGGCAAAAGTACATTTAACTACAAAAAAAATTGTTTTTTCAAGTATTTTCATAGTTATTGTTTCCGTTTTAGTCTCTTATTTTGGCATTTATTCAGCCTTCGACCCAGAAGCAACAATTTTAGAGAATGTGGTAGGGATTTCATATGGAATCGGTGATCTTATCCTGGTGGTAGCATCAATATTCATTATCTTGCTATCCCTGGAACATTTTGGAGGAAGAATATTCTTCTCTTGGATAACCATCACGCTTGCACTACTTTTCACACTAATTGCAGATATTGGCTTTGCCATTTATTACGAGGAATATGAAACATTCTCTATTTACACAAAAGTATTAGATCAACTATGGATCATTGCCTACCTACTCTTCGCAATGGGATTCTTCAGAATTGGTTTTATATTAAAAGATTTCCAAGAGCGACTGAAAGCTATCAAATAAATGCGTTTTGACGTTTTAACACTATTTCCGAACCTTGTCCTCCCTTATTTTGAGGATTCTATTCTTTCCCGTGCAATAAAAGACAAAAAAATTGAAATCCACGTTCATAACATCCGTGATTACAGCAAAGATAAGCACAAAAAAGTTGACGACACACCTTACGGCGGCGGTGCGGGCATGGTAATGAGCTGCGAACCGCTATTTATTGCAATTCGAGACGTAAAAACCCAAAATAAAGGCCCTGTCATTTTCCTCACACCACAAGGTGAAACTTTTAAACAAGAAAAGGTGGAATCACTAGCCGCACAAAAAGAATTAATCCTTCTCTGCGGCCGCTACGAAGGCATTGATCAAAGAGTGCGTGACACCTTGGTTGATATGGAAATTTCAATTGGCGACTATGTTCTAACCGGTGGCGAAATCCCAGCCCTGACAATTATTGATGCTGTTAGCAGACTAATTCCTGGAGTACTCGGGAAAGAAGAAAGCGCTGAAGAAGATTCCTTTTCAGCATCATTGGACCGAATGAAAGAATATCCGCAATATACAAAACCTGAAGAATTTGAAGGAATGCGCGTACCGGAGGTATTATTATCTGGAAACCACGCTGCCATTCGAGAATGGCGCATGAAAAACCGGAAATAACCCGCTTTCTATGCAAAATTTCTATCAACTTTCCGCGCAGCAGTCTTTAAAAGAGCTGAATACAAATAAGGACGGTCTGACGCATGAAGAAGCAAAAAAAAGGCTCGAACAATTTGGATTAAATGAATTGAAAACAATAGGCGTTATGCCTTGGTATAAAATTTTTCTAAGGCAATTTGTAAATATCATGGTAATCATCCTGATTTTTGCAATGGGTATTTCTTTTTTGGTAGGAGAATACATAGATGCAATAGCTATCCTTGCAATCATCATATTAAACGCCATTATTGGTTTTGTGCAGGAGTACAAGGCTGAAAAAGCAATTGAGGCACTAAAAAAAATGTCTTCACCGCATGCATTGGTCATTCGCGACAAACAAAGTATTCGCATTAACGCAACAGAACTGGTCCCGGGCGACATTTTAATTCTGGAAGAGGGCATGCGAATCCCGGCAGATTCTAGGCTTTTATCTGAAGCAGAAATTCGAACTGATGAATCCAGCCTTACGGGAGAAAGCACCCCAACAAGCAAAATTACTGAACCAATAAAAGGTGATAAAAGCATTGGAGACAAAAAAAACATGCTTTTTATGGGGACAATTATAGTCAGAGGACATGGCACCGCAGTTGTAACAACAACTGGAATGAATACGGAATTTGGACAAATTGCAAATTTGGTTCAAATTGAAAAGCCGGGACTAACCCCGCTTCAAAAAAAACTAAATCATCTCAGCAAAGTTCTTGCCGCACTGGTTATTGGGATTGCAGTTATTTTATTTGCAAGCTCACTAATCACAGGTAGAGACCCAATTGAAATGCTAATTTTGAGTATAAGTTTAGCCGTAAGTGTAATTCCGGAGGGCTTAGCAGCGGTAATCACGCTGACGCTGGCAATCAGCGTACAACAAATGAGCAAAAAAAATGCCTTGGTAAGAATACTGCCCGCCGCCGAAACTTTAGGAAGTACATCAGTAATTTGCACCGACAAAACCGGCACATTGACTGAAAATGCAATGACGGTAACCAATATTTACATTGATAACAAAAATATTTCTGTAACGGGAGTTGGATACACGCCCGAAGGAGAATTTTTTGAAGGAGAAAACCAAATTTCAATCAAACAAAATCCCAGCCTTGAAAAGTTACTTGAAATTGCAATTCTATGTAATAACGCACACCTTTTCATTCAAAAGAATGAATGGAAAATTGTTGGAGATCCAACAGAAGCCAGCCTTTTAACGCTTGGAAGAAAAGGAAATTTGAGCTATGAAACATGTGAAAAAAAATATCCCAGACAAGAAGAATTTGTTTTTGATTCAGACAGGAAAAGAATGTCAACAATCAATAAATATAAAGCCCAAAATTTCCTTTTAACCAAAGGTGCTCCGGATTCAATCTTGGATATTTCGTCGCATATTCTGATTAATGGAAAAGTTGAAAAACTTACCCACTCAAAAAATCAACAAATTCTAAAAACTAATGATGCGTACGCAAAAAATGCTCTGCGTGTTTTGGGATTCGCCTATAAACCAATAAAAACAGCAAAGCCGGCTGAAGAAGACATGATTTTTGTTGGTTTAGTCGGCATGATAGATCCTCCGCGCAAAGAAGTAAAAGATGCAATTTTAAAATGTGAAAATGCACATATTGCCGTAAAAATGATCACCGGTGACTATCCTCTTACCGCCAAAGCAATAGGCAGCGCAATTGGTCTCTACAAAAAAGGAGATAAAATCATTACCGGAACGGAACTGGAAAAAATGACTCAAAAAGAGCTGAACAATATTGTGGACGGTGTGAAAATTTTTGCTAGAGTAAACCCCCACCACAAAGTAAAAATCTTGAAAGCCCTAAAATACAAAGGACACATTGTTGCCATGACAGGAGATGGAGTAAACGACGCACCCGCCCTTAAAAGTGCGGATATTGGAATTGCAATGGGTATAAGTGGCACAGACGTTGCCAAAGAAGCCAGCGCAATGATTTTAACGGACGACAATTTTGCATCAATAGTCGCCAGCGTTGAAAGTGGACGAAGAATCTTCCGCAATATCAAAAAATTCATCCGCTACCTACTAAGCGCCAATTTTGACGAAGTATTAGTAATAAGTATTGTATTTGCCCTAGGTTACCCAATCCCATTCCTCCCCCTGCAACTATTATGGGTAAATATATTAACAGACGCGCTCCCTGCGGTCGCGCTTGGCTTAGACCCGGCAGACGACGACCTCATGGAACTCAAACCCAGAAACCCAAAAGCCAGCATTTTTAAAGAATTACTAAGTTTCTCAATTTTCGCTGGTGTGCTTTCTACAGTTATCTCAATAATAATTTTCTTCGACTCAATCAAAACAGACTCAATTGAATACACAAGAACTCTTCTTTTCACAACAATCGTAATATTTGAACTTCTACTGGTTTTTTCCGTCCGCTCTGAAAATCGACACTATTTCGTAAACTTCTTTAAAAACAAATTCCTTCTATTTGGCGTAATGATAAGTCTTGCACTGCAAATAATGGTAATATACACGCCTTTCTTTCAAACAATTTTTAAAACCCAACCATTGACCGGCAAGGACTGGATTTTCATCCTCACGCCCTGCATCCTTGCAATAATAATAATCGAAATCTGGAAAAAATTCAGAAAACCACCTCTGCACGTATAAAAAGGGCTCTTTATGTATCTGCAAGTCAAAGTCATCCCCCGCTCACAAAAAACCGAATTCGTTGAAAAAATGGAAGACGGAACTTTAAAATTTCGTCTAAAAGCCCCACCCGAAGGCGGCAAAGCAAACGCAGAACTTACAAAATTTCTCGCAAGCCGCTGTACAATAAATCCGGACGAAATCAAAATCATCAGTGGCTTTGCGTCAACCCGCAAACTGTTAAAAATACCTGATAACGCAATTCTCCCTTGGTAACCGCAAAAAAATCCCTCGGCCAAAATTTCCTGAAGGACCAAAAAATCCTCCAAAAAATCATAGAAGCCGGCGAACTTACCAAAGAAGACACCGTAGTTGAAGTTGGCCCCGGCAAAGCCGCCCTCACCACCCCCCTCCTCCAAAACGCTGGCCACGTCATAGCCGTTGAAAAAGACGACCGCCTAATCCCTTCCCTCCAATCCATCCCCGGCCTCACCCTAATTCACGGCGACGCCCTCACCTTCGACCCACCAAAAACACCCTACAAATTAATCGCCAACATCCCTTATTACATAACCTCCCCCATCCTAAACCACTTCCTCCTGGACCAATTTCAAAGCGGCAATCCGCCCACGCTAATTGTCATAATGATCCAAAAAGAAGTCGCAGAAAAAATCCTGGCTCCTGGCGGCCGCCATTCAGTCCTTTCCCTTCAAGTCCACCTTTTTGGCGAACCATCAATGGTCTGCCCTGTACCCTCAACCGCCTTCGACCCGCAGCCCAAAGTCGACTCAGCCGTCATCAAAATCCGCGTTTTTGACCATCCACGCATTTCCGCCGACCTCAAAAAACTCTTCTGGCTTTTCCACATGTCATTCGCCCAAAAACGAAAAAAACTATCCAACAACCTGGCAAACGCCTTCCACCGCGAACCCGCAGAAATCCGCGCCCTACTCGCCCTACTCAAAATCAACCCGGACACCCGCGCAGAAGAACTGACTCTCCAAGAATGGGAGGCACTATTTACCTCACTCCATTCAGATCCTCATTCATCTTTATAACCGCATCCCGCGCGGCTTCTCCAAAATCTTCGCCGCCCTTGGTTGCACCGGTCTTTTCATAAGCAAAAATCACACCGCGCGCGCTCACCACAATCGCCCCAAAACCATCCTCATCAAACGCATCTTTTACATCCTCAGCTCCACCTCCCTGCGCGCCGTATCCCGGAATCAAGAAAATCACATTTGGCATCACCTCCCTAAGTCGTTTCAGCTCTTTTGGATAAGTCGCACCAACCACCGCGCCAACACTGCTATAGCCACATTCGCCAAGTTCTTCAGCTCCCCACGACTCCACAAAATGCCCCATAAGTTCATAAACCGGAATTTCTTCATCTCGAGTCACCCTGTCCTGCAAATCCCCCGAAGAAGGATTTGAAGTCTTCACCAAAACAAAAACTCCCTTCCCTTCCCCCTTACAAACTTTCACAAACGGCTTTATCCCATCATAACCAAGATACGGAGTAACTGTCACTGCATCCGCATCCATAACCGGTAACTTTTCACCAAAAAAATCCGTCTTCCCAATAAAAGCCCGAGCATACGCCTCCGCCGTAGACCCAATGTCATTCCGCTTAGCATCCGCAATAACCAAAAGCCCCTTCCCGCGAGCATACTTGCACGTCTCTTCAAAAGCCCAAATCCCCTGAAACCCATACTCCTCATAAAACGCAATCTGCGGCTTCACACACGGCACCAAATCATGCACCGCATCAATAATTCCTTTATTAAACTCCAAAAAAGCATTCGCCACAGCCGTAAAAGTCTGCCCATGCTCCGCCACTGCCTTATTTACAATAAAAGAAGGAATCTGATCCAAACGAGGATCCAGCCCAACACAAACCACGCTGTTTTTTTGTAAAGCGGCTTCCTTAAGCCTGTCTGCAAAATTCATGTGTTCAAATTAAAGTGCCGCCCTAGTTTATCACACTTTATCTGCTTTGAATAAACATTGGTTCGTCTGAACCAGAGCCCGGAGTTTTGTCAGGTCGAATCAAGACTTCAACTGGCTCCACGTATGAATTAACAGTTAATACGCCTCTCTCTCCATACAAATAAGAACCATCCGGTAAAAATCCTTTATAAGTACCGCTTGTCCAAAGCGCATCAGTAGCTCTCTGAATCACTCCCGCCTCAAACGAACGAGGATCAACAGTGAAAAGCGGTGTTAAACCTCTTGGAACATCTCCCTGTGCAATCAAAATTGCTCGCCCAAAGTGACTATCCAAATACTCAAGTTCATTGCTCACCTGTGAAGTGTCCACTCCTTGAGGTGCTGATTGAAGCATCCCCAACATATCTCTAACCAAAGTTTCCACGTCATAATGCCAAACCGCCTGAACCGCAGCTTCCCTAAACCTCTCATATTCAGGTGAAGTCGGAACAGACGCAGGTGCAGGTGCAGGTGCCGGAGCTGGCGCCACGGGAGTCGCAGCAGGTGCAACAGTATCAACAGTTCTCCCGTAAATAATAGCTGAAGTAGGTGCAGTCGTAGCTGGTTCAGGAAGTGGTGCAGGCTCTACAGTTTTAACAACAATTACTTTATTTTCTGCTTCTCGACTTTTTCTTTTGTCTTCTTTCCATGCAGCTTTCGCGGTACTTCTTGAAACCAAAACAGGTTCAGGTTCAACTGGCTCAGTCGGTTCATTCAATGCTCCAGGCATTGGTACTGGTAGAGCAGGCGCTGGAGCAGGCGCTGGAGCAGGCTCTGTAGTAGCAACTGGTGCTACAGCAGCTGCTGGAGCAGCAACAACCGGAATTGGCTCCACAGGTTCGACTGGCGCTGCAGCTGATGCCGGTTCAGCAAGCTCTCTATCACTCCTCAACTTATCTGCATCAATCGGTTCTTCAGAATCTTCAACAACCAAGAATTTTTCTCCATCTAAAATATATTCACCATTCGGCAACTTTCCACGAAAAATATTAAGTTCAGTCAATTCTTTTTGAGCGAATTGTATTGTCTTTGCATCTTCAGAATTGAGAGGCATCTCAACTACCTCCAAATTTGTTCCATCAAGGTTAACTAGTGAAAATTTTGCATCAAATTTCCGTATTTTCTCCTCAATGTCTGCCTTTTCTTCCCTTCCTGAAGCATTCTTCAAAGCATTTTCAAGCCTACTTCTATAATTACCAGCATCACCTGTGTTCCAAGCAGCTATAGCCCCATAGAAATCAAAATTGAAACTTGACTTAATAGCAACTGGATAGCTCATTTCACAATAACTCTTGTAAAATTCTTCAACGGAATCCCAATCGTCTTTATTTGCTGCATCAAAAATTGCACGACCCAAGAGTTCAATCTTCAGTATCCTTTCGCCTTCCAATGCTTTATCAACCAAAACGCCAACTCCATCAACAGAATAAGTTCCGTTTGGCATAAAACCAACATACTCTCCTTTCTGATCCAAAGTCCTAGAAATATAATCCATTGCCACCTTATCAAGATCAGACAACTCTTCATTGCTTAACAGGGAAATCTCCTTCCCTTTTAAAGTAGCAATTGAATGACCCTCATGAAACCTTTTAATATCTTCCTTAATAGTGGCATCCTCTCCTAACAAAAGATCATCAGCAGTTTCCAACCTTACTAAATAATCATCCAAATGACCCAAATTCAATGCTGATATTGAAGCAAATTTAAAAATATCCGGATGAACATCATATTCACCATCAGATTTTCGCATAATCTCTTGGAATTTAAACTCAGCCTCTGTCCAATTCGACGTAGTTATCAAACTCTGCAAAGCCAATTTATCTCTAAGTCCATCATCTTCAAGAGAATTTTTAGCAGCTTCAATCGAAGGTGGCATTGGAACCGGTCTCTTTGCCTCAGCAGCGTCAGAAATCAATAATCCAGTTGCAAGTGCAATTGTTCCTAATCTTCTCATATTATTATTTTAAGCTTAAAAGGGTCTCATAGTAGACCATTCTTCCAAATCTGTCAAGCCTCAACCTCTACAAACTATGCCTTTCCGCCCAACCGGCCGGATCCGCCCTAAAATCAGTCAACAAATCCACCTGAGACTCATCAATCACTCCCCTCTCATGTGCAACCTTCAAAATTGTACTGTAATTGGTAATGGTATCAAATTTTACATCAATCTCATCAAACGCCTGCGCCGCTTTCATAAGCTCATAAGTGTTGATTGCGTAAACTCTATCAACTATTGCTCTTTCCTCCTCCCTCAGCGCAAGTAAAGCGCTCACACTGCTCTTTCCCGTTGAAATATGATCCTCAATCAACACAACTTTCACTCCTTGCGGCATCATTCCTTCAACCCTCTTTTTAGTCCCATGCTCCTTTGCCTCTCCGCGAATATAAACCAAAGGCAACTGAAGCCTGTCCGCGACCCACGCAGCCCACGGAATCCCGGCCGTAGCCGTTCCCGCAATAACTTCAGGTAACCCGTCCACTTTAATCATCTCCACAAAACCATCCACAATCGACTCTCTCACCTTCACAACTGAAATTAACGCCCTCAAATCACAATAAACCGGCGACTTAATCCCACTCGTCCAAGTAAACAATGGATCCAATGAAATTTTAAACGCTCCGGCATCCAAAAGTGCCTCAGCGGTTGGTTTTGCATCATACATACAGGAAAAATTTAAAAATTATGTTTATTACCAAGCTGATCCCGGTGATAATGTCCAAACTCCGGCGAATCCAAAACTTTTTCCAAATCCATAACCGGCCCCTTCACGCAAGTCGGCGCACCTTCCCCATCCAAGCAACAATTTCCACAAAGCCCCATCCCACATTTCATATACCTTTCCACTGAAATCTGAGCCCTGACACCCTTTTCCTTAGCCATTTGCGCCGCTTTATACATCATAACTTCCGGCCCAACCGTGTACACGCAGTCAATTCCTCCCTCATCCAAAATCTTAGCCAAAACCTCCGTGTTGTACCCCTTAGAACCCTCACTTCCATCATCTGTCGCAACATGTACATTCACACCCAATTCTCGAGCCTTCTCTACATTCAAAAGAAACCCTTTACTGCGCGCACCAACAATAAACTCAACCGTGCAGCCTTTTTTTGCAGCCTCGCTCGCCAAAAAATACAGCGGCGCCGCACCATATCCTCCCGCCAAAAGCGCCAAATGTTCTCCCTCTTCAAACTTAAATTTAGTCCCAAAAGGCCCCCTAACGCCAATTTTTTCTCCAACTTTTTTATCACAAAGAGCATTTGAAAAAGGACCAACCGCCGCAACAGAAAGCCGCATTTCCTTCCCGTCATCCATGGCAACAGAAAAAGGCTTTTCATTTAGCGAAGGAATCCAAACATTTACAAACTGCCCCGGCTCTGCGCCCACTGACGCATCCAAAACCAAAGTAGTCACCTGCTCATTTTCACGAACAACTTCCTTTATCAAAACCATTTTCGGCCTGGTATCCAATTTATGCATGAATTTTTCCAATTAAAGATGAAATTTTTGAAACCCCGTTTTCTACGCACCACTCATTCATTTCACGAACAATCTCCCCAAAAACCTCCTGCCCTCTATAATAAACCGCTGTCCCAACACCAACCAGCGTCGCGCCGGCCATCATCATTTCAATTGCATCCCTTCCAGTTATAACTCCACCGGTCCCAATAATCGGACATTTCCGGGCTGCATAAATATCATAAACAGCTTTCACTGCCAGCGGCTTAAGTGCCGGCCCACTAATTCCACCAACCCTATTCGACAAAATTGGCGCACCGGCATCAATATCAATAGCCAACCCCGGCCCAAGCGTATTTATTGCCGTCACCGCATCCGCTCCAGCATCCAAAACAGACTCCGCAATCGCCCTAATATCGGGAGCGTTCGGCGAAAGCTTCACCGTCACAGGAATATCTCCAACTTTCTCCTTCACAAGTCGCGTAACCTCCGCACTCTTAGAAACGCTGCACGCCATAGGTTTCCCAAGTTCATCCTCCACATTCGGACAAGAAATATTCACTTCAATTACATCCGGTTTCATTTCAGCCGCCATAGCGGCAATTTCGGCATAATCTTCCATTTTTCCCCCTACAATATTTGCAATCAGAGGCGCCCCGCACTTCTCACGGTACCGTAAAATCTCCTCCCTAGCCTTCTCCGGCCCGGCATCCGGAATCCCAACCGCATTCATAAAATATTCTTCCGTCCCAAACATAGTCGGATTTTTGTGCCCTTCATGCTGATAAGGCCAAAGCGACTTCGTAGTCGCCCCACCGGCCCCATTTCGAACAACCCCCGCCAAACTGTCACCGGTCACTCCCAAAACTCCCGACGCAAGCACAATTGGGTTTTGAAACTTTACACCACAGAATTCTACAGAGAGGTCAATCATCGGCAAAATTAAACACTCAGAAACCAAGCAAGTCAATTAGCAAATTCAAGCCCCACTCTCAGCACTTCAATTAATCCACCTTAATGGAAACATGATGATTCAACTGACTTTGTTCCCACAAATACATCAACTTCACTCCCTCTTCGGAAAGCGGCTTCTCAAGCGCCATCAGCGCTCGCCCCACCATCCTGGAAAGGATATCCCGAGTCGACTTTCCAAACCCTGAATTTTTCAACTTTCCACCCCTTGCGACTTTCGTTTCTCCTTCATAAACAAAAGGTTCTTCAAATTCCACCATATGTCCGCTTGCTGTTGCATATGAAGCCAAATCCAAAGCCATACCAAGTGAATGCGGCGTAAATCCAGTTGTCGTTCTGCCGGGATATTTTTTAACTAATTGCTTCTGATAATTCATAGGCCTAAAAGCGCCTGAAACTTTCAACTTAGTGATATGCGGAATATACGGAAAATTTGCATGTCCAAACTTCGCAGGATCCTCATTAAAAATATCAATTTGATAATTTACAAGCTCCACAATTGCTTTTAGCAAAGGCTTAAAAGCAGAATGCATGATCAAACTATCTGAATTATTTTTCGTTCCATCAGTCACTCCAACTTGTTCACAAAAATAATTTTCGCCCTCCTCCTTCATTTTAACCAATTCACCGGTAGCTAGCTTTTCATCAATATGTTTCGTTTGAAGTCTGCTCCCTTCATCATACATTTCAAATTTCTTTTTATTACTTGCAGCATTAAATTTTGTAACGAATGTAGCCCCAAAACATTCATTTAATTCAGGGGTTAAAGCCCTTCGCTGAGCAGGCGCAGTATTTTTTCTTCTCCTATCAGACTCATCCTGAGTAGTACTCAATTTATCCTTCACTTTTCTCTTTTTTAAATGCGCATATTTTTTATCTAAATCCGCTTTTGCTATCTCCAAAACTTCCTCATCAAAAGCATCAACTGAAGTGTCAATTTTTCTAACCGGAAGTGACGCATCCTCATCATCCAAACTGGTTCCGGCCAACAAATAACCCATTGCGGATGTCTTTATGGCATAATGGAAAACACTTTTCCCAACTCTTGGAACCGTGCCAAAACTACGACCAAGCACGCCCATCCAAACATCACGCCCGTATGAAGGCTCCCCAATATGCTTCTTTATTTCCCTATTACTAAGTCCCCTAAACTCCTTAATCATTTCATTCACGCGGCCACACCCGGCATTATATGCGGTCAAAATAGCCAAATCCTCAAAATTTGTTGAAAAATTTGGATCAATTTTTCGTAATCTTTCTTCCAACAAATCTATTTCCCCGCGAATCCGTCCACGAATAACATTATAGTGAACACAAAAAAGTTCCGCCTGAACAAAACGATTCTGCCACTCATTCTCAAAACTTCCAATAGGTCTAGACCTCAAATGATCGGCTTTATTGCTCGCATTCGCTAATCTAGCCGACTCATCAAACGTCCCCTTCAAAAATTGAAAAAGTCCATGCGCCCCAGCCTCCGACACAGCATCTTTTTTAACGCCACTTTCAATAGCACAAACGCCAAGAGCCGCTTCCAATGGCACATCATATGCTTCACAAAACAATCTAATAGCATCATAAATTGAAACTTGCTTCCCGTTAAAATAACGTGCTCCATCAGATGCAACATCTTTAAGCCTTTCAACAATCTCATCAGAAATCGAATCATTATCCTCCAGGTCAGCATCATTCACAGTTCCAACAGGACCAGACAAATGATTCACAGCAACAAAAGGATACCCGTTCGAGTCACCATAAGAATTAGGTAAAAGAACCACTTCAGTAGCATTTTGTTCCTTCAAATTTTGTCTCATAGTATTGTGCCACGCTTGCTTTGCACCTGAAGTCATCATATCCCAATTTGCAGGCACCTCCACTCTTAAAAGCACATTCCCTTTGGCATCATAATAAAAAAATTGCTTCTTTTTATCTGAAAAAATTTCCTCATAAGTTGCCACAAAACGCCTAAAATTCTCATCTGCATCAAAATCGCTCGAATACTCGGTAGAATTGAGGATCTCCTTAACTGACTGAACTTCCTTCAATCCCACAGAACAACCCACCGCCTCTACACTCTCAACATCAGTATCCTCAGTGATATCACTATCACCAGAATTGTCGATCTCATCAGAAGAAAGAGAACAACCAGCCGCTCCCAAAGCCGTTAAAATTATAAAATTTCTCCTACTTAATTCTTGCGGTTCCTGAGAATGCTGCGGCTTCTCTAACGCCGTACTTTCATCAGCAACTTCAGAATCATTATTTCCATTATCCCCGTCAAAAAAAGACCATTTCAATTTCATAAGAAATATATAAATAGTAGCAAATTATAACACTTTTTCAATAAAATGCAAGTGCAATATACTCAATCAATCAACTTCTCGTCCGGGCATCGCCTCCGTCACCTTCCCCTGCTCCACCACAATCTCCCCATTCACAACCGTAATCACCGGCCAACCCTTAAGCAAATACCCCTCATACGGCGACCATCCACATTTGGATCTCACCATATTCCTTGTAATTTTCATCTCTTTCTCCATATCCACCAAAACCAAATCTGCATCCATCCCCTCGCAAATCTCCCCTTTCCCCTTCAAACCAAAAATCCGTGCCGCCTCGGCAGACAAAAGCCCAACAAGCTGCTCAAACCCAAGCATATTCTGCTTTACTTCGTTCAACATAAGCGGCAGCAAAAATTCAACCCCCGGCACTCCCGCCGGCGCTTCCAAATATGACCTAGACTTCTCCTCAACAGTATGTGGCGCATGATCGGTCGCCAAACAATTCACAGTGCCTCCGCGCACCGCCTCCCAAAGCGTCCGCATATCTTCCGCGCTCCTCAGCGGCGGATTCATTTTCAAAAACGAATCAACCATATCCTCCTCACTAAAAAACAAATGATGTGGCGTAGCCTCACAACTAAGCCGCGAATCCAAATTATTTTTTATCAGCAAAACCTCTTCGGCGCATGACATATGCGCCACATGCAACTTATTCCCAACCTTTTTGCGAACCGCAATCGCGCTGGAAAGCGCAATCTTAGCACACTCACAGTCTCGAATTTCCGTATGCACATGCGCATCCGTCCGCCCGGAAAACTCGTCCATCCGCGACCGAATCCTCTCCTCATTCTCCGCATGCACCACAACCGGAACGTCCACCTCCTTCGCCGTTTTAAAAATATCCACCCACTTTTTCGAATCCGAAACCAACAAATCCCCCGTCGACGACCCCATATAAACTTTCACGCCCTTAATCCCACGAGCCTTTTTTATTTCCTCATTGTTGTCCCCGGTCGCACCAAAATGAAAACCATAATTTACATGGCTTCGTCCCTTCACCAAATCCCTTTTCTCCTCCAAAAGTTCCGCAGTCGTAATTGCCGGCGAATTATTTGGCATATCCAAAACCGTAGTCACTCCGCCAACTGCAGCGGCTAATGAACCGCTCTCAAAATCCTCTTTCAACGTAGCCCCCGGCTCACGGAAATGCACATGCGGATCAATCACACCCGGAATCAAAAACTTTCCCTCACCGTTTATAACCCGCGCATCTTCTTCGTCAAACGGACTAACAATTTTATCCCCGGAAACAAAAACATCCCGGACTTCCCGCCCGTAAGCGTTCACTATCGTCACATTTTTGAAAACTAGCTTCATAATTGCAATAAATCAGCCAAAACCGCCATCCGCATAGCCACTCCATTTTCAACTTGCTCAAAATATTTTGCCCGTGGATCCGAATCAACCGCTACCTCAATCTCATCAACCCGCGGAAGCGGATGCATCAAAATCATATCCGGAGCGGCCTTATCCATCAGCTCCGGCGTCATCACATAAACTCCTTTGTACTTCAAATACTCCTCCTCATTCTCAAACCTCTCCTTCTGAATCCGAGTCAGCGCCAAAACATCACACTCGTTCATAACGGACGCAAGATCGCTAGTCTTTGTCACTTTGCATCCCTTTCCTTCCAAATCTTTAACAATTTCACCCGGCATCTGCAGCGCCTCCGGCGCCACAAAAATAAAATCCACACCTGCAAAATTTGACAAAAGCTCACACTGCGCATGTGGCACACGCCCATACTTCAAATCCCCCACCATCGCCACCGTAAAATTATCCAGCCGCCCAAGCGACCTATAAATTGTATACAAGTCCAGCAGCCCCTGCGTTGGATGGTCACTCGGCCCGTCCCCCGCATTTACAACCGGCACCGTCGTACCTTTTGAAAGCTCCTCAACGCTCCCCTTTTCAGGATGCCTCATCGCAATCACATCCGCAATTCTTGAAATCACCCGCCCGGTATCATAAAGCGTTTCGCCCTTCTTAGCCGACGAAGTATACTCCATATGCGGATTTGAAATCACCATCCCCCCAAGCCGAAGCATCGCCGCTTCAAAAGAAAATCTCGTCCTGGTCGAAGGCTCATAAAAAAGCGTCGCCAACATCTTCCCCTCCGCATCCGACACTTTTCTTCTATCGCAAACAACCGGCAAATACCGCTCCGCCCGCTCAATCAGGCTCAAGATCTCGTCTTTCTTAAGGTCTTTGGAATAAAGGAGATTCATATTGCTCAAAATGTAGCGAATTACCTGTTGTCAGTCAATCGACACCGGAAAATCAGCCAAGACAAGCCTAAACGAAAATTGCAAAACCGACAAAAAACTTTAACCTTATACAGCTTGGTGAGAGTTAGGGGCCGTAGCTTAATTGGCTAAAGTGCCGGGTCGTCACCCCGGGAGATACGGGTTCGACTACCGTCGGCTCCACCAAGCAATTTTCTTGCAATTTTCCCCATATTTGATACAATATCTATGAACTCGGCACCGTAAGTTACGGCTTCCCGGGGTGACGCAGAAACCTTCCATTGGAGGGTTTTTCTGTTTAAAAAATTTCAAAAAAGCACTATGTTTACTTAACAAACGCCATAAAAAAATTTTCATGCTCAAAAAAACAATCATTATCGGAATATTTTCGTTAGCTTTTGCTTCAATGGCATTCGCATTTTCAGATAGCCAATACCACCAGAACAGTGTGGCAATAAATTACTTGCAGAACCTTGGCATTGTTCAAGGCTACAACGACGGAACATACAAACCGAACAATACAATCAATAGAGCGGAATTTACAAAGATTGTCATGGAAACTCTTGACCCGGGTGCTTCAAGTGGCATTTCTTGTTTCCCGGATGTTTTAAACATGTGGTACTCACCATACGTCTGTGAAGCCAAAACCCGCAGAATAATATCGGGTTACTCGGACGGATATTTCAGACCGGAAAATGAAATCAACCTTGCTGAAGGCCTAAAAATCGTCCTGGAAGCCTACGAATTTGACATAAATTACAATTACCCAATCTGGTATGAAAGCTACTTTTGGTTTGCAAAACCCAAAGGTCTTCTAAATGGTATAAACGAAGAGATCGGCCACATGCTCACAAGAGGTGAAATGGCCCAATTGATCTACAATGTTGAAATGTATGAAGATGAAATCGAACCTGAGCCCGAACCGGACACATTCACCTACACACCTCACGAAGAGTCCGGAATATATGAGTTCACCGGCTACTCAAAACCCGACCACGTTTACCTGGGTTCGGGCGAAAAAGTTGTGTTGGACAACGGCGTCACAATGGAAGTCGTCCATTCCATCTCAACTTCAACAAGATTGGTTTTCTATTATGACCAAACCCCAAGACTCTACCACCCGGAGGCATATGAAACCATAAGATACAATGACAGATACCTCAATCCGTTCTATAGCCGTTATGGAATTTACATTTACCTGAACGACTATGATGAAACTACGGGAAAATCAGATCTTGAAATTTTCTCAAACCCCACTGACATGTATCAAAGATGCTTGGAAGACCCTTACACCGAGAATTCACGCTGTCTTCTCGAAATCGGTCGTTACGCACCGGTTCATGAAAGTTACTCTCAATTTCAAAACGGCTTTTTCAAAGTGATTTATCCTGTTGAAATGGAAGAAGCAGCCGAGCAAACCATGGATTATCTTCCCGGTTGTTACAATTCAATTAAAGACACATTTGGCAATAACCAAGACACTGATTCGTTTTCAATATTTTTCTACTACCCCGAAACCGAAAGTGAAAACGTACACGCAATATCGGACAGCATAGTTGTCCCGTTCTACAGTTACCGAATGGACCAACTGGAATTTGAACACCCCCAAGAAGCATGTGGAGTCGGATTTTTCCCAATGTCACATGAAATGACACATGTTTTGGATTACGGTACGCAAAACGCTCCAAATTTAAGAGAGGGATTAGCAAATTACTTATCAAGAAGATTTGACGAATTCAGCAGCAGAATCGTCTGTGAAGAAAGTGGATATAAATTTTATTATGAAGAAAGCAATTCATACGGCCCTTTCACATCATACCCGGATGACTCGGATGAAGACGGATACAATGTTGGCGAATGTTATTTTCAAAGACTTGAAAACACCTTTGGAATTTCCGCTGTTAATGACGTAATTGAATACTTGGGTTCAACGCGGAACATCGAATCAACGGGTGAAATCGGTTACGCCGGAAACATAAACTTTTTTGACGACGTCATTGAACCGATTTTAGGACAAGAAGCCGCAGCAATCGCGGAAGAAATGAACATTGATGTCACATGCGACTATTCGGTGCCATTTGAAGGATATTTATGTGCGAAAGACGTGCAATAAAATATGCATACTAATTGCCAAACCCCCTTGCCCCCATATATATTAACCGGGATGAACCCACTTTCCCTCACCCTTCAAGACGGCACCCGAATTTCAGGTAAATCCTTCGGCGCACTCCAAGAAACCGAGGGCGAAGTGGTTTTTAACACGGGAATGGTCGGCTACCCGGAAAGTTTAACGGATCCCTCCTATTCCGGCCAAATCCTCGTCCTCACTTACCCGCTTGTGGGCAATTACGGTGTCCCCGCGGAAGAACTTGATGACCTGGAAATCTCAAAATTTTTTGAAAGCGCAAAAATTCACTTGAAAGGCCTCATCGTATCTGACTACAGCGAAGTTTATTCGCACTGGAACGCCAAAAAATCCTTATCCGACTGGATGCGCGAATACGGAATTCCGGGCATAACCGGCATCGACACCCGAGCCCTCACAAAACATTTAAGAGAAAAAGGAACACTGCTCGGCAAAATCCACCTCCCGGAAACAGAGCCCGGCAAAGACTTTCACGACCCGAACGAAGACAATCTTGTGGCTCGCGTCAGCGTTGAAAAACCGGAAACTTACGGCGACGGAGAAAAACATATTGCAATCATTGACACCGGCATGAAACTAAACATCCTCCGCTCCTTCTTATCCCGCGGAATCAAAGTAACACGTCTCCCCTGGAACATGAGCCCCTTTGACTTAGAAGAAAAATTCGACGGCATCTTTTTCTCAAACGGACCCGGCGACCCAGCCATACTTACGGAAACAATTGAAATCATGCGCCAGTGCCTTGCGAACAAAATCCCAACATTCGGGATCTGCCTCGGCTCTCAAATTATGGGCCTTGCTGCCGGCGCCAAAACTTACAAACTGAAATACGGCCACCGCGGCCAAAACCAACCCTGCATTGATACCCAAACGGGACGTTGCTACATCACATCCCAAAATCACGGATTCGCCGTAGACCCAAAGCACCTCCCGGAAGACTGGGAAATTTCATTCGTCAACGCAAATGACCAAACCGCGGAGGGACTTCGCCACAAACGCCTCCCGTTTTTTGGCGTCCAATTTCACCCGGAAGCCTGCCCCGGCCCAACAGATACTGAGTATCTTTTTGACGAATTCATAAAGACGCTTTAGTATTGAAACCACACATAACCACGCTACTTAATGAAAAAATTTATAATACTTTTTTCCAGCTTCATTCTGAGTTTTCTTGCAATCTCAATTGCATTCGCAACAACAGCTGCACCGGTTGTTGATGAACCAACTTCCCCGGTTAATTCAAACATTGCGGTTATCTCCGGAACAGCCACGCCGGGTGCCTCAGTAAAAGTTACCGGAGGCATGTATAACATTGCACCTGTTACTGCAAACGCTAATGGCCACTTTGAAGTAACCGTTGCCCTGGTCCAAGAAACAACAAATCACTTCTCAGTAACTGCACAAATATCAGGAGACACAATAAGCCCGGCTGTCACAGTTGAAATTGTTGAAGGCGCTCAAGCTGCCATAGACTACGAAACCAGCACAGGAATAGATAGAACCGCTCCAAGCAAACCCGTTATAGAAAACACAGACGCTGAAACAGATCAATCCAAATACACAATCACAGGAACCGGAGAAGCAAACGCAACATTAATAGTAACCGGCGACGACACAAAAACAGCAACCATTGATAGTGAAGGAAATTTTGAAGTCGAAGTTGATGTAATGTGCGCACCAAATCCGGATAACACATACAATCTTTCCGTTAAAGACGCTGCCGGCAACCAAAGTTCATCACAAAAAGTATATGTTACCTCAACAAAAACCTGCAATGACGTAGACTCAGATGACGATGATGACTCCAACGCAGTTTTCCCAGATATTGAAAATCACTGGTCGGAATCTTACGTAACCGAGTTATATGCAATGGGCGCTGTTGGAGGATACCAAGATGGCACTTTCAGACCAGAAAACTCAATTTCTCGAGCAGAAATCCTAAAAATAGCACTTGAAACATTTGGACATGATGTCAGCGGCTCCGCTCAAGACTATCCTTTCTCAGACGTTGGAGCTGCAGATTGGCCAAAAGACTACGTCGAATATGCATTCGACCACGGATTCGTGGAAGGATATTCAGACGGAACATTCAGACCAAACGACCCGGTTACCCGCGCTGCAGCACTAAAAATCATCATAGAAACAACAGAACAAATTGATGTCATGGCAGTTACTCCAAACTTCCCGGACGTAGACTCTGCCAATGACTGGTACGCAATGTACACATCTTGGGCACTTACAAATAATATTGTAAGCGGTTACGCAGACGGCGAATTCAAAGGCGGACAAAACATTTCTAGAGCCGAAGCCAGCAAAATAATAATTGAAGTTCTTCACTACCTTGACGCTTCTGCATAACCAAGCGCAAAAACCACATGTACATTTGTCTCGACATCGAAACCACAGGGCTTAATCCAAAAGAAGATCATATCATTGAGATTGCCGCTGTGATTTTCGACAACAATAAAATCATCAAAGAATGGTCAAGCCTGGTTAAACCACCAGTAAAAATTCCGGAATTTACTGAGCGCCTCACTGGAATCACAGACGAAATGCTAAAAAACGCCCCAACTCTCTCAGAAATAACTGAAACCCTTAAAGAATTTGTAAGCTCATACCCAATCATGGGGCACTTTATTTATTTTGACGTCAACTTTCTCGCAGAAAAAGGCATCTCATTCAAGAATCAACAGCTGGACACTTGTCAACTTGCCCAAGTGTTAATGCACACAGAACCAAGTTACAGCCTTGAAGTTCTGGTAAAAAAATTCAACATAAAACATGAAGACGCTCACCGCGCCCTAGACGACGTCAAAGCAAACATTGAACTTTTTTGGCGACTTTCATCTCACATCAAAGCCTTATCAAAAGAAGAAAAAGATTCAATTCGCCCTCTTCTGGCAAAAAGCACCTGGCCTTGGTCGGAATGGACACTACCAATCCTGGAAGAAGACAATGGAAACCTAATTGAAGCCACAACCATCAAGGAAAGCAAAAAACAAAGTGAAAACCATATAGACATTCTGGAGCAAGTTGCCAATTTAAAAGCACCTTTCCTTCTTGAAGAACCCACCCACACTTTAAAAGACCTCTTAGACTACGCCACCCAACTTGATGAACAAGCCATCCTAATAGTCCCAGACCTAAAAAAACTCCCAGAAGACGACAAACTTGGCATTCTCAAAAGTCCAGAAGAATATATAGATCTAGACAGATTCGCTCAATATTTGGACAAGCCTACACTCAACGGTGTTGAAACCATGTTAGGAGTAAAATGCACACTTTGGCTGCATCAAACCAAAGCCGGAGAAAAAAACGAAATCAAATTGATAAAAGACGAGAATGACGCATGGCCGGATATCTGCTGCTTGGACGACGACGACATTGAATCATTTTTTGAAAAAGCAAAAAATCAAGCAATCCAAAAACCCGTTCTTGCAATCTCACATACCCACTTCTTAAAAGATCAAAGTCGCCCAAATCCCGTTCTAAAATTGCCACCCAATATTATAATCAGCCAAACAGAAGAACTAATCAGTGCAGTCGAAAATGCGTGGCACATTATTTTAAGTGAACAAAGCTTCCTCCTAAACCTGAAAAAAATCAAAGAAGACAACCCTGAACAAAAAGAACTTGTCACTCAAATGGCCTCAAAAATCACAATTCTCTACGGATTTTTGGGCATGGTAATGCAGAAATACGGCGAATCTAACGACCCAAGACACCCAATAATAATTGAAGCGTTCCACCGCAATACACTTGAATGGAACAAAGTAAAAAAATCCGCAGAAACGCTGGAAAACGCACTTGAAGCGGCTGGAACAACTCTCAATTCAAGTCCAAGGCTCGAGCAATTTTCCCGCTCCCTCTCCTTCCTCATAAAAATTCTTAAAACTGACGGACCAATTTTATGGATGACCTTATCCAGTGAATCAATGCCCATAATTCATTCGTTCCCGGACAAACCCGCTGAAATTTTCAGGCAAAGAGTATGGCCCTCAGCACCATCCCCTCAACTTTTTTGCCATCATGGAAACCTGAACGACAACTTTGCCTTCTTAAAAAGCGAACTGGGACTACCATCTGAAACTCAAACAAGCCACAAAAACACAATCAATCCCTTCCCTTTATTAGAGGTTCAAACAAAAATCGACAAACCAGCCTCACCCGGGAATATCAAAAATGTTGTACATGAACTTTCACTCCACATCCCAAATATCAATGGAGACATGTTTTTACTAGTAAATTCTATGGCTGCTGCAGAGCAATTTTTTTACGGCTTTCGAGATCTTGTAAAGGAAAATGAAAGAACTCTGCTGGTACAAAATTTGGACGGTGGAATGGGTAAAATTTTTATGAAATCCAAAAACACACCGGATAAAAATCTGTTCGTGGGCAATGAAAGCCTCATGGACTTTCTTCTTGATAAGGGAGCAAAATTTTCCTTACTTGCCATCCATAAACTGCCTTTTTCATACCCAAACCACCCAATAGTAAAAACTCGCTCAAAACTCTATAAAGACCCATTCAAAGAATTCACAATACCTGAAGCAGCTCTTCGCTTCCACGGAATCATTAATCGCTACCTTGGCAACCACTGGAAGGACAAACAAATCCTCCTCCTAGACCCGCGAATTGACCAATACGAATCGATTTTTTAGGCTTGTCAATAAAAAACGGCATCTACTACACGTTAAAAGCCAATTTCAGGGTTGACTTTTTCCCGACCTATAAATAAACTCCGGCCGACAATTTTCCTCACTATCCCATGACAACACACGCAATAACAGACATCCACGAAGAAGAGGCTAAGGCAAAAAAGCACATTGAATCTGTAAAAAAGCAAAACGAAAAGAAAATCCAAGAAGCCAGAGAAAAAGAAGAAAAATCTCTTGAGGATTTTATGGATAAAGAAAGAGAAGAAGGCAAAAAAAGAATAGCTGAAGCAAAAGAAGATGCGTCAAAAATTATGAAAGATGAACTTGAATCAGGAGAAAAAACAGCATCAAATGAAATGAACCAAGCTCAGGGCAAAAAAGAAGAAGCAGTAAACCTGGTTTGCGCAGAATTCATGAAATACACAGGTGTGTAATTTAACCTTCCCCTCTTTATATGGCTGTCATCGCCATGCAAAAAGTTCAGATCCTAGGGATGAAAAAAGACCTCCCTCAGATCCTCACAACCCTACAAAAAAAGGGAGTTGTTCAAATTGTTGACGTTATAGGTACAGAAAATCTTAAAGAAATAGACCCTCCAGACCATAAGGCTGATTATGATATTGCAAATATTGATTTTGCGCTTACTTTCCTAAAAAATCACGCAACAAAAAGACCAATCTGGGCCGGCAAGCCAACCCTAACTGCTGAAAGCGCACTTGGCATTTTAAACAGTTTTGACTATGAAACTGTCGTTAAGGAATGCCAAGAACTTGAAGAAAAGCACAACAAAAATCTAAACAAATTTACTTCTCTAGAAAACGAGGAAACAATTCTAGAAAAATGGAAAAATTTACCTTTTGAACTTTCAACGCCAAAAGAGACTGAAACGGTGCGACTTTTCATTGGAACCCTTCCAACTACTGAATTCGAAACTCTTCGCAAAGAATTGCATAATATCAGCAATCTCTCAGACGTCCACAGAGTCTCTGAAGACACAACCTTCTCACTAGTTGTTGTCACTATCTCAAAAAACAGTATAGACGAAGCCAAGCTCGTGCTTGGAAAATGCAAATTTGCAGAAGTTGAACTCCCAAAACACGACATGAGCACTGCAAAGCGTCTTGAAACAATCGAAGCTGAAAAAACCAACATCAAAGCAGACCTGGAAGAACAAGAAAAAGAATTCATAAGACTCGCTCAAGACTATGAAAACTTACAAATAGTCCACGACATATTCCTTTGGCAACAAGACGAAAAACACGCTCGCGAACTGCTTCGTGGAACAGCTTACAGTTTCATCATTACAGGCTGGATCCCCAAAGATGAAAAAGTAAAATTGGAAGAAGCTCTTGAAAAAATTTCTTCAAACATAGCAATCCAAGCAATTGAACCGGAAAAAGACGAAGAAACCCCAATTCTACTTAGAAATAGAAAAGCGGCATGGCCTTTTGAATCAGTCACCAGACTTTACGGACTCCCGATGGCACATGAAGTGGATCCAACACCTTTCCTAGCCGGCTTCTTTATTGTATTTTTTGCACTTTGTTTAACTGACGCGGGATACGGACTTTTACTTTTTGTAATAATGTTCGCAGCTCTTAAATTCTTCAACCTCCCTCATGAAAGCAAAGGACTCATAAAACTCCTTATGTGGGGCGGACTGGTAACAATGGTAGCTGGAGTGCTATTTGGAGGGTATTTTGGACTAACACCAGAACAGGCGCCTGGATTCTTAGTTGGTGAAGACGGTAATTTCAGATTCCAGCTCATTAATGCAACCTCAGGAACCGGACCTCTAACTTTCTTAATACTAGCACTCGTTTTTGGAATCGTTCATGTATTATTTGGAAAACTATTAGACGGATTCTGGAAAATCAAACAAGGACAATATCTTGACGCTGTTTTAGATAGCTTTTTATGGGTTTTCTTTATTCTATCAATCCTTGGCTTTGGACTTTCAAGTTCAGGAATGGTGATTCCCGCAGACTACGCAAACATATTCAAGTGGCTCACATTAGGCGGCGTCGTAGCCATGATTCTCACTCAAGGGCGCAGCCAAAAATCAATTATTGGAAAATTTGGATTGGGAGTCCTTTCCCTTTATGGACTTGTAGGTTACCTTGGTGACGTTCTGTCTTACTCACGTTTGATGGCACTCGGACTTGGAACCGGAATTATTGCTTTTGCTATGAATACCATTGCGGGACTTGCTATAGACATGATTCCGTATGTGGGATTCATTTTTGCAATAATTGTGCTCATTTTGGGGCACACTATGAACCTTGTACTTTCGGCGCTTGGCGCGTTTATTCACTCTGCTCGTCTCCAGTTCGTGGAGTTTTTCGGAAAATTCATGGAAGGCGGCGGAACCGAATTCAAACCCTTCAGACGTCAATGTAAATATATAATAATTCAATAACCCTTTTATAATATGTTCGACTCTGCTATCGCTGTCGCAATCGCAGGTGCAGCAATCTCCGTTTTCTTAGGAGGTGCAGGATCCGCTATCGGTGTGGGTCTCGCAGGACTTTCTGGTGCTGGTGTAATCAGCGAAAAACCTGAACTCTTTGGTAAGGTTCTCCTTATTCAAGCTCTTCCAGGCACACAAGGTATTTACGGATTCCTTGGAGGACTTCTTATCCTCATTCAAATTGGTCTCCTTGGAGGAGAACCAGCAGCTCTTTCACTAGACACTGCTTGGCAACTTCTTTACGCAGCTCTTCCTGTTGCAGTCACCGGTCTTTTCTCCGGAATGTATCAAGGTAAAGTTGCCGCAGCTGGTCTTCAAGCCGTTGCAAAAGATCCTCAAAATGTTGGTAAGGCGGTTATCATGGCTGCGATGGTTGAAACCTACGCGGTTCTTGGTCTTCTTATCACAGTTCTACTCGTATTCAGCATTAAAATTTAATTATGGCTCTTTCAGACATCTTAGAACAGATCAAAAAGTTAGCCGATGCGGAAGTTGAAAAACTAAATACTTTTGCGAATGAACAAATCTACTCAATTCAGAAAGAGTTTTCTGAAAAGAGAGATAAGCAAAAGGCAGAAATGGAAGCTCGTGTTGAAGACAACATTGTAAAAATCAAAAGCCGAGCTAAAACTTTCGCCAAAATGCAAAATCGTTCAGCATTACTCAAGGCTAAGCGTGAATTACTTCAAGAAGTTTTTACTCAAAGCGTTAAGAAACTTGCTGACTCACCTAACTACGTAAAAATTCTTACTGCACTTTTCAAAACTGCCAAAAAGGAATTCTCTGAGGCAAAAGTAATTGGCGCAAAAGGAAAAGAAGAAGAAACCAAAAAAGCTCTACATGAATCTGGAGCAGAATTTGAACTTCTGCAAAAAACTGCAGACATCAAAGGTGGTTTCACCTTAAAAGCAGGTGACGTTGAAGTTGATTTTTCATTCGAATCAATTCTTGAAAAAGAACTTTGGAATGAACTTGAAATGAAACTTAATAAAGCACTCTTCTAAAATGAATAGTACGCTCTTTACATACGCATCAGCGCGAGTTCGCGCCATGGAACCAATGCTTCTAGACCACACAGATGTCGAGAGAATGCTTGGTGCCCCGTCTGCTCGTGAAGCTTACAAAATTTTGAACGACACTGCCTATGCAAATCACATAGGAGACATTGAAGACGTCTATTCATTTCAAGAAGTAGTAACGGCTGGACTTCTTGACTCAAAAGAAATTTTGATTCGCATATGCCCTCAGCCGGAAATTCTAGACATTCTCTTTTTTCGCTACGACTTTCACAACATGAAATCCATCCTAAAGGGGATGAAGCACGACAAAGACAAGGAAGAAATTGAAGCTCACCTTCTGCCTCTGGGCCGCGTTCCAGTCACAGATTTGCTGACTTTCTTCTATGACAAAGATCGTCCTTTCCTTCCTTTACATGAGGAGCAGGTAGAAAAAATTCGCCTTGCAATTGAAATTGCAAAGAAATTAAGTGAAGCCAGTGACAACGACCCTAGAATTCTAGACCTTGTCCTGGACAAACATATGATGGAGTTGGTTTTAAATACTGCTCAAAAATCAAAAAATGCTTTCGTTCTTGATTTTGTCCAAAAATGGGTAGACCTATCAAATGCCAAAGCTTTTCTTAGGATTAAATTGCTTGGCCAAGAGGAATATTTCCAAGAAAAAGGGCTGATCAATGAAGTCTTAGCAGATGGCGGAAAAATGCCTCGCTATAAATTTGTAGACAGTCTGGACATGGACAAAGGCGCACTCGCCAATGTTTTCAGAGGCACGGACTATCATGAAACAATCCAAAAAGGTTTAGAAGCATATGAAAAAGACAAATCTTTTGCACATATTGAGCAACACGCAGACAACTACCTAATGGCTGCAGCTAAAAAATCACGCTTCATCCCAGCAGGTCCGGAGGCACTCATTTCATACTTTTTTGCAAAACAGAACAACGCGCAAATTATTCGAATCATAATGGTTGGCAAACTTGCCGCACTACCGGAAGAATCAATCCGAGAAAGACTTAACGACTTATTCACATGAAGACAACTCACGAAATAGCTATTATCGGACCCAGAGAACTTGTGCTAGGTTTCAAGGCAATCGGTGTATCAACACATTTCTCATCAACCGCCTCTGAAACAATCGAACATATAAAAGGTTTAAAAGAAGAAAAAATCGGTGATCTCCCTCGCTACGCAATCATTTTCATTCTCGAATCGCACGCAAAGGAAATCCCACAAGATGAATACAAGAAGCTTACGGAAGACGCGCTCCCGGCTTTGATCGCACTTCCGGGACCAGAAGGTGGAACAGGCTTCGGCCTCGACCGACTTGGCCAAATTGTTGAAAAAGCCATTGGATCAAATATTCTAAAAGATTAAAACACACGAACGAAAGTGAGTGCGGCCGAGCGGCCTTACATCGCGTGGCTGAGGCGACCAAAGGGAGTAACCACAAATTACCAAAACTAACACTCATAAATTAACCCCCCTTAAAAAAATGACAGAAGAAACCGTAAAAGGAACAATCATCAAAGTGGCGGGACCACTCGTGGTCGCCACAGGGATGAAAAATGCAAAGATGTTTGAAGTTGCCCGTGTTGGCGTTGAACGTCTTGTAGGTGAAGTCATCCGTCTTAACGGAGACGAAGCCGCTATCCAAGTATATGAAGAAACCGCTGGAGTTGGTCCCGGAGAACCTGTTGAACTCACAGGAGAAACCATGACTGTTGAACTCGGACCTGGTCTTCTCACTTCTATTTACGATGGAATTCAAAGACCTCTTGCTGAAATTGAAAAGCAAGTTGGACCATTCATTACCCGTGGTGTTGAAGCCGCAGGTCTTGACCATAGCAAAAAATGGGATCTCAAAGCCGCCAAAAAAAAGGGGGACAAAGTGACTGGCGGTGACGTACTAGGAACTATCCAAGAAACATCTCT
>JAHIVE010000010.1 GCA_018816805.1 Patescibacteria group bacterium | reverse complement strand
CAACAGCAGTATAGCCGGTTCGGACTTCTCGTCGGGTTGGCTTCGCACAACCCTGAAGTCCTCCCCCAAGTTATGGAGTGGTGTTTCGCTTCGCTCAATTGTACCACTCCATAACTTCGGCTATACTGCGGGCGTTAGCTGAAATTGCGCTGATTTTCATTAAGCATTAAACTCAATTTATCCATTAACCAAAAAACTATGGAAAACAAAGCGAATCCTTGGCTAGTTGTACTAGCTATTGCAGTTATTGTCGCCGTCGCGGGTGGCGGTCTTTACTATTGGAATACTCAAAGGCAAATTCCTGAACAAGTTGTCACGGAACAAGAGCAGCCTAACGAAACAACAGAATCGGTTGACCAAGAATGGCTAACATATACAAGTGACAAAGGATTTAGCATAAGTTACCCGAATGATTGGAGTCTGTCCGAAAATGCGGGCAACAATTCAGATTTATCTGTAGTCAGTTTCAACCCTCCTTTAGACGAGGAGCTAAAGGGTAAACCGATTCTTCCCGGAGACAGGCTAAGCATTTATTACTATGACAATGTTGCAGATGAACCAGAGGCAAGTAATTTGGGGGCCACCACCCTTGACGAGCTAGTCTCTAAAAATTCTATGATAACCAAAATTGGTTCCGTAGAAATTGGAGGCCTAAATGGTACAGATGTCATATGGGGTGGTTTTGGTGCTTATTACACAATTTTGGTCGCCAAGGATTCGCACTTGTATAAAATTCAATTCTCAAATGAGAATGAACTGTCAGAAACAGAGCAGACCATCATAAGCTCATTTGAATTTACAAACTAAAAATCAGCGCAACATCAGCTAACAGCGGCTAACTGGCTCACTCATTGCGCTTCGCTCCATTCGTTCACCCAAATGCGGTCGTGGTACGTGCTGCGCACAAATTTTACCACGACCGCACTTCAGTTAGCCGCGGACGTTAGGCGAAATAATTTAAGAAAATTTCAATTATGCAAAATACAGAAGAAGCGTATAAATGGATTGTTGGCCTTCTCCATCAACAAAAAATCCCTTTTCAAATATCGGGAGGCTTTGCGGCACGGCTATATGGTTCAGATAGACCGCTATATGATATAGACATAGAAATACACGATAAAGATTTTGCCAAGCTTTTACCTTTTGTTAAAGAAAAAATCATATACGGTCCTGACAGATATAAAGATGAAACTTTTGAACTTTTACTCATGACTCTAAAATATGATGGCCAAGAAATTGACATCTGTGGCTGTGACTCAGACATGCTTTTCAATCAAGAAACTAAAGAATGGGAATCGTGTGAAACTGACATTGCCAAAGCCATTGAACAAGAGGTCTATGGGGTAAAAGTTCCAATAGTCGCTTGGCAAAATCTGGTTGCTTACAAAAAGAAGATAAGAAGGCCAACAGATCTTGAAGATGTAAAAAACATTGAGAAGAAATTTTCTTAAATTACAACGCCTAACAATGAATAACTGGTTCACTCACTCCGCTATCGCTCCGTTCGCTCTCCCAAATTTGGTGGCGGTAAGTCGCTCCGCTCCAAATTATACCGCCACCAAACTTCAGTTATTCATGAACGTTAGCTGAAATGGTGACAAAATTTATCAATAACCCAATTCATTATGGCAAACGAAACATTTACAACTGCTCGTGAAGCAGCTCAAGATCTGAATAAAAAATTATTCGATAGCAAAGGTGGCAAAAATACAGAAAAAGCTCTTGAAGACGCAGTTGTAACCATAGGTTTAGCATCAATAGTAGCTGAAGCAAATGGTTGGCCTAAAGAAGAAATAGATAAATTAATAGAAAGGCAGAAAGATGAAATCAGAAATGTTTTTGTTAAGGAACAAGAAGATCGATAATTTTGTCACCACAACAGCTAACAAGGTATAAGCGGTTCCGTTCAGTCGTTTCTCTCCTTCACTCCACCCATATTGCACGGGTGTACGCTTTCAGCGTATTATACACCCGCGCAACATCGCTTATACCTAAACGTTGTACGCCATTACGAAAATTTTAATATGATCACAATAGAAACATATAAGCCTAAAGACAAAGAAACGCTTTTTGTGTTGATAGAGGAGTTGCAAGATTATTTGGTTCAAATAGACCCGCTAAAAAGATTACACAGGCTACCAGAGTACAGTAAGAAATACATCGAAAATCTTTTAAACAAAATCAAAAAACAGAAAGGTGTAATTTTTTTAGCAATGGATGAAAATATTCCTCTTGGCTTCATTGCAGGGGTAGTGGAAAAACAGGATAAGGATGAATTATTAGGATGTGTAGCAAGTAAGCCTGGGCGTATTTTAGAATTAATTGTTTCTGCAAAGTATCGTGGGAAAAACGTGGGGTCGGTTCTAATGAAACGAATCGAGGAATATTTTCATGAGCAAGGATGCGACGTTCTGCTTGTCGAAGTATTTGAACCAAATAATCTTGCGCATAATTTTTACAAAAAGCTCGGTTACACTGACCGAAGTATTGATATGATCAAGAAATTTTCGTAACAGCGTATAACACAGAATATGCGGTTCCGTTCGTCGTCGTGCCTCCTCCTCACTTCACCCATATTTGCTGACTGTACCGCTTCGCGATATTATACAGCCGGCAAACATCGTATATGCCGGACGTTATGCGCCATAGTAAAAAGACAAAATGCTGACGCATTTTGAAATTTTCGGGCTTCTTTTTCCCCGGGGATTTTCTGGACTTTTTGCGGGTTTGTTTTCTGCTTCAGGATTTCGCGAAGAGCTTCCTTGTTACTTGTGATTCCCAGTTCTTTTTTGATTTGTATAAACATGAATCGCATTTCTTCATCAAGTTCGATT
>JAHIVE010000009.1 GCA_018816805.1 Patescibacteria group bacterium | reverse complement strand
CCCATTGCGGAAGATTCCTCACTGCTGCCTCCCGTAGGAGTATGGGCCGTGTCTCAGTCCCATTCTGACTGGTCGTCCTCTCAGACCAGTTACCCGTCATAGCCTTGGTAAGCCGTTACCTTACCAACAAGCTGATAGGCCGCAGGCGCCTCCCCCATCGAAAAATCTTTACCCTTGCGGGACCATCCGGTATTAGACGCAATTTCTCGCGCTTATCCCTGAATGGGGGGTAGCTACCAACGTGTTACTCAGCCGTCCGCCGCTCAACCGAAGTTGCGCTCGACTTGCATGTATTAGACGCACCGCCAACGTTCACCCTGAGCCAGGATCAAACTCTCCAATAATAGACACGACAGGATGTAATCCTGCCTCGTGTCCTCTAAAAAAAGGACACGAGTTCGTGTCACCCAAATAAATGGGATTTGAAGTTTGATATCTGTCTCGATTAAAAAAAGAGAAAGATAAAATTGTTTTAAAAACAAGAATATCCGGGTTCTCTACTTAATTTGAACTGTCAAAGATCTAATCAATGCGCACACAAAATGCGCCAAGAAATTCTATCTTATAATTATCTGTTGTCAAGTGTTTTACAAGAAAATCATATTTTAAGCTGTTTTTAATTAATTTTCATGTTCCTGCATATCTTTTAAAGAAAGAACTGTAACTATTGACATTTTTTCATTTTCAAGTATAATGCGCCCTAATTCATGGCAATGAACATTTTAGAACAACATCAGGAAGATGCGCAGAAAAGCTTAAATGACCTGCTAAATCGACCATTATCGGAGCAAAGTGAAAGAATTGCAGAAAACATCAAAGAACTACTGCACCTATTTGCAGCTCAAGTTGAAGGTGTAATACAAGACCTAGATCATCTCAAACAATTGTTAAGAGAAGAAGTTGAAAGACTAAAAAATTTGGATCCATTAATTGGCCTCCATTTATATCTTGATGCACAACCAAATTCTCACGAAATAAAGAACACCCATGTGGGCTCATACAAGCTGGTTAAACCAAAAATGAAAAGTCTAAATGACGATCTACTTGGACCCAAAAGAGCGGACATGTTCATGGAGGAAATACACGCACTTGTAAGAACAATTTTCCCAGAAAATCAAGTAACACTTTCCAGCTATTTCAAAGGTGGTCATTATGTTGTTGAAATAGAAAAAGATAATAGCGAAGAAATTGAAAAATCAATGTGGATATACAGACAAAGACTCGCTCAATTTCAAGAAACAGCAAGAGTAATATTGCACAATCATTTATCAGCAAGTCTTGAGGAAACATTACAAGGAAAAATCAGTGAAGAAGGTTTTCATAGAAAGGAAAAGATTGAAGAATATTTTGCAGCTCCTGAACTAACAATCTCATTTGGTATTGCACAAATTGAAAAGAGAGATGGGAAGAAATTAAGTCAAACAATTCTCAATGCTGAAAGAGCCGCAAACATGGCTGCACTTCGCCGCGAAGCAAAAGAATGTACAGATGGAGAAGTTCTTAGAAGACGTGTACTTCAAGAATTTGATCTACTTTACTTATTTGAAGAATTAGTAAAATTACGAGCAGAATTGCTGCTTGAATACGCAAAAGACCCTGAAACCTGGGAAGGTGTTTTTGAAGTTAAAGGACAAGAAATTCTCATGACAGGAGAAGCTGTAGCAAAATACAGAAGCGGCATTCTGAAATTAAATGAAGAACAACAAGCCTTTTTTGAAAGATACTTTAAAAGAATTAACATCATTGACGTACTAAAAAACTACAGAGAAAGCAATTATGAAATGTATTCAGAACGGATTAAAAGAATTGTCACACTCTGCAAACGAGCTGAACAAGCAATTAATGAAAGTAACTCAATTGAAGAACATAGGATTCTACTAGTTGAAGCATCAGAAGAATTAGAAACATCCGTTAAAGATGAAGGTGAAAACCTAACAGGTACTTTTAGAAGAATTGTAAGGGGCCTAACGAAACCCGGAAAAAAATTATTAGTTGGTGCAGATCACATAGGATTTGGTGGAACAAACCAACAACTCTACGAAATAGAAGTAATGAAACTTATTCATTTTCTAGGTATTAGAAGCTTTCATGCATGGTTAAAATTCATTGATGTTGAAAGTCGAAAGACTGACAGCTCAGCACTTAGACAATTTGTGAAAGGACAATTAACTTCACTTGCCTCTGAAATACAAATAACTCGTAGTATGCTCAGCCCCGGGGACAAAGGTTCAGAAATTCTCAGAGATGCAGAGAAAAAAATATGTAAAAGATTCGGTGAAACCACCATATTGAATGGAGACGGAGGTGATGAAGTACAAATACTCAAACATAATGTAAGTGAAGAAACATATGCAGAGGATATTATAAAACTCACACAAAACGGTCTAAAATTAAGGGTCGCTGGAGCTCTATTTGATGCAACACTTGAACCAATTCCTGACTCTGATGAGGCAGCACCTAACACAATTGAGGCAATAAATGCAATAAGCAAAATTTTAGAATGGATTGACAGAATGCATGAAAAAATAAAGTTAGCAGGTGATGAAGATGAATACCGCTACGCAAAAGCTATTGCCGCCAAATAAAAATAATGATATAAAGTAATTGGTTAATCCCTCATAACATGGATTCCAAATTACCAAAAAGGCATGAACGCCTTACTAGACAGGAATTGGAAGGGGCAAGCCGACCAGTTGATGGACCTCCAAGTTGTGGAGGACTTGAACTAATAGGATTGTTACGTGCTTCCCAAGGGAAACGCACATTAAAAGTCATTGATGACACTGACCTTGATGAAGCTGCTTAAATAGCCCCAAATTGTTCCAAAGAGTTTTTCTCTCAACTCTTTTTTGTGCTACAATTCGCACATCTAATAACTCTACGCATGAACAACTTTACTCAATACACCTCAAGCAGCATTTTCGCAGATCAACTTAGAGGTCTCAGAAATAACGGTATTACTTCCATGGCACCAGTAAAAAATATGCTGGTCCCAACTGTTTTAGAAAAAACCCTGGATGGCGAACGCGCTTATGACATCTACTCTCGCCTTTTAAAAGACCGTGTTATTTTCCTGGGTAGTGCAATTGACTCAAATGTAGCTAATTTGTTAGTTGCACAGCTTCTTTTCCTAGAGAATGAAGACTCAAAAAAAGACATCATGATGTATGTAAATTCACCGGGAGGCCACGTTACGGCAGGTCTTGCAATTTATGACACAATGCAATACGTAAAACCGGATGTCTCAACAATTGTAATGGGAATGGCAGCTTCAATGGGTGCAGTTTTACTTTGTGGAGGGACGAAAGGCAAAAGATTCGCTCTGCCAAATGCAGAAGTTATGATTCACCAACCGCTGGGTGGCGCAGAAGGTCAAGCAACTGACATTGCAATACATGCCGAGCATATTTTGAGAACAAAAAAGCATTTAAACGGCATTATTGCAGATCATTCCGGACAAAAAGTTGAAAAAGTTACACAGGATACTGAGCGTGATTACTTCATGAGTGCAGAAGAAGCTAAAAAATACGGTTTGATTGACAAAATTGTCACAAAAAAATAATGCTCTCATTCCTCAAAAAGAAGTACCGAACCTTAAATACGGTTGAAATTTTTGAGTCAGCACTTATTCACAATCTTAATCTTTTTAAGAAATTAGTCCCCCGCATTTCCGTATGCCCGGTTTTAAAATCAAATGCTTACGGATTCGGTTTAACTGAAGTAGCCAAAATTCTGGAAAAACAAAACCCGGAATTTTTTGTTGTTGACTCACTTTATGAAGCCTACAAACTTAAGAAGGCAAGAATCCACACTCCAATTCTAATTCTTGGTTACACTTTGCCAGAAAATCTTCGCATTAAACGCCTTCCCTTTCATTTTACAGTTTCAGACCTGGCTACCGCTCGCAAATTTCAAAAATTAAAAAATCCTATTCATATTGAGTTAGATACAGGTATGGGAAGAATGGGATTTAAAATGGAAACATTTAAAAATAATCTGAAAGAATTAAGAGAGATTAACCTGAATATTCAAGGCATTTTTACTCACTTTGCAGACGCAGACAACCCCGACAACACCTATACAAAAACACAATATCAGCTTTTTGAAGATGCCATTAAATTATGCAAAGAAGAAGGCTTTAATCCAAAGTGGATCCACTCCCAAAACAGCGCAGCTGCATTAAAACTCAAGTCACCTTATCTAAACATGATGAGACTCGGACTCAGTTTATATGGGATTTCGCCCTATCAAGAATCAGATGAGGCATATGAATTTTTAACCGACTTAAAACCCGCTCTTGAAGTCAAATCAACATTGATTTTAGTGAAAAACCTGCAAAAAGGTGAAAAGGTCAGTTATGGATGCACATTTACTGCCCCTCACGACATGAAAATAGGAGTCGTTCCATTTGGTTACTATGAAGGCATTCCTATAGCACTTAGCAACAAGGGATATTTACAAGTAAAAGGCGAATTTTGCCCAATACTAGGGCGAGTTTGTATGAACCACACAATGATTGATCTAAAGAAAATTGACGCAAAAATAGGCGATGAAGTAATTATCTATTCAAAAGATCCTGAAGCATTAAATTCATTTACTTCTTCTGCAAAATTCGCCAACACAATTCCATATGAATTGATGGTGCGCCTCTCAGAAAGCACCAGAAGAGAGGTCAATTAATTATATTTCAGCAACAACAATTCTTTCTGCCAACTTAATAATAGAAGTTGCCACGTCAATTTCAGTTACTTTTTCAAGCGTTTTAAATCCAGGATTACCATTAACCTCTAAAACAGCAGGTCCATTTTTTGTTTCAATAATGTCCACACCGGCAACATCCAAGTTCAAAGCATTTGCAGAGGCAATTGCAATTTGAGCATATTTATCTGAGACCGTTACAGCTCTAGCCTCTCCTCCCAACTCAACATTTGACCTGAATTCTTCAGCCTGCGCACATCTTTCCATTGAAGCTACAACCTCACCACCAACAACAAATACGCGTGTGTCTCGCCCTTCTGACTCTCCAATATATTCCTGAACCATAATACTGCGCACGTTCCCCTTCCACATTGCATCAAGCATTGACCTAGCTCCACGTTTGGATTCAGCTATCACAACTCCATTTCCATAAGTTCCAAAAGGATCTTTTAAAATGACGGGCGCACCTCCAACTTTATCAATTGCCATATCTAAACCTGCAAAATTATCAATAACCACAGTCCGAGGTGTTGGTATCCCCATGGAATGCAAAATTTGCATAGTTCGAAGTTTATTTTTTGCTCTCGCTATCGCCATGTAATCATTTACAACCGGGATGCCCATCAATTGAAATTGTTTAACTAAAGAAAGTCGAATATCAACATTGTTAATAATACTGGCCCTGGGTATTAAAACATCAATTTGAGGAAATCTTTTTTGGTTGTAAAAAACCCTCTCCCCTCGCCCATCATAAACCAATTGACACCTTTCGGCTCTAAAAATTTGAGCCTTATGTGAAAGCGCTTCCGCGGCATGTTTAAGCTTTCTCTCCTCCTCAGTAGCTTGTTTTTTGAAAGGCTTATAAGACAGTATTCCGATTTTCATATTTATTCGTTGAAGTAAAAATCATTTACTCCTTTTGAAAAAGAAATGCAAATGAGTTAATATTGCTGCGATGAAAAAAATACTTACATTATTACTTACTGCTACATTGATCTTTTCCGCTTGTGGAGGAGGAAAATCGAATGTCTCGAGTGAAGACGAGCCATATTTTTATACTTATAAAACTTCTGAATTTACTATCGCAGCACCTGACACATGGGATACTCAAACAGCATTCACTTCTGACTACCCAGATTCATTAAGAGTAGCATTCAAAAATAACATTAAAGAAAGTGACTTTGTGGCGAATGTAACCGTAATCCGAGAAGACAATAAAAACGATTTTACCAATTTTGATTACTCCCAAGAAAAACTGGACTCACACTCAGACTCACTTTTAAATTTCAAACTTTTAAGCCAAGAAGAAGTAAAACTTTATGTTGGATCATCTGAAAGCAGCACTTATTTAAATACTTTCCAGGGGAAAAATACCAGCAGCGGACCAACTCTTGAATTCATGCAAGTAAATTTAACAAAAGGAAGTCATGCATGGACTGTAACTGCAACATATATGCCCGAAGAAGATGATTTTGTAATAGAGAGAATGGATAAAATGTTAAAATCATTCGCCCTCAGATAATGCTTACATGGAATATTGATCCTGTTCTGCTAGAACTTGGCCCACTCCAAGTTCGCTATTATGGAATTTTCTTTGCATTGAGTCTTTTTCTTGCATACATGGTGGCGCGCCACATGGTGAAAATGAAAAAGCTCTCACTCGAAAACCTGGACAGTCTTGCCATTTACCTGATCATAGGACTTGTAGTCGGCGCGCGACTGGGCCACGTTCTTTTTTATGAATCAAATTATTATTTTGAAAATCCCGAGCAAATCATACAAATTTGGAATGGAGGACTCTCAAGCCATGGTGCAGCCATTGGTCTTTTAATTTCATACGGTCTTTTCCTCCTAACTCACAAAAAAGTTAAATTTTTTGACTTTGCAGATATTATAATTATTGCCGCCTCTCTCCCTATTGGCATGGTTCGACTTGGCAATTTTTTTAACAGTGAAATTGTTGGTCGTCCTACAGATCTTCCATGGAGCGTTGTTTTTGAAAGAGTTGATTTGATAGCTCGCCATCCATCTCAAATTTACGAATTTCTAATTGGAGCACTTCTCTTTGCAGTTTTCTATCCTCTCTGGCTCAAAAAGAACAAAAAAGCAAAACCAGGCTACTTCTTTAGCCTGTATTTAATGGCATACTTTCTTCTTAGATTTTTAGTCGAATTTGTAAAAGATTACCCTCTCCACGAAAACTTCTTCAACCTCACAACAGGCCAAATCCTCAGTATTCCATTTTTTTTATTTGGATTGATAATTTATTTTTGGCCAACCAAGAAATGACGACTGCAAACTTCTTCTTTCTTGAAGCCCTTTTTTAAATAAACCACAATAAAACCACTGCCCTCCGCTACATCTTGCATTTCGAATGCAAAATTTTGAACACCGCTTGAATCGACTGAAAAAGTCCAAGTTTCATCCTTTAGTTTTTTATCATCATAATCCCAATCAACAATAAACCTTTGTTTATGATCATCTGGACTACCCAGCGCTAAAAAAACAAGAAAATCATCCCCCTCTTTAATATTTGCAAAACCCAAACAATCCTCCGGCTTCCCGTCTCTTACTGAGTTTGTACGAATTATTGAAATACATTCGGGCTCATCCTCATCTGCTGCTTTTTCTTCATAAAATCGGCTCTGTTCACTAAGAGCTGTTAAACACATAGATTCTGCATCATCTTGATTAATTCCCCCAGTCACAACGGAAAAATTTCCAAAAAAATCTGATGAGGATCCTTCTAAAGAACTAATTTGTCCATCTAAACCTGAATTCAAAACATCCGGTATTTTCACATTTACATGATCATAAGACGAAATATTCTTGTCCTGTGGTATTGAAGGAGGATCAATAAAAACCAATGATCTATCATTTTGAGTTTGTTCCTCTTTTTTACCAATCAACTCCCATCTTGGTGCAATCTTCAAATCAACATCATATCCATTTAAATAAAGTTCAGAACATAATCCGACCCCCATCCCCCCCGCTAGAATTCCTAAAACACTATTTCTAATACTACTTCTGGTGGAAAAATAGGCAAGTGCGGGAAGAGCGGAAAGCGCATTAAATCCTGCAGACAAGAACTCAATATTATTTCTATTTATTTCACTCATTTTTTTATTTGAATTGGTAATTTACATAACTCTTTCGGACAACCAGGTCCAGACTGACATTCAAACAATAAAACAACTGATTCTCCCCCATTTACTCCAGGTGGCAAATGAAAACTCAAAGGTGCAAAAACAGTTATTTCCATTGATGTTTGAAGGGACACAATATTCTGAATTGTAGAACCATCAATATCACGAATCCATTTGGCATTTACCACTGATTGGAATGTTCCCTCTTTAACTGCAGCTTGATCATAAGGATTGCTAACAGCAAAAAAAACATTAATATTTTCCTCCTGATCTTTAGAGATCTTGTCATGCAACTCATCATTAGGCCAATTACCTTCAAAAAAAGCTTCTCCAGCCTTTATAGACAATAAAGTCTCTTCATGTACTCCTGAAGTCCTTATACAACTAACTACTTCAGTTTCTTCTTTTTTCATATTCCAAAAACCATTATAAGCTTCCGAAAATTTTTCTCTTACTTCTTCTCTAATATCTTCCCAAGATCTATCCGCAACAAAATTGGAAGGTTCAACAATCACAGTAGCCGTAGCACTCAAAGGGATCAGCTCTTCCCTAGTATCCGTATCCTCGTGCGTTAGATCCAACTCAATATTGCAAGCTGAAATTGAACCCAATGCAAGTAATCCTGCCGACTTTGGGGATATGAAAGGTTTTCTCATGAGTTTTATTTTAAGAGAACAATCTAAGAGATTATTCTCCTATCTGTCAAATTCAAATCAAATAAAAAATGGTGCCTGGGGAGGGACTTGAACCCTCACGACCTTGCGGCCACAAGATTTTAAGTCTCGCGTGTCTACCATTCCACCACCCAGGCACCTTTAGCGCTTGTTTGCGCTTTTGGAGGCAAGGACGGGATTCGAACCCGTGTGGGACGGTTTTGCAAACCGGTGCGTAACCACTCCGCCACCTTGCCGAACTAAGACCTTTAACTTTTATCACACAAAGTGCTCTCCGCTCAAGAACTATATTTCCCATATATGAAGATAAGTGATCAACCTTGCGCAATTTCAATTTTTTGTATAAAACTAATCTCCTTTAATTCAAAATATGGAAATACAAGCAAATCCGCATCAAATTGATTATAACAGAAGAGCTCAAAATACAATTCAATTGATAATTGATTCAGAAACCAATTATGAAACTTTAGTAGAAATTAGAGAAGAAATTAACTGGATTTTAGATGCAGGTTTCCATGCACCATCATTACTTGATAGAGAAATTGAAAATAAACTCCATTCTAAACTTAAAGAAGTTCAAAGCGAAATTGATATCAGAAAAGAATTACGAACCCAACAACTTGCAACAAAAAAAGCAGTTACCGAAGCTCAAAATAAATAAATGGTGGATCGGGTGGGATTCGAACCCACGGCCAATTGGTTAAGAGCCAACTGCTCTACCCCTGAGCTACCGATCCGGTCGCATCCTATCAAAATGAAATTTAGCTCGCAATACTAGTTTCTGGTAAACTAAGCTTAATGAAGCTAAAAACAGTTTACATCTGCGCGAATTGCAGTTTCCAAAGCACAAAATGGCAAGGGAAATGCCCAGAGTGTAGTCAGTGGAATTCATTTAACGAAGATGTAATTAACGTCGGGAAAAATGACATCACAAAGGGTGTTGTCAGAGCTCGAACGGCACTTTCGCCGCAAAAAATATCAAATATTGAAGAAAGCGCACCACGCGTCCAAACCCTAATCAGCGAATTCGACACTGTAACCGGCGGCGGAATTGTGGAAGGCAGCCTTATTTTACTTTCCGGTGAACCGGGAATTGGCAAATCCACCCTCACTCTGCAAATTGTGGACCGCATGGCCGCCCAAAAAGAAAAAGTTCTTTACATCACCGGTGAAGAGTCCATTTCTCAAGTCTCATCCCGCGCAAAACGCCTAAGCCTTAAAAATGAAAACATTGCACTTCTCTACGAAACAAACCTTGAAAACATTCTCCTCACGTTAGAATCTGAAAAACCGGAATTTTTAGTGCTGGATTCCGTTCAAGTTATGGCATCCACAGAAATTCCCGGCTCCGCAGGTAGTTTAAGCCAAGTTCGCTACGTGACGGAAGCCATAATGAACCACATAAAAACCAACAAAATTGCAACACTCTTGATTGGCCACGTCAACAAAGACGGCAACATTGCCGGACCAAAAGTTCTGGAACACCTGGTTGACACCGTTTTATTAATCGAGGGTGAAAGAGACCATTCAATCAGGTCACTCCGTGCTGTAAAAAACCGCTTTGGACCGGTCTCAGAGGTTGGACTTTTTGAAATGAAGGAGGAAGGAATGATGGAAGTCTCAAATCCGTCTGAATTAGTACTTTCCGAAAGACCAAAAAACAGTTTTGGCACCTGCCTTACAATGACAATCAACGGCAATCGTCCGCTGCTTATGGAAGTACAAGCCTTGGTCAACAGAACACCATTTGGTTACCCCAAAAGAACCGCATCCGGTTTTGATAGAAACCGCTTAGAACTTTTAATTGCCGTTCTTCAAAAACATACAAATCTGAATTTTTCAGATCAAGATGTCTATTTGAATGTAGTTGGAGGCCTTAGATTACAAGATCCTGGAGCAGATTTAGCGGTTTGCATGGCCCTTTCATCAAGCTTCCAGAAAAAGCCGTTACCGGAAAATTTAGTTGCATTTGGTGAAATTGGTTTAACAGGTGAAATTCGCCCTGCATTTAGGCAAAAAGAACGGGCAAAAGCGGTAGAAAAACTTAAACTTCAAAATGTAAAAGAAGAAAAATTACTCAATCAAATAATAAGCAGTTGACTTGCGGCTAATTTTGAGTTACAATCATCCCTATTCTTTTCTTATGGAAGCTAGCGGAATTGATAAAAACACTCTCTCTCGTGTACTGATTCAACATTTTGCAAACTCAAAAGTTGGAGAGTTGCCAATTGACAAAAGAATATATCAACTGGCACTTGATGGATTGGATGAGTTAGAAAGGCATCATGTTGCCGGAGTGATTTCAGATGTAAGAAAAGTTCTATTAACATGTTTACGCCTAGAAATTGATAGTGAAGAAGGAAAAAAAGCGGAAATGGAATTGCCAGATGATTGTGACGGCAATCCTATTTACAAAGCTTATTTATTGAATCAAGAAGAAATACCTGAACCTTCGCCACTCACAACTATGGGTATTGTTGGAACAAATAATCCCATCACAACAGATAGAAACGTATTACCCCTAACACCAAAGCATCCTGATAAAGCTAGAATAATCCGAACAATGGAAAAGTTAGCTGGAAATATTATTGAAACAATGTGCAGTCATATTATTGAAGATGAGCAAGCATTTTCAGATGAAGAGATTGAAAAGGCTGTACATACTGTTAGAAACGCACTTGTACATAGTTTAGGAACTCAATTATTAAGAGCGGACAGATATCCAATATTGAGAAAAGATATTTTGAAAGTCGGATCCAAAGAAGAAAGATATGGGATTAGCACTCGTGATGTTCGTCGTGCTGTAAAAAAAGTTGGATCTTTAAATTTAGACCCGGAAAAAGCGGAAATTGAACTAATGGTTGAACTAGGATTGATTTCAAAAGAAGAATTGACTGAAGAAAAGATAGAAAATATAAAAGAATATTTAGAAGAAAGTAGAGAACAAGCATGGAAATTATATGTGGAAATAGCAAAGTCACTCATTGATGCACAAAGAAGCAAAGGAATTGACGGAGAAAGAATATTAATTGATCCGAATATCTCACTCAAAAGCATGAATCTGTTTCAACTTTTGGATTTTGTTATAAACCACAACGGTGATGGAAATAAACAAAATCAAAACGAAGCACAAACTGTTGCATATTTGAATTATTTATTTTTTGCAGTAAATAGACACCCCATTTTTAGAGCAGCACTGAAAATAAAAAATGAAATGTCCCAAAAAGCAACTCAAAATTTCTTTGTTGATGAAACATTTACAGAATGCAAACTATATGAAGATTTAAAAGGAAATATTGTAGGACCAAACCCGATTGATGAAGATGTTTCGGCATCATATTTGCTTAGGACTGCAAAACCAATTAGAAGTTTCCCAAAATTTGGATCTCAAAGAGTTTATTTTGAAGATTTTGACAGAAAAGAAGAGTCATCAATTGTAAAAAAATTATTGCTCAATCCTTCTTATGATATTGAAGAATTACCCGACGTAATTAGGGGAAGAGTGGTTGTATGGGATATTACAAAAGCAGATCTTGAAAACCCTGAAACAGTTGAATATTTAATGGCTTTCACACGTCAATTCGGAGTTTCATTAGGACTTAACTATGCCCAATATGAAAAAGCAAGAAAAAAAGGAGAAGAGTTGGATAGAAGTGATTTGAAAGACGGAGAAATGACCATTATTAACAAACTCAATCATAACAAAGGCAATAAAAAATCAAATGGTCTTAAGGTAATAAAATTGTATGGAAAAACTAAAGAAGGAATTAGAGTTGAAGTTCAAGTTATTATCCGTGAAGAATTCCAAGCCTTAAAATCAAGGCAATCACCAATAAACGACTGGTATTATAAAATGAATAAAGACACCGAACTCGCGGAAATAATTTATAGAGGACATAAAAGTGATCGTGTTCGCGCAATTGCTCGAAGAATTTATGCCTTTTTAAGAAATTCAAGAGCACAAGCCAGAAAACAGTATGATGACGCTTGCAGAGAAGCTATGCATATTGAACTAGCTGAAAACACCGAAGAATCTTAAAGCATTTTCGGTCGTTTTCTCCGCTATTTCATCTTCACTCAAATTTCGTAATTCCGCCACCCTTCGTCCTATTTCCGGTAAAAACGCCGGCTCGTTTCGGTTCCCTCTTTTGCTTTGCGGTGGCAAATAAGGACAATCCGTTTCTAAAAGTAGCAAATCAATTGGCACAATTTTTGCAGCCTCATGAACTTCTGTTGCCTTTGGATAAGTCACAACCCCGTTAAAAGCCGCAAAATAACCCTTTTCGCAAATTTTCTTGGCAAAATCCAAGTCATAAGTGAAAGAATGAAAAACCACCTTCTCCGCACCCTCATCCTCCAAAATTTTCAAAGAATCCTCCGCACTATCCCTTGAATGCACCACAACGGGCAAATTAAGCTCCTTTGCCAGTCGAATTTGCTTCCTAAAAACCTCTTCCTGAATTTCCTTTGAAAAACTCATATGGTGATAATCCAAACCTGTCTCCCCTATCCCAACCACCTTTCCTTCTTTCACTTTTTCACGGATCCATTTTAATTCCGAATCATCCAAATCCTTACAGTCACAAGGGTGAATCCCCAAAATCGCATAAACAAAATCGTATTTTTGCGAAAGTTCAAAAGCTCTTCTATTCGCATCCTTGTTAAATCCAACTGCAAACATTTTTTCTACACCCGCTTTTTTGGCGCGTTCAATTGCAACGTCCGTATCGCCCTTAAAGGGCTTCATGAAGGGATGACAATGGGTATCGACCCACATAAAATTGTGGTAAAATTCCGCAGCAATAATAGAGAAACATGAGCTCAATTACAATCATGGCCGGACCTTGCGCCGTGGAAAACCGCGAGCAAATTGAAAAAAGCGCTGAATTTATGGCAAAAATGGGCGTGAAGATTCTTCGCGGCGGCGCATTTAAGCCCCGCACAAACCCGGATGACTTTCAAGGACTAGGTGAAGAAGGACTAATCCTTCTCCGCGCCACCGCGGACCGTCACAATTTACAAGTTATAACTGAAGTCATGGACGTTCGTGACATTGAATTAGTAAGCCGCTACGCGGACATTCTTCAAGTTGGATCCAGAAACATGCACTCTAGCTCATTTTTAAAAGAACTAGGCCGCCAACAAAAACCCGTCCTACTAAAACGCGGAATGAGCGCCACTTTGGATGAATTTCTGCAAGCGGCCAGATACATTGAAAACGAAGGCAACAAAAATATTTTTCTCTGCGAACGCGGTGCCAGGACTTTCCAAGACGACACTCGTTTTTCCTTAAATATTGGTTCAATCCCGGCAATTAAATCCAAATCAGATTATCCATTAATTGTGGACCCCAGCCACGCAGCAGGTAACCGTGACTACGTTATTCCAATGGCACTTGGCGCACTCGCAGCCGGAGCGGACGGACTTTTGATAGAAGTGCACCCAGACCCTGAAAAAGCACTCTGTGACAGCGCCCAAGCCCTTTCATTCGACATGTTTGAAACTCTAATGGAGAAAGTATGCAAAATGTGAAAATTGCAAAAGCAAACCTCAAAAATCTAAAAAACCTAATCAAAGATAGGCGCCACGCAATTATTGTGGACGCAAACTTAGATTTTAAACTAAAAAATGCAATTCCCTATAAAGCAAGTGAACAAAATAAAGACCTAAAAAGCATAATCTGGCTTACAAAAGAACTTCAGGAACGCAAACTTGACCGCCACAGCGTTTTGGTGGCAATTGGAGGAGGCAATACATCTGATTTAGTGGGCTTTTTGGCAAGCATTTATATGCGCGGAATCCCCTGGATTTGCGTGCCCAGTACCTTACTTGCAATGGCCGACAGCTCAATTGGCGGAAAAACTTCAGCTAATTTTGATAATTTCAAAAACATTTTAGGGTCATTTCATCTACCGGAAACAGTCCTTATTGATATTGAGTTGTTAAAAACCCTCCCCCTTTCAGACTTTCAAAGCGGGATGGCGGAAATCATTAAAATTGCATTAATTTTAGACAAAAAATTTGTGAAATTTTTAGAACAAAATTCAGAAAATATTATGAAACGAGACGTAAAAACATTAGAACAAATGATTCTATGGGCCATCAAACTGAAAAATCAAATTGTATCTGACGACCTCAAAGAAAAAAATAAACGAAAACTCTTAAATTTTGGTCACACTTTTGGCCACGCAATTGAAAGCAAAGAAAATTACCACATTCCTCACGGCCACGCTATTGCAATGGGAATGATTTTAATGAACGAATATTCAAAAACGAGCGAAGAAACAAAAAGTCGAACAATTTCTCTCTTAAAACTTTACGGTTTACCCACTGCAAGCAAACACACTCACACAAGTCTAAAAAAATATTTCAAAAGCGACAAAAAAAGAAAAGGCGACTCAATAGACGTAGTAATATTACCGGAAATTGGAAAAGCAAAAACCTTCAGAGATAAAAATTTTCTAAAATGATCCATCTGCCAGGTTCAAAATCAATTTCTATCAGAGCCCTTCTTTTTGCAAGTTTTCAAAATAAAACCCTACGCATTAAAAATTTACTTGAATGTGACGACACCAAAAATCTAATAAATGCCTTAAAAGCGGTCGGCGTAAAAATTAACAAAAAAAATGACGAATTTTTTGTAAGTGGCGGCAAATGGCACTCCCCAAAAAAAGTAATAGATTTTGGTGACAACGCTACCGGTTTAAGACTTTTTCTGGCAGCAGCCAGCGCAATGAAAATCTCCGCAAAAATAACAGGTTCAAAAAGACTCTTGGAAAGACCTCATTCTCAGCTCATAAAAGCGCTGAACAAAGCCGGTGTAAATATAAATGACTCATTCACAATCACAAAAAACAATAAAAAACTCGGTCCAATTGAAATCCAAGACCCCAATTCCAGCCAATTCATTTCAGCCGCAATCATTTTCCATCATCTCACAAAGCAAAAATTATTTTGCATCCAAAAAACAATCTCTCAACCCTACGCAGAGCTCACAAAAAACATGCTCAATGAATTCAAAAAACAGCCTTCAATCTACAAAATTGAACCTGATGCATCTTCCCTTGCACCTTTCATAGCATTCGCCATGATAAGCGGCAAAACAATAGAAATTGCAGACCTTAGTCTCTCTTCAAAGCAAGCAGACATGCAAGTAATCAAGGAATGCAAAAAAATTGGCGCCAAAACCATGCAAAAAAAAGACAAATTAATATTTATCCCCCCTCCAAAACTTAATAAAAGTTTCAATAACATTAACGGAGAAAATTTCCCGGACGGAGTCCTATCCTTAATGATGATTGCCCCATTTCTCCCATCAAAGACAGAATTTACCGGCATTCATCACCTCAAATTCAAAGAATCTGACCGACTCGCCTTAGTTGCAAAAAATCTCAAAAAAATGGGTGTAAAAGTGGAAATAAACAAATCCGAACTGACAATTTTCCCCTCAAAGCCAAAAAAAACTAAAGTCGACCCAGAAAATGACCACAGAATAGCAATGAATTTTGCAATTCTTGGCGCCAAAATTAATAATCCCAATACAGTTAGCAAAAGTTTCCCAAATTTCTTTCAAACCCTGGCAAATCTGCAAAGCATTATTCTGATTGGCTCAAGAGGCACCGGGAAAACCACCCTTGGCAAACTTTTAGCAAAAAAAACAAACCTTCCATTCAAAGACTTGGACGAAATTCTAGAAAAAAAACACAAGGCAATTTCACTCATCCAAAAAGAAAAAATCACCTGGGAAGAATTCAGAAAACTTGAATCAAAAGCCCTATTTGAAATTCTAAATTCCAAAACTCCGTTCGTACTCGCAACAGGAGGCGGCACAGCGGAGAAAAGTAAAAATCGCAATGAAATTCAAAAAATTGGCACCGTAATTTACCTTCATGGCAATGAAAAAGAAATTTCCAAAGGACTGGCAAAAAGGAAAAACACACCAAAATACAAAAATTCAGCAGCTCAGGACCTGAAAAAAAGACACCTTCTCTACTCACCAATTGCAAATCTTGAAATAAGCGTTACTCCGTGGGATGCTAAAACAAGCCTTAAACAAATTCTAACCTCCCTTCGTCATGACATTAACAGATGATCTGCTTAAAGAACTGGTTGAGCTTAAGAAAACAGAACTTAAAAGAACAAGAACGCACCGGACAATTAATTTTGTCCTTGTAACCCTCCCAATGGTTGTTATTTTGCTTGTATCCATTTGGGGAATTATTGTACTTTTCCAAAACGGCCAAGACCTACTGGAAAACTTTCCGGACACAATGAGCGACATTGTCAGCCAACAGATGGAGTCAATCCCCTTGCCTAACCCTCAGCCTTAGAAGTCAATTTCCTTGTCTGATCTTCCAAAGTTAACGAATCAATTATTTCATCAATTGCACCGTCCATAATAGCCGGCAAATTGCTGAAATTTTTCTTAATTCTGTGATCCGTCACCCTATCTTGTGGAAAATTATAGGTCCGAATCTTATCTGATCTATCTCCACTTCCAATCTGAGCCAACCTAGCCTCACCCATCTCCTTTTGCCTCTTTTCTTGCTCCGCAGCATAAATTCTGGACCTTAAAACACCCATTGCCTTAATTTTATTCTTAAGTTGCGACTTTTCATCCTGACAAGTAACAACAATACCGGTTGGCATATGCGTAATTCTAACCGCGGAATCAGTAGTATTAACACTTTGTCCACCATGCCCTCCAGCTCTGAAAACATCAATTCTTAAGTCATTTTCACTAATTTCCACATCAAGCTCTATAGCCTCCGGCAAAACCACAACAGAAGCTGCAGAAGTATGAACCCTTCCTTTTGATTCGGTTTCCGGAATGCGTTGCACTCTATGCACACCACTCTCATATTTCATTCGTCCATATGCCCCCTCTCCTTCAATCTTAAAAATCATTTCCTTCATGCCCTGTGTTCCCGGACTTTCACTAATCATTTCAGTCCGAAAATCATTATTAGACGCATATTTCAAATACATCCGCCCAAGTTCCTCCGCAAACAAACTCGCCTCATCACCTCCAGTCCCCGCACGAATTTCCATAATACAATTTTTTGCATCATCAGGATCTTTAGGCACCAATTCCAATTTCAACTCTTCAGTAAGTTCTTCAACTTTCTCTTTTGCCAATTTTAGTTCTTCTTTTGCCATATCTCTCAGCTCCTCATCCGACTCCTCTTCAAGCATATTTTCACTATCTGAAACAACTTTTTCATTTTTCTGTAATTCCCTGAAAAGCTCAACCGCACGCTCAATTTCCCTTCTCCTTGAAATCAGTTTTTTATATTTCTCCTGATCAGCAATAACCTCTGGATTAGCCATTTCCTTCTCTAGTGAATCAAATTCCTCCGCAAGACATGTTAATTTTTCTTTCATGTAATGATTTTTAGCATTCTTTTCACTTTCTTTCCAGAACAAAATACCTGTCCAAACCTTGCAAATCCTGTAAAAGGGAGGCTTTAAACTCCGGTAATTTCTCCCCCGCCAATTCAAGCATCTGCTCTCCTTGAGAAAATCCCAATTCACCAAAAATACCAGAAAAATCCCATCCGCCTTCAGAAATCTGATCAAAAAGTTTTGCATATAGCCGTAGTCCATCCGAACCACCAAATAGAGCTACATGAGGCTCATGACTTTCCACATTTTCAGATACAAAATTATTAGTTTCAGTCCCAATATAAGGCAAATTGGCAACTAATATTTGAGCTTCCTTTTCAATCCCATCTAGTAAATCCGCCTCAATAAACTGCACTTCAACTCCAAGTTTCTTTGCATTTATTTTTGCCACCTTAAGCGCCTCCTTACTCACTTCTGAAGCTGCAACAATCAAACTTTGATCAGTTTTTTTTACAGCAACAGCAATAGCACCACTTCCTGTTCCCAATTCTAAAACCCTGACCTCTTTTGTGCCCAATTCCTTCAATTTTTCAGCCTTTTGAATCACCAAATCAACCAATCTTTCAGTTTCAGGTCTTGGAACTAAAACCCTCTCATCCACATAAAATTCCAAACCATAAAACTCCTTTTTATGTATCAAATAAGCAACCGGCGTTCCCTCCAAAATCTTCACCCAAGCCAATTGCAATGCAGAAAGTTTCGAAACCGGTATCTCCTCTTCTCCGTGAGCTATCAAAAAAGTCCTATCTTTCCCCAGCAAATCTGCTAAAAAAACCTCCATTTCGGACCGTAAACCGGCCTTCTGGGCCTTGGATAATATGCTTGAAATTGTCATTACTGATAGAATCTATTCTTTTCTCTTTCAGTTCTATACTTTTCTCTCACAATTGCAGCTTCTCTAATCTCACGCTTTGTCTTTGGTGGAATCAAAGTTTCATTATCTCTGGTAATTTGACTTATTCTTGACCTATTAAATAGTTTTTTAAAACGTGAAGCACGAGCCTCTGAAGACTCTTTGTCTTTCGGTAGTACGTAACAATTTCCTTTTTTTGAGATAGCCATAAATAGCCTAATTTAAGACTTGCGAAGTATAGGGTTAAGTTTAAAGATTGTCAAACTTAAGATTCATTTTCAGCCCCGAATTCTCCCATATACCTGTCAAAAGCGCCTATAACCAGCTCATGAACCGCAGCAGAAAGCGCATGTGCCTTCTCTCCAATCTTTTTTATTGTTCCCACACTATATTCCTTTTTCTTTGTATCATACTCATAAAAAAGATATTCGTTTGGTTCCTTGGTTTGTTCCAAAATATATTTCAATTTCCCGGACCAAACTCTATTAAATTCACTAATCCAATCAACCAAATCTTGAAACGAACCAAGTTCATGCATTGAACTTTCCTCGTCGTCCTCCCAATCAATCAAAATATCCATAATGAGCATTTACAAATCTCATTATTATAGCATATTACAGGTTAGGATGCAAGTTATTTGATGGCTGTCAAGATTGGCTTAGAGCTCAACAATATCGCCATTTTCGTCCATATATGAGAGCATTTTTGACTCAACTGGGTGGTTTCCAGTAAACAAATAAGTCGCATATCCATAAAGATCCATACATCCATCATTAGTTATCAAAACAGCCGCAACATCACCATTCACACCAGCTTGATATCCAAAATCCGCGACAACCACAAAATCTCCATTTTCAAATAAAACTGGATCATTTGTATATTCAAGTTCAGTAATATCTCTATCAACTTGCGTAGGCATTACCTCAAATCCACCTCCCATCAAAGGAAGCGCAAGAACAGCTTTAAGTTGATCCCTATACTTTGTAAAAACTTCCCTGAAAACAGCTTTATCATCAAAATATGAGACATCCAAAGGCAGCGAACCTGGAAACACATGATCATAAGGAATTGGTCCTGCGTTAAGTCTATCTTCACAAGCCCCAAGGTGAGCCTCATAACTGGATGGCTCAGCATCTTGAGAATTTTCATTTGAAATGATCTGGTTCTCAAGACCGCCACAACCGGCCAAACCGGCGAGTAATAATGCATTTTTCATATAGAAAGGTTAATGGACCTCCACCTTAGCCCCCCAACCTTTACAAAATCCTGAATTTTTTCTTAAAAAAAACTTAAATTTTCCTGAAATATAAAAAAGAGCCCCCAATGTGAGGGCCCCTCTTTCTATTTATTCAATTATTTAGGCTGTGCTTCAGAACAAGTAACCTGATTGTCATTATCACCAGTTACATCACAATTGTAAATTGGAGATTCAGCCATTCTACAATCTGGATCAACAGCAACCATATTTACTGTGCCAATTCCACCCTGGTCAGAGTAGTCAGCAACCACAAGAAATTCATTTCTAGCTTTTTGAATATCTGAATTTCCAAACTCATATTCATCATATTGTTGATATGTATCAGCATATCTAGGTTGAGTATAAGCACCATTTCCACCCAATGTTTCCAATGCAGATAGATAAACAAGTTCACGAGTCATATCTTTAACCTTCCAAATACTTCCTAGTTCACCTTGATAAACATATTCAGTATCTGAAAGCATATGTGTTGCATCACCTCTTGCATCAAAAGCAAGTCCGCCTGATGCTACTCTATCCATACAAGCATCAACGGTAACACCTTGATTCAGCTCACGACCAATGTTTTTAAACTCTCTTTCACTGGCACATGCTCCTGTGAGTAGTGTAGCTGCTATTAAAGCTTCTTTATTCATAATTTTTTTAAATTAAATTGTTTTAAGGGCCGATTATAAACGGCATTTGACTTTGTGTCAATATTATTTATCAAATTATCATTCACCTGACTGAACCCAATCAGTTCTATCTACATCATAACCCTCTTCTTCCTCTTGAATATCATATCTCTGACGACCTAAATATGTATCACAGTCCCTATCAAGAACAACTAACTTCATTTTATCCGGAGCATCACCTTGATCTTGCATATCAACAGCACAAAAGAAAGCTTTGTCATATGGGATCACATCATCTGTTCCAATTCCAGGAACACCAATAGGACCACAAACAGATTTCACGTTATCAACAGTAGTCCAATTACCTCCTAAGGTAGTTCTTTGAACAATAGCTAATACATCATTTGAATCAGGTGCATCATTGTCATCACCAATTACTTGGAATACCTCAAGAAAAACTCCATCATCAGAAAGCTGACACCATTCTCTATCAATAAAATCGAATTTGTAGGCATTATTTGACCAACCGTTTTCATTCATGCTAAAACCTGAAATATTTGTATCTCCAAATTCCACATCAGATTTTGCTTCAAACTGCATGTCAAAAGCAATCTCAGAACCATTTTTAACTTTTGCCATACAATTAGCTAAGTCCTCTGCATACTCCGGATTTCTGCCCTTATCATCATCAAAATTGCCAATGTTAGTATTATTAGCGGTGTCTTCTAAGGATCGAGCACCCTGACTACAACCCGTTAATGCCGCTGCAAGCATAAATTCACGTAAAGCCATATTTAGTATTATTATATATTAGGTTTGAAACTATAATGTGTTAAACCAATTATGTCAAGTTATATTATTTCAACAAACATACAACGAAAAAAGTTACAATTTATTACACTTTTCCTATTGCAAAAAAGAAAATTCGCACCTAAATATCCAAATTCTGCACCCGTTTTGCGTGCGTTTGAATGAATTTTTTTCTAGGGGCAACCTCAGAACCCATTAAAGTCTGGAAAATGTGGTCAGCTCGCTCAGCATCCTCAATTGTCACTCTGAGCATCATTCGCCTTTCAGGATCCATTGTTGTTTCCCACAGCTGATCCGGATTCATTTCTCCAAGACCTTTATACCTGGCAATATTGTACTTTTTATCCTTATCTTCATCCAAAATTGCGTCTCTTTCTACATCAGAGTAAGCATATTTGATAGTCTTCCCAGATTGCATCTTAAATAATGGTGGTTGGGCAATATACAAATAGTTACCATCTATCACTTCACGGAAATATCTAAAGAAAAGCGTCAACAAAAGTGTCCTAATATGTTCTCCATCCACGTCCGCATCCGTCATGATCACAATTTTATGATAACGCAGCTTCTCAACTTCAAACTGTTCACCAATTCCGGTTCCCATTGCAATAACCAAATTCTTAACCTCATTATTGGCAAGCATTCTGTCAAGACGAGCCTGCTCCACATTCAAAATCTTACCTCTAAGCGGCAAAATTGCTTGAAACTCCCTATTTCTACCCTGTTTTGCAGATCCACCGGCACTATCCCCCTCTACAATGTAAAGTTCAGATTGAGACGGATCCTTTGACGAACAATCCGCAAGCTTGCCCGGAAGAGTCATACCTTCCAAAGCACCCTTTCTAATAACAGTATCACGAGCAGCGCGAGCCGCAAGGCGAGCGCGTTGTGCTAAAGCTACTTTTGAAATAATTCCTCGAGCTTCATTCGGGTTTTCGTTCAAATACTGCTCAAATTGTTCACCAAAAACTGTTTCCACTGCAGTTCTCATCTCTGCATTTCCCAATTTGCTCTTTGTCTGTCCTTCAAACTGAGGATCCCCTAACTTCACAGAAATCACTGCAGTAAGTCCCTCCCTAACATCTTCAGCAGAAAAATTCGTCTCTTTACCTTTAATAAGATCATTCGCTCTGGCATAACTGTTCATTACACGAGTTAAAGCACTCCTGAAACCAGTTAAGTGCATTCCCCCCTCAATTGTGTGAATATTGTTTGCAAAAGTGAAAACCGTTTCCTGAAAAGACTGTGAATACTGAAGAGCAATCTCAATGAGGCCCTCTTCCACATCTTTCTCCAAGTAAATAATTTCTCCAATTGCCTCTTTATCACGATTCAAATGCTGCACATATGATTTAATTCCTCCTTCAAAATAAAACATGGCCTTTTGCCCATCTCTATGATCTATAACTCGAACCGTCACCCCTTTAGTAAGATAAGCTTGCTGACGAACACGATTTACAACGGTTTGAAAGACAAAATTTGTATCCTTAAAAATTTCTGAATCAGGAGTGAATCTAATAATTGTACCGGTTCTATCACTAGCACCTTCCTCTTTCAAATCATATAAAGAATCGCCTCGTTTATAGGCCTGAGAATATACCTTTCCATCTCTATGAACTTGTGCAATCAAACTTTCAGAAAGTGCATTTACAACACTAACTCCAACTCCATGAAGACCTCCCGAAACCTTATATCCACCACCGCCAAATTTACCTCCCGCATGTAAGACCGTAAGCACGGTTTCAAGTGCTGACAAACCCGTTGTTTTGTGTTTATCAACAGGAATTCCACGACCGTCATCATCAATACTAACCGACCCATCCTCAAAAAGCTCAACCAAAATATTTTTACAATGACCCGCCATAGCTTCATCAATGGCATTATCTAAAACTTCCCAAATCAAGTGGTGTAAACCTGCAATATCAGTTGTACCAATATACATTCCGGGCCTTTTGCGAACAGCAGAAAGCCCCTCAAGTACCTGAATTTGCTCCGCCGAATATTGTTCTTGTGACATTTATTTCAATAAAAAAACCGGCGAAATGTTAGCAGAATTGCTTTTAATTGTCACATGAAAATCATTGCTGCTCATTCAAAGCAGCTAAACTGCTCTGGATTGCCCCTTCAAGAGCTGAAATTTGCATGTTCGGTAATGTTTTTGATACACCACCATATTCCCAAACAATTTCACTAACAACTCCACTAATAGCATTAAAAGTGCCTGAAACAGGGACGGATGAAATGATACCATCAAAAGTAAAAGTATTTGCATCCAGATCAAGAACAACAAAAGTGAAATCATCCGGATCCAAGCCCGCTTCAGAGAATTTCTGAGCTGCAAACTCCAGTGCTACACTTTCAGATGAACTACTGGTTGATACATATGAAGAACTTTCTTCCTCCTCAATAAACTCTTCCTCCGACCCCTCAACAGCCTCTTTTATGACATCCCTAATTGAATCCAGTCTTATACCCGTAGAGAATCTAACGTCTCCAACCACTACATCATACAAAAGTTTGGTCGTTCTATCATAATTTGCCTCAAAAGCATATCCGGCGGACCTAGCACCTTGAACTTTAAACAAACGGTTCTCCAAATCTCCCAAAGAAATAATACCAGAATATTGCACTCCTGCCGTGCTCAAATCTGTCTTAACCTCTTTTATTGCATCCTCAAGAGAAATTGTAGCCTCCTCTTCCAAATCACCTTCACGAATACTCTGAATATACGCATTCAATGCATCTAAATCTTCAGCCTTCAACTTAAATTCTTTAAGACCCTCATCAAAATCATCATACAACATGAATTCCGGAGAATTTATAAAACTTATAGACAGTTCGAATTCCGTCAATTTACCCTCAAAGTAATCACTAACCGCAACCTTTGTTGTAATGGAATTTAGATAATCTTCCGCTTCGAATAACAATTCTGTTGCAAGTTCGGTGGCCTCTTTTTTTGAAACCTTTCTATCAACAACAAAATTGAAAAGATTTTCCAAAAACCTGACTCTGCTCTGCACAAAAGCCAACCTCTCTTCATCAAGATCTTGCTGCGTACCAGCTAAAGATAAAATTACATCCTCAAGTTTACTTAGAAGCTCAGTTGACTCGGTTTTATAAAACACCGAATTCTTCCTTAACAGCAACTCAAGTAAAAGATATTCACGTGTAATATCATCCAAATATTCCACATCATCAAATTTACCAGATTGCAAAGCCTGTTCAAAAACGCTCTTGTATTCCATATAAGCTTGCTCAGCATCAATATAAGAAGCACGACTCAATAAACTCTCAATTTCATTGTATCTTCTGTTCAAATCACTCAAAACATCATCTTCCCCATATAATCTTGTGGCAGCTTGAGACTTAATTGCATATAAATCATCACCGGGTAAAACAAAAAACAAATCTGCTCGCATACGTTTCAATTCTGATTCTGAATGTTCAAATTCCGTCCAAACTCCCATCCAGTTTTGACTTTCCGTAAAATTCCCATACTTAGCATGAGACATGGAAAACAATAAAGCATTTGCACTCTTTTGTTCTTGAAGTTTCTTCTTTGCGTGAGGAACAAACGTAATTGTTTCTCTAAAAGCATTTAGAACATCATTGATTTTTGCACCAAGCCCTTCTTGTGCTGGTCCAAATTCACTATTTGAAGCTAAATCATTAATAAAAGTAAGCTCACTATCCGTATATCTTTGTTCAAGTTCGTTTAATGAAGAAAGATAAGTTTCCTCAATATCAGAATTCTTAAACTCAAAAACCGGGAATTCTTTTGAAAGTTTTGTGAGTCTTAATTTCTGTAATTTCTCTGTCACCCTTGACTCAGAAACTTTCATTTTATAACCACTTGGGACATTTATTGAATTTAAATCCTCCCCATCAAGTGTAAAAGTAAGCAAATTTGGATGCATTTCTGAATACACTTCAATTTGCATAGCTTCCTGATCATAACTAACAAATGAAATATTGCCGGTAGAATCTACTCTTGAAAAACCTGTATCCACCGAAACATCAAAATCACCTGCTAAAGTAGCCAAAATCATTTCACCTCCCTGAAGATTCACGTCAAAATGATCAGTCCCCTCATTCCAAGTTAGATCTGCTTCAAATCCCGGCAAAAAAACCAAACTATCTCTTCCATTTCTCGTTATTGAGCTTTCAGAATCTGCCACAATATGCACTGTTGCAGATTCACCTGAAAAGCTAATATTCCCTTCTACAAGCCATTCTGGGCCTCCTTGCGAATATCCACTGGCATAAGCGTACAGAGTCCAAGCAGCAACGAATGCTGAGAATCCAAACACTAATAGAGAATTGAGTAGATCGCCTTTTTTCATTACTTCTGTTATTATCCGTTAATTATACCAGATTTTTGACATTTTTTAAAGGGATAAACATGGCGTTTTTTCTAAAAGTCGAGAAAAATAGTTTGGCCATGAAATTTCCAAAAATATTAGCATCAGCATCATTAATAAGTCTGTTTTTCACAAATACAGCCTGGGCAAGTTTTAATGATGTGCAGGATACGCATCCTAACTACAAAGGTATTAGTTACCTGGAGCTTCAGGGAGCAATTGACAACTCAAACGACTTCAGACCTGATGAAAGCATAAACAAAGCTGAATTTTTCAAAATTTTATTCACATTATTTGAAGAAGACCCACAAAACGTGACTCAATCAATTAAATTTATGGACGTGAATTCAAACGCATGGTTCGCACCTTACACAGAACTAGCAGTCCAATACGACATTATCAATTCAAATACCCCTTACTTTCACCCCGAAAGCGGCATTTCCAGAGCAAACGCTGTCAAATACTTAATGAAAGCCTACGGAATTCCAACCCCAATTGTGCCAATTAGCGAAAGAAAACCACTTTTTTATGATGTAAATGAATACAATCCTAAATATTCTATTATCAAAAAAGCCTGTGACTATGGGATTCTGGACGAAAACCCCAACAAAACATTCAGGCCATATGCCAATATAACCAGAGGTGAATTCGCAGATTTACTATTTAGTTTTGATCAATGGAATACTGAAATTTCTGGCATCAGCTTCGACAACATAAGCGAAATTCACAAATCAGAAATCCTTGCGGATATATGGACAAGAATTGTAAGCAATTACTACCTCCCTGCCGGAAGCGAAATTGATGAAGAAGTCCTGTTTCAATCAGCTGTTAAAGGTTTAGTTGAAAGCCTTAATGACCCATACAGTGTTTATATTCCTCCAACAGATTCAGATGCTTACGTAACTCAACTCACCGGAAATTTTGAGGGAATTGGCATATACATGCTTCAAGAAGAGACATCCGGAAAATTTATAATTTCAGACTTTGTTCCAAATTCACATGCGCAAGAAGTAGGAATATTAGTGGGAGACACAATTGAAGAAGTGGACGGCATAAATGTTGCCGGAATGAGCATTGAAGAAGTTACAAACAGAATAAAAGGCACGGCAGGAACAAGCGTTAAACTGACAATTCGCAGAAACGGCACTCCTCACACTTACGTTGTTGAAAGAAGAGCTTTAGAACTACTAACAGAAGAAGGATACATTTTGAACGACGACATATGGTATATAGATATAAATGTATTCACAGACGATGTTTTCATAGGAGTGAACACTCTTATCAATGAACTAAAAGCTCAAGTGCCTGAACCTCGCGCAATTTTTATTGACTTGAGAAGAAACGGTGGAGGTTTTATCAACTCGTCATTCAGAGTTATGGAACATTTTCTCCCACCAAAAGCCCCAATGGTGCAATTAGACTACGGTTCGTTCACAACCGTGACCAATAACCCCGGTGACGGCGAGTATGCATCATATCCAATTTACGTATTTGTTGACGAATATACCGCTTCCGCTTCAGAAATTATGGCTGCGGCACTTAAAGAACAATCAAATGCAATTCTTATTGGAAAAACTACATTTGGTAAAGGAACAGCACAACAAATCACAAGATATTGGGATGGATCAATTTTAAAAATTACAATAGCCCAGTGGCTCTCTTCAAACGGAACAATCATTCAAGGCAAAGGAATAGAACCAAATATTAAAATAACAATGGAGAGTAGCACACTTGATCTATGGGTTGAAAAAGCCCTCCAAGATTTGAACGAAAGGTGATTTTCTAGTTCGAACAATTCTTCTCCTTATTTGCGTAGAAGAGAAATTATCCCTTACCACTCTTTCCCAATTTGCTTTTGTCCATTTTTTTTCAAATTTGTGCAATTCATGAAGTCCCCTGGCCTTCAGTTCTTTTGTAACCACCCCACCCTGATGCGGATGTCTAAATTTTCTTTTCAAAGGCGAAGAAAAACCATGCGCATAATGACATAGTTCATGCGCAATAGTCGCTAAAATAATTTCTTCCGGAATTGACTCATCACGAAACAGTCCATTAATAAGGATTCTTGAAACTTTTCCATTATTTTCCATCTTTATTGACCCAAGCCTTCTTTTGGCTTTCCTTCCAAAACATATTGAGATTCTGTTTTTCAGCTCCACATCACTAAATGGACCCGCTAACAGGTTCAAAACTTGCTCTTTAAGCCACAAATTAGTTCTCATATTTTGATAAAATTTACATGGATGATATCATATGTTTGCAAATTTAAAGCCACTTTTACCATGAAAAAACTACTTCTTATAAGTTTTCTCAGCTCGCTGGTCCTATTAAACGCTTGCGGAGAAAAAACCAACACCACTTCACCCCAAATTAGTCAAACAATAAGTAAAACCACTCCACAAACTCAAGAGAAACCAGAGGTCAAAAAGAGTGAACCAAAAGTTCGCCCAGCTAAAGAAGAAGGATTCGAAACCTACCAATCAGATGAACTCAGTTTCATATACCCAGACACTTACAAAATTGAAAACTCTGAAGACGGCAAAGCTTTATTAGTTCTTGGTGACGGCGCTCATGTCATGATTTTCAAAAAGAGCGACTACACTGAAGACGAATTAGCGGACCTCCAAATCCCAGAAGAAAAAATGCACGCCGGCCGAGAAGTATACGGATACGAACTCTATCTTTTCTACACCGACAGCACAAAAGATGAAATCAGAGCTATCGCAGACAGTGTAAGAGTGCTCCAAACATACAGAAACAACGCAAACGGATTTTCTGTAAGCTTTCCACAAGATTGGTACTTCAATTTTGAAAAAAACGACCTAAACTGCATGAACCCATATGAATTAGGTGCAATTGAAAGCGTGGACGACTGCCAAAACACTCTAATTCAAATTTGGGTATATAATAATAAAGAAGACTCTTCAGCCTACCTTGAGGAAAAAACTATCAATAAAACAGAAGAATCTTATCCCGTGGGAGATTTTCTGGCTGAAAGGACTTTTTACATGGCTGGTGAAATATACGACGGCGCAGTCTATATAGTTGAATTCAATGGCAAATTCCTTGTCTTTGATTTAGCAAGTGCCGAATATCTTCAAGACCTTGAGGACATTATTAAATCCCTCTCCTAGTTTTCATCAAAATCAATGTGGATTTCCGTAACTTCCTCTGGAAAATCTGCTTCAATTGAAGCTGCCCCAGGACCAGCAAACATTGCTTTATAAGCATCTGACGCAGGTGGAATATTATCTGCAGTGCCTCCCCCCGCGGCAGCTCCCACTAAAGGAGGCTTAGGTTCGTCGGGAGACTCAGTCGGAACGGGTTTTGCTTGTTCAGACAAGTTTTGTGGGTCAGCATCTGGCGCTGGTGTTGGTGTTGGCATTGGCGTAGGCGTTTGTTCCGGTGTTGGTGCTTCCGATTCCATATTTAACACATCCGATACATTCTCAGTAAAATCCACATCTTCTTCAAAAGCTTCACTATTTTCTTGTGCAAGCGGAACAGCTTCAGAAGGCGCTATTTCTGGCTCTGACGGAGGTGTTACTTGCGATTCTGGTACAGCCTGACTTGTCTGTTCGCTGGTTTGTGCCACAACCGCTGCTTGAACTTCCTTTGCAGTTGGTTTCTCAGCTTCAGTCGGTACTTCACCGCTTTCTGCAGTTTCAAATTCAGCATTAACAGCTGACTGCGCAAGTAATTCTTCCGGATTAGTTGTTACTATCTTGTCTTCGTTATATGAAGCAATAATTTGAATTGCAACATGCTTCAATCCCGCAAAAAACAAGCCTTGCCCAACTCCGGAGTTTAGTAACATGTACTTTTCTCCCTCGGTAAGATTAAAAATCTTTGTAAGCGGATCAATTGCAGAAGGCGATTGCTTCAACAAAAGCTGCATGGACGAGTTTGTAATGATTGGTTTTCCGTAATCAGATCTCACAAAGTCCTCCACATCCTGAGTAATAGTCGTCACACCCAAATAATACTTACGAGCACGTTTCACTAAACCAAACAAGAACCTGGCGCTATCTTCATGCTGCATCATGGACCAAGCCTCATCAATACACAAAAGCCTACGTTTCAAGGAAGAACGAACTTTATTCCAGATATAATTCAAAATAATATACATGGCTACCGGTCTAAGCTCATTTTCCAAATCACGAATTGAGAAAACCATCAAACCAGTTTCCAAAGCCACGTTTGTAGGTTTATTGAAGATTCCGGCATATGTTCCGCTTACGAATTTTGAAATTCTCTGACTCATATCCACAGCACCATCCATGGAAGACAATACTCTGTAAAAATCCTCCATTGTGGGTACCTCATACTGAGACGGATCCACAACATCCATGGTAATACCTTTGGTCGCATAAGTATCAATCAAAGCTTTATCCAAAACTCCCTCCTCCTGAGCCGAAATTTCCCCGAGCATTAATCTCATCAAACCTGTTAAATTAATAACACTGCTTCTTAAAAGATCACCTGGTTTCAAATCTTCACCTTCAAGTGGTGTTGGCAAATCAAAAGGATTAATACGCCTGTCGGAATTCAAAGAAACATTCAAATAAGTACCACCAACAGTTTCACAAAGCGGTCTGTACTCATTTTCCGGGTCAATTACAATCACGTCAGTTCCAAGCATCAAATACCTTAAAATCTCAAGCTTAACCGCGTAAGATTTACCGGCACCGGACTTGGCAAAAACCACACTGTTTGCATTCTCCAAAGTAAACCTATCAAAAATAATCAAACTCTCGTTGTGCCTGTTTAAACCATACAAAATACCCTCATTTGAGGTTAATTCCGCGGAAATAAACGGGAAAGTAGTGGAAAGAGGCGACGTATTCATGTTGCGGTTAGTCACAAGCTCATCCAAACAAAGTGGAATAGCAGAATTAAAGCCTCGCTCCATCTGCAAATCTGATCTTTTTGTTAAAACCAGCTTACCTCCAAGTAAACTTTGCAGTTGCTTGGAAGCTTTTTGAAGCTCGTCCTGATCTTTTGCATAAACCGTAAAATACAGCCCAAATTGGAAGAATTTTTCCTGACCACGTTGAAGCTCTGTTCTAAGTTGTTCGGCATCTTCAAGCGCCGTTTCAAGCGCCGGGTCACGCACATTACCCTTCTCTGTAGCAATTCGAATTGAAGATTGCAATTGCGCAACTTTCGTTTTCAAAACACGCATAATATCCTCTGACGAAATTGGATAAATAAACTGAGAAATATCCATTGTCACGTCAAAATTTACAATTGGCGACATCCAGTTGGTGTCAATAAACCGGGGATACGTATAAACAAAAAAGCTTTGGGCATACATTCCGTCAATCTTGAGATGGTCATAAGCAACCTCAAAAGACGAAGGTGAAATTAAGTCACGAATTGAAGCAATTCCCTCCTGAAACAACTTCTCAGCCTCAAAAATCTTCTTAGCCTGTTGATCTGCGGTAGTTTTTGTTTGGGCAGTATCAACTTTAGAAGCTGCTTGCACCGCCTTTGCCTTAGCTTCTTCAGATACATCAGATTTTGGTTTAGCTTCAGCTTCTGCAGCTTTCTGCTCATCCGTCTGCGCAACAGGAGTAGCTGTAAGAGCCGGAGCAGCTGGAGTAGCTGGCGTCAACGTAACAGTCGGAGGCGTAGCTTCCGGAGCCTGTTTTACACTCTGTTGATTAGGTTGTGGAGGGTTTTGATCTGCCATTACGCGTTTTTAATCTCTATATTCTATCATATTTTAGCTCTTTTCTCAAGGCAATCACAGAAGAAAAATCCCTTCGCATTTTCCGCCCCTTGTGTTAAAATTCGCCCGCCACACACGACAGGACAAAGTCCTGCCTCGTGTGCACTAAAAAAAGACGCCAAAGCGTTCACAACCTTAAACAATACATAAACCAATGGCAGACGACCCACAAGACCTTCCCGAAGAAGAAACTGAAGAAACCCCTGAAGAAATCTCGGAAGAGTCAGAAGAAACCACTCCATCTCAACCTGAAAAAACTCAGCTTTTTGAAGGAAATGTTACTCCAAGGTCAATTGAAACAGAAATTGAGCAATCCTACCTAAATTACGCAATGAGCGTAATTGTTTCACGTGCCCTTCCGGATGTCAGAGACGGTCTAAAGCCAGTTCACAGACGTATTCTTTACGCAATGCATGAAACAGGCCTTCGCTCTACGGCGGGCCTCAGAAAATCAGCTACCGTGGTTGGAGAAGTTATGGCCAAATACCACCCTCATGGTGACGCGGCAATTTATGATTCTATGGTCAGAATGGCCCAGGATTTCTCACTTCGATATCCGCTTGTTAGAGGTCAGGGTAACTTTGGTTCTGTAGACGGAGACAACGCGGCAGCCATGCGTTATACGGAAGCAAAAATGGAAAAAATTACGGACGAAATGCTCAAAGATATTGAGAAAGAAACAGTAGACTTTGTGCCAAACTACGACGGAAGACACAAAGAGCCTCGCGTTCTGCCAACCAAACTGCCTCAACTTCTTCTAAACGGAACAATGGGTATTGCAGTGGGAATGGCCACAAACATTCCTCCACACAACCTAACAGAGGTAATGGATGCACTCCTACACTTAACTGAAAACCCAGAAAGTGAAGTTGATGATCTAATGAAGTTTATTAAAGGACCGGACTTCCCAACAGGAGCAACAATTTACGACAAAGAAGCAATTAAAACCATGTACACAACAGGCCGTGGAGGAATTGCAATCCGTGCTAAAGCGGAAATTGAAGAAATGAAATCCGGAAGATCCAGAATTTTGGTCACGGAAATCCCATATCAGCTCAACAAAGCTTCACTAGTTGAAAAAATTGCAGACTTAGTTCGAACTAAAAAAATTACCGGAATTTCAGACCTCAGAGACGAATCAAATAGAGAAGGAATGCGAATTGTAATTGAGCTCAAAAAAGATTCGTACCCAAACAAAATTTTAAATCAGCTCTACAAATATTCACCAATGCAATCAAGCTTCAACATGAACATGATTGCCTTGGTAGACGGACTTCAGCCTCGCTTACTAAACCTGAAAGAAGTCCTGGAATACTTTATTGAACATAGAAAAGTTGTAATTACACGCCGCACGGAATATGACCTAAAAGTAGCGCAAGCAAGAGCACACATTTTGGAAGGTCTTAAGATTGCGCTTGATAATATTGATGCCGTAATTGAAACAATTCGCGCTTCTGCAACCAAAGAGGAAGCTCACAGCGCCCTCATGGAAAAATTCCACCTTTCCGAACTGCAAGCAACCGCCATTTTAGAAATGCGACTGCAAACTTTGGCAGGTTTGGAAAGAAGCAAAATTGAAGACGAACTTAAAGAAAAGCTTGCACTAATAAAAGAACTTGAAGCAATTTTGGCAGACCCCAAAAAGGTTGAAAAAATCATGCAAGAAGAATTTGTTGAAATTAAAGAACAGTACGGAGACAAACGCCGTACAAAGATAGTTGCACATGCAATTGGTCAATTCTCAATGAAAGACACCATCCCTAACGAGGAAATGGTTGTAACGTTAACAAAAGCAAATTACATCAAACGTGTTGCCCCATCTGCCTTCAGAAGGCAAGAACGTGGCGGCCAGGGCAAAATTGCCATGACAACAAAAGAAGAAGATGAAATTCAAATTGTAAAACAAGCCTCAAACCACGACAAACTCTTGTTCTTCACAAACACGGGTCGTGTCTTCCAATTGCCGGTTTATGAGGTTCCTCAGGCTACAAGGCAAGCAAAAGGCACTCCACTTGTAAATTTAATTCAACTTAACAAAGATGAAGTTGTTACCGCCGTACAGGTTGTCACAAATGAAAAATTTGGAGGAGAATTCCTATTTATGGCTACAAAAGACGGAACTGTTAAAAAAACACCAGTTGACGCTTTTGAAAAAGTGAGAAAGAGCGGTTTAGTTGCCATCAAACTCAGAGAAGGAGACTCACTTTCTTGGGTCCGCCAAACTTCAAAGGGAGACAAAGTAATAATTGTTACAAGAGAAGGAAAATGTATTCAGTTCGGCCAAGAAGACGTTCGCCCAATGGGAAGAGCATCCACCGGAGTTAGAGGAATTAAACTCAAAACCGGAGATGAAGTTGTTGAAATGGACACAGTTAAAACAGAAACGACCGAATTGTTTGTTGTAATGGAAAATGGAGTAGGTAAACGAACAACTGTTTCAAGTTATAGGCTTCAAACCAGAGGAGGAACAGGAGTGAAAACCGCAAATTTAACTCAAAAAACAGGTAAGTTGGTTGGAGCAAGAGTAGTTGAACCGGATATGGAAGCTGATGTGATTATTGTATCTCGTGGCGGAGTAATGATAAGAGTTCCTTTGACAAGTATCCCAAGTCGTGGACGTGCAACTCAAGGTGTGTATATAATGCGTATGAAGCAAAGCGACAGAGTTGCTTCAATGTCACTTATTAACACGGCTGCAGTAGACGCTGACAACGATACTCCAGAGGAAGACAAAACGAAAAAAAGCCAAGCTGCGCTCGTTTAACTCTTACGCCAATGAAAGCATCAATCAAGCTAATGAGCTTCCTCATTGCAGGAATGCTTATGATTCCCACTGCCTCCGCTGTTAGCGGTGATTTAGCCTTATATCCCAGCAGTGTAAAATTTGCCTCCCAGACTTTTTTAGAGGGTAATACCAACAGACTTTGGGCAACAGTTTCAAATTTAAGTGCTTACGACCTTCTTGGAACAGTAAGGTTTTCCACTCAATCAGGAGCTATCGGTCCGGATCAGCCAATTTCAGCTCTTTCCGGCTCCACCGACGACGTTTTTGTTGATTGGACCCCCGCAAGCTACGGCGAATACACAATTACAATTACCGTGATCCCATGGGATGCCACGCGTGATGATGCTTCGAACAATACCGTGACAAAAACCGTAATTGTTTACCAAGACACAGACCATGACGGAATCACAAACAATCAAGATGATGATATGGATGGAGATGGTGTATTAAATGATGAAGACACCTTCCCCCTAAACCATAATGAATCTCAAGATACAGATGGAGACGGAACAGGTAACAACGAAGACACGGACGACGACAACGACGGAGTTTTGGATGAAGAAGACGACTTTCCGCTAGATTCAAACCACTCAAAAGACCTAGACGGAGATGAAATTGCAGATGAAGAAGATGACGACGTGGATGGAGACGGACTCTTAAATAGTGACGAATCCGTCTATGATACCGACGCTCTCAACCCTGATTCCGACTCAGACGGCGTTTTGGATGGTGATGATGCCTTCCCTACAAACGCCTCTGAATGGAGCGACATGGATAAAGACGGAATTGGAGATAACATGGATGATGATGCAGATGGAGATGGAATGAAGAATTTTGAAGACCCTGCCCCATTCAATTCTGTACCATCCGCTACTACGGATAAAACCGTCTATTTAACCAGTATAAATGATGAAGTGCTATTTGACGCTTCGGGCTCAAAGGATCCCGAGGGCAATATTGTTAAATATCTGTGGAGTTTCAATGACGAAATTCTCGAAGGGAAAATGGTGAAACGTTCTTTTGACAGCAGAGGACTACAAACCGCAACTCTAACCGTCCTGGATGATGCCGGCCAATCTGACTCAATAAAAGTTAAGGTTCGAGTGATTGATATGAAATTTATGTTTTTTGCAATAATTTTTGCAATAATTTTAGTTTGTCTTGCGTTCTACGTCATCTATAGATATAATCGCGAGGCTCAAAGCGACAAAGCCGTTAAAAAGAAGAAAAAATAGCTTATGAAAGCCAACACACACCCTCAATATTATCTAAATGCTGTCGTTAAATGTGCCAACTGCGGCCATGAATTTAAGACAGGAGCCACTCAAGAATCAATTCAGGTTGAAATTTGTTCTCAATGTCACCCGTTTTTCACAGGTAAAAGCGTTCTTATTGACACTGAAGGTCGCGTAGATAAATTCCGCAAGAAAATGGAAGAAGCTTCCGGAAAGAAAAAGAAGGTTCGCAAAAAGAAAACTCTTGAAGAACGTGTTAATGAGGAATTATCAACTCAATTAGATAAAGAAACTTCAAAAAAAGAGAAAAAAGTAAAGCAAGTCGAGCTAGAAATGCCTGAAACTGAACCTGAGACCGCAGCTGAGGAAACATCAACTGAGGAGGTTTCAGAATAGTTAAATGAACACCATTGGAACCCTATTTCGAGTCACAACTTGGGGTGAATCCCACGGGAAAGCACTCGGGGTTTTAATTGACGGCTGCCCCCCCGGCCTTGAAATTTCAGAAGAAAAAATACAAAAGGATTTGGACCGCAGAAAACCCGGCCAAAGCGGCACAACCGCTCGCCATGAAGAGGATAAAGTGGAAATTCTAAGCGGAGTATTTGAAGGGCGATCGCTCGGCACGCCAATTTCAATGTTGGTAAGAAACCACGACGCAAAACCGGAAGACTATAAAAACGTTGGCACAAGACCCGGCCACGCAGACTTCACTTATGAGGCAAAATTTGGCATTAGAGACCCGCGCGGAGGCGGAAGAAGCTCCGGCCGTGAAACAGTTGCACGAGTTATGGCGGGCGCCGTAGCGCGGGAATTTTTAAAGTATTTGAGCGTGAAAAGTTATATTCGCCAAATTGGAACCGTGAAAAATGAAAATTTGGAGGAATCCCCTACCCCAAAAATGCTTGAAGAAATTGAAAAAGCGCAAAATGAAGGGGATTCTCTTGGTGGCATTGTTGAAATTCACGTTACAGGTTTGGAGGCGGGCATTGGCTCACCGGTTTTTGGTAAATTGGAAGCCCAAATGGCAAAAGCGCTAATGTCCGTGGGAGCCGTGAAGGGATTTGAATTTGGCGAAGGCTTCAATGCGGCAAATTTGCGGGGCTCAGAGCACAATTCAAGGCCTTCAGGCGGCTCACTGGGCGGAATCAGCGACGGCACTGAGCTTATTTTGAGGGTCGCTGTAAAACCACCATCTTCCATTGCAAAAGAGGTTTCGGGTCGGCATGACGTGTGCATTGTCCCAAGAATTCCCGTTATCCTGGAAAGTATGGTATTAATAGTGCTCGCAGACCTTCTTTTAATGCAAAGAGCACAAAATGTTTGAATTCGTAATTTCACATCCATCAGAAGAGTGCCTGGCCAGAACCGGAACTTTTTACGTACCACACGGCGAAATCAAGACTCCGGTTTTTATGCCGGTCGGCACCAAAGCCACGGTGAAATCTTTGGATTATAAGGATCTTCAGGGCCTCAAAACTGAAATAATTTTGGCGAACACTTACCACTTGGCAATGCGTCCCGGCTCAGACCTGATAAAAAAAATGGGCGGTCTGCATAAATGGATGAACTGGAACAAGCCAATTTTGACGGACAGCGGCGGATTTCAGGTTTTTTCATTGGGAAATAAGGTGAAAATTACGGATGATGGCGTGGAATTCCAGTCGCATATTGATGGAAATAAGCATTTTTTCACGCCGGAAAGCGCCACAAAAATTCAGGAAGAACTGGGTGCGGATATAATTATGGCTTTTGATGAATGCGCTCCGGCCGGTGTGGACGAAAGCTACGCCAGAAAAGCAATGGAAAGAACTCACGACTGGGTGAAAAGGTGCATTAAAGCCAAAACCCGCTCAGACCAAGCTCTCTTTCCCATTGTTCAAGGCAGCCGCTTTGAAAATTTGAGAAGCGAATCCGCGCGCTTTATGGCGGATTTAGACCTGCCGGGCATTGCAATTGGAGGCGTTAGCGTAGGAGAAGACTTTGAACAAAAATTTTATGCAATAGACTCAGCGATTCAACATTTACCCAAAGAAAAACCGCGTTATTTAATGGGTGTGGGCACACCGGATGACATTTTGGAAGCGGTTGAAAGAGGTGTGGATATGTTCGACTGTGTTTTGGCAACTCGTTTGGCCCGCCACGGCAGTTTTTGGGATAAATATGGACGTCACACAATCACAAACGAGAAATTCAAATTTGATGACACGCCTTTGGATGAAAGCGTGCCACACTACTCCTCAAAGGAATTTTCGCGTTCATATCTCCGCCATCTCTACTTGGAAAACGAACTTTTGGGCATTCGGCTCCTGTCACTCCACAACATTGCTTTTTTGTTTCATCTTATGGATCAAATTCGCTATCATATTGAAGCTGGGACCTTTCTGACTTTCAAAAAGGATTTCCTAAACTCCTTCAAAAAAAATGATTAGATTTCTTACCGGGACAGTGATTAATAGAGAAGAAAAGTCGCTTACTTTGCTGGTTGGCGGCGTTGGCTACCTGGTTTTGGTACCCAAAAATTTAACGACCGGAGATGAAATTTCACTTCATATTCACACTCATGTTCGTGAGGACGACATCAGCCTTTTTGGCTTTGAAACCGCTAAAGATCTCAAATTTTTTGAACTTTTGCTGAGCATAAACGGCGTTGGACCTAAAATGGCGCTTGAAATTCTGAGTGAACCGGCCGGCCAAATTCAAAACGCAATTTTTTCAGGAAATTTGACCGGACTTACAAAAATTTCAGGTGTTGGCAAAAAGATTGCGGAAAGAATTATTTTGGAACTTAAAAATAAGGTTGTTCCGGAAGGCGAACCTGAAGAAGTAATGGAAACAGAAGTTCATCCGGACGTTTTAATTACTCTTGAAAATTTGGGTTACAAGCGTTCACACGTTCAGAAAGTCCTCTCCCGCCTTGAAGAAAATTTGGACGAAGAGGCACAAATCCGCTTCTTTTTACAAAATGCCTAAACTTCTAATCACCAAAAAGACCAATCTCAATTATTTGACAGGTTTTTCAGGTTCGAAAGGCTGCCTTATTCTAGGCCCGACAAACTTCTTTTTTACGGACTCACGGTATGCGGAAATTGCACAAAAACTTGCGGAAAAACCTTGTAGAATCCCTTTCAAATTTATTGAAGTAAATGAAGATTTTCCCACTGCTCTTAAAAAATGCATTGGAAAGTCAAAAGTTGTGGAATTTGAGCCGTCAGATCTAACCGTTGATGAATTAAACAGGTGGAAAAAGCGACTCAAGGGAATAAAATTGATACCCCAAAAGCAAACTATTGACGAAAAACGCAAAATTAAAGACTCAAAGGAAATAAAACTCCTGCACATTTCTCAAAAACTGAACCTCAAAGCAATGGAGCGAACAAGAATATTGCTCAAGCCGGGCGTTACGGAACTTGAAATTGCATGGTTGATCAAAAAATTAGCTCATGATTTGGGTGCGGACGACGTTTCATTTGAACCTATTGTGGCATTTGGAAGTCACAGCGCCATTCCCCACCACCAAAACACATCTCGTCGCCTTAAAAAAACAGACATCGCCTTAATAGACATGGGCATAAAATACAAAGGTTACTTAAGTGACCTCACCCGCACACATTTCATTGGAAAACCCTCAAGCGAACAAAACGCAGTCTTTGAAAAAGTGCTTAGCGCCCAAAAAGCCGCAATTAAAGCCATAAAACCGGGCATCAAAGCCTCCTCAGTCGACAAAATTGCCAGAAAAACCATGGGAGAAGATGAAAAATATTTCACTCACGGGCTCGGGCACGGCGTGGGACTGGAAATTCATGAAGCTCCTTCTTTAAGTTCAAAAAGCCTGGATATGCTCAAAAAAGGTATGGTTGTGACCGTTGAACCCGGAATTTATTTGCCGGGAAAATTTGGTGTGCGAATTGAAGACATGGGCCTAATTTGCGCTGAAGGCTTGAAATTGCTAAACTGATCCTATCTTAATCAAAGAAACATGTGTGGAATTTTTGCCTATTTTGGGCCAAATGATAAGGCTGCCGAAATTGTATTAAAAGGTCTCAAAAAACTTGAATACCGCGGTTATGATTCTTGGGGCATTGCCGCTAAACAAGAGAACGGTGATATTGTGGTTGAAAAACATGTTGGCAAAATTTCAGAAGTGATAAACCTCAATGAGAAACTTGAAAAGCCGTCACACGTGGCTTTCGGTCATTCAAGATGGGCCACACACGGCGGTGTAACGGAGTACAACGCTCACCCGCACACCACTGAAAATGGTGAAGTCGTTGTGGTTCATAATGGAATTTTTGAAAATTATCTTGAACTAAAAGGCGAATTAATTTCTCAAGGACATCAGTTCCGTTCGGAAACGGACACTGAAGTTTTTGCGCACTTGATTGAAGATGAAATGGAAGAAGGTTTTGAGGCGGCATTTATTCGCGCTACAAAGAAAGTGGAGGGCCGTTACGCGGTTTTGGCCATGAGCAAAGATGAAAACAAAATAATCGCGGCTCGCCGAGGCTCGCCGCTAATTGTTGGTAAAGGTCAAGATGGCGCATATTTCATTGCCTCAGACGTGCCGGCGTTTTTAGAGTACACAAAAGATGTAATGTACCTGGACGACAACCAAATGGTAATTTTGGACAAAGATGGTGCACGTTTTTTCAATCTTCCGGATGGCAAACAAATTGAAAAACGAATAATTTCAATAGACTGGGAGGAAGAAATGGCGGACAAATGCGGATATCCGCATTTTATGATCAAAGAAATCATGGAGCAAAAGGAGACAATTTCCCGCGCAATCAACTTGGATTCGGAACTTTTAAGCGAAGTTGCAGAAAAAATTCGTGGTGCATTCGGCACATACATTGTGGGCTGCGGAACTGCCGGAAAAGTTGCCATGGTGGGCGAATATTTGTTCGCAGAAATTGCCAAAAAGCATGTAAATGTGAAATTTGGTTCAGAATTTGGCAGCGCAAAAAGTTTTTTGAAAGACCGCTCGCTGGTAATTGCAATTTCCCAATCCGGCGAAACCGCAGACACCCTTGAGGCAATTGAAATTGCAAAATCAAAAGGAGCCACAATTGTATCTATTGTAAACGTGGAAACCTCCACAATGGCAAGAATGTCAGATATTGTCCTTCCCTTAAAAGCAGGGCCCGAAAAAGCCGTTGCTTCAACCAAAGCAACAACTTCCCAAATTGCAATTTTAACTTTGCTCGCCTACGCCGTTGCAGATGACCTGAACACCGGCCGCAAAACATTAATTGAAGCGGAAGGAAAAATTAACGACATGCTAAACCCCCGCTACGAACAGCATATTGAAGCCGCTTCAGACCGAATAAAAGACTGCTCAGACATCATGGTTATTGGCCGCGGCTCAAACTACCCAATTGCCCTGGAAGCCGCAATCAAACTCCAGGAAGTTTCATACATTCACGCTGAAGGTTTTGCAGGCGGTGAACTGAAACACGGCCCAATTGCCCTGATTTCAGAAGGAACGCCCTGCATTGTAATTTCTTCAAATGACGAATATCAAAAAGAAATTCTGTCAAACGCCATGGAAGTTAAATCCAGAGGTGCCTTAATTATTGGCGTTGGCCCTGAAAAATCTGAAATCTACGACTACTGGATCAAAGTGCCGGACGCACTAAATGCTTCGCCCATTTTGAACATCATCCCAATCCAAATTTTGGCCTACAAACTGGCAGTCGCGCGTCAAAACAACCCTGACATGCCCAGAAACTTGGCCAAGTCAGTTACTGTGAAGTAACAACTCCAATTCCTCTTAAATCATCCTCTACCGAAGAAAAATCAAATAAATTCGCCTCAACTTTTACAGCACCCTTATACTCCAATCTCAAGATTAATTTTAATAAGTCATAGCCAAAAAAACTCTTAGGTATTTCCAAATCAAACCTAAGTTTTGACATAGCCTCTCCTTCTTCGGATTGATAAGGCTCATCTGCATGAAAGCGCATATTAATATTTTTCTTAGCCACTAATGCTGATATTTCAGCTAACACACCAGGTTGATCAGCAACAACAATTGATAAAGGAATAACTAATCTTGCATTAGCACTTTCAAGCAAAGATCTATCAGAAATAAAATCAGTTAATGGATATAAAGGATTAAAATTTAAATTCCCAATTTGACATAACAAATTCCTTCTACTCTTGCGGTAGGCACTTTCTTCTAATGGCTTTTCCGCCACATTTGGTGCATTCACTTTTCTAACAATAGAGTTATATGAAAAAAATAAAAATATTTCATACTCGTCAATATCAAAAATTCTACAAAGTTTTTGCAAATACAGATTTGCCCTACCCATTCTATCAGCTTCACATACCTTTCTCTTTTCACTTGGTAATAATGACCTACCTAACTCTTCCTCTTTTTCTTGTACAGCACATTTTGAAAACCATTGTGCACCCAACTCTCTAGTATGTTCCTCTCTAGAAAATACAAAATCCATAAGCGATAATCTTGAAGGTTTCGTCTTATCAATTTCTATATAACACAAATCGCCATCCTTTAATTCTTCACAAAAATCAATTCTACGCCTATCAAGCATATTCTCCCTCCTATAATAAGCTGCTCTACCATATGCCAAAGCCTCCAACCCAATAGAGCCAGGAAGAGCTGCTGAAAAATCAAAAAAAGTAGCTCTTGAATTTAATCTAACAGGTTTATGATCTTGTTCATCCGAATATACAGTTAGTTGCTCACGCATCATCACTTCCTCCGCAACATCAAACACTGATTGCCCAGTATGAGTAACTACTTTTAATACCCTACGAATTTTCTTTCTTAAAGCACTTGGGATCGGCTCCCCTCTAATAGCTCGAATCCCTCGCTTAGACATTGCTTCCTGCTTAACAGTATTAACTCGTATAGTAATTATCCCACCAAGAGTATTCTTTTTTATCTGTAATTTTGCACCTAACTGCGCAGTTCTACCTAATGATGCATCAGGTAAAATTCTACATTCTTGTTCAGGATAAACAGCTCTAACTACTCCTGAAACAATATCAGGAATATGTTCTTCATCATCTACTAAAATTACAATCTCAAAAAGTAATGAATTAATTGGAATCTGCAATTTATAATCCTTATCATATAGAATTTTTTCAACATCAATAAAATTTGCAATAGATGAAGGTCTAAGTTCAATTCTTCTAATAGTCCCTGATAAAGGTCTAACTGACTCAAAAATTTGAGAACGAATATCATTTCTTACTAAATCCAAATCCTCAGGACAAAAAAGAGAAGAATCTATTAATTTCTTAAATAAGTCCTCAATACTATCAGATCTACATTCACCAATTTCATCCCGCGCAATTCTTAACAATAAATCTTTCACAAGTTGCACAGTATGCAAATCAAGCTCTGATTCACAATGCTCACTTGCAATTCCATCCAAATGTTGACTGTATGTTTCCAACAACTCTTCAGCTTGCTGCCTCCTTTCTTCAAATATCAAATTCGCAATTTGATATCCAAAAGCAGCTATTTGGCTTTTTTGCATATATAAAAAATTCTCCATAAATTCAGGCCTCAAAAAGGACACACCCGCTGTAATAATTAATCTTTCTGCACAACTTAGCTCAAGAATTTTTGCAAACAAACCATGTAAAATTAAAATCAATTCTATTTTTTTTCTAGCACGTTCAGGGCCCAAACCACCCAATGTTTGGGCATTTTGTATCTGCTCAATCACTTTTATAGTTGCTGCATATCCATTTGTTAACAAATTCTCTAAATAATGAAATGCCTTTCGTTCATCACTTATTCTTTTCTCTCCCGTAGCCACCCCACCTTTACCAACTTCAGGACTAGTTAAAGCACGAATCGTATCAGTAGCCTGCACAATAATTTTATCAATTGTTTGTGTCACATCGTATCCTTCAAGTTCAATAACCTTTTCCCTATATATTTCATCACAAAATAGCCATTCCTCTTTATGATCATAAACATTTCCATTTGCATCAGAAAAATCTTGATGTATAGCTAAATCTTCTAAATCATCATGTTTTATTGCAGCTAATAAATTTGGCATCCCTGTAAAACCATGCATTGCTGCATTTAAAAAAGCCTCAATTTGATGAGTATCAAATGAAAATTCAGTTCCAGTCTTCCTTTTAATTCCTCTCCATAAATAACTAGAATAAATTATCTCACAAGTCATCATATAGATTGCCCCTTGTGTATATTCTGCAATACCCTGATCAACCCTAACCTTTTGAACAAGAACAAGCATTCTCTCAACCTCTTTTGCTATCTTCTGACCATAATCAGTTTCAAGAAATTGAGCTATTTTCCTCTTTAACCAATCGTCTTTATCTTTTACATCATTCAAAACGACAAAATCATTCTCATCAAACTCAGAATAATTATCTGTTATTAAATTACCCTCAGTTTTTAACCAATCAATACACCCACGCACAGTCCCTATTATTCTGCTCTCATCAAGCTCCTCTGTAGAATCAAAAAGCACAATTGAATCAATTGAAGCATCGAATTTTTCTCTATCCATATTTAATACAATATTTGAAGAAAATAATAATCTTAAATTGCATAAACATCAAATTTATATTATCCTTCGATCTTAACAAAGTTTACAATGCCAACAGAATTCCCCACTTATAATGCTCTTGCTCCCATAAAAACAGAGCTTGCTGCACGTAATGAAACTCTCTTTGACGATGACAGTTTAAACTCGGCAACCAAAGAAGGTGCTACTTTTTTATCACCAAGTCCTTTAATCAATGGACTTAAAGAAGAATTATCCCCCGTTATATTAAGAGATCGTCACCACAGAAGTGCTGAACTCCCAGCTCCTGTTGCAATGCATGATAATAAAGGTGGCTTTTATACAAGATGCAGACTTAAAGGGAACGGTCTATATAGTGGCCCTAGAGAAGATTGGCTCTATAAAATTAGAAATATTAAAAAAGATGCAACAGGTTATGTTCTAGGTTTGCAACCTGAAGAAGTTTTTACTCGTTCGCTAAAACATTCAAGAATGCTAAGAGAAATGGGAATAGAAACTGAAGTGCCTATTGTTGCTTATGGTCTAAGTGAGGTTATTTATCAACTTAGATCCGGTGTTGCACGCTTAACTCTTGCTGATGCATTAAAAGAGGCAAATCTGCCAGAAGAATACAATGATGTCCCTTTCACTATAAAAATGGATGCTTTTGGAATCAATCACCGCCTTGTAGATTTTATTCATGCTGAAACACTATTCCCAGAAGATGAAAATAACGCAGAAAACGTTAGAGAAATTATTTTAAAAGAAGTTGAAAATTATTTAATCCAAGAAGCAAAATACAATGAATTCGAATTACCTGACTTCAATAATTTAAAAGAATTTTGCAGATTCATTATTGCAAGAATCATGAGAAACCTAGGTCGTTTACATAAAAACGGAGGAATACACGGAATGCTCACTCCACATAACCTAACCATAGACGGCAAATTTGTAGATTATGATACCTTAAAATGGCTTACTGGAGAACAATTAAAAGAAGGACAAACGCAAGATTTACAAAAATTAAGAGAAAGTGTATTTGAATTTTTAACTCAAATTTTTGATCCAATTGAAGCCGAATTAATTATCCAACATGGAATACATGAATATTCGCATATTTTGAATTTATGAAAACGAAAGAAAGAATATTATTAGATAGAACAAAAGATTTAGAAGGTAGAAATGAACTCACCCTTTTTTTAGGAACAGAAAGAGGTTTAGATGTACTCAAAGGCTTAATCCAAGAAAATATTGGAACACTAACAGCAGTTTGTGTTCAAGATACAAGCGGACACGGCGCAGAAGAAACTGAAGAAATAATTTCACGCGCTAAAGAAATTGGAGCTCAAGTAACATTATCTTCAAATTTAAATCCTAAAAATTATGCTGACTTTTTGAGAGATACAAACGCAGTTACCGCACTTTGCGTAAACTGGCGCCGATTATTTCCAAATAACGCCATTTACGTCCCACCTCGAGGAATAGTTGTTGCACATGACAGTCTTTTACCACACTTACGTGGATTCGCTCCATTGAACCATTCAATTAGAAATGATGAATCTGAAACTGGAGTCACTTTATTCTTTGCAAATGAGAGAACAGATTCAGGCGATATCATTGGTCAAAAAACAACACACATCGGCCCAAACGAATATGTTAGAGAAATACGTGACAGAGTAACCCAATTAACCACCGAACTAATATGCAAAGAACTTCCAAAAGTGATTGAAGGAAAAGAAATTGGGACCCCACAAGACGAAACCGAAGCAACATATGGTATACGTTTAACACCAGAAGATGGAAAAATTGATTTTAGCCGTCCAAGAAGAGAAATCCTCAACCTTGTGCGAGCAACTTCTGATCCCTATCCTGGAGCATTTGCTTATATAGGCCCCAATAAAAAACAATTAATAATTTGGACAGCATCAATTCCAGAAGATGCACCTGTTGTAGCTGGATCAATTCCTGGGCGTTTTATCGAATCATCTCCTGGAAGAGGTGTTTTCATCTGTGCTGGAGACGGTTCAATTTTATTAGAAACAATTCAACTTGAAGAGAAAGAACGCACTTCAGCTGATAAACTTATTCGTCGCTACACAACAACCCTTTACTAATAAATATGGCTCTTGAATCCAAAGACGAAACAATGTTAATAATCGGAGCTGGTGGATACATTGGAACACACCTAGTCCGCAAAGCCCTCGATAAAGGTTACAAAATAAAAGCATTAGACCGTTTCTTTTTTGGGAAAGACAAATTAGATAAATCAGCTAAACATCCAGAATTAAAAATTATTGATCAGGACATTCGTTCAGTAACTGCTGAAACCTTTCAAGATGTTGATATTGTCGTTAGTCTTGCTGGGATCTCAAACGATCCTGCCTGTGATTTAGACCCCGAATTAACAAGATCAATTAATTATGAAGGTATTGTTCATTCAGCAAAAACAGCTAAAGAAGCAGGTGTCCCAAAATACGTAGAGATGTCATCATGCTCTGTTTATGGAAGTTCTGATAAAGTTTGTGACGAAGAATCTCCTAGAAAACCAGTTTCACTATATGCAGAAATGAAGACAAGAGTTGAAGATGATATTTTCGCTCTTGCTGACAAAAACTTTGCTTTAACCGCATTCAGAAACTCTACTGCTTTTGGGATCAGTGATCGAATGAGATTTGATTTAGTTGTCAATATTATGAGTCTTTGTGCTCAACATGATGGATACATCCGAGTATTTGGTACTGGCGAGCAATGGCGACCATTTATTCACGTTGAAGATATTGCCGACGCTACACTTCATATTTTAAATCAAGATCCCTCTCTATGGTCAGGTGAAGTATTTAACCTTGGAGCTTGCACAATGGATGTGAATGCAATTGCAAAAACAGTTCGAGAAGCACTTAACGAAATTGGTGTTCCAATTCAAATTCAATACGTACCCGAAGATGTTGATCCAAGAAATTATGCAGTATCATTCGAGAAATTTCTTGATCGGTTCACATTTCGACCTCGTCACAAAATTGAAGATACCGTGAAAGATATTTTCACAGGATTAGCAAACGGTAATATCCGCGAAGATCCAACCTGTTACACAGTAAAATTCTACCAATCTTTAATTGAAAAATATGGAAGTTCCCTACTTTTGTCATGACCTAAATGAACAAGATTTAGATAAGGTCAGAGAAGTTATCAATGGACCATTTTTAACAACTGGTGAAGTAACAACAGAATTTGAAAGACGTTTTGCCGAAATCTATAGTGTAAAACATGCAATAGGAACAACAAATTGGACAAGTGCAGCAGAATTATTTTTCCGTATTATAGGTGTTAGAGAAAGAGATGAAGTTATTGTACCAACCATGAGTTATGTTGCTTCCGCTCATTCGGTTTCATTAACAGGTGCCTCACCCGTATTTGTTGATAGCGATCCAAACACTGGTCTTCTTGATCTAAACCAAGTTGAAGAAAAAATAAATGATCAAACTAGAGCTATAATGCCAGTGCATCTCTACGGAGTAATGGCAGATATGGAAGAACTCAAAAAAATGTGCGACCAATACGGCATTATACTCTTTGAAGATGCTTCCCATGCAGTAATTTCTTCTAGAAGCGGATTTTATCCCGGCCAATTATCTGACGCAGCGGCTTTTAGCTTTTATGCTACAAAAAATATGACCTGTGGTGAAGGCGGCGTTCTAATAACAAATCACGACGATATTGCACTCAAATTCCGCCAAGGAACATGCTGCGGAATCACAAAAACCGCCTACGATAGAAGAAAAGAAGGAAAATCAGGATATATCCCTTATGATTCAACCTTTGTTTCAGGGAAATGTAATATGACAAACATAAACGCAGCACTTCTTTTAGGACAACTTGATAGATTAAAAGAAAATCGCACGCGTAGAGCAAAACTTGTAGAGCAATACAGAAAACAATTAGGTGAACTTCCAGGTATAACTTTACCTGAAATACCAGAAGGAACTGAATCATCACACTATCTTATGGTGATATTAGTTCAATTGGGGCTGCGTGATGCATTTTTTGAAATTCTAAAAGAAGCAAGAATAGGATGTGCTGTGAATTTCACACCTATCCACTTACTTTCCGTTTACAGAGACAAAGGGGGGAAAGAAGGACAATTCCCAATCGCGGAGGATTGGGGAGAACGCTGTGTAAGTTTACCTCTCTATCCCTCTTTAACTGAAGAACAAGTAGATTTCGTTGTTGATACAATTAGAGAAAAATATGTGCCTTTAATTTCATAAAAACGCATGAGTGAGTCATTAGACATACTTGGTTCAGCTCAAACATTTGGATTTGGTGCAATCGCTGAGATGGCTGCAATAGAAGGTGCATTTCAAGAAGAATTTCCAGATAGAGATTTAAATTGCTACCTTCTTGATGACCCTAAATTGCGAGTAGTTTTAGATGGTGAAAGAAATAGTTTTAGATTATTAGAACCATTAAAAGAAAGGGAAAACAATTTAGAGGCCCTTCTAACCCGAGACATCCCATCAACAATTGACATGGTTGTATCAAGTTATGATACTGCAGCCGTCTTTTATGGCTGGTTTCAGCATAAACCAACATATTATTATGATGGAATGCTTTGGTTCTGGGATTTTGATTCATATAAAGAAGAAATTCCTGCCTTAATGGAGCAACTTAAGGAGATAAAATCAAGAAAAGATGAACAAGCTTTAAAGGAATTCTATCAAAAATGCCTTGAAAGAGATTTTCACTTAACTGTCATTCTTGCATATCACCTTGCAGATCAAGTATATGCTCGCAATGCAACACAAGTTCCTGAGAAACTTCAATCTTTTCCAGAATTTGCAAAAAAAACTCAAATAGTTGGTTCAGTTATTGACCCAAGGTTTACTTCTCAACCTAAAGACAGACAAGACCATGTTTTGGTTTCCTTAAGTGGAAGTTTAGCCCCTTTAATATCATTAGAGCAAAATTTAACATTCGCTCGCGGCGCACTTACTTATGCCTTGGAGGGATTTGACATCCTATCCACAAAAACTCCCTGGTATTTTTCATGCCATCCAAAAATTCATTCTGCATTAAGTGGAGAAAATCCAAAACTGCCAGAAGGCTTTAATTTAGTCCCCTCCTTCCCATACACTCAAAATTTAGACATGATAAGAAGAGCACATGTTTTAATCGTTTCTCCCGGATTTTCATCAGTGCAAGAAGCCGCCTGTTTCCAAACACCAATTTCTTTCCTACCCGAACAAAATGGAGGACAACCAACAGGATTTTGCACTTTAAGAGACGCAGGATATCCAACAGATACCAATTTAACAGTCACTCATCATCTTTATGATGGTGAAATCCAAATTGGAGAATATGACGTTGACAGATTGTATGATGGAATTTCGACTTTATGGAGTCCTGAAATGGCAGGAACAAGAAGAGAAACACTACAAAATTTAGATAAAATCCTAACTGATCAAACTTTATTATCTGAATATGTAATGCGCCAAAGAGAAGCAGTTTCTAAAATAATAGGGGGATTTGATGGTGCTAAAAAAATTGCCCAAGGTATTAAAAACCATTTTACACAACAATGAACATGATAGAAAAAAATTATTTATGTTTTGAAGAGACAGAAAATGGAGTTTACAGAGACGGCTCATTAATTCGATTCAGCGAACAAATCACACACGATCCTGGGAAAATTGACACAAGCCTGATTGTTACAAATTTCAATCGTGCAAATACAATACAAAGTGCTATTGAAAGCGCCTTAGCTTGTACTCAAGAAAAAGGTGGTCTTGAAATAATTGTAGTTGACGATGCATCTACAGATGAAAGTTTAGAAATTCTAAGAAAAATGGCAAAAAATAGATTAATTCAACTCATCGCACTTCAAAAGAATACAGGCTCAGAAGCTTTACCAAAAAATATTGCTGCATTTTTTGCAAGAGGTCAGTATTTATCATATTTAGATTCAGATGACCGAATAGGAGAAAGAGATGCTTTCGACTCAAGCCTTAAAGCAATCACAGAAGATCCAAGCGCAGTTATGACAGTGTCAAATTTAATTTTTGAAATCCACTGTAAAATAAGCGAATTAGAAAAACATATGCCCTGGCTTTTAGAAATAGATACACATGAACCCACAGAAGAAATACGAGATCCTCGTGCAAATGAATACAGAATTAGAAAAGCAAAAGAATACTCAAGCTACGAAATGTTAACTCACGGATATTATGATGCATTGAAACTAATGCGAAGAGATATTTTTTCCCAAACTGGCGGAGTTGTTGAAGATTTAGAATCATGTGGTGATTTTGGAACATATTTGAGGTTAACTAGACATGGTCGAGTAATTCCGGTCCAAAGAGATTTTTATGTATACACTATCCACGGGAGCAATGACAGTTTCTATTCTGATGAAAAAGCCCAGAGACTTGAAAGACTTCATAGACAATTCGCCCTTGAAGAAATAAGAAAAAGAGGGCTTACTTTTGAGGACCTATCAAGAAATTGTCCAACGGAATTTTGGGTTAGATACAATTTCACCCCAGATGAAATACAAAATGGAAATTCCTAATACCACTGAACACGAAGCATACTCACCTGAGAAAGTAAAAAACTATTTCTCAGAACTACTTTCTAAATACCCTGAAGCAGAACGAAAAAATTCTTAGATTCTAATGAAACTTGTCGTCTAGTATTCAGGTTTGAAGACGGAATGACATCAACTTTAATATCTTTCTCTAGAGATATGGAAGGAAATCATAAATTGAAAGTGCATTTAATAAAATGGCCACCTCCAAAAACAAGACGTGTATCACATATATATCAACAAGGCCTTGAACCAGCTCTGATAAACTATATTCCTTATGATGGACCCGAAGAACCGGAAAAAAGGATTTTATATGGAGAAATTAAAGCAGATGGAACTTTGATTGGCTCTCTCGAAATCTGTTTTGATTTACTAAAAGAAAAAATATCTCAAAAAGAAAATGATTTATTAACACCCATATTTGATTGGATCAAGTCCCAAGTAAATCATCTATTGTCACTCTGGGTATAACACTGCAAAACAGTTTGAAGCCCTGCATCTAAATCTATTTCAGCCTTAAAATTTATATGTTCTCTCGCAAGATCGACATCTGATTGAGAATGCATTAATTCACCTTCAATTTTATCCTGATGAACAATACCTGCTTCAGATCCAACTAATCTGTTAATTTTCTCTGCAAGAACTCTTACAGAAACACTATCCCCTGTTCCAATATCAAAACCCTCCCCATTTAATAAAGTTAAAACATTACAAGCAATCACATTTGCGCGAGCAACATCACTAACATGAACAAAATCACGTGTCTGACTACCATCTCCTCGCACAGCCAAAGGCTTACCGTCTAAAGCTGATGAAAAATACTTCCCAATTACACCCGAATTGCCTTTTTGGCGAGACCCGTAAACGTTAAAATAACGAAGAGCAACAACAGAAATATCAAAAAATTTCGCATACATACGACCAATTTCTTCAGCCTGCCACTTTGCTAAACCATAAGGTGAAATTGGCCCAGGCTTAGGCCATGAATCTCCATAAATTGCTGCAGAACTTGAAAATACAACTCTTCCAACTGATGAATCACGCACAGCTTCAAGAACATTAAAAAGCCCTCTTGTATTAAGATCAAAATTCCTCTTTGGATCTGCAATAGATTCTGTCACAGATGATAAGCCAGCAAGATGAATGAGATAATCTGGATTAAAAGAACCAATCACATCTCGAAGAGACTCTATTGAAGTAACACAGCCACGTACAAATTCAATTTGTTCCCAAACCTCTCGCAAATTTTCAACACTACCAGTTGAAAGATCATCAAACACAACAACTTCATTATCCACTTCAAGTAAACATTCTGTTGTATGAGAGCCAATAAATCCAGCGCCACCAGTAACTAAATACTTCTTTTTTTCCATTTTTACTAATTTATTTTTTTAAAAACTACTCAAAAGAAATTTTACATGTTCTCTCATAAAGCATTTCTCCCCCATTCGGGAAATGTTGAAAATCATCAACGTTTCCACGTAATCTCTCACAAAAAGCATAAATTTCGGGCCTTTGAGTTTCAAAATAACACAAATCAATTTGTTGACTTGGATACTCTTCAAACGCCCTTTTTTTGGACTCACAAGTATGTTCTTCAACACCCCAATCATTATGTCGTTCAAGTCTATGATTATGCCTAATTTTCCCTCCATGAACTGAATAAATTGGTGTCTCACATATCCAAACATTTTCTCCTCCAGTAAGTTCCCAAACAGCTGCACAGGTTAAATCATGATCAATATGCCCACCCTCATAAGCATGGGTAATGATTAAATCTGGTTTAATCGATTCTAATAACTTTTTCAAAGCATTTCTAAAAGTTTCATATTCCTCTGCCAAACCTCCATCAGTAAAACCCAAAAAATGTAACCTCTCATTATCAATGAATCCAAGAGCGGAAAGAGCAGCAACTGCTTCAGACCTTCGCATTTGAATATATGACTCCCCATAAGTGTAATCAGTATGTGGAAAATAATATTCAGGGCACTCACTCTGAAGTGGCATTCCATCAGTCACAAACAAACAATGTATTCGATCCCTCAGAGCATAAATTGCATAAGAACAACCAATAACTTCATCATCAGGATGGGCATAAATTGCTACAGGCCTTTGCGCACTTTCTAAGTTCATGATAAATTCTGATAAGAAGTAATTCTGACATATGTCACAAAATTATCCAAGTCTATTTAAAAAATATATTAAGCATTCAAACGAAAAAGAATCAGCTCTTAACACTATTTTTCAATTCATTTCCAATTATCCTCAAGAATCTTTGATATTAGACGTGGGCTGCGGAACAGGGGAAATTAGTCATGCTCTTGCACAAAAAGGACATAAGATTTTTGCCATTGATCAGCAAGATTATTTCCAAAGAGACCCTCGCATCCAATTTCAAAAAACTAATGTATTTGACTTCAAAACGAATGAGAAATTTGATCTTATAATTGCTGCTTACCTTTTTTGGGAAATTCCTTTTGAACGCTGGGAAGAACTAATGAATCTTTTACTTAACTTGCTTAAAACAGACGGTAAACTTCTTGTAATTGATAGTGTGAATACCAGTCCATATGACAATCCATTTTTTTCGTGTAATATTTTCTCAGACAGATCTGAAAAAGAAAATCGGGACCTTAACAACTATTGGTTTGATTTTTTAAAGAAAAATAATTGCAACTTCAAATCAAATAAAATTAAAAGTCAAGTTCAGACAAAATCCAAAGAAGAAATGCTCAACGTATTGGAATTTTTCTTTTTCGACGAAAACTCTCAAAATCTATTCAAAAATCAAAAAAAATACTTACTTGAAAAAATGAGAAACAAAAAAGACTCTAATCTTACAATAATTGAATTAGAGCATTCTATGGAAATCATTAACCCAAAATAAATACAATCTTGTGAAATTTTGTAAAGCAGCTATAATGATCTCTTTACTTTATAAAAGAGTATTTTATGGGCGAAAAACAAAACATCCCTCCTGTAAAAATTCACTTCCCAGAAACTGATATTTCTCAAATTTTAGAGGAAGTAAAAGACGTACTTGAATCAGGACAACTGATTTTAGGAAAACATACAAAAGAATTCGAAAGACAATTTAGAAAATGCATTGGAACTTATCATGCTATTGCAGTTAATAGTGGTAGTTCAGCTTTAGAAATTGCACTCAGATCATTAGGAGTAGAAGGGAAAAAAGTAATGCTCCCAGATAATACATTTTTTGCAACAGCAGGTGCTGTACTTCATGCAGGTGCTATACCTCATCTGATTGACAGTTCAAAAGATTATATTGGAATGGCCTTAGACAGAATTGAAGAACAATGGGATAATCAAACAGCTGGAGTTATTGCAGTTCATATTGGAGGTATAGTTACACCTGAAATCTCAAAATTACGTGAATTATGTGCTCAAAAAAACGCTTTTCTTTTAGAAGATGCAGCTCATGCACATGGAAGTACCTATAACGGGAAAGCAGCTGGATCATTTGGCGATGTTGCAGCTTTTTCTTTCTTTCCTACAAAGGTAATAACAAGCGGAGAAGGAGGAATGATAGTAACAGATAACAAGAGCTTAGCTGAAAACGCTAGAATCTTCCGTGATCAAGGTAAAATACCTGGAGAAAATAATTTACATTCTCATTTAGGATCTTCCTGGAGAATAAGTGAACTTCATGCAATCTTGGGTAAACATCAATTAGAACGAATGGATGAATTCATTTGCCATAGAAGAGCTATTGCAGATATTTTTACCCAAGGATTACATGATGCAAATGCAATTTCTATCATTGAAGAACCAACCGGAGTTAAATCAAATATGTATAAAGTGCTAGCTATGCTAGATGAAGGCGTTGATAGAGAAGTACTTAAAAGACAATTAAAACAAGATCATGGTGTATCACTAAGCGGAGAAGTGTATGCAACACCCCTGCACAATCAGCCAGTACTTCAAGGATCCTTTTGTGGAGGCCCTTTCCCAAACGCTGATACCTTTTGTGCACGACATATTTGTCTACCAGTTTCAGCTGTCATGACCGATGAGGAAGCCAAATACGTGGTAGATGCAATTACAAATACTCTAAATAATTTATGAAATTCATTGATATTGTAGAACAAGATGCACATTTAAAAGAAGAAATAGCCGCTGCTATTTTAGAAGTCATAAGTAGAGGTGATTTCATTCTTGGTAAAGAGGTTGAAGAGCTTGAAAAAAAACTTCAAGAATATTTTGGGGTTAGACATGCAATACTGGTCTCTTCAGGCACAGATGCACTTCTTTTAGCTCTCAGAAGTTTAAATTTACCAAAGAGAGGAGAAATTATCACCACACCATTTACCTTTTTTGCTACATCTGAAGCCATAATAAATGAAGGTTTAGTTCCCGTTTACATTGATATTGATCCAAACTCATTCAACATAGATCCTAATAAAATTGAAGCTGCCATTACTGAGCGCACTTGCGCAATTCTACCTGTTCACCTTTTTGGGAAGCCAGCTCGAATGGATATAATTACTGAAATTGCAAAAAGAAATAATTTAAAAGTAGTTGAAGATTGTGCTCAAGCTTTTGGTGCAACTTTACAAAATAAAGCCGTTGGCACATGGGGAAAAGTTGGTTGTTTCTCCTTTTATCCTACAAAAAACTTAGGAGCATACGGTGATGCCGGCTTAATCATAACAAACGACGATAAAACTGCACAACGTTTGAAAATATTAAGGGATCAAGGTGCAAATGCTCCATATAGACACAAAGAACACGGTCTTAATGCAAGATGTGACACCCTACAAGCAGCTATACTTCTTAAAAAACTACCACATGTAAGTGAATTAAATGACAGAAGACGTCACTTAGCTGCTCGATACACTGCTGCCCTTTCATGCCATAAAGACTTAGATCTTCCAGTAACTGCAGATGATGAAAACCACGTTTTTCATCAATATACAATTCAAGTTCCCGCACATACTCGTGATGATTTCAGAACTTGTTTATATGAAAATGCCATTCCTTCAGCAGTTTATTATGATCTCCCACTTCACCGCCAACAAGCTACAAAACCCTTCGCAGTAATACCAGAGGAATTAAGAAACTCTGAAATTGCATCGCATCGCGTTGTTTCTCTCCCAATTTATCCAACTCTAAGAGACCAAGAAATTGACCAAGTGGTAGATGTAATACGTACCTATTATCCTAATTAATAATGTCTGAATTCAGCACAAATAAACTAGGACTTTTCCCTGAAAAACTAGCTGCACTTAGATCATCACACGCCAAAGGAGAAATGGACACTACATATCCAATTAGCGTTGAATTATCACTAACCGACGCATGTTCATTTAATTGTGAATGGTGTTCTGATTTTGATTTAAGAAAACGATTGAATGGACACATGAACAATAAAATTGTTCCTGGCTTATTAGATGATCTTTCTGATGGAGGTGCAAAAGGAGTTGTTATTGAAGGAGGAGGAGAACCAACACTTCATCCAAACATATGTGAAATCATAGAAGAAGTACGAAAACGAGGCTTAGCCTGTGGTCTCATAACAAACGGAGCGCGCTTCAATTATTCTGACCAAATAGACGAACTTGAATGGGTTCGAATAAGTCTTGATGTAGCTAACGCAGAACAAATGCAAACTCTCAAACGGAAAGATGCATTTGAAACTGTAATGTCAAACATTTCTGAAATCGCTAGAGTAAAAAGACAAACAGTTCTGGGAATCTCATACATATTAACAAAAAAGAGTCGTGACGGTCTTGAGGACCTAGTTTACAGACTTTCAAGAATGGGTGTAAATTACTTTCAGGTTAAACCTGTTGTTGACCATCCTGAACTTCTATGGATGGGAGAAAAAGAAGATTTAAAACATTTAAATGCTTATGAAAGTGAAAATTTCAAAGTGTTTCTCGATGCGCTTCAGACAAATCGGATAAGAGGAAATATGGGTGTTAGTTGTGTTGCGCATAGTTTAACTTCAGTTATTGCTGCAAATGGAGATGTATTTTTTTGCGGGAGACTAAATTCAGACGCCTCATGGCCAGCTCTTGGAAACATCAATAGAAATTCATTCAAAGAAATTTGGACTGGTGAAGAAAGAAGAAGACAACATGAACTTATGATGCAAGCAACTGAGTGTTCAAGTAAATGCCCAGAATGTCGGTTAACAAAATTTAACGTTTCTCTAGATCAAATTCAAGAAACCCCAATTACAGTAAAAACTCCAAACTTCATCTAGAATTTAAATGGGAAATAATCCTTTAAATAAAATCCGTGACCAACATCAAGCTCTAGCTTATGTATCTGAAGTTGCAAGAACTAGAAACACTGATGATTTTCAAGTTCCATTAATTGATATATACCCCAATGATACCTGCAATTGTAGATGTCAATTTTGCGTTTCACCTTTTGGAAGATCAAATCTACCAATTGAAGTAGTAAAACTTTTAGCTAAATTAAGACCAAGAGTGATAACCATTACAGGAGGTGGAGAACCTTCTATTTATAAAGATGGGAAACATAGAATTGAAGATTTTGTTGCAGAGATACGAACTCACTTAGGAACGATCCCAATAGGAATGATGACAAATGGAACTCGTTTAATCGATACAAATACTGTAAATGAACTTGCTTGGTTACGCATATCAATAAACGCTGCCTCAAGAGAGGCATATCAAGACATCCATGGCTGCGACTTTTTCAACCGAGTTGTTAATAACACCGCTACATTTATAAACAGTGGTATTCCACAAGTTGGAATCGGCTTTGTTTATACACCTAAAACTGCATGTCAAATTACAAAATTCGCTGAAATGGTACTGGATAGATTAAAACCAAAAACAACTGAAGACAAATTTAATAGGTTAACTTTACAATTCCGACCGGTAGCTGACCGTGATTATTCTCGTTATCATTTAAGCGACGTCGAGAAAGAAGCGTTAAGATCTCAAAGTGCTAAAATTTCTGACGAGGCTCAAACTCTTCTATCTAAACAAAGTAATTTTCGTCAAGTATTAGATAATCAGTGCTTTGGGGGAAGCAGTCCCTTTCAACGATGCTGGATCTCTTTCTTACAAATGAATATAGATGCCAATGGAGATTCATATCCTTGTCCTCAAAAAACCCATAAAAGAGAAGATTCTTATGGAAATATTTTTGATCCAGATTTTTTCGACAAAATCAAAGCAGAAGCAATAAAATCATTTGAATCTCATAGCTGCACAAATTGTCCAACATGCACACAAACCACAATAAATAACCTCTACGACTCACTTGATTGGCCTTCAATCTCTTTCGATCAAGCAAAACCTGTTTTCTTTTAAACCAGTCAATGAAATCAACAGAACAATTCGAAGCAGTTCTAATTAACCCTCCAAAAGATAATGCGAAAGATGATTATTATACTGAATTTCTCCCTCTAAATCTGATCGCAATCGCAACTCGACTCAGACTTGCTGGAGTAAAAACAGAATTAATTGACACTTTGCCGGGAGAAAGAGGAACAGAAGAAATAAAAAGAAGTATATCAGAAAAAAAAGGAGATCTTGTAGTTGGAATAAGTTTATACCAAACAAATGAAAAGCAAGGTTTAGAAATCGCCAATTTTTGCAGACAAATCCAAGAAGAAACTGGAAGAAAAATCCAAGTAATAATTGGTGGTGTTAATGTTACTGTAATGGGGCAACATTATATGAAAAAATATCCTGGTTTGTTTGATGGAGCTGTTATTGGCCACGGAGAGGATGCAATGGTTGAAATATGCCAAGGAGGAGAAGCAAGAAATGTAATCACAAATGAAACACTTGCAGCAAATAGACGAGTAATACCATTTTTTAACACAGATTTAGATAAAGGCTTCCCATATGACTACGATGATCTTAACTTAGAAGGATATTGGCAATTTTCAGATAAAAGATTTTCCTCAAGAGGATCTAGATATTCAGCTGAAGATCTAAATCGCCCTCTTTTAATTAATACACATAGAGGATGTTATTTAAGTTGCTCTGAACCTGGAGAAAGAATAGTCAGATGCTCATTTTGTGGCCATCCAGAATTTACCTGGAAAGGTATTAATCCCAAACAATTTTGGGGGAAATTACAAGAGGTAATGGATAGCACAGGTGCAAATTGCATATCAGACTTAGGTGACAATTTTGTTGGAAATACAACGTGGTTTAAAGAACTAGCTAGAAATAGACCCAACAACTTCCCATATCCTTTCAAATACATTTTTGCCAGTTCTGATAAATTATGTGATGAAAAAATTGTTAGACTACTTGCTGAAAAATTTGGGGTTCACGCTGTATTAAATTCTGTTGAACACGGAGATGATAGATGCCAAACAGCTTTTGGGAAAGCATATACACCTGAACAAACTCTAAAATCACTTAAACTATTAGAAAAATACAAAATTGCTAGTAGACTTAGTTTTGTTATTGGGGCACCTAGAACAGGAGATTTCGAAGGGGAATCAAAAGAAACATTAAAACGCTTTCTCGAATATGCAAAACAACTCGCAGATCTTCAATGCATTCAAGTTATTTTAGGTAACATTCTAGTGCCTAGTCCTGGTTCAAAAATTTGGAAAAGAATGATGAAAGAAGGAGAAAATCGTGCTTTATATCATGAAATGTTACCAACAGTAGACCTGACAAAAATAACTGAAGATTTTTTCAGAGAATTTACGCAAATATCAAGAGAAGAAGCTGATTGTACTATGGAAAAAATCATGGATTTATTTCCCGAAGACGTGATAAAAGGAGATACAGTTTGATATTTTACCCACCTTTAAGGTATAATATATAGAACTAACCTCGCCAAATGAAAAGAACCAAAATAATCGCCACTCTCGGTCCTGCGACCGAGAAAAAAGAAACTCTTTTAAAAATGGTTGATGCGGGCATGAACATAGCCCGTCTTAATTTTTCACACGGCAGCTACGACGAGTTCAAAAATATTGTTCAGACCTTGCGGCTAGTGGAAGCCGAAAGTGGCCACTTGATCTCAATAATGCAAGATCTTCAGGGTCCAAAAATCCGCCTAGGCGAAATCCCGGAAGAGAAAATGCTTGTCAGCCGTGGAGACATCATCACTTTTTGTACAAAAAAAGGAGTCAAAGGAACAGTGCACGTGCCTTATTCTGCGCTTCCCAAAGTCGTAAAACGCGGCCAGCGTCTTTTAATTGAAGACGGCCTAATCCGAACAAAAATTTTATCCACAAGCGGCGACAAAGTAAGAGCAAAAGTGGTTTCAGGAGGTTACCTCAAGTCACACAAAGGAATAAACATTCCGGAAACTCGCCTCCCCGCTTCAGCGGCACTAACAGTTAAAGACAGAAAAGATCTTAAGTTTGGCGTTCAAACTTTGAAAGTAGATGCAATAGCGGTTTCTTTTGTGGAAAGCGCCGAGGACATAATTCGCGTGAGAAAAGAAATTGCCAAATATACAAGCCGCCGTATTCACATAGTTGCAAAAATTGAACGCGCCGAAGCCCTCAAAAACTTAGAACAAATTATAGATGTAACAGATGGTGTCATGGTCGCAAGAGGCGACCTTGGAATTGAAACAAAAGCGGAAAAAGTTCCAATTGCACAGAGAAAAATGATCGCGCTTGCGCGCGTTAAAGGCAAACCCGTAATTGTGGCAACTCAAATCCTGCAATCCATGGTCTCAAGCCCAATTGCAACCCGTGCAGAAGTCTCAGACGCAGCAACTGCAATTTTTGAACTTGCAGACGCCTTCATGCTTTCAAATGAGACAGCAGTCGGCCAATACCCAGTGCAGGCCGTTAAAACCCTAGCCAGAGTTGCAAAAGCTACAGAAGCGGAAATTTTCAGAAACCAAGAGCTCGCTCCAACCGCAACAACAATTCCTTCCATGCAGGAAGACGGAGCCATTGCCTTAAACGCCTGCGTACTGGCGGAAAATTTGGATGCCAGAGCAATTGTAGTAATGACGGAAAGCGGATTCACCGCCGCTCAAGTCTTAAAAAACAGACCAAAAATCCCGGTGATCGCCATAACAAAAGACGAATTCATTGCGCACAAACTAAACTTCCTCTGGGGAATTGAAAAAATAATCGTCAAAAAGGGCGCATACCGTTCCGAAGACATGAAAAACCAATTGAAAAAAGACGGCACCTTGAAACCCGGAGAAAAGGTGATTTTTGTCAAGCTCTCTGACAAAAAACGATCACTTGTTGCATTGGATGTTTAGTTATAAAATATTGACATGCAACAAATTGCAAAAAACGAATTATACGAACTTGTTTATGACGAGGGAAAAAATCGCATTTATTGGACAATGAAGGGTTTTTGGCGAAGCATGAGCGTTGTTCCGGATTTTGATAAAGATTGGGATAAAATACAAAGTCATACAAAAGATAATTTTACAATTTTAGCAAACCTGGTTGACCTAAAAGTTTTGCCGGAAGAAGTCAGAATGGCTAATGAAGAAAGGCAAGAAAAATTGCTTAGAAGCGGCTGTAAAAAAGTTGCTTGTATCATTCTAAGTCCAATCACAAATTCATCTGTTCAAAGAGTGACTGAAGCATCAGGGATGGAAGAGATAGTTAAAAATTTCAACAGCCAAAAAGAGGCTGAAGACTGGCTAAATGAATAATTTTAAAGGTGACAAAAAAGCACCAATGACTTCCCCCACGGCGAAAATTGAAAAAAAACTCGTCAATTTTTTGGTGCCTCGCATCCCAAAATGGATAAAAGGCCACCATCTAACCTTGATGAGCCTGCCAATTTCAATTGGAATTGCCTTGTCCGGCTATGCGGCCGCCCAAAACAACCTGAACTGGCTCTGGCTTATGTCCTTTTTAATCTTTTCGCAGTGGTTCACGGACTCACTGGACGGCTCCCTTGGCCGCCACAGAAAAGCCGGCATCCCCAGATGGGGCTTTTACATGGATCACATGCTGGACTTTGTCTTTGCCACCTCAATTCTGCTTGGCTACTCCTTCCTCTTCAACTTCCCGCAAAACAACCTGATTCTGCTCTTCATCCCCGTGATTTCCGCCTTCATGATCTCCTCTTATCTTCTCTACGGCGCCACACAACAGTTTAAAATCACCTTCCTCGGACTCGGCCCCACTGAACTGCGCATCCTCACAATAATCTTCAACACCTGCCTTATTTACCTTGGCACCTCTTTTGTCGAAAAAGCCCTAGTCCCCGCACTCATAATCTCAATACTCGGCCTCACTCTGGTAATTTTCCAAACTCAGCGCAGGATTTGGCTCCTGGAAAAATCAGACCCTCTTGAATAATGACTAAAAAGACCCCGGTTTTTCCGGAAATCGGAAATTTGTGAACTTGACAGATTAAAACAGAAATTTGATAAAAAACAAGAGGGCATCAGGTTATGGCTTGTACTAGTACAGGATTGTGTCCTGTAAAATTAGACTGCATATTTCCTCAAAATATTAAATTAGAATACATTCTGAAAAAACAGTTTCGTAAAAATTGACCTAAAAATCTTTTTTTCTCCGGATTGCAGAAAAACTGGGGTCTTTTTAGATAATGCATCTTGACAGCCGCAAATATTGATGTATAGTCACGCTGTTTTTTTAAATCAAATCCACATGGAATCAAATTTTAGCAGCAGAGAGTCCGCACCTAGTCACGTTACAAATGCAGCTATTAATCTAATCGAACTGTTTAGTGTCCCCGGAGCAACACTTAGAGACACCTCATATGTAACTTATGACCTCATAGCTTTATCACTCGGAGCCAATAACCTAATTTCTCGATTCAACGACATTACTTTACAGGCAGTTAAAGACAGAGATTATCCAGAATGGACACAAGCAGATTTCGAATTACTACTAGATTATTTGAAAACAAATGAACTTTTAGCTAAATCAATAGAAATCGAAAGAAAAAATGTTCAAGATGACCTTGAATGGGGAATGTCTTAAAACGGACTTTCCACCTTTGAAAGGCCCACCTCCGTCACCTGTGTATACCGCTGCGTGGTTTTTATGCTGCTATGTCCCAAAAGTTCCTGCACATACCTGAGATTCACCCCCTTCTCAATCAAATGCGTCGCAAAACTGTGCCTCAAACTATGCAAACCCACGCTTTTTTTGATCCCCGCCTTCTCCACCGCCATATCAAAAACCTTCTGCAGCGTCCTTTCAGACAATTTCCCACCCCTCTCACTCTCAAAAATATAATCCTTCCCATCCAAAAACGCAGACCACGCCTTCAGCCTCCCCCGTAGCTTTTTAGGCAAAATGGTCATTCTGTCCTTTTTCCCCTTCGCACACTTAATGCGAATCATCCCCCTTTCATATTGAAGATCCCAAACCTTCAGCGAAACCACCTCGCTAACCCTGAGCCCCGCCCCATAAGTAAGAGCCAACATCAGCCAATGCTTCTGATTGCGAATAACCCCCAAAATCCTCTCAATTTCCTCTTTTGAAAGCACCTGCGGCAGCGTTTTATTCCTCTTGGCATACCGAATCTCAATTTTTCTGCTATCCCCCATCACATTTCTATAAAAAAACTTCAGCGCATTCAGATACAAATTCACCGTCGACCCCGACTTCCCCGCCCTAATCTTTCTATCTAAAAAGTCCTTAATATCCGCCTCATTCATTTCAAGTTCCCCCTCTCTCGAATACAAATATTCTTTTACCAGCGCACAGTAATTCCTCACCGTTTTACGACTATAATTCCTCACTCTTAGCTCCTGTTCCAGTTTTTGCAAAACACTTTTCATATCAGAAATGATTAACAAATATAGTAAACTCGACTATACTCCCCAAAGATACCCCCTGTCCTGAATAAAACCTGAAATATTTCCGGACAGATAAGGAGTTAGGCGAAAGTTTTCTTTGATTATTTGATTTTCATTAATTAATCACATATCATCAAGTACTAGACTACTTAATAAAAATTTACAGAATGAGTGAAATTGATTGCATCAGTTCATCAGGAATTGCATGTTATGGCCCGGAAACAAAAAGCCCAAGTTTATTAGCTAAACCAATCGCTGCAGTAATACAAACTTTTCGTGATGGATCAACAAAAGTTCTGTGTCCTAGACAGGCTGAAAATGGATACTGCCACACAATTCCCTATGGAATAAAAGTTGAATGTCCATTTCAGGTATCCAGAAAACCATCGCCTAACAAAGCATAACCGGTTCACTTTTTTGGTTTTGCCTCGGTTTTTACTGTCTTTTCTTCCATTTTCCTTCATTTTTCCACCTTTACCCGTTCTCCCAAATTTGCCAGTGCTTGCGCTTCGCGCTATTTTAGCACTGTCAAACTTCGGCTCATGCTTCGCCGTTGTATGACATATTTTGATGGCAATAAAAAAAGAATGATTTAAAAACTTTTAACTGATAAACTTATTATTATGGAGTCTGCAAATATTATTAAACAATATCTCAAAGCATTGGAGGTCGGAAGTTACGAAGAGATGATGAAACTTTTCACTCCTGACGCAGTGGTTCATTCTCCTCTGTATGGGGAAATTAAAGCAAGCAAGTTTTACAAAGGCCTATTTGCTGATACCTCCAAATCAAAAATTACTTTACTAAATATTTTCAAGGGCAAAGATGATTTCATTGGAGCAGGTCATTTTAGATACGATTGGAAAATGGCTGATGGCACACCTGTATCATTTGAATGTGTCGATGTCTTTAAATTTTCTGAAGATAATCTTATAAATGAGCTTACCATAATCTATGATACAGCAGGAACTAGACCAGCTTTTAATAAAATGAAATCATCTTAACTAACCACTATGAAAACACTAGGAATAATTGGAGGTCTTGGACCAGAAACAACATCGGAATTTTACTTAGACATTGTCTTTTCGAGTTACAAAAAGACTAAAAAGGCAAGACCTGGAATTATCATCGCCAGCGTTCCTTTGCCTTACAAAATCGAAGAAGAATTGATAATGCATAACAAAGGCTCTGAAAGATACATCCCTTTCTTAGTCAATGAGGCAAAGAGACTCGAAAAAGCTGGGGCTGATTTTATTGTCATGCCTTGTAACTCCCTTCATGTCTTTATTGAAGAAATCAGGAACGCTGTCGATATCCCTGTTTTGAGTATCATTGAAGAAACAGTAAAATTCCTTAAGAAAAATAATTTTAATAAGGTTGGAATAGTATCAACTTCTGCTACAATCCAGAATAAATTATATGAGAATGCCTTTGAAAAAGATGGAATAGCCTATGAAACACCAGATGATTTTCAGCAAGCAAAAATGGGCAAATTTATTCTGAATCTAGTTACTGGCCAACAAAAAAATAGTGACAGAGAGGAACTTATTAAAATTATTAACGACTTTGAAAAGAAAGATGTAGATTGTGTGGCACTTTCTTGCACCGACCTCCAATTATTGATTCCTAAACATCCGACCTTGAAAATATTTGACACAATGAAAATATTTGCAGACTCAACAGTTGAATATTTGTTGAAATAAAAGTTTTTAAAATTATTATAAAATTGCCATCAAAATACGCTAAAGCCCCGCTGCGCTCTCGCTTCACTACGTTACGCTCGGGTCATATAACAAGGGATATACGGTTCGGGGCTCGGCTCGCCCCTCACCCAAATTTACCACTGGTGAGCCTTCGGCATATTATTCCAGTGGCAAACTTCGTATATCCCTAACGTTATATGAAATGCATGTTTTTCTTTGCTACAATCTGTAAAGTTTCAATTATTAACCAATTAAAGATATGAAAATCAATATAGAAGATATTGCCGAAGAAAAAGGCAGTGTCATCGCAAACAAAATTTTTGAAAAGCATGGTGAAGACCCCGTTATAGAACACAAGTCGTTCTGGGGTGGCTTTTTAGATGGCCTAATGGGAGGTAATGGCTATTCACGTCTTAAAGTTGAAAAAGAGATTTATCAAAGAGCACTACAAGAAGCCACTGCCTTTTTCCTTAAAAATGTTGATGCAAAATTTGATGAAAAAATAATTGAAACTTTACAATCTCGTCTTAAAACAAGATTGCAAAATCCTAAAGTAGTAAAAAAAATGTCTACCGAAGATATGTTTGCACACCTTATTAAGATTTATACGGAGGATTTTTTACTTGAAAAAGGACTTGTCTTATAACAACGACGAAAAACATGCACATCACATAACAGCGTGTATGAGGTTCAAGAAAAAGTGCGTTAATAATTTTCAGCGGTTGCACTTTTTCTTTCACCCAAATTTCGCCTCCTCTATGATAAAATAATAAGGAAGTCGGCGAAACTTCTCATACACGCAAACGTTAGGCGAAATTCAAAAAAGGATTATTTATTGATGAGCCCCGCCAAAAAGTATTTAATATAGAAGTAATTTATCAACAATATGAAAATAGGTTTTG
>JAHIVE010000008.1 GCA_018816805.1 Patescibacteria group bacterium | reverse complement strand
GCACCCGGACACCAAAACCTGTATCTATAACAGTGACGCCTCCTGCCAAGCAGCCTACGGCGCCGCCTACTACGACGGAAACCAATACGACGGCTGTTCATGCAATGACGGAGCAACATACAACCAATCCTCCGGTCTTTGTGAATATGCTACTTGCCCGGCAGGCCAATCTCCGCATTCAGACGCCGGCAACTGTATTTACAACAGTGACGCCTCCTGCCAAGCAGCCTACGGCGCCGCCTACTACGACGGAAACCAATACGACGGCTGTTCTTGCAGTGACGGAGCAAACTTCAACCAAGAAAGCGGTCTTTGTGAATACACCTCATGCCCGGCCGGCCAATCTATGCACCCGGACACCAAAACCTGTATCTATAACAGTGACGCCTCCTGCCAAGCAGCCTACGGCGCCGCCTACTACGACGGAAACCAATACGACGGCTGTTCGTGCAATGAAGGAGCAACTTACAACCAAGAATCCGGCCTCTGTGAACTACCTGTCGCATCTCACATTGTTGTTTCCGCAAGCACTTTCACTATTCCCGCAAACGGATCTTCCACTTATGAATTTTCTGCTTGGGTTGAAAATGACCTTGGTGAAATCCAAGAGGTTCCAATGTGGGTCAGCATAGAAAGACCAAACTCCATAGCCCCTGGTTCTCTCCAAATTTCAAACGGATTTGAGGGAGGGGGGGACACTTCAGTAGAAGCCACTTACACGGCACCCCAAATTTCAATGGAACAAAAAACCGAAAACGTGGATGAAATAAAAGACCAGATCTACGTTTTTGCAATGATCAACGGAGAAAGAACTTACAAAGTAATTAACGCGGTCCTTTCAGCGGAGCTTAACGAATTCCAAGTTCAGCTCACATTTGAAAAGCCCGGTCTTGAAACCTATCACTACAATACAAACTTCACTCAAGGCGCCCTCACCGGTGACCTTCACCTCACAGACGAAGGCGAAAAATTCCCTTTAAACGGCGTAAAGATTTCCCTTCACATTGCCCCAACCGAAGAAAACTCTGAAATTAATCTGGAAACCTATTCGGAGGACGGTTATTTCTTCTTTGAAAACTTGGGTGAAACCGGCGAAGACGATATTGGTGATATTGAAATGAAGCTAAATTCAGGCACGCAAAAAATGTACGACAAAGTTTACCAACATTATGAAGCATTTAAGGCCAGAACCAACAAATACGGCTCAGAAGACTTTGGTGCAAAATACAAATATGTCGCAGATGACTTTATTAAATCAATTTCTGCAGCAGACACGGAAAATGCTCAAATGGAAATAGACGCGCTGACCCAAAGCGCCTACACACTCTTTTTCTTGGAATACTACTCCCGCAAAGCGGATGAATCCCTCATAAATTTCAAGAGCTACATGCAAAATATCCTCAAAGAGTCTCTGGGGCTTGCACAAGGCTTTGTTAATTTAACCGGAGGTCTTTATGACGCAGCGGAAGGGAAAAGCGGCTTAATCTCAAATACCTTCACATCATGGATGAAACTTAACAAAGGAGACAACAGCTACCAAAGAATTGGCAGAAACGTTCTCTATATTGTAATTGACGGGCTCAGACAAGGCATCAAATACGGCGGCGAATCTGCAAGATACATGGCCTACCTCAAAGAATTACTCGGTGGCCTTGAACAATACATGTTCGGAGAAGCCGTGAACATGAAAGAGGCAGAACTTGAAAAAACCATGCTGGCTCGGTTCGAAAGATATCTAAAATATAGTTATCTAACGGAAGTAGAAAGCATAGTTTCAAACTACACCGTCTCAAGCAATTCAGTACCCCAAGACATCAATTCCAACATTAAAAAAGCGGAGGCAACTTTCACTCAAAACACGGAAAAGCACGACTACAGAAACGGCCTTCAATATGAATGGGACGTAAACACATCCGCAGTAAATGAATTCATCAACGTTCTAAAACCGGCCCTCAAGATGGGCCTCACTGCTTACCTTGCAAACCCTGCTCTCGCAAACGAACTTGTTGATGCAGCCGGACACGCTTTCAACGCAATGAAAGTCGCGGCAGCAACAAACCACACTTATGAATGGTACGTTCTTTACAGAGAAGATCTTTGGGACCTTAATCGTTCGTTAAACCTACTTTACAAAGGCAGCGACCTGGCATGGGAAGAACCTGTGTACACAAACACATTCGCCCAAACTGAAACAATTTCTCCATTCACAGCAAACGCCGCAGCTCCAAAAATTACTTTCACTGATATTTACTACAACATACTAACAAGCGTGGAAAACGAGGATGCAGACGCTTTGGAGTCCGCACTCAATGATCTTGAAGACCTTAAAAAGGCAGACAGCCAAAGCAGATCCTTAAGCGCTGACCTTCTTGTTGAGAATTTCACTGAGGACTCTTCTGAACAAGACGCCTACCTTGACGCACTAAACCTCAACGAGACATTTGATTTTGAACTTGATTTAATGGATTTAAGACTCATGACGCTCGCAATTGACCAAAGCGAAGAAACCATAAATGCCTTCCAAGCAAGCATTACGGAATTCGAACAAAAAGAAGATGAACTTACAGAAAAAACCAATCAAGTATTAAGCTCTACCGCCCCTCAAAAAGCCACTTCAAAAGCCGGCCAACAAGGTGACGACACCACATTTACAATATTTTTTATTCTGGCTATGCTCGTATTCGTAGCAGGCCTCATTAAAGCCATCATTTATATGAAAAACCACAAACTTCAATCCGCTCTTATAATTCTTGGCGGCGCCATAACCTTGGCTCTACTACTCTTTATTATTGGTTCACTCTTCTTACCTGATGAAACCACACCGCCAGCCCAAACCACGGAATTAACCCAAACCACGGAATCAACCCAAACCACGCCTCCAGCTCAAACTGAAGAACCAAGTTCAAATAGCACTATTACAAACTCAACCTACGGCTACTCAATTGAAGTTGGAGAAGAATACGCCAATAGATTTAGAGAAATTGAAACAGAATATGAAGGAACCGTGGCAGATTACCAATATTGCTATTCACTTGATGACAAAACCTACGAATCATTTACCTGCAAAACAGGTGAAATTCCACTTTTTGGAATAACAATTTACAACCAAGAACAATTCGAGCAATACAAGAATGATCCTTTCTTTGACGAAGAAAACTTAGTTGGGGAGGGCAATGGCTTTTACTTCTTCTTCGGCCATCCAAACGGAGTTCTGCCTGAAGAAACTTTCCCAATCACAAGCAAATACGACCAAATAAAATCAAGCTTTTCAATTTAATTTATTTCTTTATGTCAAAATCACTGCCAAAAATGAACATGGACTTGTCCGAAACCGGGTGTTGTCCACAATTCAATCCGGACGGATGGGATGATGAAAAGTTCATATTAGAAAACAAAAAATTCATTAAAATGTGCACAAAAAACTTTCTCCACGTGCCTTTGAATATGGGGAAGGCAATGACAAGCGCATGGGAGAAGGTCCAAAAAGTAAACGCTGCCCCAAAAGATCATTATCTTCTGCTCTCATATGATCCATCCCCCTGGAGAGGAGAGCATTTTATGGAAGTTACAAAAGACGTCCCAGGACTAAAAAATACTCGTCTTTCTGGAACCTTTTTAACAAAGGTATTCGAAGGCCCTTATAAAAATGCACGTCTTTGGGTAAAAGAAATGCAAGATCTGGTTCAAAAAAAGGACAAAAAAATGAAGAAACTATATTTCTTCTACACAACTTGTCCAAAATGCGCCCGCCACTACAATAAAAACTATGTAGTGGGCTTTGCCGAAATTTAAATATTAATCTGCCAAAAAGCGTAATTAAGCACTAAGGCAAAACTTATCCACATCAAATATGGGATAAGCAAATATGCCGCCTGCTTTCGAACACGCCAAAAATAATAAACGGTTGCAAAAATACAAAACCACATAAGAACTATCTCAAGAAACGCCGCCGGCGGGTTCTGTAGTCCAAAAAATAGAAAAGTCCAAAGTGAGTTTAAAACCAGCTGCAAACCAAAGAAAAAAAGCCCCACATTCCTCTCTGCGGACTTCTTTGAATCAGAAATTATAAGATACAAAGCAATCCCCATTAACGTGTACATAATTGTCCACACCGGCGCAAAAACCCAATTAGGAGGTGCAAAAGATGGTTTCAACATTGGTTCATACCATGTAGTCACGGAAGTGCCAACGGAAAGTGAACCAACAATGCCAGCGCACTGACAAACAATCACAGAAAATACAAGTTTTAGAAAATTGGTTTTCTTCACAAAATCAAAGTTATTATTAAATGCGTTCAAAAACATCTTGCCATAATATATCAAAACAGACAAGGCGGAAGACAAACTTGACATTGAAAACTAGTGTCTATACATTCCCTTTTGACAATAACTTTATACACCATGATTTTCAGTCTAAATATCGAAAAACTCAGATCACATATTGCAAAATTTGCAATTCCAATTTTGCTGCTTTCAATTGCAGGACCTTTTGCAGTTGTTAATGCTGATAAACCAGTTTACAACATTGAAATAACATCTCAAACTCAAACCGGAGCCACTCTTGATGTCACTGGAACAGCGGAAGCAAATCCATACGTTGGGCAATTAGAACAACATGATGTATATGTCGACTGGGGAGATGGCACTTTCAGTGAAACCTCATCTGTAAATTTTGTAGACCTTAATGATGACAAAACATTTACAGGAGACTGGTCAAATTCCCACACTTACACACTTTCAGGGACATATAGCGTCTCAGCAATGCTTTACCACGGACAGCCTAATGGCCAAGAGTCTTCTGCAGATGCAATCACAACAATTTCTGTTGAAGTGGTGATACCTTCTCAATGTAATGATGGAATTGACAATGACGGAGATGGAGCAATTGATTATGGTTATGACGCCGGCTGCGACAACCTTGAAGATGACGACGAAACAGACGTAGTGGTAGGAGACGACGATGATGACGACGTAGTGGTAGGAGACGACGATGACGACGACGTAGTGGTGGGAGACGACGATGATGACGACGACGTAGTGGTAGGAGACGACGATGATGACGACGACGTAGTGGTAGGAGACGACGATGATGACGACGTAGTGGTAGGAGACGACGATGATGATGACGACGTAGTGGTAGGAGACGACGATGATGACGACGACGTAGTGGTAGGAGACGACGACGATGACGACGACGTAGTGGTAGGAGACGACGATGACGACGACGTAGTGGTAGGAGACGACGACGATGATGACGACGTAGTGGTAGGAGACGACGACGATGACGACGACGTAGTGGTTAGGAGACGACGACGATGATGACGACAACGACAACACAAACACTGAAACAACTTCCGGCGGAGGTGGTGGAGGTGGTGGTGGCGGCCACGGTGGCGACCCATTTTACTCTTATTTTAGTGGCGGATCTGATTCTACTGTAGTTCTCTCATCAGAATCAGACGAATCAACTGAAGAAGAAACTTCAGACCCAGAAACTACTCAAGAAGAAGAAACGCCGGCAGTTGAAGAAACCCCAGTTACTGAAGAACCAGTTTTGTTAGCCTCAGAAGAATCAGAGCCTTACGTTTGTACTCCATACATAACTGATCACATGCGAGCAGGTTGGAATAATAATTACGAACAAGTATACAAACTTCAAGTTTTCTTAAATGAAATGCTAGATACAGAAATAAACACAGATGGTGTATTTACACCTGAAACAGAGGCTGCAGTTAGAGAATTCCAGGAACTTTACAGTGAAAACATTCTTGACCCCTGGGATCTGGACAAAGGAACAGGCTTTGTTTATCTCACAACAAAGAGATGGATTAATATCCTGAAGTGTCCGGATATTGATGAACCAATGCCAGAATTAGTACCATATTCAGACTAAAAAAAATCAGAAAACGCGCTGGCTCTCAACGACCCAGCGCGTTTTTTTGTGCAAAAATGGAGCCGGGAATGGGATTCGAACCCACGACCTACGCGTTACGAATGCGTTGCTCCACCCCTGAGCTATCCCGGCACATAAATGTTTTATATCAATTTTCTATGGAATTAAAGCTAAGTTCCGTGAGAAGATAATACCGTCTAACCACTATATATGTCAGCAGCCGACGAAAAAATAACAATATCTCAAATTAAATTTGAGGACATTGCCCCAATCTATAATTTGGGAAACAGACTCTATACATCAAACAAATGGTCAAATCTCTACAGGACCTGGGACGAATACGAAATTATCGAAAGATACATTTCAGACAAGGAATATTGCCATGTTGCCAAAGCAAATAATCAACTTGTTGGTTTTGCACTTGCAACCCTTGTGGAAAAGAAAAACAACCCTTGGCTTTATGGTTACATTATTTGGATGGGTGTTGACCCAAAACATTCAGGCAAAGGAATTGGCAGCAAACTACTGAAGAAAATTACAAAACTTTTCAAAAAAGATGGAGTAAAAATAATCATGGTTGACACTTCAATAGAAAACAAGCAAGCGCTCTCATTCTTCAAAAAAAATGGATTCGAGGAGGAAGAAGGACACGTTTTCTTGTCCAAAAACGTGTCAAAAAATTAAAAATTATACTTTGTCCAAAATCCGCTTTGCATGGAAGTGATGAAGTTTGTAGAGAGTAAAGGTCACAAAACTCATCAATATCACCAAACCATATATTCTGGTTAAATACAGCACGCTCACAGTTATACCAGCAAACGTAAATGCAGCAAAAGCTGTGAAAAACCAACCGGCAATAACCGTAATAACTCCCATTATTCTATTTGAAGCGGACTCCTTACCCCAAGCTCCATCTGCAAGCGCAGTTCCCATTGCAACCATAAATGTCACATAAGTAGTGGAAAGCGGCAATTTTTGTGAAGTTGCATAAGAAATCAATGCCGCTGAAACAATCAAATTAACGCAAGCCCTTACTTTGTCAAAAGCATGATCTTTATCTTTGCCATCGGACTCCCATCTTATTGCAATCCAATTCCTTATTCTTTTTGGCACGAATGAAAAAACATAACCCACCAAATTGACAATCCCCTCCAAAACAAAATTTGACTTCCATTGACTAACAACATTTTTTTTATGACTTGTTAAATTAATTGAGGTATTAATTACTGTTCGTGCCTTTTTGGAAACAAAAATTGTTACGGACAAAATTAGCCCCGCAATAACCAAAACCCAAGTTGGGGTAGGCAAGGTTCTACTTAAATCAGAACCTAAAAATGCGTGAGTGCCAGCAACTGAAACACCAATAAAATTCGCCAAATCATTCCCTGCAAAAGCCATGGCAAGCGCGCCCGTCCCAAGCAAAATAATTATCTTTAAAATTTTCACCTTGAGCCGAATAAGAACAAAAGAAAGCAGCGAAAACCCCACAAATCCCCCAACTAAGATTCCAATACTATTGGAACTAATCCAAGCATTCATCTCGGGAGTCATAAAAGAAGCATGTTTCCCGCCAATCAAAAGCACATAAAACGTTAGGAAGGAAAGCGCCGCGCCCGTCCAAAGAAAGCCCCAGCGCCTTAAAGTTTTATGATAATTAAAAGTAAAAAATAAACGAGTAATGAACTGAGCAACAAGCCCGACAAAAAATGCAATAACCACTGAAAACAATATCCCAGAAATAATCTTTAGTGCAGAGGATGCATTAATTACTTCCCACGCCTCTGAAAAACTCCCCATCTTCCAAAGTGCAAACACAAGGGCGGATCCGAACAACTCAAAAACAACAGAAACTGTCGTAGAAGTAGGAAGCCCAAAGCTTGAAAAAATATCCAATAAAATAATGTCAGCCAAAGCAACAGCCGTAAAAATAATTATTGCTTCATTTAATGTGAAATATGATGGCGTAAATATTCCCTTTCTCGCAACCTCAATAATTCCATCTGAAAAAGTAGCACCACATATAACTCCAAGAGAAGCTACAATCATAATCACTTTTGTAGGCGCAACTTTAGCACCAACCGCTGAACTCAAAAAATTAACAGCATCGTTGACAACGCCTACAATTAGATTGCCGCAGGCTAATAGAATTAAACAAATCACTGCCAAAAACTCAAAACTTATTTGCATATATAAAAAAAGTTAAATAATACGAAAAACAGACGCAGCCAAAAAAAGACAAACGTCAGATTAATAACCATAAATAGCCATCCAATCCTTATACGAAAGCCGTATAAGCATAAAACTAGAAATTTATGGCAATAACTTTGCGAGCGTAACTTGCGTCACACCCAGCAGTGGCCCCAAATTGTCAAAGATCTAATCTGCAGCGACATATTAATTCAAGTAATATTAAAAAAGCAATAAGAATTTAATTTGTCCCACCACAACTAAAAAAACACTCCAAAAAGGCGTGCTTTTTACTTGGAGCTGCACCTACGACAAAGTTCGGACTTATTTCAAAGTTTGATTTTTTGGTTGTTGTAACAAATATTATGAAATATTGTTACGTTGATAGTATTAATAAATATGAAAAAATTTCTAGCACTGATTTGCATTTTTTTTGTACTCCCGCTTGGTGGATGCAAAAAGGATTTCCATTCTCCAAAACAGGGAGTCGTGAAAGATTTTGGGGATGGAATTTTGGTTGAAAAGGACGTTCGCTATGGCGATCCGAATGTTGGTGGCGATCAACATTTGACAACTTTTGACGTCTATTACCGAGAAGAATATAAAAATGCTCCGGTAATCATTCAAGTTCATGGTGGGTCTGAGTATGTTTCGGACAAAAAAGGTTATGCACCAAATAGTCTTGAACCTTATATTAATGAGGGTTTTGTTGTAATGTCACCAAACTATCGATGGTCTGAAGCACCATATGGTTGGGCGCCGCATGATTTGGCGTGTTCTATTGCAACTTTTCGTCAAGAGGCTGAGAGATGGGGAGCAGATCCGGACAATATAATTTTAACCGGCGCTTCCGGAGGCGCAGGACTGACCGGCTGGTTATTTTTTCGCCAGGAATATGATTGGCTTGAATCATGTCCGGTTAAGGATCCACTTCCTGCGTTTAAAGGATATATTGATAAAAGTGGGTTTGCCATGCACGTGCCTCATCCGCCTGATATTGAGGTTGAATATGTTGAACATGGCACAAGGTGGGTATTGAATGAGGAGGTGATTGCTTCTCCCGAGTTTGAGTGGTCAAAGGAAAGATATGGCGAAAATCCAAATTCGGAGATTGATTTTGAGAATATTACAGCTGGGAATTTAGTTATGGATGGAATGTTAAATCATATCGATCCAAGTGATGGACCTGTCATGTTGGTATATGGAGCTGCTGATGAACATTGGGGGGATGTCCCGAATGGTGATTATCCAAAACTTTTTATTAAGTTACTTGAGGATAATGGCATTGAGTATAAATATTTCAATGCGCCAAACAGAGGTCATGGAATGAAAGTGGCTGATGTGCCTGAAGTTGAAGAGGCGGTAATAGAATATATTCACGCAATGGCGAATGATGAACCTTTTCCGTTTTAATTAATAAACAAACCTTAGGGGATACCATTTTTACTTGGAGCTCCACCTGCAAGGATGTTCGGATCAAATTTACAGTATTGGAAGGGACATGACAGAAAGTGACACATGTAGTAAAGTTCGCAATAATATCAATATTTACTTTAATAATGAGTACTTCGCCTTTCGATAAAGAAGTAATGCCGAGCGACAATGGTGAGGAGGTCGAGCAACAATTTTCTCCTGAATCCGAAGTGAATACTCAAGCTATCAATACGAAATTAAAAATATTTCTTTCATCCAGATATCCCAAATGCTCATCTGGAACGTTTTAACAAAACAATTCAAAATGAATTTTTAAAGAAAATGCCTCACAATGTGAATGAAATTAACAAATTCCTCCCCGAATATTTGGAATATTACAACGCGAAAAGACTTCATCTTGGAATAGACCTAAAAACTCCAATTCAATTAGCCAAGTGTTTCCAAACTATTGACTAGAAAACGGCAGGTAGCGGGAATACCTCACTACGCTCGGTGCATCGGCGTCGCTCGGCCATGGGGAAGCTTTCATAAAACCACTCAAAAAAATGCTAACAAAAAGCTACCATTTTTCATAGCGTGAAAAAAATACTCTCCCGCGACTCTCGCTCCTAGCCTGCATCGAACCCTGCAGGTTTCATTCCCGTTTTCTTTTTAGAAATCAAGAATATGTCAATGGCTTATACATCAACGGATGTTGCAAATATTGCAGAAGATGAATTCGATGATTAATATTTGTGCTCTGCCACATCTCACGAATATCATTATAAAAAATGTTGCCAAAATAATTACGATCTTCTTCAAATTGAGCTTGAGAATGAAAATCACCATTTGAAGAGATAAATACACCACCACGATCTGCTTGTTTCATTTCAATTAGCCTTTCGTTTTCTTGTGATTCAGATGCTAAGTTTCTAACATTTACACGAACTGTCATCTCTTCTTCTGAAGTTAAAGAAATGCGGTCTCTCAATACACCTGCTCGACCTTGAGCACAAATAAAATTCACGTATACACTTTTTGCACCTACTTCTTTTGCCAAATCCAAAGCGTGCTCAAAGGCATTCCCGTTGGATTTTTGTATGGTACAGCTGATTCGCAATGGGACTCTATTTTGGGAAAGCAAGTGCATTCCTCTGACAGCAGCATGATAACTGCCCCTCCCTCTTAAGCGGTCATTTTGTTCATAATCACCATCTATGCTTACTTGTACTGTCACCCCCAATTTTGCTAATTCTTCAGCAATTTCTTGAGTAATTAGTCCTCCATGAGTAGTTATGGTTGGCCTTAATGAAATATCATTCGCATACTCCGTAAGTTCAAGGATATCAGACCTTAAAAATGGCTCTCCACCTACAATATCAATTCGCATTACTCCGGAATCCTTCAATTTTGAGAACATAGTTTTTACATGTTTTGTATCCATTCCATTGGAAGCATGCAAATTACTTGAAGACATACAATGTTTACAAGAACGATCGCATTTATCGATAACCGAAAAACAAACAGAAAGAGGGTGTGGAAGATGAATTTTTGGCTCTAAACCGGTTACTTCTGACTTAGCGAGCTCAGTTTGCAATCTAAGCAGCTCAATCGCATCAATATTTTCCACCCCTGGCTCGGACTTTTTATAAGAATATTCAGGCTCTGATTCCACTTACATAGTTTATATTAATAAGTTTGGATTTTAACATTTTTGACTTGAAAACTGCAATTCCTTTTGCACGATAATTTGGTTAATATAAAAATATGTTTAACTTTCCTACTATCGCAGTTGGTGCACTGATTTTAAACCCGAAAAGTGAGTTGTTTTTGATGTCAGCTCACAGTTGGAAAAGTAGATATGTAGTGCCGGGTGGTCATGTGGAGTATATGGAAGAACTGGAAAAGGCCCTGAAACGTGAAGTCTGGGAGGAAACGAATTTAGAAATTTTTGATATTGATTTTTTTGGCTACTACGAATCCATCAACAACACTGAATTTTTTAAAAAAAAACATTTTATATTTATGGATTTTTTGTGCCATACAAAATCTGAAAAGGTGGTATTGAATGAGGAAGGTTTGAATTATGTATGGGTAAGCCCCGAAAATGCTTTGAAACTCGACTTGGCTGGTACGACTAGGCAATTGATTGAGGATTTTATTCAATCCACACATGCTTGAATTTGTGAATGGGGGTGTTGGGAGTGAGTCACAAAATAAGACTTTTTGAGGTAGTGGCTCTTTGGGGCAGGTAACAGTAATGCTATCAGCGGGAGCTACGTGTCCTTGAGTCAGTCATGCGGAAGCATTTGGAAAATAACTGTATCAAAAATTACGTCAAAATGACGGCATTTTTAACAGTGCATTTTTTAAACATACACTCGCTTCCCCGCGACTCTCGCTCCTGGCCGGCTTCGAACCCTTCGGGTTTCGTTCCCGTCTTCTTACTACAAAAGAGGCCTGCCCACCACTTACGTGGTGACCAAACCTCTTGGAGCTCCACCTGCAAGGATGTTCGAACTATTTTTCAAAACCCGAATCTATCTTCCAAACACCTTTTTCACGGAAAGCAGGAATGGTTTGTCTATGTCCAGCATTGATGAGCGAAGATAAATTCAAATCATCAGATTTTGCATAGTCAGCCAAATCAACAATCTTTGAACCTTTCAAGTAGGCAATCCTCTTATGAAGAGATTCTAGAAGTGCAAGTGCTATAATTCTTTCCATATCTTTTGTTACCTGTCTGTCATCGTATTTTCTAAATGCTTGATAGTAGTCTTTTTTTTCTTTATTTCTAATAATCAAAGGTGGGTAGCCTAATTGCTGCAATTGCAAATTTATAAGCACACGTCCCATTCTTCCGTTCCCATCACAAAAAGGGTGAATATTCTCAAACTTAAGGTGGAAAAGAGCAATTCTATCTATAAAATAACTTCTTTGATCACTTTTATCTTGAATGATTAGGTCCTGTACATACTGCTTAACAAATTCTGGGGGAGGTGCAATATGTGTTCCTACTCGAACATACTCCCCACTTTGTCTAAACCGTCCCGCCCACTCATCTTTAATATTTGTGAGTAGCATTCTATGCAGTAAAAGAAGAAACTCTTCATCTAGCATCACCCCAGTACCTTTCGATTTAACAAATTCAGTAATTCTGGCCAAATTTTTTGCCTCAAAAACTTCTCTAAGCGAAACATTTCTAGAAACCTCCATATCAAGCAGGATTTTTTCAGTTTCTTTAAGTGTAAGGGTTGAGTTCTCAATCGCGTTTGAGTTATAAACACTCTCAGATAATTCAGCCTCTAAAACGAGATCCAAAAGGGCCTCTTTGTCAACTCTTATGCGTTCATACTCAGCCTTCAGCATCTGAATACGATCTCTTATTGTCTTATTTGCAGTCATAAAAGAAGAGTAGGATATAATAAAATATTAGCAAATTCACGCACCTTTGTCAATAAGCCGTGAATATACTCGTAATGAGCTATATATTCACGCTTTTGGAGCTGCCTGTACCAAGAAGTTAGAACTTATTTCAAAGAGAAGCATGGAGGCTAGCCTCCATGAAAATTTTACAAAATGCTGGTGCAGGCGCGCGGTGCGGCCGGCCACCGCGCGCCTGAGGAAAGATGGTGAAAAATGCGCCGCCCGAGGTTCGGGGGCGGGCGGCGCAGGAAAAGAAGAAAGAAGAACGGGAAGGCAAAAATTCCTCCCCCAGACCCCCTCCTTTTTGCCTTCCCGCCTAAAAGAGCCGCCTTTTTCGGGGCGGTTGATTTGTTTTTTTATTTGTAAAACATCTCTCATTTGAGGAAACTTGTTATTAACAATGCTAATTATAGTATGTAGAACTAAAGTTAGCAATTGAATACAATGAAATAAATAAATTTTCCTAATGAAGAAGGAAGTACTCATCAAATTTGGTGAAAGGGTTCGCAAGAAAAGAATTGAACAGGGGCTTTCTCAAGAAGAACTTGCTGTAAAAGCAGGTG
>JAHIVE010000007.1 GCA_018816805.1 Patescibacteria group bacterium | reverse complement strand
TGCCGTTTAAAATTGTGACTTTTTTTTGGGCAATTGCTTCCGCCATTACCTGCGGGATGAGGTTTGGGTGCGGCTGGTGGGGTTGAAAGGGGCCGAAGCAGTTTGTGAGTCGCCAGATTTTGACGGGCATGCCTTGTTCATGAAAATGGCGGCATACGGCTTCCGCTTTGATTTTGGATTCCGTGTAGTAGTCGCCTTCAGATGCGGCGACGGGGGCGTCTTCTTTGAGGGGTCGGGGGGCTTTGTCTGAATAAACGAGAGCTGTTGAAAAGAAGAAGAAGCCTTTGAGTGAGGGGAATTTTTGGGCGGATTTGAGAAGTTCTTCAGTAAATTCAACGTTGAGTTGCATGGTTTTCTCGTATTCGGTGGCGAGCTTTGGAGTTGAGAAAGCGGCCAGGTGGATGACAAATTCAAAGTCTTTGCCTTGAAGTGCTTCTTGAAGATCATCTTTAAAAGCGTCGAAAATAATGTCTTGCACATTTTCGTCTTCGTAGGCCTTAAGGGAGAGATTAGTGACTTTGTGCCCGCGCCGGATCAGCGACGGGATTATGTTTCGCCCCAGAAAGCCCGTGCCGCCTGTGATGAGAATTTTGGCCATGAAGTTGTTTTATATCTGACTTTACCATTAAATCTACCAGCTCGGGGAAGGAAACTTCCGGGATCCAGTTCAATTTTTCGCGAGTTTTTTTGGTGTCTGCAATCAAAACATCCACTTCCGCAGGGCGCATGAATTTGGGGTCTGTTTTGACGTAGCCTGACCAGTCTTCAATGCCGACTGATTTAAATGCAAGGTCCAGAAATTCACGGATTGAATGAGTTTCACCTGTTCCCACAACGTAGTCTTCCGGTGTTTCTTGCTGAAGCATCATCCACATTGCCTTCACGTAGTCTCCGGCAAAGCCCCAGTCTCGCTTTGCGTCCAGGTTGCCGAGTGTGATGTGGTCTGTCAAACCAAGGTGAATTTTGGCAACGCCCATTGATATTTTGCGGGTCACAAACTCTTCCCCGCGGCGAGGCGATTCATGATTAAACAGAATCCCGGAACAAATGAACATGCCATAAGATTCACGGTAATTCATGGCGGCGTAATGCGCAAAAACTTTTGCAAAGCCGTAAGGGCTGCGCGGATGGAACGGTGTGAGGTCACTTTGAGGTGTTTCACGCACTTTCCCGAACATTTCACTTGTTGATGCCTGGTAAATTTTTGCGTCCGGTTTGGTGAGTCGCGCAGCTTCAAAAACGTTTAGTGCGCCTATTCCCGTTGTTTGGCCGGTGGCCAGCGGAGTTTTGAAAGAAGTGCCCACAAAAGATTGTGCTCCCAGATTGTAAATTTCGTCCGGATTTGCTTCACGGATAGCCTGGATCAGAGAAGAAAGATCCGTTAAATCTCCGTCAATCAGTTCAATTTTGTCTAAAATATGGTCAATTCGTTCCGTGTTGCTGGTGCTGGCACGCCTAGACAAACCGTAGACACGGTAGCCCTTTCCCAGGAGTAGTTCGGCCAGATAAGAGCCGTCTTGGCCTGTAATTCCGGTTATTAAAGCAGATTTCATGCCGGAACTATACCTGTTAACAGGTTGTTTGGCAATAGATTAGATGAGTGCATTATGCCGGATGAGTTGCACCTGCTGGTCAATGAAGTATTTGTGGCTTGCCGTGTCCGGCCGGTCTAAAACGTACCAGGTGTGCGGTGGACCTTCCTCATTGCCAATCAAACCGTGGTGGGCAAGTTCATGATGTGCTTTGCAAAGTGCGTGAATGTAAGTTGGGTCGTGCACGTTTTCTATGGAATGGCGGCGTGTGTGATGGAGGTTAGAGTATGGTTTGTTGCAAGTTGGGAATGCACATTTTCCATCTGTTCTTTGAATTATAAAGCGTTGTGTTTTGGCGGGAATTTTGGAGGTTTGTGTAACTTCAGGCTTGTCTTCTTCAAAACTGTCCAGGAAATTTTCAAGAAGTTCTTCTGCGTTTTTACGTTTTAAGAATTGTTTTATTTTATTTGCGATTGGTGGGCTAAAATTTACTGACTCTTCAGGTGGGGAATTGGTCACGTGACCAATTTTACCCTGATGTGTGCTTGTCTTTTTGCGAAATTCTTGTGTATATGCTTCTAGCGCCCTTCTGCTCAGATTTTTGGCTTTTTCGGCCCAAAATTCTTGGTCTTCCACTGTAGCTATTGTAATAATTGGCCTGACTGCACCTAAACCCTTCTCTTCTACAACTTGTTTCAGAGCAGGTTTGTCTTCAATTTTCTTTAAAAGTCTCAGGGCATCTCTCACCTGCCATTCATTTAAACCTGCAAGTTTGAAAGCGTAGTCATAAATGCTGGTAAAGCCAAAATCTCGCCAAACTTTGTACTTTTCAAGAAGAGGTAGTTTGAGTTTACAGGTGTGTATCCACCTCTTTGCATTTTTTGCCGCTATCAGGAATTCTTTGTGTAATTTATTTCGTTCTTTTTTGTTCATTTTGGAGTGGTTAGGTTCGTTCATTTTATCCCTTTTGCAAGCTAAGAACCAAACAAACCGACTAGACAATTTCATGGGTGAGTGCGTGCTCACCATTCGCGAGTGAGTTTGCTTTACCTAAAGCCAAATATTTGCTATGTTCTAACCTGTATTTTATAAATTGCTATGCTCAGACGGCTTGAATTATGGGCGGTGGATAAGATTGGTAAGGATTCCAGGCTTGGGAAAAGTTTGGGGCGCTTGCACAGGCCCGTTATGGATGTGGTTTATAGGAGGAAAATTGAAAAAACTCGGGAGCGAGCGGAGCAGCTGTCTAGACATGAACGGGAGAGTTTTGAGGATTTGCAGTCTGTTTGTATGTTTATTGGGTATCCGCGGAGCGGGCACAGCCTGGTGGGCGCGCTGATTGATGCGCATCCAAACGCAATAATTGCGCATGAGCTGGGAGTTTTGAATTTTGTGAAAAGGGGGTTTACGCGTGGGCAGATTTTTTCTTTAATTTTGGCGAATTCGAGAGAGTATGCGGAAAGAGGGCGAGCGTGGAGCGGATATTCGTATGAGGTGCCCGGTCAGTGGCAGGGTCGCTACAGGAAGCTTACGGTGATTGGTGATAAAAAAGGTGGCGTGAATGATGACAGGTTGCAGTTTTTGCCGGCGCTAAATGAGCTTGCGGGGGTGGAAGTGCGAATTTTGCATGTTGTACGGAATCCGTTTGATGCAATTAGCACTATGTCACGGAAAACCAACCCCTACTCCAAGGAGCCGGAAAAGTATATTAATCAAAACATTGAGGAGTTTTTTGAGCTGGCGGAGAAAAATGAGGTGGTTCGGACGAACGGAACTAACAAAGTTTTGGATATTTGGCATGAGGATTTGATTTTGGACCCACGGGGGACGCTACGCAAAATTTGTGAGTTTTACGGGCTGGAACCGGAGGAATCATATATTGAAGCGGCGGCGGGAATTGTTTTTGAGAAACCAAACAAAAGTCGCGAAAGGGTAAAATGGACGGAGGAGCAGAAAGCGGAAATTTTGGAGCGGATGGGGAAATTTGAGTTTTTACAAAGGTATTCATTTGAATCATGAACAATTATTCGCAAAATTATTTGAAAAAGCTGGAGGCGGAGAGCATTTTTATCATCCGTGAGGCGTATGCGTGCGCAAAAAATCCGGTGGTTTTGTATTCGATCGGGAAAGATTCGTCGGTTTTGCTGCATCTTATTAAGAAGGCGTTTTGGCCGGGGAAAGTGCCGTTTCCGCTTTTGCATGTGGATACCGGGTTTAAATTTCCTGAGATGATTGAGTTTAGGGATCGGGTTGTGGAGGAGATTTCAGCCAAATTGATTGTTCGCAAAAATGAGTCGCCGGAGGCTTTGGCTTTGAAACCGGAAGAGGCCGGGACGGAAAAATATGTTTATTTTAAAAAGACAAAGCCGCTTTTGGACGCAATCCGCGAGCACGGTTTTGATATTATTTTTGGTGGAGCGCGAAGAGAAGAAGAGAAGTCCCGGGCAAAAGAGAGGATTTTTTCATTCAGGAATGAGTTTGGCGTGTGGGACCCAAAAAAGCAGAGACCGGAGCTTTGGCATTTATATAATGGGAATATTGCGCCGGGGGAATCTATTCGGGTTTTTCCGCTGTCCAATTGGACTGAAGTGAATATTTGGCAGTACATCAAGGAGGAAGGGATTGAAATTGTGCCGCTTTATTTTGCGCAAGAAAGGCAGGTTGTGAGGCGTGGAGGTGCGCTTTACCGGGTGGACGAGCATGTTCGGCCGGCGGAGGGTGAAGAAGTTTTGACTGTGAAGTGCAGGTATAGGACGCTTGGGTGTGCGCCGTCAACCGGGGCGGTTTTGAGTGAGGCGGAGGGGCTGGATGAGATTATTAATGAGGTTTTGGCTGCAAAAAATAGTGAGCGGGAAACCCGTTCAATAGATAAAAGCTCTGATTTTTCGTTAGAGCAAAAAAAGAAAGAAGGTTATTTTTAGCTCATAAAAATGAATAAAGAACTTTTAAGATTTGCAACTGCGGGGAGCGTGGACGACGGAAAGTCGACGCTGATTGGGCGACTACTTTTGGAGACAAAGGCAATTTATGATGATCAGCTGGCTGCAATTACAGAAAGTTGCAAGCGGCAAAATAAGGACGTGGATTTGGCGCTACTCACGGACGGACTTTCCAGTGAGCGGGAGCAGGGAATTACAATTGACGTGGCGCACCGGTACTTTTCGACCAAACGGAGGCAGTTTATTATTGCGGATTCGCCGGGGCATGAGCAGTACACGCGGAATTTTATTACGGCGGCGAGTGAGGCCAGTTTGGTGGTGATTTTGGTGGATGCGGAGAAGGGTTTTAGTGTGCAGACGCGTAGGCATCTTTTTGTGGCCAGTTTGCTGTCTATTCCGCATATTTTGGTGGCGGTGAATAAAATGGATAAGGTTGGGTATGCAAAAGAGAAATTTGAGGAAATTAAGGATGCGGTTATTGGGTATAGCGCAAAATTGAATATTCGTGATTTGCAGTTTGTACCGGTTTGTGCGCTTAAGGGTGACATGGTTTGTACGCGCGGGGAAAATATGAACTGGTTTGAAGGGCAGACGTTTTTGAATTATTTGGAAAATGTGCATATTGCGTCTGACAGGAATTTGATTGATCCGCGGTTTCCAATTCAGCTTTGTTTGAGGCCGCATGCGGATTTCAGAGGTTATGCCGGCAGAGTTGAAGGTGGAGTTTTTAAAAAAGGTGAAGAGGTTTTGGTTATGCCTTCGGGGCAGCGTTCGAGAGTGAGGGGGATTTTTGATGGCGGAAAGGAAATGGACAGCGCGTATAACGGGCAGAGTGTGGTTTTGACTTTTGAGGACGAAGTGGATGCAAGCCGTGGAGATATGGTTGTGAGGCCGGGAAATGTACCGGAAATTTCAAATGAATTTGAGGCTATGATTTGGTGGATGGATGAGTCATCTTTGGAGGTTGGTCGGCCGTATTTGGTGAAGCACACAACTCAACAAAATTTGGGATTTGTGGAGAAGTTGCATTATAGGATTGATGTGAATTCGTTGCACCGGGAGGAAAGTGCCGGGCTTGGCATTAATGAGGTTGGTCGTGTGACAATTAAAACGCATGTGCCGCTTCTTTTTGATCCTTATTTGCAGAATGTGAATACCGGTAATTTTATTATTATTGATAAGTTTACGAACGGGACTGTCGGCGGCGGGATAATTTTGCAAAGATCCAATAAACCAACTGTTTGTGAGGAATAATTCCGGATTAGTTTTGTGGTTTACCGGGCTTTCCGGCAGTGGGAAAAGCACGGTTTGTGCGCGTTTGGGAGAAATGCTTGAGGCGCGCGGAATTCCGTATGTGAATTTGGACGGAGATAAAGTGCGTGCAGAAAGAAAGAATGCGCTTGGGTTTTCAAAGGAAGACAGGGACGCGAATATTCAAGCGGCGGCGGAAATGGCGTTGGAGGCTGCGCGGGACGGGAAAGTGGTTTTGGTGAGTTTTATTTCGCCGTATCGGTCGCACAGGGGGCTTGCACGGAAGCGGATTGGCGACGGTTTTGCGGAGGTTTATGTGAACAGTCCGCTGGCGGTTTGCAGAGAGCGGGATGTGAAGGGTTTGTATGCGCGGGCTGCTCGGGGTGAGATAGCGAATTTTACGGGGGTTTCAGACCCGTATGAAGCGCCGGAGAAAGCGGATTTGGAGCTTAGGACGGACGTGGAGAGTGCGACGGAAAGTGCGGCGCGGGTTTTTGATTATTTGTGTTTGGAAGCGGTTAAGCGGGCGGCGCGCAAGGCCGGCCAGGCTTTGCTTTCTTTGTATGACAGCGGGCTTAAGGGGCGTGAAAAGGCTTACGGCGGCGGGCCGGTGACAGAGGCGGATTTGGAGTCTGAGCGTGTGATTTTGGAAAGTTTGGGTGGTTTTGGGATTCCGGTTTTGAGTGAGGAAACGGAGGATGATTTTGTTCGAATGGAGGCGGATGAGGTTTTTATTGTGGATCCGCTGGACGGGACCAAGGATTTTTTGCAAAAAACCGGTGATTTTTCCGTTATGATTGGTTTGGCTCGCGGCGGCCGGGCGGTTTTGGGTGCGGTTTATTGGCCGACCGAAGACAAGCTTTATTTTGCAATGAAGGGCGGTGGTGCTTTTGTGGATTGTGGTGGTGTTGTGCGGCGTTTAGCTGTTTCTTCACGAAAGGGGCCGGACGCGGTGATGCTTGTGAGTAGAAATCACAGACTGCCAAAGGAGATAGAGATTGCGGCGGAGATTGGGATTCGTTCGTTCAAAGAGGTTGGCAGCGCGGGGCTGAAGCTGTGTTTGGTGGCGGAGGGGGTTGGGGATATTTATGTGAACTCAAGCGACAAAACGAGCGAATGGGATATTTGCGCCGGGGACGTGATTTTGAGTGAGGCCGGCGGGATTTTGCGGGATTTAAAGGGTGAGCGAATTAAGTACAATAAAAAAGATGTGAGGAATTGGGATGGGTTTAGAGCGGAGAGTGGGAGGGGGTAAGTTGTTTGATGAAGAGGGGTTGTTGTGATAGAATTGTGATTCCCCTATTTTATTTATGGCGAAAAAGAAAATTAACAAAATTGCAATATTTATTGATGCTGGAAACCTTTGGAGTTCATATAAGGAAAAATGTGTTTTCGTCAAGGATGGAAATTTTTATTTTCTAAACGCCCCTAATGTCTGCCTGAGCGTAACGTACGGGCCTTTCTTCGTCACTACGCCAAACAGCAAAACCAGGGTGAAGTAGACAAGGCCAAGGGCGGCTAAAATTAGCAGGTAGATTGCGCCGTGGATGGATTGTAGTAAGTCGTAGAAGGGGTAAGTGGCGGCGATTACGAGGGTGGCGGCGAGGGTTGTGATTAGGGTGGAAGGGAGGGCTTTAAAAGGGTTTAGTTTGATGAGGGGGATTAGGCGGATGAAGGAGTATATGAGGACGATTGAGTAGGAGGCGATTATTGCGTAGGCGGCGCCGGCGAGGCCCCAAAGTGGGACTGAGACAACGAGAAAGATTATGCTTGTGATGAGTTGGAGGAGCACGGTGTGGAAACGCATATTGAATTTGCCGAGGCCCTGGAAAATTGGGGTGGTCAAGTTTGTGAAGCCGCGGATTGTCATGGCTATTGTGAGAAGCTGAAGCGGGACAATCATTGCGATCCATTTGTCGCCGAGGAGCAGAGGGACGAGGCGGGGGGATTCGAAAATGAGGATAGCGAGGAAGGGAATTGAAATTAAGATGGTGATGTCGAACATTTTGAGGAAGCCGTCGCGGATTAGTTCGCGGTTGTCTTGGACTTGGGCAATTCCGGCGAATCCGGCTTTGTTTGTGATTTGGCCCAGGTAAGAGGAGGGCATGATGGATATGTCTCTTGATTTGGAGTAGACGGCCATGTTGGCGGGGCCGAGGAGGTAGCCTAAGAATGTGGTGTCAATTATGCCGGAGGTGTAGTTCATAATGTTCGTGCCAATTATCCACTTGGTTTTTGTAAGTAAGCCGGCGAATTCTTTGAGGCGGAAGTCCAGCTTTGGTCTGTATGGATGGACGGCGTAGGTGCTTATTGCGGAGGCGGCGTATCCGGCCAGATTTCCGGCGACCAAGGCCCAAACGGAAGGGCTGATGAGTGCCCAAGTGAGGGCAACAACAAGATACGCGACTTGCTGGGCGAATTGTTGGACGAAGATTCGGCTAAATTGCATTTCTTTGAGAAGTAGGACCGCGCCAATGTTTTTGAGGCCGTTAAAAAGCAGGTAGACTCCGCCAAAGCAGATCACAAGTTCGTAGCCTTCCACGTGGAAGAATTTTGCAATAAAGGGTGAGAGGGCGCTGATGAGGACCAGCCAAATGACGCCTTTGATCACTTCAAAAGTCCAGGCGGGGTTGAGGTATTTTTCAACTCCCTTCTCCTGCACAACCAGCATGCCAAAGCCGGGGTTTGTGAAAACCGTGATACCGTCCACAATTATTGTTGCGGCAATCATAATTCCGTACATTTCAGGGGAGAGGATTCGCGCTAAGGTGATCAGCGTTATTATGTTGACCAGCCTTTGCACAAATACACCAATGGTTATCCATTTTGCTCCGTGGACAGTTTTTGCGAATACTGTTTTCTTTGTCATTTAGAGAGTAGGAACATTTGGTCAATGTTTTCGTTCTCAAGATACTTGTATTTTTTTTCTTTGACCATAGAGAGGTCCGGGAAGGAAGTGAGGTAGCGGGCCGCAAAGTCTTCCTTCCACAGCATGTCTTCATTTCCACGGTAAGTGACTTCCAGGCGCTGGGGCGCGAAATATTCGTAACCTAAAATGTAAGTTTTTGCGCAGCGGTGAATTTCTTTGACGGCTTTTTTGAGGTCTTCTTCCGCAATGTGGATCAGTACGCCGGAGGTGAAGACCAGGTCAAATTCATTGTCTTGGAACGGCATTTGGGTTGCGGAGCCTTGAACCAAAGTTGCTTTTGGGATTCTTTCTTTTGCGGTTTTTAGAGCGTTTGGGTTGATTTCAATTCCGGTCAGGTTTGTGAAGCCAAGGCTTTGCAGCATTAAAAGTTGGTTTCCAATATTGCAGCCCACTTCAAGGATTTTTGCTTCACGGCTGATGTTTCCAATAAAGTCCAGGAACATTTCTGAGCGGCTGACGCCGAGAAGTTTTTGGAAGAATTCTTCCAACTCATGAATGTTGTATGTGTTTCTGAGCACGTATTCGTCTCCGAATTTGCCGGCCCAAGTGTTTGCTTGTTTTGTCATGCGCTTAGTGTACTTAAGGTTTGGGGAAAAGTCATTATGAAAAATAGTAGCTTTTTTGTACTATTTTGCATAGTGAAGGTTTTACTGTGTCTTATACCACTCGCTTTCAATGCCTTTTTCTTTGAGGACTTCGCCGAAGGCTTCGTTGCGTTTGAATTTACGGTTTAAATTATAGACTTCCGTGTGTTTCTCAAGGTATGTCAAAATTTCTTGCATTGTGAAAGGTTCGCCTGCCGGGCCGAGGGCGCCAAAGACGGCTTTCATGAACATTGCGTCTTCTTCGTAGTCGACTGTCCAGCGGTGGTGGCCCAAGTTTTCCGGGTGCTCCAGGTTTTTGATGCGGTAGCCGGGAAGGTTGCTCCCTTCGGTCGCGTTAGCCTCCGCGCTTAGTGGAGCGCTTCGGCCGCACTCGCCAGCTCGTGCGTGTTCATAAAAATACACGGTTGCCCATTCGCGCCAGAGGGGGTCTGAAGTTTCATTGATTGCGCGGTCCATGGCATCAAGGGTGATAAGTTCGACGCTGAGGCCTTGGGGGTGGGTTGGTGGGAAGATGTTGGTGATTATGTCAAAGTCCGGGGCTTCTTTGTGGAAGGCTATGGTTTTGTCTATGAGGGCGGGGTCAATTAACGGGCAGTCGCCGGTGATGCGGACGAATGCGGTGCCTCCAAATGTGCGAGTTGCGTCTGCGAGTCGGGTCATTATGTCCATTTCACTGCCGCGGTAGCAGTCTATGTTGTGTTGGGCTGCGAAGGTGGCAATCTGGTCGTCCTGCGGCTGGGTTGTTGTTGCAATTACGATGCGGTCCAGGAGCTTGGCGTTTTGGACTCGTTTCCAAAGGTGCCATAGCATTGGTTTTCCGTGAATGTCCATGAGGCTTTTGCCCGGGAGGCGGCTGGAGCCCATTCTGACTTGAATTAGGCCGATAATCATTTTTCTTGGATTAGGTTTGGTTCGAGCGGGGTGCCGGCCCTAAGGGAGCGAGCGGCTCTTTGACCCAGAACCTCCGGCAAGTGCATAGGGTGCATGCCGTTTCCGGGGCGAATTGAGCGAACGTTTTCTTCCGTTAACTCCTCCCCTTCCGCGACATCTTTGACAATGTAAAGTGAGCGAGAGAATTTTTTGTTTTGTTCTGCACGAGGCGGGAGGTCGTAAGAAGGCCGTCCGAGTAGTTTTTCAACCTTGCGGATTTCTTGAACCAGAGTTTTGAGTTCTTCCGGAGTGATTGAGAAGGCGGCGTCATGGGCGCCGAGCTCGCGGTCTAAAATCAGGTGTTTTTCAATTACTTTTGCTCCGAGAGCGATTGATGTGATTGCGGCGGTTAAGTCCGAGGTGTGGTCGGAAAGGCCGACTAGGCAACCGAAGCGAGCGGCCATATCCGGGATTGTGCGGAGGTTGGCTTCTTCAAGTGCGGTTGGGTAGGTTGATGTGCATTGAAGAAGTATGATTTGGTCGTTGCCTTCTTCGCGACAGGTTTGGACGGCTCTTTCAAGGTCTTCTAGCGTTGCCATGCCTTTGGACATAATGATTGGTTTTTTTTGGCGGGCGATGTAGCGGATTAGCGGGATGTCGTGGATTTCAAATGAAGCCAGTTTGTAGACGGGAGTGTTTAGAGTTTCCAGGAAGTCCACTGCGGATTTGTCAAAGGGTGTCGAGAAGCAGATTAAGTCCAGTTCTTTTGCTAAGTCAAAAAGGGGCTTGTGCCATTCCCAGGGGGTCATGGCTTCTTGGTAAAGTTTGTGGAGAGTCATGCCGTCCCAGAGTGTGCCGTGGCTGATTTGAAAATTCGGGTTGTCACAGGGGATGGTCATTGTGTCCGCGGTGTAGGTTTGCAGTTTGATTGCGTCTGCGCCGGCTTCTTTGGCTGCTATCAGGGTTTTTTTTGCCAGCTCAAAGTCTCCCAAATGGTTGCAGGAAAGTTCCGCAACAATGAAAGTTGGGCTTTGGTCTGAAATTTCTTTATCAGCTAGGCGGATTTTCATCTTTGCTTATTTTTAGTATGTACTTGTGGCCTTCAAGCTCAAAGTAGGCCGGGTAGTTTTCATTGTCTACCGTGCGTATCAAGTTGAATTGCTCTTTGATTGTTTTTATTGGGTCTAATTTTGAGTGCATTGGGGTTCTTTTTTCGTAGTAAGTGGCAGCGCCCTCCTGCGAATGAGGTTTAATTTTGTCATATTCATGGAGGTAGCGCAAGCAGAGGGCCAGGGTTTTTTCAGCTTGGAGGGCGCGTATTTCATCATGGAGTTCGTGGCCTTCAAGTTTGATTATGTCTTTTAGGTAGATGTCACCGGCATCAGGTTCTGAGGTCGCTTCAAAAAGTACGATTGGGATTTCACGCTTGCCTTCAATAACTTGCCAAAAAAGTGGGGACCAGCCGCGGCCGGATGGGAGTGCGCTTTCATGGACCACCAGGTTGTGTTTTCGTTTGGTTAGGTTGGCGGGTGGGATTACGCGGAAATATGACAGAATGAAAAGTGTGTCTATGTCCTCAGGTACTTGGGTGTGATCTGAGAAAAGGGGTGCTTGGATTTGGGCGGCTAGGCGGGCGGCGTAAGGGCGGAACCAGCTTTCCGGGGATGTTAAAATGGCTGAGTTCATTGAACTTTTCTTATTGTTTTGAAGGCTTCGGCGGCCGAAAGGGCTACCTGGAGGCCGCGGTGTTTTGCTTGAGTGCGGATGCCTTCAAGTGAGCGGGGATGTGGGTAGTCACGGAGTTCAGATGCGTAAGCTGCCATGGCGTCGAGTTTTTTGGGGAGCGTTTGAGTGATGTCTATGAAAGTGTCCGGGGAAAATGTGACCGGGAAATTCCATTCGGTTGAGGAAAGGACTTCAAATGCGTAAATTTCCGTTACTGTTTCTTGGGGCTGAGGGCGAGTTGCCGTGAGTACTGCTTTGTGCGTGAGTTGATGGTCAATGTTGAGGTCCGTGTCTGAGTGCGTGAAAATCATGTAGGGCCGGGTTTCTTTTTTGATCTCTTCAATTGTTTTGACAATGTCTAAAAGCGGGATGGAATCAAATGCGTTGTCCG
>JAHIVE010000001.1 GCA_018816805.1 Patescibacteria group bacterium | reverse complement strand
CTCTATATTTTGAGTATGCCAAAAAAACACCTAGCGATTTTTCTTTGGAGCTGCTGGCAAAAGAGGTGTTACTCATTCTATTAGAAGATTTTCAGCATTATAGATACAAATCGATTCCAACTGGTGGTCTTGAGATCATTAGGCAACCAAAAGATATGCTATCAAATTCTACAAATTTGCGAATCTACAAGATAATTGATTACATTAGCCTAAATTATCAAAAAAAATTAAAATTAGAAGATATAGCCGCGGCAGAATACATTAGTGTGTCTCATCTTTCAAGGTGTATTAAACAAGTTGTGAGCAGTCAAGTAAAATGTACATTTTTTCGCCACAAAGTGTACACTATGTAGCGTTAACGATTAGTAATGGTTTTGCGGTGCTCCAATCTGTAACTGCTGCCCGTCATATTAAGGATTTCACAGCGATGAATCAGACGGTCCAGTATTGCAGTGGTAATGGTTGCATCGCCTAAAAACTCAGCCCATTCATCAAATCCCTTGTTAGATGTAATGATTAATGAAGTACGCTCTACCGCCCTTGAAATGAATCCGAAAAACAGGTTTGCTTCTAAAGATGAAAGTGGCAGAAAACCCACTTCATCAATTACAACCAGTGCCGATTTACCTACATACTTGAGCCTGCTTTTACTGACAGATGAAATATTTTCGGTTTTTAAAAGCCTCATAAGCTCATCTAAAGTAGTAAATGAAACAGGATAGCCTTTGTCCAGCGCCTTCATTGCAAGAGCACTGGCGAGATGCGTTTTGCCAATACCTGGCGGTCCAAGGAAGCATACATTGTAGCTTTGTTCAATCCAGGTCATATCAGAAAGCTGCAGCATCTGCTCTTTTCTGATACTGCGTTGAAAACCAAAATCAAAAGACTCCAGTGTTTTTTCAAAAGGAAGTCTGGCTCGCTTTCTTCGTATTTGATTTTGTTTATCAAGACGAATACGAAGCTGATCGGAAAGAAATAGCTCTACTGATTTTAATGGGGTTAAATCTGCACGAGATCGAAAAAGCTCATCAAGGTTAACTTGAGATAAATGCAAGGTGCCAATCAGCGATTCAATCTGGTTTGCCTTAATGGTCATTGGCCGCCACCTGCCTTTGCATACACCGATATATCGCGCTTTTGGGTTGTAACATGATATTTTCTGTCGCTTACAGGAATCGGAAGTAGTTGTGGTTTTACTAGTGGTGTTTCAACGGCCAGAAGAAAATCTTTTACATAAGTAGCACCCCATAAGGCATTGTTTTCACAAAAGCGTATAGCTTTTAAAACAAGCTTTGGCCCATAGCTCTCACATAAGGACATAAGAAGTTGAAATTGATCTCTTGCATATCTTGCTTTTTCCTGATGGAGTTTGTCTAGATATCTTGTAGCCTCAAAGTACAGGCTTGCATTGAGCTCATCCTTGATTGCAGAAATCTTATCACTCTTATCTCTTTTATGGTCAGTTTTCTGAATCAGCACACCACGTTCCTGACTGATAGGATGCTGGCATATGTGATCACCAAATATAGTCATAATGCTGAGGATTCCATCTTTGGTTTTTATGGTAACATCCCCTTGATTCTGGTAAGTACCAATGGGAACACTGTAACGATTGGAGTCGTACCATATTGTATTGTCAGGGCGGACATTTCTTTCTATGGTTGGTAATGCGGAAGCATCAATCTCAATTAGTGGTCTGAGATGTTCACGTTCCACTGCAAAAGCTTCTGCAGGAATCTTTTTGGTTGTTCCATGCACCTTAGCATTTGCAGTACGGGAAAGCCACTGCATGCAGCAGGAATTGAGAACATCTTCATCAAAGAAGTAGCGGCTTTCAAGGAAATTCTGTTTAACATATTTAACAACATTTTCGATTTTCCCCTTGCTTTCAGGATCAGCCTTTCTGCAAAGGTATATACCGAATTTGCACTCTTGGCGAAGTTTTTCAAATTCCGATGTGTAGATGATGTCGCCATAGTTTTCAGAAACAGTCATTAGATGATCCTGGTCCAAAACAACTTCATGTGACATGCCGCCATAGAAACAAAAGGCATCATGGAAACACCGAACCAAGTCAGGGGATGTAAATGGCCTCTGCTGAAAAAATACATATTTGTATCTTGAGCAGGACAGCACAAAGGCAACAAATCTGACTCGTACATTTCCACCATCAATAACAGGCATAAGTTTTTCGCCAAAATCCACTTGAAGCTGCAAGCCAGGTGGCAGGTCAGGCACTGCTACATAATCTCTTTGGGATTTAACTTTTTTAATTTGGTATTCATTCCTGATATCTTTAACAAAACGGCTGACCGTTCGCTCGGAAATGTATTCGCTGTAGTGTTCTTTCAGCCAGTCACAT
>JAHIVE010000006.1 GCA_018816805.1 Patescibacteria group bacterium | reverse complement strand
TTTATATGCCTTTTTTAAATTTTCATAAACCTCTTTCTTCTCAGAGACAGAAAACTTGTCATCCGCAAAAACAAACTCAACATTACCCATAACCAAAGAAGCAATATTTTCATTTTCAGTAACATTAACGACCTCAACCGTCTTTTCTTCCTCCTTTCCGTAAGGACACATAATAACCCCCGCAGCCATGGCACCCAAAAATCCAGCCGTTTTTAACCAAGACCCTGATGACGGCTTATCAATAGACATAAATTATTTATTCAAAATAATAGCCAACATTGTAGCACATATTATGTTTTCGTCAAGATTCTTGCTTTTTACCCAGCAAGAAAATATTTGCTTAATTGACTCCCCACATTTTTTAGATTAACTTAAGCTGCCAATTATTCATCCACTGATCAATGAGCCAAAAAACCGCACTTCTCGGACTTTCACTCCTCACCGGCTGCGAGGAAAATTTCATTAACGACGAAGTCAGATGCACCACGGGTGGGGTTTATGAAAGATGGGTTGATGGTGACGACCAAAACGCAGAACCAACCCTTGTAGACATTTACAGAGAAATTACTTGCACAGTTTTAAGAGACGACACCCTTTATCCATACAATCAAGAAATGTACCAAACCCAGCTTTGGGCACACTTTGACGCTGTCGCAAGAGAACCGGACACGTATTTAGAAGAAGAAAATGAAGCAATAATAAGCACCAAACCACCAAAAAAACACCCCCCACTTGACGTCAACCTTTACCGCCCAGACGACTTCAGAGACGGACTCTACAGAGCAACTCTCCCATTCGAACTCATTGAACAAGGCTTCTACGACCGCTCAAGTCCACTTGCAGTAACTTTTGCTATCGTACTTAACAAACAAACTTCAGGCGGTCGATATTTGGGAGGTGGCGGACTGAAAAAAACGGTAGAATCCTACCCAAGCACCTGGGTTCCCGACCAAAGTGGCCAAACAGTTCATTACTTCTACTAAACCCAATCAACCTCTCCACCGTTGAAGTGGTGAGCTTGCAAAGCACGCCTAACTTTATTACCAGACTTAATTCTTTCCCACAAAGCTTCACCGGTTATTCCGTTTCGAACAGCAAAATCTATCACTTTTGCTCTGTTAGACCTTACAGAAACCGCATCAACCGCAGTAACTTTACCAATTCTTGGCATAACAAGTTTTGCCACAACCGGAATCTGATTTTCCAAAGTAGTCTTAATGTCAGTTTCTCTAACAGCTCTCAAATCACCTAAATCCGTCAAGTCAAATGTGTATTGATCAACGCATCCAGATTTTGCCTTTTCCTTATTGATAGTGAATTCTCCCTGATCAGGCCTAAAAGTCACTCTAAACCCAAATTTATCATTACCGCCCGGATTATCCACTTCAAAAATCTCAGTACTTGTACTTTCAGGGTGTACAACAAAAGGTCGCACACACAAAAGTCCCGGATCACAAATTACATATCCACCATTTTCTCCGCTCAAACACAAAGCAACGTGTTCCCGAGTAGTATTCGCAATAAGCTGAGCTGTAAGCCCCAAATCCTGAAGCCTTCTCCTTAAAATTTCAGGCAAAATTACACAATTCCCACCCAAACCTGTTTCAACCACATCTTTCATCACATCATCCGCAGTCGGCAATCTGAAGTGTGGATTCTCAGGTGAAAACCCAGATTTTGCATATTTTGAAACAAAATCATAAGGATAAACTGACAACAAAGTTGCCATTTCTTTTTCACATTCCTGAGCTTCATGTCTAAGGCTATCCATGGTGAAAAGTAAGAATAGGGCTTACTATACCCTTTTCTTGCCATATTGTCAATACTGTTGCATGACAAATTACACCACAGACAAATTGCCTAAAAATCCGCTTTGTGTTTAAATAAATTTGCCAGTTAACTTCCCACGTATGAAAAAACTCATCACCCTGCTAATTGCTATTTTGGTAATAAGCACATTTACATCTTGCACGGCCCCATTCTTTCAAAAGGAAGAACCCAATAACCTAAATCTCCCAGATGATGAGGAAACAACTGAAGACCAAACAGTCCAAGAACTCCAACAACAAATTGACGACCTAAAAGCTGAGCTTGAAGAACAAAAATCCGACACTACCACCACAACAACGACAACAACGACGACGAGCACTCCCAACTACATCTCTGTTAGCAGCCCCGCAAACAATTCCACATTCCATGAAACACCAATAGTATTTAACGGAGCAGTTTCCCCAAACACAACAAAAATTGTGGTTACGGCGAGCGGACCGGGACTTTTGGGTAACTCATACCAAGACGTCTACACCTTAACCGCCTTCAAAAAAGGTGATGAAACTTTCACCTACAGAGCAAGCATAGACTACAAAAACCTTGCCTACGGGTCGAACGACTACAAATTCACCGCTTACTATGACGACGGAACCACCGGCAGCACCAACCTTACAATTTATTTTGTTGAAGCGGGCGCTGAAATGGGCAAACCGGTAATTTATCTATATCCGGAAGAGACCACAGATGTTTTTGTTAACGTCGAACCGACCGCGGGCATCTCAATTTCAGACCCGGAAATTGGTAAAGGATGGAACGTAACCGCTCACCCGGACGGAAGACTTTTTGTCGACGGCAAAGAATATCCATATTTGTTCTGGGAAGGGTTCGCAGCAAATTTCCAAACACCAAAAGAAGGATTCGTTGTAAGCAAAGAAAAAGTTGCCGGATTTTTTGATGAAAAACTCGCATTCATTGGCCTCAACACAAAAGAAATCGCAGACTTCAAAGAATACTGGGTTCCACGGCTAAATGATTCGCCTTACTATTTCATCACATTCATACCGGAGGAAGTTTTCAATTCTTATGCACCTTTAACCGTCAAACCGGCGCCGGACACCGTAATTCGCGTTTTCTTTGACTACAAAGGCCTGGATTCCTTAAAAAAAGTGCCTGAGCAAACCTTAAAATCTCACTCTAGAGATGGATTTACCGTTGTTGAATGGGGAGGAAGACTTTACCGCTAATATTATTCCTGGCACTACTTTTGAACGCTTGCTCAACCAAGGTGGAGTCCCTATACCCCGGAGACGAAAAGATGTGGCAAAACATCTTCGTTAACGGAGAAAGTTACACTGTGCCCGAAAAACCACTCAGCGTGATTCTCCCGCACCATATGGTCACCGCTTTCCAATTGGCGGGCGTTTACCAAAGCCTGTCCGCCTTTGACTATTCAACAATTTTCATTCTCGGCCCCAACCACTTTGAAAACGGCAACCCAAACATTCAAACCTGTTTTAACTGCATTTATGAAACGAACGAGGGCCCGGTCCAAATTGACCTGCAACTCGCCAAAAAAATGGTGGGAGACGGTGTCACCGCCCGCCTGGACAAAAGCTTTCAAGACGAACACGCAATCCATTCGCACACGCCCTTTATAAAACACTATTTCCCGGAAGCCAAAATCGTCCCCGTGCTTTTTCAATGGGAAACCCCGACAGGTGAAGTTGAAGAATTCGCAACTTGGCTGAATGAAAACCTACCTGAAAATGCCCTCGTAATCGCAAGCGTCGACTTTTCCCACTACATCCAAAAAGAAGCCGCGGATTTCCACGACCTCTCATCTCTCGCAACAATCAACAATTTCGACTTCTTAAACGTCTACGACCTGGAAATTGACTCCCCCGCCTCAATCTACGCCCTCCTCAAAGTCATGCAATCCCGCGGCTACCAAAAAGCCACCCGCTTAGACCATACAAACCTGGACGACTACCTTTCCAGCCCGGCGCAAGAAACCACCTCCCACCAATATTTCACCTTCACAAAAGGCCAAATCACCCCCATCAAGGGCATCAGCGTAATGTTCGTAAATTTCCCACTAGATCTCGAACTTCTTGACGCCTGGCACTGGAACCGCAAAGGCGAATCCCTCCTCCCTGAAATTGCCGGCAAGGAAGACCGCTTCTTAATGGGCAGCGACTTTTACGTTTTCAACCTTGGAAAAGGCTGCAAATACAAATCCCAAAACAGCCTCACCATTGCATTCTGCCAGGGTGAAGAACCAACCCAGCAAACAGACTTCACCGTAGTCTCCTCTGGCGAAGGAATCACAATCAACGGAGTCATTTACCAGTTCGAAAAAGACAACTTTGGCGCTTATTTAACGGAAGATGGTGTGGAGGTTTTTAGGTTTTGATTAAACTACTTCGCCATCAACCACTTAGGATATTTTGCCGCAACGTGTTTTTTCGTTAATTCATCAAAAGGTTCTTGCGCATGGTAATACTCCATTACCTCCATAGAAAACACAGGGAGATCATTCAATCCGGCTTCAGACAAAGCATCTTTCACTTCATCAACTTTACTTTCCGGAGCTTCAACATAAGTCCAGTCAGAAGGTGAAACAGTTTCATCAGTTCTAATTTCAAAACATCTAATATGACCTTGTTTTATAAAAACAGGTGAAACGGCACCAGCACGAACTCCAACAATCATTCCATAATTATCACTAATTGTTGATCCTGCTTCACACATTAAATGCATAAAGTTGTCTTTATAACCCAGTCCAGATTTATAGCGATCATCATTGCGAAAAGTTCTTTGCCACTGCGTAGCCTTCTGATATCTCTTCATATCTGCCGCCAATTTCTCTCTACTCCACCTCTCCCACAAATTATATTTTAAAATCCTTATATGCGTTTCTGGTGATAATGCCACATGAAAACCCATTCGTGCACAGAAAAAAAGCCACCAAAAAGCTTTTGAGCCATACCTGTATTCCAAAGGATCATCTTGTTCATCCATATATAAATCAGAATAAACCCGCGCATACATTCTTGCATTTGTCATTGAAACAGTCTTCCGACTCTCATCTCCAGTAAAAACGTCTGAAAATAAATCATCATGAGGTTTCAAACCCTGTTTCAACAAACGCTCGAACACATCCTGAACCTGATCTCCCTCAATTCCATCATATTTTGACTGACCATTTGGAACATAAGCAAAGCGACCCGTACCATGAAAAAACTCAGTTTCTTCTAAAACCGCATCAATTTTATCTTTAATTCTCTCACATTCTTTTGCAACTTCAGGTGAAGCAGACGGCATTTCCCCTTTCTCATATTCGAGAGCAATTCTTCCTAAAGTTTCTAGCATGTTTAGTGAAAAAGGATGCATTGTATCCAATTTTTAATGAAATGTCAATGGTAATCCCAGGGAGAAGACGCTCGCTGCGCTGCGCTAAACGGTCGCTCCGCTCCCTTTGAGAACTCCTGTCGTTCGACAGCTTCCTCAGGAAGCACACCATTAGTAAAACCCCACTACGGGAGTTTTCCAAATGGTGATCCCAGGGAGAATCGAACTCCCGTTTACAGGATGAAAACCTGTTGTCCTGACCACTAGACGATGGGACCACTTTTCAGGGCAAAAACAGTATATCCATGACACCCCTGAAGTCAAATAAAATCTCCCATAAAACTCACATAAAACAACCTATTCTCGCTTAAGAGAGAGCATTTTTCGCATCTTTGTATAGATTTTGCAACCAATTCGTACCCTGCTCCACACCTGTAACAGAACATATTCGCCCCAATTTGCAAGTCAAACACCTTTACCAACCTGTTAACAGGTCTATAATTCACGCAGTAACCTTTTAACCCCCATTCTTATGGCTTACAAAGTAACCAACAGTAAAGGGCAAACTTACTTCCTACACGGAAAGATGGTAACACTTCGTGGTGGACGCAAGCAGCAAATTTACTACTTCGCTCGCGAAGAAAAAGCTGATTCACTTAATGCTCTTCCAGAAGGGTACAAAGTGACAGAAAACAAGAGAACAGGTCTCCCTATGCTAAAGAAGGGGTAGTTCTCTCTACTTAGCAATCAAAAAAGCCTTTCCACCTTAGGAAAGGCTTTTTGCTTAGCAAAAAATTACATGGTCAAATCAGTAACACTCATTGGTGCAGCCTGAAAAAGTGCCAAACTAACAGCAACAATCACCAAGGCAATAACAATCATCCAAATCCAAGAATAAGTCAAAATTTGAAAACCGGTCATATGGCTCTTCTTGTCTTGAGCGTAGAAAAGCGGAAAACCAAAAAGCAAAAGTCCCTGAACTGACAAAAATATTACGGTCGACAAGCCCAAAAGGAATAAATTTAGATGATAAACGCCGTACTTACTTAATAAAGCAAGTGCCAAAGGCAAACCATAAACCATAACAACCGTAACCAAAATTGAAATTATGGCAATAACAAAGCCAATCACTGACGTTTGTTTGTGTTCGAGCTTTTTGTGACTTTTGTAGAGGAACATTGGATAAGGGCGTTAAGAATATAAGGGACTCCTATTAAAATTAAAAAAGTGAGAAAAAAGTACAACATAAAATTATTTTACTGTATCCTACATTAGATCAATTATCTCCCGCAATTTAATGGACTTAAGTTCCCTTGCCACATATCTGTCGCATTTCACAGTATTGGAAGTAACAATCTACCTCCTTATTTTAATACCAACCGTATACACAATGGTTGGCGGCGCACCCTTTGTGCCCACCCAAATGCGCCAAGTTCATCGAATGCTTGATGCAGTCCCCCTAAAAAAAGGAATGAAACTCTATGACCTTGGCTCCGGAGACGGCCGACTTGTCCACACGGCATCAAAAAAATACAACGTTGAAGCTGTTGGTTACGAATACTCACCTCTAATATGGCTCTGGGGTAAAATGATCAGCCCTTTTTGGCGAAGCAAAGCCAAACTCAAATTCGGCAACTTTTACCGCCAAAACCTTTCAGACGCAGACATAATTGTTTGCTACCTCCTCCCCGGCCCTATGAAACGAATGCGAAAAGAGATCTACCCAAGGCTAAAAAAAGGCGCAATCATCATTTCTCACGCTTTCCACATTCCTGAACTCGATCCCCTAAAAATCCTCCCGAAGGACAAAGACCTAAAGCTCTCGCCAGTGTGGATTTATGAGAAGAAATAGCAATCAGTAAAATCAAAGCGTTTAAGACCACAAATTCGCCGGCGGAAATTTGCATATTCACATTCGCAAAGGGAATCAGCGCCATTTTTAATGCGACCAATTCAACCACTCTCAAATAAAACCACGCCACCAAAGCCATACTTTTCCCCGCCAAAAGCGCCAAACCTGAAAACAGCATTGCGAACGGCAAAAATGGCGCCACCAAAACATTCGCCAAAACAGAAACCAAACTCACCCTTCCAAACTGAAACATTATTAAAGGAAGCGTCATAACCTGCGCGGACAAAGTCAAAATAAAAGCTTCCCGTAAAGCAAAAAACCGCTTCCATTCCGGGAAAATCCCATCAAAAAGCGGATTAAAAATTAGCAGCCCCAAAGTAGACGCAAATGAAAGTTGAAACCCAACATCAAACGGCAAGGTGTACGGATTAATCAAAACCATCAAAACCGCACTCCAAAGCAGCCCAAAAAACGCCTGACTTTTCCTCCCCGTAAACAGCCCCCAAAGCGCCAACGAACCCATAATTCCAGCCCTAACAACAGCCGCACTCGCTCCCACCAAAACCACAAAAAGAACAATTGCCACCGTGCTAACCACCACACGAACCCGCAAATTCAAAAACCCAAGCATCAAAAACATTGCAGCAATCACCAAACTAATATTGTACCCGGAAATCGCCACAATATGCGTCAGCCCAACCGCCTGAAACGCATCACTCAATTTTTCCGGCATCCCCTTCCTACTCCCAAGCAATAGTCCCGCCGCAAAACTGGCCTCAGGCTCAAACAGAAGCTGATTAATTCGCTGCATCAAAAAATCCTTGAATTTGTAAATATTTCCACGAAGTGATGGCGGCGCACGCGCCGCCACCAAAGCATAAGGATCTTTCATCACACTCCAAATCCTGTAGCGCGCCAAATAATTGGCATAATTAAAACCCTCAATATCTTCAGAGGGTTTCTCCAAAATTCCCTTCACAAGCAAAACATCCCCATACTCAACCTGAAAATATGGACTAAGAGTTAAAAGAATCCGCCCATATTCACTCATCACGGTCACTTTTTGTGTGCCAATTCGCCCATCAATCTCCTCACAAACTCGCCCCTCAATTTCAACATACTGTTCATATGGAATTTCCGCAGGCCGACCCTCCTCATAAACTGAAACGCGCCAAACACCTGCCAAAAACCCAAAAACCACAAAAAGCCAGGGCCATTTACGCGCAACCCCCAAAACCACAACAAAAACCCACACTGACGCAAACTGAAAATCACAAAACACAGCGGCCAAAACCCCGCAAAAAAATGCCAAAGCTGTAAATAACGGAATAATCATAAATTTAGAAAAACACAAAAACACCTGACAAATCCCTGAAATTCCGTAAAATAGACACACAGCTTTGAAACATAAAAAATGACATTCCAAAAGAGACAAATAAATAAAATCCCAAAAGTGAAATTAAGAGACAACAAATGGGACAAAGCAGAAAAATGGGCCAGAGGCCACATTCTGATTTCCATCCTTTTAATAGTACTCGGCGCGCTTACATTAAAAGGCGTAGTCGGCGCTTTAAATGCTGGTGCTCCTTTTTCCGTAAAGCAAATTGTCCTCTCCGCCGTTACCCAAGAAATCCAAACCGACCGCTACGGCCACACAAACATCCTCCTTCTCGGAGTTGGAGGTGAAGGTCATGATGGAGAAAACCTGACAGACACAATGATACTCGCCTCAATTGACCAAAAAAACAAATTAGTGCCAATGCTCTCAATCCCCCGTGACCTTTACGTTGAACCAGAAGAACTTGGTTGGGGAACCCGCATAAACGGCGTTTACCAGTTCATTTTGGATGAAACAGAGGACCCAGAGCACGCCATGGACGTCTTAGTTGAAGAAGTTGAAAAAGTAACCGGCATTGAAATCCAATATTACGCCAAAGTTGACTTTCAAGGCTTCGTAGATGTTGTAGACGCACTCGGTGGAGTTGAAGTAAACCTTGAAGAATCAATTTACGACCCCTACTACCCTTCATACCCGGAATCACTTGGCGGATATGAAACTTTCTACTTAGAAGCTGGCCCACAAACTCTAGATGGCAACACAGCCCTAAAATACGTCCGCAGCCGCAAAACCACATCTGACTTTGACCGCGCCCGCAGACAACAAGAAGTAATTGCCTCAGTAAAAGACAAAGCAACCAGCTTGGGAATTCTTTTAAACCCCGGCAAACTGAAAAATCTTTTTGACGCGGTTTCAAACAATCTTGAAACAGACCTCTCTTGGAGCGAAATCATATATTTAGCCGGCCTTGCAGACAGATTTGGCACTGACGCAGTTTTAACTGAAGTCTTAAATGACGCAGCAAACATGCCAGGTGGCATGCTCTACACACCCGAACGCGAATATTACGGTGGCGCTTTTGTACTTATCCCCTACGTCAGCGACTTCTCAGAGATCCATGAATTCACCCACCTTTTCTTATACAATCCAACAATCTACCTTGAGGACACCTCTATCCAAATCCTAAACGGCACAAAAATTGAGGGCCTTGCCGGGATGATAAAAATGCAACTCGTTCGCTACGGCTTCAATGTTGTACATTTTGGTAACGCCGCTAATGAATTGCCGGAAAAAACCACAATTTTCGCAAATCGCGAACTCACAAAAGTGGGTGAAGAAACAATGCAAGCTCTAACAACCGTAATTCCCGCGGAAATTCTCCCAGAACCCCCACCGGAATACACTCTTGAAAATTTTGATACCGACGCTTCAATTATTATTGAAATCGGCCAAGACTTCGTTGATTTCTACAATGAAAACGAAGACCACTTTTACTTTGGATTCTTCTAATGCAAATACGTCTACAAAAAATCATAGCTGACTCCGGTCTTTGTTCCAGAAGAAAAGCGGAAGAATTGATCGAATCCGGAAAAGTCAAATTGAACGGCAAAGTTGTGACCCGCCTCGGCACAAAAGCCGAAGAAACAGACAAAATTGAAGTAAACGGCGTTCTAGTAACACAGCCCTCCAAAAAAATCACTATCGCGCTATTTAAACCGGAAGGCTACATCACATCAAAAAGTGATCCTCATCATTCGCAAACCATAATGGACCTTCTTCCAAAAGAACTCTCCTATTTGAAGCCTGCTGGCCGCCTGGATAAGGACTCGGAAGGTCTCCTCATCCTCTCATCAGACGGCGAACTGATCCAACGCCTCACCCACCCATCTGCAGGCCATACAAAAACGTACATGGTTCGCGTAAAAGGATTCCCAAAACCGCAAAATCTCGCCCCACTTAGCTCCGGCAAGCTAAAACTGGACGGATACCTCTTAAATCCAATGGAATTTCACATTCTCTCCGTTAAAGACGGAAAAACTTGGATTAGGCTTCGCCTTACAGAAGGCCGCAACAGACAAATCCGCAAAGTCTTGGATTCTCTCGGCTACCCCGTGATATATTTAAAACGAACAGAAATCGGCAAGCTACAACTTGGTAACATGAAAAAAGGCGAGTATAAAGAACTCTCTGAAAAAGACATCTCATTATGCTTCAAAACTTAATCGCATTACTTCTGGCAAGCTCCTTGAGTTTTGGCTCCGGCGCAGTAGTTGCATCCCAGCCTCAGCCAACTTTTGACGACTCTGCTCTAATTTCCGTAACTCCAATCCCTCATCAACTCCCGGACGCAGGTTTGCCGGGCCAAATGAGCGCAAAAAGCATTATTGCCATGGACGTCACCTCCGGCACCACTCTTTATGAAAAAAACGCAGACATCGCTCTTCCAATTGCCAGTCTCACAAAACTAATGACCGCATACATAATTTTAGAAGAAACCGACCCAAACGCAGTCGTAACCGTTAGTGCAAACGCAGCAAGCACAGAAGGGTCCCGCATGGGCCTCACAACCGGCGAACAAATCACCGTCAAAAACCTTCTTTTTGGCATGCTCATGAACTCAGGAAATGACGCTGCAATGGCCTTAGCCGAATTCGACGCAGGTTCCCACTCGGCCTTTGTCACAAAAATGAATCAAAAAGCCAAAGAGTTAGGACTGGACCAAACAATATTCGCCAACTCAACCGGCCTTGACTATGGGGACAACCACTCCACCGCCCGCAACCTTGGAATGCTAAGTCTCTACCTTCTAAAAAACCAAGCGGTACGTGAAATTGTCAAAAACAGCTCTTTTGATGTTACCAGCGAAGATGGCGCAACACATCATCTTGTAAACACAAACATTCTACTGGGAACACAGGGAATCAAAGGGCTCAAAACCGGGAAAACACCCGCCGCCGGCCAATGCTTTATCTCACTAGCAGACACCCCCACCGGCCATGAAGTTTTAACGGTCGTCCTTGGCTCTGAAAACCGCTTCGCAGACACAAAAGTCCTGCTTGATTGGGTTTATAATAGTTATGTTTGGTAATCTCTATCTTTCCTTATGTTTCCAATCACTGATACAGTTCGCCACTTGATCTTAATTGTGGGCTCGGGCTTCCTGGGCTTTACAATTGCAATGGCACTTGCCAAACCTTTTATAAATTTTCTAAGAAAACACAAAGTAGGCAAAAACATCCGTGAAACAGCTTCAGACGGCAAAGCTGCAAAACTTTTTCACGCATTGCACGTAAAAAAGGAAGGCACACCAACCATGGGCGGCGTTTTAATTTGGGGAACCGTATTAATTGTTATTGGACTTTCACGCCTCCTTTCTTACTCCGGCATTTTTGAACACTCACTTTTAAACCGAGCAGAAACTTACCTCCCTGTTTTCACGCTGATTACAGTCGCCCTACTCGGCGCAATTGACGACATTTGGGGCCTCAAAGGAAAAGGGAAATCAAAAGGTCTAAACATCAAACCAAAATTCTTCTGGCTCACAATTCTTGCACTCATGGGCGGCCTCTGGTTCTACTACAAACTCGGCTACGACCAAATTCATATTCCGGGTGTAAAAGACCAATTTATTGGACTCTGGTACATCCCGCTTTTCACTTTCATAATTGTGGCGACAGCAAACGCCGTCAACATCACAGACGGTCTGGACGGACTTGCAGGCGGACTCTCAATCATTGCTTTCATGGCTTTTGGTGCGCTTGCTTATGTTCACGGTCTCCTTATTTTATCCGCATTTTGTGCTCTAATTGCAGGAACAACTCTTGCATTTCTTTGGTTTAACGTGCCCCCGGCCCAATTTATTATGGGCGACACGGGTGCTTTGGCACTGGGTGCAACTCTGGGTGTCATAGCCATGCTCACGGATGCAGTTTTAATTCTCCCTTTCATTGCATTCATTTTTCTTATCGAAATTCTTTCGGTCATGATCCAAATGACCTCCAAAAAACTCTTCCACAAAAAAGTCTTCCACATTGCCCCCATTCATCACCATTTTGAACATATCGGCTGGCCCGAATCCAAGGTTGTCATGCGGTTCTGGATACTCGGAGCATTAGTCGCTACTCTCGGTCTCATCCTCGGCCTTGTTGGCATGGGAGACCTCTAAACGAGGATCTGTCGCAGCTTCCGTTGTTATTATCTCAACAACAACAGATCCTGTTTCTGATTGCGAAACCTGTTGCTCTAAAGCCTGAAATTGTTCACTAACTTGCGGTGTTAATTCAAGCGGATCTTTTAATCTGGTATAAAGATCAAACTGATCTTCCTTTGCTCGCTCATCCTGAATAAAAGCTGACAAATCCTTAAGTTCTCGCTCTCTAAGAGTCAAAATCATCATGCTCATCTCTTGAATCATCTGAGAATTAATATCAATTGCTCCACCAAGCTCCGGCATTGCCGCAATTATTCTGAGCATATGCAAATCTTTCAATTTTGCCGGCAACATTTCCTCAATTTTTGTTTCTCTTTCCTCAAGAGGCAAAGACTCAAGCTCATAAATCGCACTAAAAGATTTCTCCTTATAAGCTAACAAATAATCATAAGCTAACTGATAATGCCCCCCTTCAATCAAATCCGGCACCAAAGAAAGTTTCTGGGAAACCGTCAAAACCTCTGTGTGCGAATCAATTTTTTCCATATTTTTTGAGTCCAATGACAAAAACTCCTTCTGAGATTCTTCCAACTTAGCAGCCAAATCATCCGAACTAACAATAGTAGCCGCTTTTGTCAGCGCATTGTCATAACCATCTAAAGCTTGAGCAGCTTTAATATCATCACCTTTAGCCACCAACACTTTTGCTTCAGAAAGACGTGTTTTCACTCTTTGCATTGCCAATCTTTCCTTCCCCTGTTCAGTAAAAGTCACCATATCTTGAATATTCTCCTGCAAAGACTTCAAGGGATACAAAATATGGCCGGGTAAAACCATCATGCCCTCCGCTTCTTTCTTGTATTTTTCATCAATAGACAAAGCATATTGCTTTCCATAAGCAAGATTATTCATCCACCAAACATCACTCATTTGCTCGCTACTTAACTCACCAGTCGAAAACTCATCATTGTAAACCAAGGCAAAAGCCCCCTGGCCAAGAGTGCCAGTGTGAACCAAATCCTCCGTCCGAACCATCAAATCCACCAAATTCCTAGCAACCTTTAACTCAGTCTTATTCTCAGAAACACTTATGTTAAATGAAGCTCTCTGCCGCGCCACAACTTCCCCATTAGAAAATCTCACAGCCAAAAAGCTGTCACCACTCACCAAATTCAAAACCTGAGTCCAAACTTGCCCGCCAAACACATCCACAACAACCTCAGTCCTTGCACTATTTCCCGGATTCACAAAAAGTTCAGTTAACACAACATCCGCATCAGAAGCTAAAGAAATTCTGCTATCATCCACAAATTGAATATTCGCCATTGCTCCTTCTTCCATCCGTACCCTGTCACCCTCAAACAAAACCAAAGCATCATCCACATGAATCAGTTCAGAATTTCGAACAACAGTTGCACTTCCCCGCACCATCTCAAGAACATTGCTCACGCCAGCAGAAGCTACAGGCATTTGAAATAAAGGAGCAAAAATTGAAACGAACAAAACAGACAAAGTTGCAACGGACCAAACGCGTCTCTCAAAAAGAGTATGCCAAGCCTTTATTCTATACGAAGGCCTCGCTTCGTGATCCGGCAACAAGTCCAAAATCCTCTCCTTTGCCTGAACTTTTTTCAATCGTGTCGCCTCAACATTCTTACTTGCCATCCTTAAAGTAGACAAAACCGGATCCCGCTCAGGCAAAGAAGCCTCTAACGAATTCCAAATTCGTTTCCTAGCACGGTTCAGTTCTTCTGATGGTATCTGTGGGAATAAGTCATCCATATTGCAAGGTTTCAAACGTTGGAAAACGGGATTCGTTACAGGTTTTTGGCAGAAAATCCCTTTTCTGCAAGCAGTTTTTTAAGCTCTTTGAGAGCCCTAAACTGTAAAACACGAATATTGCCTTCGCGCTGACCAAGCACTTCGGCAATTTCACTATTAGAAAGTCCGCTTAAAAATTTCAGAACAACAACTTGTTTATACGGCTCTTTCAATTTATCCACTGCATCCCTCACTTTTTTACTTGTCATGACCTGTTCCGTCATAGCTTTTGGCGCACTTCTCTCACTTTCATCCGCAATTGTTGGACTGAGCGGCTCAATAGACCTATGAGCCCTTCTAAAATCAATCACGGTATTGTGTGCAATTCTAAACAGCCAAGATGAAAATTTCACGTCCCGCTGCTCATACTTCACAATATTCATCCACGCCTTAATAAAAATATTCTCCACAATGTCATCCACCTCAGTTGGCACCACCCTAAAGTAGACATACCGAAAAATCTGATCAAAAAACACATCATAAATCTGAGCGAACGCATCTTTGTCTCCATCTTGCGCCTTCTCTACCAAAACCTGAATCTCGTCATCGTTAATTTCTTTTGTCATGCGTGGATTATACACTCGTTTAAAACGAATTTAAATCGCGCAACGTTTCAATTATCTTCCAAGCTTCTCCACACACCTTTTAACTTCCTCGTTGGAACCAATATAAATCGGCGATCGCTGCTCCATGCCGGTAACCCTAATATCCAAAATATCCATTTCCCCATCACTCGCAGCACCGCCCGCATTCTCAAGCAAAAAGGCCATTGGCGCACACTCAAACAAATACCTGAGCTTACCATCCGGCGCCGACTTCATGCCGGGATACATAAAAATCCCCTGGCCCTTCAGTAAAATGTGATTAATGTCCGGCACCATTCCACCGCTGTACCTTAAAGTGTACTGCTCCTTCATATACCAAGTTACTAAATCAAAATAATCCTCCCGCTCTGTGGTTGCCCGCAAATTTCCAGGAGCAAAATATTTTTTATCCGAACCCATCTTCACATTTTCAGTCTTCAAATGCCAAGTTCCGCCCAAAAATATAAATTCATGCACACCATTGCCCGTTGAAAGCATAATAGTAGTCCGCGGCCCGTAAACCGCAAACATTGCCGCAACCTGCTCCCTGCCCATTCGCCCAATAATATTCGTCCCCTCATAAATTCCCACAATTGTTCCAACCGCCAAATTCACATCTACGAGCGAAGACCCATCCAACGGATCATAAAACACACTGAATTGCCCATCCGGTTTAACAATTTTCATTTCATCCAGCTCCTCACTCCCAATTCCACCAACAAACGGACAGGTCTTCAAATGCGCTTCCATAATATCCTCAGCCTCAACATCCATTGCAACCTGCTTCTCACCATAAACATTCTCTGTCCCCGCATATCCTGTAGAAGTTATCTCAATCACTCCGGAAATCTTAACAACAGCCGAAGCAACTTCTGTGATTAGCTCAGCAAGCTCCATCGAAGCTCCGTTTTTTAAAAGAAATTCAAACATTTTGTTCCATTTCTAAAGTATACTCACCTTTTGAAGCCAGACTGTTCATTTTTGCCCGGCTTACCAAAGCGCGCTGCGCGCGCCCCCAATCCGACTGATCCTCCGCCCACGCCCTCAAGGCCGGCTCTTGAATTGCCCGACCGTAAGAGAAAGAAAGCGGCCAAGGATGCGGCCCAATCTGATTCATCAAACTAAGATGCAAAGAGGCATCTTGAGGAGTCTGCCCACCGGACAAAAACACAATACCCGCCAATTCATGCGGCACATTTTCCGTCAAACATTTCACCGTAAGCTCAGCAACCTTCTTCGGATCCCTTTCCGCTTCATGATCCTTCCCCGGCAAAACCTTGCTGACTTTCAAAATTGTTCCCTCCGGCGCAACACCTTGCTCTTTAAGCTCCGCAAATAAAACCTGCAAAGTCTTTGCAGTTACCTCGTAGCATCTTTCAATCGAATGATTCCCATCCATCAAAATTTCAGGCTCCACCATTGGCACAATACTTTGTTCCTGACAAAGCGCCGCATACCTGGCAAGCGCATGCGCATTTGCTTTATAACAAGCCTCACTTGGAATATTTTCCCCAATTGTAATCACCGCACGCCACTTCGCAAATCGAGCGCCAAGCAGCGCATATTCTTCCAACCTGTCCCTGAGTCCATCCAAGCCTTCAGTCACTTTTTCATGTCTATGAAGCGCCAAATCATGCGCCCCCGTGTCCACTTTTATCCCGGGAATCATGCCGGCCGCGCTCAAAACTTCAGAATAGGTTTTCCCGTAATTATCCTTCTGACGAATAGTCTCATCAAACAAAATCATGCCGCTCACAAACTCGGAAATTCCGGGCGCAGACACCAAAAGCCCTCTGTAGGCCCTTCTAGTCTCTTCAGTACAATCTACTCCAAGCGCATCAAACCTCTTTTTACAAGTCCCATGACTTTCATCAATAGCCAAAATACCCTTCCCATTCGCTACCATAGATGAAGCTGTTGTTTTAAGTGTTTGCAAATCCATATTTGAGGGAAATTAATTTTTATCGCTGCGATTTTAGTGCATCCAGAGCTCAAATTCAAACCACTTCGCCCCTTGACATTTATCCTTTTTCTGCTACAATATCACCTCACAATCAAAAACATGCTTAAAAAACTTCTAATTCGCATTGTTTCCACGGCCTATTTAATAGCCATAATTCCAACAGCCTACGCATCCGGGACCAACACCTACCCCGACTTCCCGTTCGTAGACCTGAACGGACACTGGGCTTATTACGCCGTTGAAGACCTGTACGCCAGAGACATCGTACAAGGTCGCAGTTATTATTATTACGAACCTCAGCAAACCGTAACCCGCGCGGAATTCGTAAAAATGGTACTTTTAAATGCGGGTGTAGACGTTGATGAGTTTGCAGGAGACGACGAACCATACTTGGACGTAAATGAAGACGACTGGTTCTACTCCTACGTTGTTGCCGGATACCAGTTGGGCCTAATTCACTACAACGAATACTACCGCCCTTACGACCGAGTTAATCGTGCAGAAGCTGCAGCAATGCTCGTCCGTCATGCAGACGTGATAGCCAGCGAATGTTACACAAGCTACAAAGACGTCCCAACAAACGAATGGTACTGCCGTTACGTGCAAGCAGCCACAAACTGGGGCGTTGTACAAGGTTACTGGGATAACACTTACCGTCCCTCAAATTCGGTTACCCGCGCAGAAGCTGCCGTTATGGTAGACAACGCCTATGACGCTTGGTACCGCTACAACTAGTTTCTTGCAAAGCCGGTAGTAACCGCAGCCCCACGTTCTATTTTTGTCAAACAACTATAGTTTTTTTGCGCTTTTTATTTATTTTCAAATTGTTGCATTATGCCGAATCAACTGCACCTGCTGGTCAATAAAATACTTGTGATTGGTGAGATCCGGCCGTTCTAAGACGTACCAAGTCCACGGAGGCCTCTCCTCATTGCCAATCAGACCGTTGTGAGCCAACTCATGATGAACCTTACATAAAGCATGAATGTGATCCGGATCATGCCGACGTTCCATTGAATAACGTCTCGCGTGATGCAGCTCAACATAAGGATTAGTGCAACCCGGAAAGGAACATTTCTCACCGGTCCTATTAATAACAAAACGTTTCATGGCGGCAGGAATTGTCACGTTCTCAGAAACCTCCGGCTTATCCTCTTCCAAATTATCCAAAAAAGCCTCCAGGAGTTCTTCCATATCTTCTCTCTTTTTAAATTGTTCCATCCTCTTGGCAAGTTCAGGTTTTATGTTTAATGATACCTGAACAGAAGTCTCCGCGCGGAGACTTTCATCACCTCTTGTTTCTCGCACATAAGTTTCCAAAGCGTGCATACTCAAATTCTCCGCCTTACCCGCCCAAAACTCCTCAGTTTCTTCAGTGGCTACACAAGCTACAGGCTTAACAGCATTTATGCCCTTCTTCTCAGCCACAGCCATCAAGGCCGGCATACTTTCAACCCTCTTCAAAACCCTTAAACACTCCCTAACCTTATTTTTACTCATCCCTGCTTTCTTTGCCGCGTATTCATAGACACCGGGAAAACCACAAACACGCCAAACTTCCTCCCTTTCAATTTCAGGAAGTAACAATTCACACACCCGCCGCCACTCTAAAGCTTTCTTACCGGCGGTTGTAAATTTTTCATTGAGAATTTTCTGTTTCGAATTCATGTTAACCGGGGTAAGAGGGTTTTTTAATTATACCCCCAAAACCCGCGTCCACCAGCCCCAAACACCTATTTCAACTGGACAAAATCCACAGTGAGTGTGTACTCACCTCATCATCCAAAACCCACATAAAAAACCAAAACTCCCCTCCACCAAACCAAAAAAATCCTATAAGATAACCCCATCTGAAACTCATCAAAAAAAATGGCACAGCAACCCCAAAAAAGACTCCCTGCCCTCTTAGCCGGCGCGCTATTCATCACACTTTTTTTCACACAAACCGCACTCGCCGTCCCACCTCCGGACTTTATTTTTAATATTGGCTCCTCACTCATTCAAGTTTTTGGCGTTGCAATCCTTTTTGCATCAGCGGCCTTCTCAATTACCTTCAACTACCTAAAAACCAAATGGGCCTTAATTAGAAACCACAGGCCCTCCTTTATTGCATTTTCTGTAATTTTGGCACTGCTCGTTTCCGGAGGAGTGGCACTTGGATACGGACAAATCAAACAAAATCTTGAATACAACAAATGGCTTAAAGAAAGCGAGCAATACGCCCAGCTCGACCAAGAAAGACCACTTCCAAAAGTCAAACCCGCAGATAATTCATTGAATTTATTAGCTCTTGGTTCAACTCCAAACCAAATTCCAACGGCAGAAAATCCATTCATTTCAAACATTGACCCTAGCCTAAAAGACGAACCACTAGCTCAATTTGCTGAAGACTACTACGGCGCAATCGCTCGCGGAGACCTGGACTACGCTTACTCAATCTCAAAAAAATCCACCAGCCTCTCCACCTTCAAATACTGGTACATAGACACAACTGGAATCACCCTGGACAAACTCACCATAATTGATGACCGCACCTGCTCTCTTGAACTCACACTTTATGAAGGCGACAAATACACTCGCTACGGAACTCTCATGACCGTGGCCTTTGAGAACGAAGAACCTGTAAGAGTCGCCAGTTCGCTCGTTCGCATTTTAAGTGAAGGAACCGTCTCGGAAATGAACGGCACCGTTACCGCAACCAACACTGTTGCCATAAACCCATACTTTCAACAAAACTCCGACGTCCCTCTCTCAATTACCAATGAAGACTTTGACGCAATTCTAAATAGCGGCAGAAGCGACTATATTGTCCTGGACGCACGTGAAAACCTTGAATACAACAACGGCCACTTCCCCGGCGCACTGCATATTCGCTACGCGGACCTCCAGGCTGGCAAATGGATTGAATTGCCGGAAGACAAAACCGTATTTGTATTCTGCTGGTCCGGCATTCGTGGACAAGAAGTTGCTGAATTTTTACGAACCAAAAATATAGTTGCGGTTTACCTTAAAGGAGGCGCAAGCGACTGGGTCGCATACGGCGGAGCTTGGGAAGGCAACATCAACTTCAGTCAACAATACTCTGAAGACAGATACAAAGTCATCTACAGTACCAACCAAGTTAGAAATTACGTCAAAGACGGAGTCGTCTTAGTAGACACGCGTGAACCTTGGGTGTATGACTCATATCACATTGAAGGCAGTGTAAACATTCCAACCATGTACATCCCTTCCGTCGACTACGAAGACGCCTTCAATCAAGTACCTCCGGGCAGCACGGTCATAACCGTTTGTGATGAGTACGTAAACTGTTTTGACGCAAAAATCACCGGCGTTGAACTGGAATCCAGAGGCTACACATTCATTGGAAGATACAACAAACCATGGGAATACTAATTGGCCCAAAAACCAAAAACCTAGTAGAACTCCAAAAACTGGAACTTAAAGTCCCCTCTTTCAGTTATATCCCTGCGGACAAAATTGCCGAAGCTGATGAAGTCGCAAAAAAAATTGACCAAGAACTAAACGCAAAATCTTACGCCGTGCGCTCTAGCGCCCTCATTGAAGACTCCAAAGAAAAATCATTCGCCGGCCAATTCAAAACCGTGCTGGACGTAAAGCCGGAAGATCTGCCAAAAGCAATTAAAGCAGTAATTGAAGATGCAAAAGAAGTCCTAAAAGGCGACCTCTCGCTTTTCTCAGTCCTAATTCAAGAATTCATCTCCCCTGACTACTCTGGCGTCTGTTTCACCAGAAACCCAATTAACGGTCGTGAAATGGTAATTGAATACCACCGCGGCATTGGCGAAGAACTGGTGAGCGGCCGCATCAAACCTGAAAAAATTGAACTTTATTGGCACCAAGAAGTAGGCCAAGCTCTCCCAAACCTTCCAAAAGCAATCCATGCATTCAAAAAAATTGAGCAGCATTTCGACTTCCCCCAAGACATAGAATTCTGCATAAAAGACGGCGTCTGGTATTTCCTCCAAGCCCGGCCAATCACCACTCTAGATGCGCAAAATTACCAAGAATCACTCTACCTGGATAAAAAACTTCCAAAAACCCACCCCTTCTATTACGAGAAAACTGAAATCGCAGAAATAGCTGCACGCCCCTGCCAAGTTACTCAAGACATTCTGGACCTTATTTACAAAGCAAACGGCCCCATCCAAAAAGTCTACGCCAAGTACGGCATAAAATATTCTGAAAAAAATCTACTCAAAATAATCGGCAACGAACTCTACGCAAACCGCGAAGAAGAATTAAAAACCCTAATGCCAGCCTACTCATATCTAAAAAGCCCAAACCTGGTCCCAAAAATCGCCAGCCTGAAAGGACTTTGGACTTCAATTAAAAATGCCGTACAACTCACCAAACTAAACCTCAATAACGTCCCAACTCTCCTTGACCAACTCAAAACCCAGCTTGCAAACCCAACTGAACCCACCACTCTTCAAGACTTCCTCAGACACTTCCTGGAAACTTACGAACTGGTGTTTGAAGTAAACCTCCTAACTGGTAAAGCCTTCAATCACCTTGAAAAAGTCCTCTTCACTGACAAAAACAAAATCTCAGAAATCCTAGTCAGTGGCGAAACCTTCCTTAAACCCAACCTGGACTTTCAAACAAACTTCAATCCAAAGCACCTTATAGGAAACAGCTTGGACGTTTCGGACGAATCGCCTTTTGTTTTCAAAACTTCAAAAACTCCCCACAATTCTTCTCTCAACTCTTGGTGGGATTCGCTTTCTTCACTCCGCAAAGAAACCCTCAAAAACCCCATAAAAGACGCCATAACACTAAATCACTTGCGTGAAATGAGCCGTTGGCTTGTTGTTAAAAACATAAGCATCCTAAGAAAACTTCTAAACAACCTCGCCTCAAATTTCGAACAAAAAAAATTAATCTACTGGGCCACATTGGATGAACTTTTTTCAGCCCCAATAGAAACCGAATGCAAAAAACGCAAAAAAGATTTTGATGCCTTCTCTTCCTTCAATTTTCCAAGTCTACTTTCAAACAGACCCATAGAAAAACAATTCGAACTAAAAACCCTTTCCCCCGGCACAGCCCAGGGCCCCATTTTAACCGAAAAAATGTTAGAAGATCACAAAGGCAAATGTATCCTCTACACCAAGAACCTGGAGCCCTCCCTCACAAAATATTTTTACCGTATTGACGCCATCCTCTCAGAAAACGGCAGCATGCTCTCACACCTTGCAATAATCGCAAGAGAAGAAAAAATCCCGGTCATTGCAAACTTTTCCCTGGAAAATTCAAAAATAGAATTGGGCCGCACCATAAAAATAGCTACAGACCCACCTTTAATTGAAAAAAAGTAGTTGGGTATTTCACAAAAATGGCTTAGAATGCAAAGCGTTTAATATTACTAACCACGTCAATTATGGGATTCCTAGGATTTGGAAAACATGAAGACGACGCCGCACCAGCAGGACCTCCAGCTGGAGCAACTTGTCCTCACGGCGGAGACCCCGCAACTTGCCCTCAATGTAATGTTACAGCTCCAGTTGCTACTCCAACAGAGACACCAGCTGAACCAATGAGCGCACCAACTCCGGAACCGGTTTCAGCACCGCCAATTCCGGAACCAACACCAATTACACCCGCAGAGCCTGCGCCAATGCCTGAACCAGCACCAATGCCTGAGCCTGCGCCAATGCCTGAACCAGCACCAATGCCTGAACCAGCGCCAATGCCAGAGCCAGCACCAATGCCTGAACCAGCGCCAATGCCTGAACCAGCGCCAATGCCAGAGCCAGCGCCAATGCCAGAGCCGGCACCAAT
>JAHIVE010000005.1 GCA_018816805.1 Patescibacteria group bacterium | reverse complement strand
TTTTACTTCTTACGAAATCACAGATTGTAGCGATTATTTTGATTATATATATACGCCAATTGATTCGCTTGAGAATAAAAGACAGGGTGGTGTTGTTTACAATATTATTTGTGAAGGGACACTGGATTACCAGGAGTCGAACAGATCTCCTTATGGATTTTTAATTGATACCGAAGAATATGGTCAAAAACGAATTGGTATTCATGTTTTGGATTCCACTGATGACGAATTTTTGATGAATATGAATGGTGAAAAGATTAGAGTGGAGGGTGAATTACATATTCAGACTGCGGATCCAAATGGAGCTGGTTTGTTTGCTGAGAAGAAAGACATAAGACTAATATCAACAATATAAACTTTTCTTCTTTTAGTCGGGTAAAATATGATAATGTAGTGCAGAACCTCTGGTTAACATGATGGTACTCTACGCAATTTTGATTCTGATTGGTGTTATTGCCTTGGTCATAGGGGCAATAGCTTTAAATAGATATCTGCGAAATAGGCAGAGATGTCTCAGTATGACTTTTTTGAAAATAATGGTGCCGAGGAAGGAATCTAAAGAAGATAAAGAAAAAGATACAGAGGCTTTGGGCACCCAGAGTGATTTCAAAATTCAAGTTGGTGTAATGAAACAACTGTTTGATTCACTCGGAGCAATTGAAAATAGTAGATTTTCTAGGCATTTCAGGGGTCAAGACTTTATGTCTTTTGAGTATGTGGTTCAGGACAATCTGATTGATTTTTATGTTATTGTCCCCTACCCCTTGGTTTCATTAATTGAGAAGACAGTTACTTCTTTCTATCCAGATTGTTTTGTGGAAGAAGTGCCAGATTACAATTTGTTTAGGAAAAATTCAAAAACTGCTTTTTGTTTTTTACATATTGCAAAAAACTATTCATTCCCAATTCGGACGTATCAAAGAATGGAAGCAGATCCATTAAATAATATTACAAATGTTTTATCTAAACTTAAAGAGCATGAGTCTGCTGCTATTCAAGTTATGATTAAGCCTCCAAAACCCGGATGGCAAGCAAAAGGTAGAAAAGTGGCAAAAAATATTCTTGATGATAAAAGTAACGGATTTTTTTCAAATATTAATCCGTTTATTTGGATAGGAGATATGTTAAGTATTTTATTCAGAGGTGACTCTTCTCCGAATTCTTCTGATTCGCCAATGAGTAAAACAACGCCAGCGGTTGAAGAACAGGTAAAAGCGATTGAGGAAAAAAACACTCAACTTGGTTATGAAAGTCTGATTCGATTAGTAGCGGTTTCTGATTCTCAGAATACTGCTAAATCAATTTTAACCGGAATGAAAAGCTCTTTTGCCCAGTATGCGACCACAGACAATAATGCTTTGACCGTAAGAGACAGACAGTTGGGTAATTTTATTCGCAATTTTCTTTTGAGGAATTTGAAGAGGCCGTGGCACATGTGGAATAGAAAAATGATTTTATCTTCTGAAGAATTAGCAAGCTTGTTTCATTTGCCAAATATCAGATTCAATAAAGCTCCAACAATTAATTGGCAGAATTATAAAATTGCCCCTGCCCCGTCAAATTTACCAACTGAAGGTATTTTATTGGGTTACAATATTTATAGAGGTGAGAAAAAAGAAGTACGCCTAAAAAATGAGGATAGATTTAGACATTTTTACGTAATTGGACAAACTGGTACTGGTAAGTCCTCAATTTTGCAGGTGATGATCAGGCAAGATTTTAAGAATGGGAAGGGACTTTGCGTGGTTGACCCGCATGGCCAATTAATTGATGATATTTTGCCTTTTATCCCACGTGAGAGAGCGGATGATGTGATTTATTTTAATCCAGGAGATTTAGAGAGGCCAATGGGCTTGAATTTACTGGAATCTGAGACTCCTGAAGAAAGAGATATGATTGCTTTGGATGCAATGAATATTATGATTAAGCTTTTTGATGAAGAAATTTTTGGCCCTAGAATTCAGGATTACTTTAGAAATGGATGTTTAACTTTGATGGAGTCTAGTGAAGGAGGGGCTTTAACTGACATTGTAAGACTTTTCACTGATGATGATTTTCAGAGAGAGAAAACAAAAGATGTTCAGAATCCAATTGTAAAATCATTCTGGGAACATCAGATGGCAAAAACCGGAGCTAGAGAAAAACAGGAAATGATTCCATATTTTGCTTCAAAATTTGGACAGTTTGTTACTAACGGCATGATGAGAAATATTATTGGTCAAACAAAGTCTGCTTTTGATTTTTCTAAAGCAATGCAAGAAGGGAAAATTTTACTTATGAATCTTTCTAAAGGTGAAACTGGAGATATCAATTCGAAGCTACTCGGTATGATTATTGTACAAAAAATTCAAGTAGCTGCTTTGAGACGGCAAAGAATGGCAAAAGAAGATAGAAAGGATTTCTTCCTATATATTGATGAGTTTCAAAACTATGTTACTGATTCAATTGAGTCAATTCTTTCAGAAGCTAGAAAGTATAGACTTTCGTTAAATATGGCTCATCAATATTTGGCTCAGCTTGAAAGTGAAGGAGGGAGAAAAGGTGCTGGTTCTGTGAATTTAAAAGATGCAGTGTTTGGTAACGTTGGTTCAATAATGTGTTATAAAATAGGCGCTCAAGATGCTGAATATATGGCAAAGGAAATGGCCCCGGTATTTAGTGATCAAGACCTTATCAATATTGATAAATATAAAGCTGTGATGAAGCTTTCAATTGACACTCAGCCGTCAAAACCATTCAGTATTATACCTGTAAATCCGTATATTGATGCTGGTGACAAGGAAGCTGCGGGAGCATATAAACAACTTTCAAGACTCAAGTACGGGAAAGATAGAGAATTTATTGAAAGAGAGATTTTCAGAAGACTTGGTACGGTTTTTTAAGACTTTTAGTTGATTATTTTGTCAAGTGTATAGAGAGGCGCGAGAGCGCTTTTTTTGCTATAATAATATGATAAAAAAATAAAAACAAAAATGATTAAAAGACTATCTGCAATTTCAATTGCATTATGTATCCTTTCTCAGGTGTTGGTACCATTAGCGGTTCCTTATGCCATTGCGGAAGAAAATTTTTATTCAACAACCGAGCCGGCACCTGAAGTTGTGCAGGATTTTTATGTGCAAAATTTTATTATTACTGGTTACTATTCACCAAAACTAGGTCAGGATTACTATGTAACTGGAAGCTATGAAGGAGATATTCGTTTGAATGGCGGAGGTATCCACGGTGCTTCTGGTGTTGATGTTTATCCGGGAATGGTTGCCGCACCCTCCACTTATCTATTCGGTACTAAAATGCATATACCTGGGATTGGTTTTGTAGCTGTATATGACAGAGGTGGTGCTATTAAATCTGCAGGTGAAAGAGGAAATCAATATGATAGATTGGATATTTGGTTTGGTGAAGGTGACGAAGGATTAAAACGTGCTCTTGCTTGGGGGAAAAGAACTGTGCAGGTTACCGTTTATGGAATTGCTCCCGAAGTCAAAGAACAAGTTTATTTTGACGAATTTATTGAAGCTGAAAAAATTGCACAGAACATTGTATATCCAACCCTAACTTTCCCATATGACATCTATTATGGAACTGAAAATGAAAATGTTAAAGAAATGCAGGAATATCTTGCAAAGTGGGGTTATTTTATTGAAGAAGTGAATGGTTTTTATGGTAGTGCTACAGCACAAGCAATTTTTGAGTTTCAATTAGATTATGACATTGTAAGCAGTCCGGATGATTTGGGTGCAGGACATTTTGGACCAAATACCAGGAGAAAATTTGAAGAAATTATTCAAACCGGACAGTCTGAAGAAGCTGTTATGCTAAGAAAAGGTAGGACATTGATGGCTAAACACACGGACTTAACTGATTCATTTCCTGAGTTTAGCAGGGCGTTGGAAATTGGTGATAACGGAGATGATGTAAAAGCATTACAGCAAGAATTGAGAAATCTTGGACTGCTTAGAATTGAACCAAATGGTGTTTTTGATGAAGTAACTGAGCATGCAGTCTTTAAATTCCAGCAAACAAAAGGACTAGTTGAGACAATGGAAGATAGAGGTGCCGGGTATGTTGGTCCGCAGACTCGTGCTGCTTTGAATTCAATTATTGCTAATAGAATTTATATGAAGAGCATGATTGCATATAAGAGAGAAGAAATTGAAAATGGCAGACAACTTTTAAAGATGCCTGAGCATTATTTAGCTACTAAAGAAGAAGATTAATATTCTTCAATAATAAATTCTCTTTGATCCTTTCCTAGATGAGCAATGCGGATTTTTAAGTGCGGACTTTCGACTTGTTCTTCAATCAATTCCGGCCATTCAATAACGGTTAGTTTTGGGCTTTTTAAATGTTCTTCAATTTGACTTTGAAGAGTTTCGTCTAGTTCGCTTAATCTGTAGAGGTCGTAGTGAATGAGATTTGGGAATTCAGAGACCAAAGTGAAGGTTGGACTTTTTATTTTTTTTGGGTTGATATTTAGAGAATCACCCAATCCTTTTACTAATGTTGTTTTACCTGCTGCAAGATCACCATAAATAAGCCAGATGCTTAGATGTGGGAATTGCTTTAGCAATTGATTGGCCAAATTGTGGGTCTCTGTAGGGTTTTGTGAAATATAGTTCATACTTGATAAATTCTCAAAAAGAGTGTATAATTACAAGATTTAATTTTCAAGCTGAATCAGATGAAAATTCTAAAAAAAATTATGGGTAATAGCCATCTCCGAGAATGGATTGTTATTATTACTTTGTTAGCCGTTTCCACTTTTACGTTAAATATAAACGAAAATGTGATCCGAACCTCTTTACTGAATTACCCTAAACATGACCCCTTTGATGGAACTGTTTTACCTATTCAGAATGTTCCGGATTGGACACATGCTACAAGTGCTGAGCAAAAAATGAATTATCATGATTTTCCAAGTTCAAAACTGGAAGCTTTACCGGAATATAGAAATGATTATTTTGTATATCCTTCTTCTAGTTTAGTTTGGGGGAAAGCTTCAGATGATGTAATTAGGAATACAAAAATTACTTTTTCAGTTCCGTATGCCGGTAGTTATGCTTTTGGTGATTTGGGTATTGGAAGTGGTAGTCACCCTGCAGTGGATATTAAATGTTTATATGGCACGCCTGTTTATGCAATTGCTAATGGTATAGTTACAAAATCCACTTTTCAATCAACCGGATTTGGGAACCACATTGTGATTGAACATCAGAATGTACCAAAGCCTGGGTCAAGGACGACAACAACCGATCTGCTTTCAAGTTATTCGCATCTTTCAAAAATTTATGTTTCACAGGGTGATATTGTGAGAAAAGGACAGGTAATTGGTGAAGTTGGTGATAGTGGAACGGCAACGACTCCACATTTACATTTTCAATTAGACAATTCTGAAGCCCCGTGGAACCCTTATTGGCCTTTTACTACTGCTGAAGCCACAAAGGCGGGTTATACATTTTGGGACGCTGTAAGCTCCGGTTTGGGCCGTGATAACGTTTATAAATATACTTATGACCCAATGAAATGGGTCCAGGATAATTTAAATGGTAGTGTGATTGAAGTTGTGACAAATAATTCCACTTCAACGACTACTGATACTACCGAAATTGTTACACCACCCGTAGTCACACTACCTGCTGTTGAACAGCCTATTAGTGAAGTAATTGAATCAACTGAGACGCCTGCAGTTGTTGTGAATGTTGATTTCAGTGATATTTCTATAAAGAGTTCTGAGTTTGTTTTATTGAGTAATAATGAAACGGTTTATATAAGTTTGCTTGATGCTGCTGGGAATACAATTAGTGTGCCAAATTTTGATGGTGAAATTTCAGTAAGTTTGAATGACGGTGAGATTGCAAAATTAAATAGAAATTTCTTAACCAAAAATGACTTTAAGAATGGTAAGGCTGAGCTTTATTTGTATGCTGAGAGAGAAGGTCAAGTTAGATTAAATTTTGATATTGCAAATAAGCATTTTGAATCTGATTTCATTTCATTAATTTCTAGTGTTCAGCCTTTTGCACGTTTTGGAGTGACTGTTGATGGATTATTTACTCCAAGAGTTGCTGAGAGCGTAATTGTTCAGGCTTTGGATGCAAATGGAAATCCAACGCCGATATTTAACTCTGCAGGAAATATTGAACTTAGTACAATTCAAGGAAGCGGCGTATTCTCTAAAGATGTTCTAACAGCTGCGGACTTTAAAAACGGAGTTGCTGAGGTGGACTTTTATGGAGACAGCGATGAAGATGTTGTTATTTTGGCCTTGTACGGTCGTGCTAGGGCTGAGAGTAAATTAATGCACGCTAAGTTGTTCACGGATTTAAGTAGAGCTGATGAAAATTATACTGCTGTAAGTTATCTTTTCAAAAAAGGTACTGTCCAGGGTTATCCAGATGGAACTTTTCAGCCAACTAAAACAGTTACAAGAGTTGAAGCTTTGAAGTTTATTTTTAGCGGTATGGATAAGGATTTGGTTGATAATGCTAATTTATATTTCCGAGACACTGTTTCCACTGAGTGGTATGCTCCGTTTATTGCTACTGCTCAATCTCTTGGGATTGTTGAGGGTTATTCAGACGGAACTTTTAAACCGTCACAAGGTGTAAACAGAGTGGAATTCTTGAAGATGTTGTTCTCTACAATTGATCTTGAAATTGATCCTATTATTACTGAAGCTCCATATGAGGATGTAAACACGCTTTCTTGGTATGCAGCTTATGTAAATTACGCAAAAGAAAAGAATCTTTTCCCTGTTGAAGGAAATTACTTCAACCCAAGTTCGCCAATGGATAGAAGCGAGGTTGCTGAGTTAATTTACAGGTTACTAATTATGATCCAAAACAACGCGGATCAGTATAGTGACGATTTGCCTACAAGTTAGCCTGCGATAGGAATAAATGTAATTGCATCTGAGGCCAAAACTCCAGGGCCGTATCTTTTGGATGCTTCCTCCCCTGCTTTTCCACAGATGTATGCTGCGGCTTTGGCTGCTTCATATGGAGAAATTCCTGTTGCCAGGAATGAACCGCAAATACCTGATAGGATGTCACCAAAGCCGCCTTTAGTCATGTAGACTGAGCCGGTGCGGTTTTCATGAACTGTGATGCCGTCTGAAATAATATCTATATGGCCTTTTAATAGTATTGTAACTCCCAGTTTTTTGGCCCATTTTTTCACTTTTTTCTTTCTGGTGTCCATATGACAGCTTACTCTTTCTCCTGTTAATGCAAAAAATTCATCTTCGTGAGGAGTTAAAATTGCTTTTTTATTTTTAAGAAGGTCGATGGGGCTTTTGCCTACAGCTCTTATTGCTTCTGCATCAATCACAATGGGTAATTTTGTGCCTTTTATGAGCTTTCTAATGGCTTCATAAGTGTCTTTGCTTCGCGCTAAACCTCCCCCAATAATTAGTATGTCGTAATCTTTTTGAATTGAAAGGATATTTTTTGTGTCGCTTGGTTTTAATTCGCCACAAAGAGGAATTGTGATTAGATCCGGTGAAGTTGAGGTGGCGGCTTCCATTGCTCTTGAGTGGCCTATTAGAGTTGCCAAATCTGAACCTGAACGAAGAGCTGCGAGACCATTGAAAATTGGTGAACCTGTGTATTTTTCACTTCCCGCAACTATTAAAACAGAGCCGTATTGGCCTTTGTGTGACCAGGGATTTCTTTTTGGAAGAAATTTCTTTAAGCGCATGGAGAATATAACTTCAACCACATGCTATCACTTGGCTTTGTTTTCATCAATGTACTCTGCGACTATATTTGCTTTAACCAGCTGAATGCTTTGAATTGAAACGAAAACCAGTGCGAATAGAAATGTGAATCCTATGCTCAGGGCTAATAAACTTTGCTGTGTTCTTGTCATAAAAGAGGTTAATCACTTATACAATGCGATTTTGTGGGTTTTGTTACAGGAAAATTATAATATTCGTTTTCTTGCTCTCTTGCTATTCGGCTTATTATATGTTATAATTATCTGATTTATTCTTTCTAAACCTTATATGAAAAATAAAAAACTTCTTATACTTCTAGCCCTTGTTGTTGTAGCTGGGGTTGTTGGTGCAGTTGCACTTTCAGGAGGTACAACTTCTTTGCAGGGTAATCTGCAAAATGTTGCTGATTCAGGTTCAGGAGCAGTTCCAGATGCAGCAACTGGTACAATTGTAAGTGATCAATTAACTCATTTACAAATTTGGGACTATAACAATGAAAGACTTGCCACACAGGTTACTCAATCCACACAAGGTGTGAAATTGATACGTTTAACGTTTAAATCTGATGTTGATCTTAAAGTCGATCAGGTTCCATATACGATCAATCTTTATCGTGATGGTGTTAAAACATCTCTTCCATTACGTGATTATGTAAGTAGCTTTCGCCTAACAGATGCCATCTCAGGTGAACAGATTGGCAGCACATACTATCCTTATCCAGGTAGTATAATTGATAAGATTTCTTTCACTAATGATTTCTTCTTGTATGCTAATCAGAACAGAAGACTTATTTTGGAAGCCGACATTGTTCAAGGGGCTTTTAAAACAGGTCATACAACTGAAATTGAAGCAGTATATGATCGTTCTCTTGCGCCATGGAATGTGTTTGGTGATGGGAATCATTATATAGGATTTGTTAATAATTCTTCTACACTTTCTGGACCGAAAGTATTGATTACACAATAATCATCTTTACTGATAATAAAAAAGGCCGTCTGAGTAGATGGTCTTTTTTATATGGTGCCCTGGGCAGGAATACCTCGCTTGCGCTCGGTGCACTCTGCGCTTGTTCGAAAATGCGTGAGCAAGCTCCCACACTTCCCTCACTTCGCTTGAGCTTCGAACCTACGACCAATAGCTTAGAAGGTTGCTTCCACCTTTTTGAGGTGCCATTTTTGGCTTATTTTAGCCATTTTCGACCGTTCGGACTAAGATTTTGTTGTGTTAGCCGACGACCAGTAGCTGTGATATGATGATATCACCAATTTAAATTACTACTATATAAAATTTAAATTTTCTTTATGAAAAAAATTATTATTTTTTTGGTTACTGTTATTAGTTTCACAGCATGCAAAACTAGTGATGAATGGACTGCATTCTACTACCCTGTGAATCAAGAAACGGGAGTAACTAATATTCTAGAAAAATCTGGCTTTAATAGTGTTGATCAATGTAGAGATTGGGTTATAGATAAAGCAGGAAGTAACACATATTACTCTTATGAGTGTGGCAAAAATTGTAAAATGAACACTCAATTTGGAATGATGATGGGGTGTGAGGAGTGGATAAAATAAGCTTCGTTGGCGTGTGGTCCGTTGCAAGTGTTAAATTGACGTGGGTTTTACTGTTTGATAACATTTTGTAGAACTTTCAAGTTTATGGGGAAGTTAGGGAAATTTATACTCATTTGGTTTGGCTCGCTTACCGCGATTCTTGTTTTTGCGACTACAAATTTTGACAATTCGCAGCTTCCTACTTCTGTAGTTGATTCGCTTGTTTGCTGCGCAAACGCACCATAAAAAAACCAGCGAAGCGGGTTTTTTTATGGTGCCCTGGGCAGGAATCGAACCTACGGCCAATAGCTTAGAAGGCTACTGCTCTATCCACTGAGCTACCAGGGCATATGTATGTTGTAAAGCAATCCGGTGATCAGCTCAAGATCTTTTAATAATTCGGGATGGAAATATATGTAGACATCCAGTCCAAATGCAATGGCATTGTTTAAGGCGTGAAAACCAATCGAGGTCCAGATTGAACCTGTTCGTTGGTAAGTGTAGTTGAGAAAAATGCCCAGAAGGAGAATTGGCAGAAAAGAGTCAAATTGAAAATGAATAAGTGAAAAAAGAATTGCCGTCATTATTGATCCAAACCATATGGGCCAGGTTTTTGTGAAAACTCGGTAAACAAATCCACGGAAGAAAAATTCTTCAATTATTGGAGCTATGAATACTATTACTAATACTGCAACTGTGAAACCTAGAGTGTCGGTGCCGAAAAGTGGGATGTAAGAGTCTTGTTGCTGATAGCCGGGAAGATCTACGTTTTGGCTGAAAAAGAAAAAAGTGATCAAGTAGGCTATTAACAGGTATGAAATATAGCTTAAAATGATTGTTAGAATTACTTTTTTCCAGGATACTTTTACTAAACCAAAGTCGCTTAAATTGGCGCTGTATTTTTCAATTACAAAAATCCAGAGGGGGAAAAACAGAACTACAAATTGGATCAAATAAGTAAAAATGAATGAAACTGCTGGATGAAGGCTGTTAACAAGGTCTGTGGCGCCGGGAATTGCTTGAAAGGCATAGGAAAAAACCGCAAAGAGCACAATATTCAGGGCAAACACCCTAACAAAGTCTTGGAATTCAAAGCGTGTTTCAGTCATAAAGCGTGAAGGATTGCTCGCATTATACGGAAGATTTTGTTAGATTTGAAGGGCGCAAAATAATTATGATTGAAAAAAAATTAAAAGTTGAGGGGGTGAGTTCTATCGTAAAACAGTCGGAAAAGGCTCCTGATGATGAAATCGTGCTGTCTGAAAATACTTTAAGACCTGAAACTCTTGAAGAATATGTTGGACAGGATGAAATTAAAGATAATTTGAGGGTTTTTATGGGTGCAGCAAAAAAAAGAGCTGAACCAATGGATCATGTGCTTTTGCATGGGTCGCCGGGCCTTGGAAAGACTACTTTAGCGTTTATTCTGGCTAAAGAGATGGGAGCTCAGATCCGTGTTACAAGCGGCCCTGCGCTTGAAAAACCCGGGGATTTGGCGGCTTTGCTTACTAATTTAAAAGCAAAAGATGTTTTGTTTATTGATGAGGTGCATAGATTGAGACCGCAAGTTGAAGAAATTTTATATAGTGCAATGGAAGATTTTTGTTTGGATTTAATGATTGGGAAAGGCCCTTCAGCAAGAAGTATGCGGTTAAAATTACCAAAATTTACTTTGATTGGTGCCACTACAAAACTTTCGTCCCTATCCTCCCCTTTTAGAGATAGGTTTGGTAATGTTATTAAATTAGAGTTTTATTCTGAAAATGATATTGAGAAGATTATTAAAAGAAGTGCCAATATTTTGGATATTCAGATTGAGGATGAGGCTACAGTTCGCCTTGCAAAAAGCTCAAGAAGGACACCAAGAATTGCTAACAGGTTACTTCGACGCGTTCGAGATCTTGCGCATATTCATGAAAAAAATTTGATTACACATGAGATAACAGAAGAAACTCTGAAAATGTTGGGAGTTGATGAAATTGGTTTGGACGCAACAGATAGGAAACTTTTAGAAACAATTATGGAAAAATTTGGCGGTGGACCGGTTGGCCTTTCTACCATTTCAGCGGCTTCAAATGAAGAAGAATCAACAATTGAAGAAATTTATGAACCGTATTTGATGCAGCTAGGATTTTTGGAAAGGACTCCAAGAGGTAGACAATTGACTAAAAAAGTTTATAATTACATGCGCATTAATTAATTTTTTATGAAATTCAGAAAATTTGCAGTTTTTATGCTTACGGGTCTTAGTTTGTTTGCTTATGGTTGTGGGCAAGCTGAGCCAATTGAGCCCACTTCGAAGGACTATGACACCCAAATTGGCGAAATCAAATCTCTTGGTGGCATTAAAGTAAATAAAACTATTACTCACCTTTTTGAAAATGACGACGGGGTGATTTATTATGCTTATTCGGACAGATATGATTTGGATGATCCAGAATATTTAGGTTCAGAAATTGAAGCTTATGGAGTGGTAATGACTTTTGATGATATTGATAAGAATGTTTTTGAAATTAGAAGGATTTCAGAACCGACTGAAACAACTGAAGAAGAAGAAGTGGTAACTCAAGTAACTTATAAAAATTCGAGCTTAGGATTTACAATTAGTTATCCGAGTAATTGGGAAAAAACTGAGTTGCCTGATTCAGTGAAACTTGTAGCACCTTTGGTAGAAGATGAATCTGAGTCTGAAAATGCTGCTGATTATGTGATTATTGCAAAAATGGATGCAGGTCTTGAAATGACTTCAGATGATACTATTGATGATAGGGCCAGTGAGATTCGAAACTATGTCAGGAGTAATTATGATTATTTAATAGGTGTTAGTAATGAGCTAAGTTATGTAGGTGTTGATCATCAGTTTGCTGTTCAATACAAAGTATTAGGTGGAGATACAATATATTTTGTACCTACTGGGACTAATTTAATTGAAATTTCTTTTTATCACCCAGGAGAAAGCACAGAAGTGACAAATCTAAATACATTTGCAGAAATGTTAAAGGCATTTAGACTTTTACCTGTTGATCAGGATCAGTCAGAAGAGGATGATGAAGTGAGTAATGAGAGTGATAGCACTCAACAAAATATTGAACATGAAGAAGTTGAAATTGTTTCAACTCAGGTTGTCCCAAGTGGATTTAGGGAATTTGAGAGCAATCCCTACAAATTTTCAATTTTATACCCATCAAGTTGGTATTTTAGTGGAGGAAGCAATGGATATGATTTCTCAGATGAACCGCTTGAAGATGATACTGTGGCTTTGATTCGTCTAGATTTAAACAAAACAACTTCAGTAGGACGTACAAAATCAGGAAATACGGTTTCAATTACTGTGAAAGTTGAAGACAGATATTACACTTTAAGTGGTGATGCTCAATATGAGGAAATAATGCAAGAAATGGCTGACTCTATTACTCCAATCACATCTGACGAATTATAACAGATGTATATCAGAATAAATTTTCAAATTCATGCAAACTGTAATAGGTGAAAATAGTCTGAAAATTTGTTAATATGATATGACACCATTAATTTAATAAAATATGTCTGATTCAGATAGATTCAATAAATTTACAAAGGAAGCCAAGCAAGCCTTGGTTGTGGCACAAGATGTTGCTAAGAAGACCGGTACCAGTTATGTGGGTACGGAACATATTTTGATTGGGATTTTATCTCAAAGAAATTCATTGGGCGCTTCAATTCTTCAGAGTTTTGGGGTTTCCCTTGAAAATGTAAATCTTGTACTAAAAACCGTGGGCCGTACTCAAACTTCTCAGTCCAATGGGAAAAATCCTGGTGGACTTTCAGGTTTTGCAAAAAAAGTTATTGAAGATGCAGTTAAAGCAGCTCATGACAACACTCATATGTTTGTTGGGACTGAACACCTGCTTTTCGCTCTTGTATTGCAAGAAAATACAGCTGCAACCGTGATATTAGAGAATATGAAGATATCTCCAGATGACATTAAAACCGAAATTTTACGAACTTTTGACAGATTAAAACAAGGCGGACCGGCTCAAGAAGGCGGTAGTGCTTCTGCTACACAAGGTATGAATCCATTGGAATTTTTCTTAAATGGACTTCAAGGGGCATTGGTTCAAAATGAACCTGAACCTTATAAAACACCAAAAAAAGAGAAAGATGGATCAAAAAGCTCTACTCCGGCTCTTGATTACTTTACAACTGACATTGTTCAGGAAGCTAGAGACGGGAAAATGGATCCAATTATTGGTCGTGACAAGGAAATTGAGAGATGTATTGCCATTTTGCTTAGGAAAACAAAGAATAATCCGGTTTTGATTGGTGATCCCGGAGTTGGTAAAACTGCAGTTGTTGAGGGACTTGCTCAAAAAATTGTAAAGGAGGAAGTGCCTGATTCAATGCTTGATACCAGGATTTTAAGTCTTTCAATGGCGAATGTTGTGGCTGGAACAAAATACAGAGGTGAATTTGAAGAAAGAATTAAACAAATTCTTGAAGAGGCTGCTAGCCAGTCAAATTTGATTTTATTTATTGATGAACTTCATACAGTTATTGGTGCAGGAAGTGCTGAAGGCAGTTTAGATGCTGCCAATATTCTTAAACCTGCCCTATCACGCGGTAAAGTTCAGGTTATTGGTGCTTCAACCACCAATGAATATAGAAAATATATTGAAGAAGATGCTGCTTTGGAAAGAAGATTCCAATCCATTATGGTTGATGAGCCTTCTGAAGAGGACACCGTAGCGATTTTGAGGGGTCTTAAGGAATCATTTGAGAATCATCATAATTTAATTATTGATGATGATGCTATCTTGGCAGCTGTAAAACTCTCTAAACGTTATGTTAATGATAGATTTTTGCCTGATAAAGCTATTGACCTAATTGATGAAGCATCATCTTTAAAGTCAATGAAAGCTAAACCTGAAAATAAGGAAATTAAAAATTTACAGGGCAAATTGAAGAAAATTGTAAAACAAAAGGAAGAATGTGTATCCATGCAAGATTATGAAAAAGCCGCTTCTTTAAGACAAGAAGAGCTTGTTCTAATGGAGCAAATTGATGATATGAAGCACATAAAAATTCCAAGAGAAATGCGTGGCAGCATTGATTCTGAAGATGTTGCTGCTGTAATATCACGAATGACGGGTGTACCTGTTACAAAACTGGTTAAGGAAGATGTTGATAAATTGAAAGATCTTGAAAAAATTATAAAGAATCGAGTGATTGGTCAGGAGAATGCTATTAAAGCTGTTGCTACTGCTATTCGCAGGTCACGTACTGGTATTTCTTCAAGTAGAAGACCAATTGCGTCGTTTATTTTTATGGGTCCTACCGGAGTTGGTAAAACTGAGCTGGTTAAGACTTTAGCGAGAGAAATTTATAATGATGAAGAGGCACTTATAAAAATTGATATGAGTGAATTTATGGAGCGCCATAATACCTCTAGGTTAACTGGTACAACTGCTGGTTATGTTGGATATGAAGAAGGTGGTCAATTAACAGAGGCTGTTCGTAGAAAACCTTATTCAATTGTCCTATTTGATGAGATTGAAAAAGCTCATCAAGATGTATTCAATATTTTGCTTCAAATACTTGAAGATGGTGTGTTAACAGATGGTAAAGGCAGAAAAGTTGACTTTAAAAACACAATTATCATTATGACCTCAAATATTGGAGCAAGAAAACTTACTGAAAGTGCTGCTTCAATTGGATTTAATATTTCTGATACTGAAATGGATGCGGCTATTGAGTCTTTTTCACACAGGAAGGAAGAGGTTTTGAAAGAATTTAAGAAACATTTTAGGCCTGAATTTGTGAATCGCTTGGATAATGTGATTGTGTTTAGCCCACTTACGCATGCTGATATTAAGGAAATCGTAAAAATTCATGTTTCTGACTTACAGGAAAGACTTCATGAGAGAGAAATTAAACTTGATCTTACAACTAGCGGTCTTGATATTCTTGCAACATTAAGTACGGATCCGGAATACGGGGCTCGACCTGTTAGAAGAAAAGTTCAAGAATTAATTGAAGATCCTCTTGCTGAAGCTTTGCTTGATGGCAAGTTTAAAGATGGTGATACCATCCAGATCATCAAGAAGAATGACACGATTGAACTTAAAAAAAAGTTGAAAAGCAAAGCTAAAAAATAGCTTTACAGATTAGATCTGAACAAGTAGAATCGCCATGCTTTTCTGTTTGGTCTATCAAGACGCGGACATGCTAATCAGATGAGCATGGTATTATTTAAAACATGTTTGCGCGATTATTTATGACAAAGTCAGCTACTTTGGTTTCAATGGATCAGCTATTGGAGGACTCACCAGAGCTTATTGTGCCTGAGCCAGGCCAGCTTGTTGAAGGAACTGTTATCACAGTTGAGAAAAACTGTGTGATGGTTGATATTGATGGGCTGCAGACAGGTATTATTGCGGGACGTGAAACTAGGGACGCCAGTGAGACAATAAAGAATCTTGAGCCTGGTGATAATATCACTGCTTGTGTTTTGGAATCTGAGAACGATGAAGGATTAGTTGTTTTATCTCTTAGAAGAGCTAGCCAAGAGAAAACTTGGAAGAAGTTCATTAATGCTTATGAAAAAAATGAATCGTTTAAAGTTCGACCTAAGGAAGCTAATAAAGGTGGACTATTACTTGAGATTGACGGGATAAAAGGATTTATACCTGTTTCTCAACTTGCGCCGTTGCACTATCCCCGCGTTAATGGAGCTGATAGCGCTAAGATTTTAGCAAGATTGCAGAAATTAGTAGGGACCGAGTTTACAGTGAAAATTATCAGCATTGATAAAGAAAACGGGAAATTAATTCTCTCAGAAAAGGCTGCTTACTCAGATCAAAGACATGCGACACTTGGTGACCTTAAGGTTGGAGATGTGGTTGAAGGAACAATTAGCGGCATTGTGAAGTTTGGAATTTTTGTGGCTTTTGATGGACTTGAAGGTTTGGTGCATATCTCAGAGATTGCATGGGGTCATGTTACCAACCCAAATGATTTTGGTAAGCTCGGAGACAAGATGAAAGTTAAGGTTATTGGTATTGAAGGAGATAAAATTTCCCTATCAGTTAAGCAGTTAAGTGAAGATCCGTGGGAAAAAATTGCTAAAAACTACAAATTAAATGCAATGGTTAAAGCGAAGATTACTCGTCTTGCGCCGTTTGGAGCATTTGTGGAGCTTAGTGATGATATTAATGGGCTCATTCATTCATCAGAAATTCCAGGTAATCCCGCTGATCCTTCAGATGTCTTGAAAGTGGGACAAACTGTTGAAGCTAAAGTGATTGAAGTAAATCAAGATGAAAGGAGAATTGGATTGTCTCTTCTTAGTGAAGATGAGGCAAAAGTAAAAAATGAATCGTCACAAGAGCCAGAATTGGAGAATGATGCGCCAAGTGAATAATTGAGTTTGCTGAAAATAAAAAACCCTCTACTTTAGGGGGTTTTTTTGTTATTATTTGAACATTCAGAGAGAAAATTGTTGGAGAGCGCGTCCCACGTATGGCAATGAAGAGAAGTTTTTCACTCTCCAACAAATTCCTTTCTAAATGCACCGTCGATTTCAAAGTACTCGAATAATTATAACATCATTCAATTAATCCGTCAATATGTTGAACACCTTTCTGATAGTAGGAATTTTGCTGGCTGGATTTGCCTCTCTCTTCTTTTTTGTTGCAACGAAATTTAAGGAATTGAAAACCCCTAATGATGAGAAAAGTATGGATATTATGCTTAAGCTTATCACTGAACTCAGACGTGATGTTGAATCTTCAGGTGGAAAGAGTCGCGAAGAACTTGAAAAAAAATTGAATCAAATTACACAAATGATGAGAGATCAACAGGTAGACACAAAAAGAGATTTACAAAATCAATTCAAACAAAGCGCTGCAATCATTCAAGAGGTCACCAAAGATTTGACTCATTTAAAGGAGACAAATAAACAGGTTGTGGGGTTTGCTGAACAAATGAAGAGTTTGGAGAATATACTGAAAAATCCAAAACAAAGAGGTATTTTGGGTGAATATGCGCTTGAAACTCTTTTATCTAACACTTTACCTGGAAATTATGAGATGCAATATAAAATGAAGAATGGTGAAATTGTGGATGCAGCGATTTTCTTTAACAATTTGATTATCCCAATTGATGCAAAATTTTCGCTTGAAAAGTACAATATGATGATGGAAGAAAATGATAAAATTCGTAGAGATCAACTTGATAAGGAATTCAAAGCAGATGTTAAGAGGCGCATTGATGAGACTGCTAAATATATTCGACCTTCAGAGGGGACGACTGAATTTGCGTTTATGTTTATTCCTGCAGAGGGAGTTTATTATAATTTGACGATTTATAATGTTGGCGGCGTGAATACTCAGGGATTGATTGAATATGCATTTTCAAAAAGAGTTATTTTAGTCTCCCCCAGCTCCTTTTTTGCATATTTGCAGACCGTAATTCAAGGTTTGAAAGCTTTGGAGATGGGTGAAAATGTGCAAAAAACTTTGAAAGGAATTGAAGTTTTGGGGAAACATGTACATGCATATGATGATTACTTTAAAAAATTAGGAAAACATTTGGAAACTACTGTGAATACTTATAATCTTGCTTCGTCAGAACTGAAAAAGATTGATAAGGATGTTTATAAGTTAACAGATAGAGAGAGTGGTGGTGAGATTGATACATTGTTAATTGAGAGGCCTATTCGCGAAGAGGTGTAAGCGAGCTCTTTACTTTAAACCTGTTTTCGCCTAAAGTGTTGACACATTTTTAATTGAATATGCCTGTAGCAATTTCAAAACTCGCTAAGAAGCTTGGATTCACGGAAAGTGAAATGAAAGCGCAAATTTTAAGTTTGGGTTTTGAAGCGGATGATGACATTGAAGATGATGTTGCGGATCTGATTATTGATGAGCTTACTGGTCGCAATGAAAAAAGTGCTTCTGATATTTATGAAGAGATGTCAGAACAAGAGAGAGAACGTGAAATTGTTAAAACTCAAAGAAAAAAACGTGCCGGTAAAGGTGATAGATCTAAAAGAAAGTCGTCTGAGCTTGTTGGTGTTAATAATATTTCTGGTGTAATTGAAATTCCTGAGTCGATTTCTGTTAAAGAATTAGCTGAGAAGACCGGTTTAAGTGCCGCAATGCTAATTGGGAGTTTGATGAAAAATGGTATTTTGGCAAATATTAATCAAATTATTGACTTTGATACTGCGTTAATTATTACCGATGGTCAGGGTTTTACATTGAAGAAAAAGCGTACAGAAGGAAGTGCCAAAGACATTTTCCTTGGTAACTTGGAGAAATTACTTTCGGAGGATGAAAAAACCGACCTCAAAAAGAGACCTCCGGTTGTGTCAATTATGGGTCATGTTGATCACGGCAAAACAACCCTTTTGGATGCGATTAGAGATGCAAATGTAGTATCAACAGAATCCGGTGGAATTACTCAGCATATTGGAGCATATCAAGTTGAAAAAAATGGCGAAAAAATTACGTTTTTGGACACACCTGGTCATGAAGCATTCACTGCAATGCGCGCTAGAGGTGCCAGAGCAACTGACATAGCAATTTTAGTTGTCGCTGCTGATGATGGTGTGATGCCACAAACTGTTGAAGCTATTAATCATGCAAAGGAGGCCGGCATTCCGGTTATTGTGGCAATTAATAAAATGGATAAACCTGGTGCAAATCCGGATAGAGTTAAAGCGGAATTGGCTGAACACGGATTACAACCTGAAGATTGGAGTGGCGATACTATAATGGTTCCTGTTTCTGCCCTCAAAAAAGAGGGATTGGATAAACTCTTGGAAACTGTTTTGTTAGTAGCTGAGGTGTTGGAACTAAAGGCAAATCCTAACAGACCCGCTGTGGGCACTGTTGTTGAGTCGCATTTAGACCCTAATTTAGGCCCTGTGGCGACTATTTTGATCAATACTGGGACTATGAGTGTTACTGATAATATTGTTGTCGGTAAGGCATTTGGACGCGTAAAAATGTTAAGGGATCATACTGGGAAAAAATTAGAATCTATTGGCCCATCTGATACTGCACAGCTTGCAGGACTAAGCGAGACTGTTAAAAGTGGACAAATTTTACAGGTTGTAAAAGATGAAAAGACTGCAAGACAACGTTCGGTTCATATTCATGATCTGTTCAGAGAGGAAGAGATGATAAAAGCAGGCATGGGAATGCAAGAAATTCTTCATAGGATTAAAGAGGGTTCATTGAAACTTTTGAAAGTAATTTTAAAGGCTGACACAAATGGTTCGCTTGAAGCTATTAAGCAATCACTTGCTAAAGTTAAATCTGATGATGTTGCGATAAAGGTTATTCATAGTGGAGTTGGATCTATTACAGAGTCAGATGTGATGATGGCTGCAACTTCCCCAGGGTCACTTGTAATTGGTTTTCACACTGAAGCTAATTCACAGGTTAGAAGAATGGCAGAGAGGGCACGCGTGGAAGTTGTAACTTATAATGTAATTTATGAGATAATTGATGATCTTACAAAACTGCTTTCCGGAATGCTTGAACCTGAAATTGTCACTACTGAATTAGGTAAGTTTAAAGTTCAAAAGATTTTCTTTACTGGTAAGGGTGAAATGGTTGTTGGTGGTAAAATTTCTGATGGAGTTCTGAGGAAAGGTGCGCATTTGAGAGTACTAAGGGACAAGGTGGTGATTGGCATTGGTGAATTGGCTGGTCTGAAACTAGTGAATGAGGATGTTGATGAACTTGAGAAAGGACAAGAATGCGGAGTTAGATACAAGGGTAAGATTAAGATTGAAGAACATGATGTATTAGAAGCGTGGATTCAGGAAAAGAAAATGAAAACATTGTAAAAATGAAAGTATTGGTTACAGGAGGAGCGGGGTTTATTGGCACCAATTATGTGTATTTTCATCTGGAAGCAAGGCCTCAGGATGAGATTGTTGTTTTGGATGCCCTCACCTACTCCGGACATAGAGAAAACTTGGCGGATGCGGAGAAAAAGGGCGTAAAATTTGCTCTGGGTCGAATTGAAGATGAAAAGAATGTGAGAGAACTTTTTGAAAGAGAAAGTTTTGATGCAGTTGTGCATTTTGCTGCTGAGTCGCATGTGGATAGGAGCATAAAAGATCCTGGTGTATTTATTGAAACGAATGTAATGGGGACAAGAGTGTTATTGGATGCTGCCAAGGATTTTGGAGTTAAAAGATTCCATCATATTTCAACGGATGAGGTATATGGTGATTTGGGTTTAGGTTCGACTGAAAAATTTACTGAAAATTCACAATTGAAGCCTTCAAGTCCATATTCTGCAAGCAAAGCAGCTTCAGACCATTTGGTTTTGGCTTATTACAGAACTTTTGGTTTGGCAGTTACTGTAAGTCGTTGCAGTAATAATTATGGTCCGTATCAAAGTACTGAAAATTTTATTCCATTGTTTGTCAGTAAAGCTTTTTTAGGTGAAAATTTGCCGCTTTATGGCAAGGGTGAAAATGTTAGGGATTGGCTCTTTGTTAGAGATCATTGTGAGGCTATTTTGACTATTTTAGAACGAGGTAAGATTGGTGAAGTTTACAATATTGGCGGGAACGAAGAGCGAATGAATATTGATGTGGCGAAGATAATTGTTAATGCTTTAAATAAACCAGAAAGTTTGATAAAATTTGTTGAAGATAGAAAAGGGCATGATGAGAGATATGCTATTGATTTTTCTAAGCTTCAAAGCGAATTGGGATGGTCTCCCAAAACTTCCTTTGAAGAAGGGATGCAAGAAACCATTGATTGGTATACACTAAGCTCATATGAAAGGAGTTATTCTAGCTGGCGGAACAGGGTCAAGGCTCGATCCGCTGACAAAAGTCACAAACAAACATCTGCTACCGGTTTATGACAAACCGATGATTTACTACCCCATCCTAAAAATGAAGGAGATGGGCATTAAATCAATTCTGATTGTTTCAGGTCGGGGTCATGCTGGACATTTTCTTGAACTTTTGGGTAGCGGCAGTCAATTTGGCTTAAAATTTGCTTATGAAGTACAGGAGGAAGCCGGCGGAATTGCGCAAGCACTTGGGTTAGCTAGAGATTTTATTGATTCGGATAAATTTGCCGTCATGCTTGGTGATAATGTCTTTGAAGATGACTTGTCTGATGCTTTTAATGAATTTTCAAATTCTGAAAAAAAGGCTCATGTGTTTTTGAAGGAAGTAGTGAATCCGGAGCATTATGGTGTTGCAAGATTTGAGGCGGGGAATGTGGTAGAAATTTTAGAAAAGCCGCCTGTTCCACCGAGTTCTTTTGCTGTAACGGGTTGTTATTTGTACAGTGCAGAAGTTTTTGATCAGATAAAAACATTGCAACCTTCCGCCAGGGGTGAACTTGAAATTACTGATGTTAATGATTTTTATGTTAAGAACCGAGAAATGAGTTATTCAATCCTGGATGGGTTTTGGGGAGATTGTGGTGAATCAATTGATGGACTTTTAGAAGTTGCTAAATATTTACAATCAAATTTATGAAAATCTTTTTAGTAGGCTCGCTGGCTTTTGATCATGCAGGTCAATTTAATGGGAGATTTTCAGATGTCATTAAAGCTGAACATGTTCAAAAATTATCTGTTTCTTTTTTTGTTGAAAATGAAGAGACTTTTCTTGGGGGAACATGCGGAAATATTGCGTATGGATTGAGTCTTTTGGGTGTAAAAGCTTATATTTTAACTGTTATTGGTGAAGATGGTGACCAATATATGAATTCACTGCGTGATGCCGGCATGAATACGGATTTTTTGAAGCAACTTCCTGGTCCAACTGCGAATGCTCATTTGTTGACTGATCTTGATGAGAATCAAATTGCATTTTTTTCACCTGGAGTGATTTCAACGCATGAAAATGTTTTTGCATTACCTGAAGTTGCAGAGTCCGGTGATATCATTTTGGTGGGTCCAGAAAATCATGATGTTATGATTTCTGCTATCTCTCAAGGCTGGGAAAATGGATTGAAGGTTTATTTTGACCCAGGACAACAAATTCACAGTTTTTCAAAAGATGAAATTTTGGATATCTTGGACAAGACTGATGGTTTGTTTGTTAATAATTATGAGTGGGAGCTAATTACTTCAATTAGTGGGCTAGATTATGAAGCCATTCAATCAAAAGTTTCGGTGATTTTTTTGACGAAGGGGTCTCAAGGTGCAAATATTTTTGAAAAGGCTAACACGGTTGTTGTGCCAGCAGTTCCTGTTGAAAAAGTAGCTGATCCTACTGGTGCTGGAGACGCTTTTCGCGCTGGGGTTATTGCCGGACTATCTAAGGGGCTTTCGACCGAGGATTCGGCTAAAATGGGGGCTATTTTGGGCGCTGCCTCAGTTATGAATAAACAAACACAGGGATATTCTATCCCAGAGGGTCAATTGCCTTTTTTAGAAAACTTAGGTTTTTCTCTGTAGTGAGTTTGGGTTTTGGAGTTTTGTGCATTACGCTTTGTAGTTTGTTTGTTAAGTCGAGCTTTCCTGACATTTGTTGCACTGCTACTCCATCTTCAGTTTTCATATTTTTTAAAAGAGAGGCCACCTTATGAGAGTATGATAAGGCGACGGTAGGAGTATGAGCGGATATTGAAAAGATTCCTGCGTGAAGGCGCATTGTGCATGCAAGAGATGATTTTTTGAAGAATTCGTATGCTTCTTGTACACTTTTTGGAATAAATAGAGGTATATGAGTGTTTTTCAGTTTTTCTAATTCTTTTTGATTGCGAATATCCATTGCAATCAGCTTTGGTTTTAACTTGTTTGAATATGCAAAAGTATTTATTTCCTTGATTAAGTCGCTCCATTGGACCTTATTTTTCCAAATACGCAATGATACTGCCAAAATTGGCTCTTTTTTGTGGTTAGACTTAATTGTTTCCAGATAAGATAAAGCAGGGTCTGTTCCCACTATTATTTCGTTTTTTATGCCCATTTTTTTTAGAATTTCTTTGGAATTTTCGTCTCTTAAATGAATGCCTCTTGCGTTTGCAAAAGTGAAAAAAGTAATTTTTTTGGAAAATTTAGATGAAAGTGGCCCTACGCTTTGCCCGTAACAGATATATGGTTTTTTAAGCTTCTTGCAAAGTTTTGCGTGTTTACCCCAAATTATGGGTGCTTTTATTGATTCCGTGTCTATGAAAAGGCCTCCTCCTCCAATAATTATTAGATCTGCTTCTTTTATTGCATTTTTTGCCTCATTTCTTGTTTTTTTAAGGTGGCTGCGTATCCCAGTAGGTGCGAACGCGACTTTTTTGTACCCCTTATATAGGTCTTCACTTGAATTGAAACCTCCGTGAGTTAATGAAATTTCCCCTTGAAAACCAATTTTTTTCAGTTCTTCGACAATTCCTCCAAAAATTGCGTCGTCTCCCAGGTTTCCGGCACCATAATTTCCGACTATAAGAATGTTTGTTGCGACCATTTGATTTTCATTAGCGGTTCATAGCTTTGCCTGTGAATGGGTAGGACACCCATGTTAACAATTGCGTTTAGATGCTGACTAGTTCCATAACCTTTATGTTCTGCGAATCCGTATCCTGGGTAGCTTTGATCATATTTTAGCATAAGTTTGTCTCTTGCGACTTTTGCAACTATTGAGGCTGCTGAAATTGCTTTTATTTTTTGGTCGCCTTTGATTATTGAGGTATGTGGGACTACAAATTTGAATCTATCTCTTCCATCAATTAACAGGTGATCAGGTTTAAGTTTTAATTCGTTCACTGCAATTTCAAAAGCTTTAAAGGTTGCATGAAGTAGGCCGTGGCTGTCTATAAAGTCATGTGGGATGATTCCAAGCCCAAAGTGGCATTTGGATGTTATTTGTGAGTAAAGTTGCTCTCTTTTTTCAGGTGTAAGTTTTTTTGAATCTGCTAGTCCTGGTAGCCTCAATCCTTTGGGAATAATTACGGCTGCGGCAACAACCGGGCCGGCCCATGAACCCCTTCCCGCTTCATCCAAACCTGCAATAATACCTTTTGGCAAATTCATGCCAAAAATATAGCAAGCTAGAAATATGTACCCTAATGAAACGTTCTTATTTTGGCTTTACTTGTCTTCTTTTTCGTCTTTTGGTTCCTCTTCTACTGGTGCTGAAGTTTCTTCAGATGAAGTTACTTCATCTGGAGTTTCTTCAGTTTGTGCTTCTGGTTCAACTGCTGGAGTTTCTGCTTCTTCCTCAGCTACAGGTTCTAATTCTGGCTCCATCATTTCAAAATCTCTAAATAGTTGGTCACGCAAGCGAGCTGATTTACCGCTACGGTCACGCATATAGTAGAGTTTTGATCTTCGTACTTTTCCTTTTTTAATTAGTTCAACTTTTTCAATATTTGGGGAATAAAATGGGAAAAGTTTTTCAACTCCTACACCCTCAACAATTTTTCTGACCGTAAAAGTTTTATTTATTCCCTCCCCTGCGCTTACTTTAATTACCAAGCCTTGAAATATCTGAGTGCGAACTTTATCACCTTCAGTTATCTTTTGGTAAATTTTGACAGCGTAACCCGGTTTTAGATCAGGCACTTTTTTAACCGATCCGGATGAAACGTGATTTAGTATTTCCTGTGACATTCTTGAAAATTAAGCTTTACGAATATACGGATGCATTTAGTTTTTTGCAAGAGCAATTCACTTGAGATGTTTTTCTAATTTATTGACTCCAATTAGATTGTCAGGGTCTTGTATTAAGTCCAGAGTGAATTTATCTCTACATTTTAACCTGTAAATAAAGTCTTCGGTGCTTAGTGTGCTGAATCTAATTGATCTATGTGTCTCCAATGTGTCCAAATATTTTTTTAATTTTTCTTTGTCCACCTCACCTACTGCAAGCAAATCCACTTGTGAATCCTTGTTCATAAATACTCCTGAGATAAGTAAAAAATCCAAAGATCCCATTTTTGCGATATTTTTTATAAGGCTTTCGCTGGAATTGTTGGATTTTACAATTATTGATCTTAATTCCGAATAAAATGTGAAGTTTTTATTCACTGTGTAGAATTTTTTTCGGTTTTTTGTGTGTGTTTTTAGGAGACCAATATTTTTTAGATTATCTAATTCTCTTCTTACTGAATTAATTTGTTCATCAAGCATTCGAGTGAGCTCACGTACAAAGTATTCTTTTTCCGGATTTATCAAAAAAAGAGTCATCAGTTTTACGCGCGCATTTGAAGTGAATAATTGTTTTAACATGTATACATTATTTATCCAATCCGCGATCAAATGTATATTTTTTTATTTATGAAGGCAAGTTTTTGAATATTTTTTCTTAGATTTTGGCTTATTTTTAAGTGTTTTTATGAACATATTTTTTATTCTTAATGTGTGAATCTTACGTTTCATGAATAATATTTTTATTCGTAATTGTATCTGTTTTTTATATTTTTTTATTTATTTTTACTAAAAAAGCGCAGGAAGCTGCGCAATTTTAGATTTATCTGTCAACTGAATTCTCTTATTTTGTGAATTTTTTCACTAATTTTTTAAGTTTAAGTCCGGTTTCTAGTTGGTATCTGCCTTCAGTGCCTTCCTTGTATTGTTCCCGTACAACTGGTTCGTATTCTTTTGGATAATGTGAAAGCATATGCTTGATTTCTCCTTCTATGTCATCTTTTGAAACTTCTACTTTTTCCTCTTCATAAATTTTTTCTAGACCAAGGCGTATCAAAATTTGTTTTTTTGCCTGCTCTGCCATTTCCTTATTCAAATCTTTCTTTTTTTCTGCCATCATCTTTTCGTAATCATCCCAATTGATGCCTCGTTTCTCTAAATCCGATTCTATTCGCTTTTTTAGATATTCTTTTTCACGGTCCACTAAAGCCTCAGGTAGATCAACTTTTACGAAGTCTACAAGTTTTTCCAAGAAATCATTTTCAGCTTTCGTCGTTACATCATGTTCCTTTTGATGCGTTAACTCTTCTTTAATTTCTTCCTTTAGGGATTTAAGATCTTTATGTTTGCCACCTGTTAATTCGGCTGCAAATTCGTCATCAATTTTGTGTTCTTCCCCTTCTTCAATGCGGTTAAGTTTAACTTTAAATTTCACTTTTTTGCTTTGAAAATGTTTTGCGTGGTAATCAGATGGGAACGTTATGTTAAAATCCTTTTCTTCCTCTTTTTTCATACCAACAATTTCTTCTTCAAAACCAGGAATGAGCGTGTTTTCGCCTAAAACTACTGGATGATTTTTGCTTGATGTTCCTTCTAGAGGCACTCCCTCTGTGTCAAACCCGTCAAAATCCACTTCAACGCGATCTCCTTTTTTGGCTTCTCTTTCAACATCTTTCCATTTTTTTGATCTGGTTTTGAGGTTTTCTAGTACATCTTTAATTTCTTCCTCTTTAACTTCTAGTTTTGGTTTTTCTATTTTGATTTTCTCATAACCTTTTTTCAGTTCGACTTCCGGCAGAACTGCGACAGTTGCTTCATATTTAAGTGGTTTGTCTGAAACAATATTGATTTTTGGATATGCAACAGGGTGAATTTTTTCTTTATGTACCGCTTTTTCGTATGTTTCTTGAAGAGCGAAGTCGATTACTGTACTCATAAAGGCTTGTTCCCCAACTTTTGCAATTAGTACGTCCATTGGAATCTTTCCTTTCCTGAAGCCATCAACTTTTACTTCATTTTGAAGAGCTTCGACAGCCTTTTTTTTGTATTCTTCAAGACCTTTTTCGTCTATTTCGACGGTTAATTTTACTTCAGATTTAGGAAGAATTTCTTTTTGAACTTTCATGAATAATGGTTATTTTTCCGCACCAGTGTAAATCAAGGAGCAGACTATTGCAATTTTTTCTCTTTTTTGCTATAATTATAAGATTTAAAAAATCTCACAAATGGTAAAAGACAACAGAGAAGAACTTAGCCGGAAGGAAGAACGTGAAAAAGATGCAAATGATTATTTGCAGGATTATGTTGAAGCAGAGCGAGAAATTCGACAAAAAAGAGAGAAGGGTGAAGCTATGAATCCTATTGATGAGGAACATTTAAAAGATATTAAAAGTGACTGGAAGAAAAAATATCCACTCAAGAGTTTTGATAAAGCTTTGGAAGAATATAAAGCTGATTTGAGAAGAGATAGAAAAAGAGAGGAGAAAGTGGATGCACCGGCAGCTGCACCTAAAAAATCAGCAAAACGGCCTGAAGCTCCAACTCCTGAAATTGATATTGTTTCTCTAAAACAAGAGGTTGAGAATTATTTGAAATCAAAGAATACAGCTTCGTTTGTTGCTCAAGAACTCATAAAAAATGGTCTTACGCCAACCGATTTGGCTGATGCAAATAGTAATCGACGCAAAGAAGCTGTTGAGGTTGCTTTGGCAAGTAAGCCAAATTTGAAATTACGTATGCTTGCTGCTCTTAATGAGCCGCGTGAAAGTGAGGAATTTAAGATTGCAGATGAGCAGTTAAAAGAAATTGCTGAAGATCTGAGGAAACCATATGAAGTGCTTTCACGGGTCAGTGAAAATATTGAGGAATATAAAGAGGATATTGTTGGATCTACTTTGCAAGATGGACTTGATAATTTGATGGAATCAGCAAAGGAAAAACCAATCACTACGCTTGTTGGATTAGGATTGGTACTTATTGTTGGAAAATCAATTTATGATTCGAACTTTATTGGTGATGATGTGCGTGGTTGGATAAAAACCGGCCTTTGGGGCCTTGGAGGAGCATGGGGATTAAATATGCTAGTTGGTGCACTGAGTCCTTCTGGAAGGACAATTTTAGACAGGGTTGCATTTAATTCAAATACTTTTGAATATGACCCGGTAATGACTCGCTTTAAAACGGAAATTCAAAAATTGAATCCAAAAAGCAGACATGCGTTTGATGCAATGATGCATTTGGGTAAAGCAAAAGCTTCAAGTGTTGCCGCTGCATTCGATTCGGCTTTTAGGGCCGGAGAAAAGGAGATTGATCCACAAGATTTGTTCGCTGCAGGTGAAATTACTGCTGAACAAGCCAGGGCAATTGATTCTGCCGGACTTTATGAGGGTCTTGAAGCGTTAATGCTGCAGATTGCACACGAGAAATGCAATGTTGACCCAAAAAGAAAAGATAAAGCTGCTATTCAAGAAGGTCTGAACTTTTTTAAGGACCACTATGCAAGACAAGGGAAAGATTTTCAGATGTTTAATGTGATAGTTCGCATGGCGAATGATCATGAACCGACTGAGGTTGATGATAATGGTTATACTGATAGAAATTCGCCCGAATACTCTGAGAACCCATATAAAGGAAAGGAAGATTTGGAACTTGAAAACAAGATTGAAGCTGTATTAAAAGCTCACAGCGTGACCGGTTTGGAGACGGTTGAGGCCTTCTCTGGTGGGTGGGTGCATATAAATGGTTATCCTTTTGAATTTAAGCAAGAAAATGACAAATATGTTTTGACTGATAAGGTTGAAGGTGGGAAATTTACAATTTCTGATAAAGCAGATGCTCAAAAATGTATAAATTACGTTGAACCTACCATGAAAAAGAGGTTTGATGAGGCATTTGCCCTACCGGCACCTCAAACTGTTAAGTATGAGAGGGTTGGAACTGAGTGGGGTTGGTATATTAGGCCGGCGGAAAAACAAAGTGATGTTGCTACATTGTTTACTCCAAGTTCTGATCTTGAAATTTATGCTTTGCCAGAAAGGAATAAAAAAGGAATGAAACTACGAAGACCCGGAGATATGGCTACATTCAAGACAATTGCAGATGTTCGTAAGAGTGCTGAAAATGCTTATGTAATGGAAAAAGTTGGTAAAGATATTGATTATTTGTTGGAGGGAGTTAAATACAATATTACTAAGACTGAATACGTTCCTGCCGATGGTAGCCGGGTGATCACAATTGAATATCAGGCTAAATGGGGTAGAACAATACCTGAAGAAAATACTTTTGGTTTTGGGGAAATCAATATCCCAGGTAAAAAAACAGCAACAATTGTTTATGACAGATTGGGTGAAATTCAATCTGTTGGAGGTTTAATTGCTCCAAAAGCAGCTGAGCTTTCCGATAAACAGGAAAAATTATTCAAACGAATTGATAAATTACAGTGGTCTCTAGGTTTGGCTAAGCAATATGAAGCTTATGTTGAGCTTTATAGAACTCAAATGAGAAGGCAGCTTAATGATGCTCTTTTGACTTCTCAAGCGGGTCGAGATCCGGAAAGAGAAATTAATGACCTTTTTGCTAAATGGGAAGCTGACATTTCCAGGTTTGAAGCACTTCAAAGTCAATCTCAGAATGTTGCTCAATTGCGAGAGGTTTACAGGGAAATTAATAGGAATATGATTGATAATGATGAAGCTTGGGAAGTTCCTTCGTTTGAGTTTGTTGAAATGCTTAGTGGAAAATATGAGTTTGAACACCACTTTTTGTTCAATAATCCTTGGATTTGGAAGAGTTATTTGAACGTTTATTACGAAAAAATGAATTATGGTAAGAATGACGCTACTCGAGATGAGGCGGAGAGGTATAATCGGTTCTATATTAGTAAATTTACTCGTTTAATTTCCGACGATTGGAATAAGTCTTTGACGAACTGGGATGGCGTTGTTGCAAGTGAGAATACTAAAGAATGGTCTCAGCATATTGTGAATGTGAGACGGATTGAGAGTTTTGAAGAGTGGAGGAAGCTTTCAACTCAAGATCAGGAGGCACCTGAAATTGCATTTTTGGATGAGGGAGCCAAGCTTGAAGCGCGTGAAAGAAAAGAATTTGATGACGCAGATAAAGAATTTATGAAGAAATTTTGGGATGATGGATGGCTTTATGATACAGGTATTGTTCATAATGAATGGTTTAGACATGATTTGGGGTGGCCTGAACTGTTTAAGAGCTCTGTTGAGGAGAGAATGGGTGTTATTAGAGATAATACAACTGATATTGTTGAATACAGGAAAAAATTGATTCGATTAGCTGACTTTGTGGCTTATGAGGGTAAGCTTTGTGATGTATTAATAGAAGATTGGATGAAGAAGAGTCAGTTTTTGCCGATAAATGTAAATTATAAGTTGCTTACAACTGACATGACTCTTGGAGATGTTGTAAAGGGACATATTGATAAATTGTTTACTCAATATTTCAATGCTCCTAGTGCAACCCCACGTACATATGGAAATGCATTAGCTAGTGAATTGGCTATAGAAATTGGAGAAGCAAAATTTCTTGATACTTTTGCTGCACAAATTGGAGGTAAGACAATACCATTCCCAGATCCTTTCCGTTTGATTTAGGCGGGAATAATTAAGGCTTGACATTATTGGTTTTTTTGCTATAATAGGAGGCCTTTGTTCACTTTTTATCTTTGAGCAAAGGAATTTACTCTCAAAATCCTAATTGCAATCAGGATTTATATTCTGAGAATTCGCTGGGAGGGATTCTAGGGGTTTCGACTCTTGTCTTCCCCACTTCAGCACCCAGAAAATCCCAAGCTGCATTAAACCGGCAAGGGATTTTCGCCTTGTTTAAATCTTTATTATTTTTTAACCATGAAGCGAATGATAGAGGATCATGATCCTCTATCATTCTTTCTGAAAAGGGATAATGGTTAAAAAATAATAAAGATTAAATTCGCTTTTTTTTAAGAAATTATTTTGGCAGTTTGCAGGATGTTTCTTTGCTCAAAGTTTCAAGGGATTGCACCCCTTCCAGTCTGTTGCCGTTCTCAAATGTCCAGGTTGGGTATCGGTAGATTTTTTGCTCGATACAGAGTTCGTATTCTGAAGAGGGAGAGTCCTTTGAGCATTCAATATAAGGAAGTTCTGATTTCCCATCTGCAAACATGGATTTTTGAGTTTGGCAAGCCTCACAATAAAAAGCACCGTATAAGGAGGCCCCTGCTGTATTAAGGCATTTTGCAAAAGATTTTTCACTACTACATGAAGTGCTGATCAGGGAAAGAATAGTAAATAATGTTAGTACTTTTTTCATTTCTATCTAATTTTATGTTTTTTTCTTGTTCTTTTAAATAGAAGAAACTAAAATTGCGCTACAAATGGTGGATGTAGCTCAGTTGGTTAGAGCGTCGGGTTGTGGTCCCGAAGGTCGTGGGTTCGAGACCCATCATCCACCCCAGATTCTTTGTTGCAAAGCCATCATATAGAAAATATAATGGGGAAAATTAACCCCTTTCCTTGTGTTTCAGAAATTTCCGTTTAAAGAGCTTTTCCTTGATGAGGTCAGAAAGACACCTGGAATGGCTAATTGTCATGCTCATTTGGATCGCGCATATACTTTGACTCCAGAAATTTGGGAGCAGGCTTCCGCTTTGATGGAAGAAAAATGGGTTATAAACAGGGATATTAAAAGAAAGCACACTGATGAGTCGGTGCAAGAAAGGTTGACTTATTGTATTGAAGATTTTATTTCACAGGGTGTTGTGGGGTGCCGGACGCATGTTGATGCGGATAGTATTGTGGGAATGCTTGTGGTGAATGCGGCTGCGAAGGTTCGTGAAAAATATAAGGGGAAGTTTGTTTTGCAGCTGGTTGCACATCCGCTTGAAGGGTTTTTGAATGAGGATGCGAGTGGGTTTGATAAAGGCAAAATGGATTTATTTGAAGAAGCCTGCAGTGTTTGTGATGTTGTTGGTGGATTGCCATCAAGAGATAGAGCAATGGAGGGAGGAGACAGAAAACATGCGGATTTTCTTTTCTCGGTTGCAAAAAATTTGGGAAAGGATTTGGATGTGCATATAGATCAAGAGAATAATCCGCTTGAGAAAGATACTGAATGGTTTTTAGACGCGGCGGTTGAAAACGGGTTGGAAGGTCGCGTTACGCTTGTGCATTCGATTTCCGTTGCGTGTCAGCCAGAGGCGGACAGAAAACGTATTTATGAGAAATTGGTGTCTGGCGGGTTTAATGTAACGGTTTGTCCAAAAGCAGCAGTTAGTATGAAGCAACATAGGGAAAAAATGGCACCGGTACATAATTCTATTGCACAAGTTGATGAACTTTTGGCGCATGGGGTGAATGTTTCTATTGGTACGGATAATATTTCCGATATTTTTGTGCCGGAGGACAATGGTGATATGTTTGAAGAGGTTTTGATGCTTGCGAGTGCAGTCAGATTTTATGACATTGCAAAACTGGCTGAAATTGCGACAAAAAATGGCTATAAAACCATGAAAATTAACCCATAAATCCCCTCACTCATGTCAAAACACAGAAAAATCTGGCAGAAGAAAAGTGAAGTTAGGCTAGATTCATTGATTGAACAATACAATGCGGGGGACGATATTGTGTATGATCAGGAACTGATACCTTATGACGTTGAGGGATCTTGGGGGTACGGACAAATGTTAAATAGACACGGGATTATTAGTGATGAGGAGCTTTCGACTTTGAGGAAAGGCTTAGATGAAATAATGAAACTTTATGAAGCTGGTGATTTTGTTTTGGAGCTTTCTGATGAGGATTGTCATACAAAAATTGAGAATTTTCTGACTGAGAACTATGAAGGCATTGGGAAGAAAATTCACACTGCCAGGTCTCGTAATGATCAGATTTTGGTGACCATGAGACTTTATATGAAGGATAGAATGAAGAGTTTGAAAAAAGTGACTTTGGTTTTGATTGAGGATCTTTTAAATGCCGCCAGCAAATATGAATTTATGCCAATGCCAGGTTTCACTCATATGCAAAAAGCCATGCCAACTTCTCTTGGAACTTGGTACGGGGCTTTTGCAGAAAGCTTGATGGATGATGTAAAGATTTTAAATTCGATCTTGGATGAGCTGGTTGATCAAAATCCACTAGGAAGTGGGGCCGGGTATGGGTCGCCGTTTGATTTTGACAGGGATCAGCTTTCAAAGGATTTGGGATTTAAACGAACGCAAAATAATGTGATTTATTGTCATAATTCACGCGGAAAAATTGAGGGAATGGTTGTTGAAGCGTGTGTGCAAATTATGCTCAGCTTGAATAAATTGGCGAGCGATCTGCTTTTGTATACAACTCAGGAATTTAACTTTTTTACAATTCCGGATGAGGTTTCTACCGGGTCTTCAATTATGCCTCAGAAGAAGAATCTGGACGTTGCTGAACTGATTCGCGGTAGGACTTCTACTGTGATTGCATGTAAAGCTGAGATGACTATGAACATTTTGAATAAGGTTTCAGGATATCATCGTGATGGGCAAGAAATTAAAAGACCGCTTTTTTTAGCTTTGAGGTATACGGATATGTCGGTGCAGGCTGCTTCTGTTGTGATTCGCGCATTAAAACCTAATGAAGATAGGCTTTTAGAGGAGATGACTCCGGAACTCTTTGCTGCCCATAAAGCTTTTGAGTTAGTGAAAGAGGGGCAGTCGTTTAGAGATGCATATGTGGAGGTTGGGGCGAATTTGGATAAGATCAGTGTTGATAAGGAAAATATTTTGGCAATGCTCAAAGAATCCAAACATCAAGGCGGAGTTGGAAATTTGCAGCTTGGGAAACTTAAGGAAGAAATGAAGTCGTTAGCCAAACCTTAAAATGATGTTACTAGTCTTTGTTATAGTTGTGATTGTTGTTGTTGTTATGGTTTCAATGTCTGAATAGCGTTTAGTCCAAAACCACTTCCAAGGTGCCTTCGCCTCCCCTGTCGCGCCGGCCTTCATAAACGCGAAGGACTCTGGGATGAGATTGCAGATATTTTCTCAGGAATGGTTTTATTTTAGGCATTCCGCCTTCCGAATGAATGCCTTTGCCGGTAATGAATAGTATTTTTGTTAAGTCTCTTCTGAGCGCTTCTTGAATAAAATCATCCGCGAGCTTTTGAACTTGGGGCATTGTCAGGTAGCCGCGACCGTGGAAGTCAAACTCTGCTTCAGGTTTGGAGAGGTTGTCGTATTTATTGGTTTTTTGCTTTTTTGAGCTTTTGTGTTTGGCCATGTGAGTAATTTAGTGTGGATGAATTGTTTCGTCAAAATCAATTTGCTGGTATAAGAGAAAGGAATGATAAATATTTATGAGTGATCAAACTCCGGAAAAACCAAATACTCCTCATACTGGACCTGAGGTTGCTCCAGTAACTCCGACTGAGCAAACTCGCACGCCTGAAGAAATTGTAGCAGATGAAAAGGCCAAACAAGAATTGGCTGATAAGGCTGCTGAAGAGCAAAAGCAAGATGCAAGCAAGGCTGAGGAAACTTTGGATGCTTCTTTGCAGGCTTTGGATGGTGATAAAGATGCCAGCCCAAAGACTTCACCAGATGATAAACAAGAAGCGAGTCCAGCAACAACAACTCCTGCAGCGACTGATGCTACGGCTCCAGACGCAACTGCTGAGGCGGATAAAAATCCTTTCCAAATGGCCTTGGAGTATTTAATGAAAGGTGATATTACTGCGGCTATTAAAACTTTTTTCTCTGCGCTTTTTTCAAAATGGAGCGGTGGTGAAACAAGTGCGTCTGTTGATTCGAGCGAAGTCGAGCAAGAACAAAATGAACTTTTATCTAAGTTAACTGAAGCTATGAAGCCTTATGTGGATAACGGAGTTTTGCCAAAAGGGACTAAGCTGGGAGTGACAGATATTGGACTTCTTAAAGGTCAAGGGATTGATTCTGAGGAGAGTTTCAAGAAAAAAATGGATGGATTACCAAAATTGGATGACTTTGTAAAAGAACACCCGGGTTTTGATGCGAAGGTTAGTGGCGAAATTTCTTTGCCCAGGTATTTGACCTTACTTGAAAGAGAAACTGCTGCGACTAAAAAAGATGGGGCAAGTGAAGCTGCTCCGGCAGAAGACACAGCTGATGAAAAACCGGCTGGAGATGCTGAACAAAAAGAGGCTGAGCCTACAGGTCCTTTTGTGGAAGCACCAAAGAGTGTTGTTGATTTAAAACGTGGTTCGAGTTGTGTGTTTGAGCTTGCCGGTGAGGGGCATACACCTATTCAAGTTTTGAGAGATACAGTTATTATTAATGGAAAATCATTTAAGTTAGATGTCGGCACACCTACCGGTGATGCCAGAGTTCATTTTGATAAAATTTCACCTGGCAGTGACGGTGCTTTTAATTTGAACCTTACGGTTGATGTACCTTATTTACCTGCATTTACAAAAGAAGCTCCATTAACAGCTAAGCAAGCGGTTTTGATGATGCAAACCTTGGAAAAAAAACAAAATTTAGATAAGTTTGACTTTGCTGTTGATGTTCCTGGTCAGGGACCTACCGTTTTTAAGGTTTCAAAGGCTTAGTTTACTTATCCGCAAGCCTTTTTTCGCCGTAGAGGTGCCAGTTCATGCAGGCTTCCGGGCCGGCGTCGTCAAAGGCAAGTTTTGCGCGTTTTATGATTTCCAGAGCTTCGTTTGAATCTGGGACAGTGATTATGTATTGAAGGTCTTCTTCGCTCATGTAGTCGTGTTTTAGAGGCCAGTCCTTAACCCATTCAATTAAAGAAGCCCATTCTTCTCCAATTAAAACTATTGGAATGTGGCAAATGTGGTGGACTTGAGCGAGTTGCCAAGTGTATGCGAGTTCTAAAAGTGTGCCGATTCCTCCGGGAGCAACTACAACGACGTTGGATAGTAGCATAAAATTATCCAGGCGAGATGAAAAGCGTTCGTGAGATAAGACTTCATCAATTCCTGTGTTTGGTTTCTGTTCCATTGGAAGCGCAATATTGAGCCCAATGTTTGATACGTGTCTTTTGTTTTTCAAGTATTTTGTGCCTTCCTTATGGCCCATTGCGGTGGCTTCCATAAGGCCGGGGCCGCCGCCTGTAACAATATCAATTCCCATTTTTCCAATTTCTTTTCCAAGATTTACAATATCTTTAAAAATTGGGTCTTTTGATTTGATTCGAGCGGATCCAAAAACCGCCACCCTAAAGTCACTGCGCTTAAGCTCTTCTTCAATATCAAATTTTTTTGGCATGGGATGAAAATTATATTACTATTTTTATAGCATTTTCACGCTATGTAGGCTAATAATTAATTGATAAACCTTCGGTCACATGAAACTTTTCTTAGACACTGCCAATCTTAAGGAAATTGATGAAATTAATAAATGGGGAGTTTTGGATGGAATTACTACAAACCCTTCCCTTTTAGCTAAAGAAGGGAAAATTGGGTTTGAAGCTCATGTAAGGGAAATTTGCAATCTTGTAGATGGGCCAGTTTCTGTTGAAGTGACGAGTACGAATTTTAGTGGAATCTTGAAGGAGGGTAGAGAAATTGCTTCTTGGGCTGAGAATATTGTGATAAAAGTTCCTATGACACCTGATGGCTTAAGAGCTGTTTCAGAACTTAGGTATGATGGTATTGATACTAATGTGACACTTTGTTTTTCGCCGAATCAAGCACTGTTGGCGGCAAAAGCCGGGGCCAGGTTTGTCAGTCCTTTTATTGGACGCTTGGATGAAAATGGTCAAGATGGCATGATTTTAATTGCAGAGATGGTAAAAATTTTCCAAAATTATCATTTTAACACAGAAATTTTGGTTGCGAGTGTGAGACATCCAAGGCATGTAACTGAAGCGGCAAAGCTGGGTGCAGATGCCGCTACTATTCCTTTCGACAGTTTTAAAAAATTGATTGGTCATCCTTTAACAGATTCCGGATTGGAAAAATTTCTTTCTGATTGGAAAAACGCAAAAATTAAATAATGCAGCTTTTTCTAGATAACATTTTCAAGATTGGAACTAATGGGATTGATTTGAAGACCTTAAAAGCGCAAGAGCCAAATTTAAATGAATTTATGAATAATATTATGGAGAAGGATTTTGATTTTTGCATTTTACCAAATGTTAAAGCTCAAGTTTTGGCAGTGAAAACCTTGGCTGAAAAGTTTAAGGGGAAATTTGAAAATATTGCAATTTTGGGTATTGGCGGCAGTGCGCTGGGGGCTAAGTGTTTATTAGATGCGCTAAAAGGACCGTATTGGAATTTAAGCAATTCGCCTAAATTGATTGTGTTGGATAATTTGGATTTAATTTATGAATTTGAACAGAATTTTGATTTGGATAAAACCCTGTTTATTGTCATATCAAAGTCAGGTGAAACTCCGGAAACAATGGCTCAGTATTATTATTTTAGGAATAAAGTTTCCAAAGAGCACTTTATATTTATAACTGATGGAGAGAAAGGAACACTCAGGGATATTGGGAATAAGGATAAAATTCATATGCTTACTATTCCTGAAAATATTGGGGGTCGTTTTTCTGTGTTGACTGCAGTTGGTCTGTTCCCTGCTGCGCTCCTGGGTATTGATATTGAAGAAATTCTAAGTGGCGCCGCTGATATGGTGAAAAATTATAAAACTTCAAATTTTGAAATTAATGTCCCTTTTTTATTTGCAACTGTGCAATATTTATTGGAATGGCAGAATGGTGTGAATATTACTGTGATGATGCCATATTCGAGTAGGCTCATTGGTTTTGCTGACTGGTATAGACAGCTATTAGCTGAAAGTATTGGTAAAGATGGCAAAGGATTGACTCCTGTTAAAGCTTTGGGGGTTACGGATCAGCATTCGCAAATTCAACTTTATAATGAGGGACCGAATGATAAATTGATTGTATTTATTGAGGTTGAGGAAACTGATGAAACGATTTTGCCGAATGTTACTGATTCAAATTTACGTTATTTGTCACAAATTAGTTTTTCAAAATTGATGAATACTGAAATGCAAGCGACAGAGCAGACTTTAACGCAATACAAAAAACCGAATATAAAAATTAAAATCCCAAAAGTGGACGAACGAAGTATTGGGAAGTTAATAATGATGATGGAATGCAGTATTGCATTTTTGGGCGAGTACTATAGGATAAATGCGTTTGACCAGCCCGGAGTTGAGTTGGGCAAAAAACTCACTAAAGAAATGTTATCTAAATCTAAATGAACCTACCAGAATTTGGAGAAACCCTTGGTGCAGAACATGTTAAGTTTCTTGAAGCATTTTCCAAGTCCTGCCGGAGTTCGATAGTTCAGATGGTAACAAATGCTCAATCTGGCCATCCTGGTGGCTCTTTGTCGTGTTTGGACTATTTGTCTTTAATTTATACAATGCGAGTTTGTAAGACTAATGAGTCAGTAGTTGTTTCTAATGGGCATATCTCCCCTGCTGTTTACAGTGTTTTGGCAGAAATTGGTGTAATTCCAAAGGAAACAGTAATTGAAAAATTCAGAAAACCGGATGATATATATGAAGGTCATGTGAATAGAAAGATTCCCGGTGTGCATTATGGTACTGGTCCTCTTGGTGTTGGTGGAAGTGTTTCGAGTGCGTTTGCTTTAGCGGAAAAATTGAAGGGTAAAAATGCGTTGGTTTTTTTGATTATGGGTGATGGCGAGCAACAAGAAGGTCAGGCATATGAGATGATGAATTTTGCTTCTAAATATAATCTTGGCAATTTAATTCTGTTTGTTGATTACAACAAAGTGCAGTTAACTGATGCTCTTGATTCAGTGATGCCTACTAATATTGCGGGTCATTACAGAGCAGCGGGGTGGCACGTTATTGAAACTGATGGCCATAATTTTGAGTCTATGTGGCAAGCTTTGTCAGAGGCTTTCGCCATAAAAGATAAACCAACATGCATTTTAGGCGAAACTGTAATGGGCTATGGTGTTGAATTTATGGAAGCTGAAGGACGAATTTTGAAACCTGATTGGCATGGTATGGCTCCAAAGAAAGAACGTGCTGAGGAGGGCTTGGAATTGATAAAACTGAACCCTGAAGAAGAGGAAATTCTAAAAAACGGTTTGGCAGCATTGCCAAATGAAATAGAGACGCTTGGAGAGCCAGAACTTGATGCCGAGTGTCCAATTGACCAAGGTGAGCCAATAACGTATTCGGCTGAAGATAAAACGGATTGCAGAAGTGCGTACGGTAAAGCGCTTTTGGATTTGGCTCAGAGAAATGAAAATATTTTGGCAATGACTGCGGATTTGGCTGGGAGCGTTAAGACGGATGGGGTGAAAGAAAATTTCCCAGAAAGGCATATTGAATGTGGGATTGCCGAGCAACATATGGTTTCGGCTGCCGGAGGGTTTTCTTTACGCGGATTTATTCCGTTTGCGAGCACTTTTGGGGCATTTATGTCCAGTCGCGCAAAGGATCAAGCAAGAGTGAATGATATTAATGAGACAAATGTGAAAATGGTTGCCACGCACTGTGGGCTTTCAGTTGGTGAGGATGGGCCGACACACCAAGCTATTGATGATATTAATTCGTTTGAAGGATTTATGCATACTCATATTTTAGAGCCTGCTGACCCAAATCAGTGCGATAGAATTATTAGGTTTGTGGCAAGTCACTACAATAATTTTTATGTTCGAATGGGACGGTCTAAGGTGTCTGTGATTTGCAAGGAGGATGGAACTCCGTTTTTTGCGGGGGATTATGAGTTTAAGCTTGGGAAAGCCGATATTTTGAGAAGTGGGACAAAGGCTACAATTATTGCTGCAGGACCAATGGTGGAGAGGGCTTTGAAGGTTGCGGATGAGCTTTCTGACATTGAAGTGATTTGTGTTTCAAGTTTTGCACCTTTTGATAATGAAACTATTGTTGAAAGTGTTAAGAAGACCGGACATGTTGTTACGGTTCATGATCATGCGCTTAAAACCGGTTTGGGTTCTTTTGTGAAGGCTGCGTTGGCTGAGGCACAAGTTCAAGCCTCTATAAAAGAATTGGGTGTTTCCAAATATGCGCTTTCAGGTACTTCGGATGAATTATATGAAAGAGCCGGACTTGCTGGAAAGGATATTCTGGCTGCTGTAAAGGCCGGAAGCTAGAAGAAGTAGTGAACTTTTATTGGCATTTTCTCTGCGAGCTCTTTTAAGGCTGTGATTTTTGGTTCTTTAATCTCTCCTTTTAAGGCACTAAGGACCGGCTTTTTTTCTGCACCTTTTAATAGAAGTAATGCTCGTTTTGAACTTTTGAGTGTAATTAATGATAGGGTTAGTCGTTCGGGGATTTCGACCCCTTCTATGACCTCTGCACAGGCGTAATAGGGGCATGACAGTGAGTCTGTGTCTTCAAAAAGCGATGCTATGTGGCCGTCTGCGCCCGCTCCTAATACAATTATGTCAATTATTGGGAATCTGTGGTGTGAGAGTGCAATCATTTTACGAGACATCTCTTTTGCGGCGGACTGCATTGGGAGTGAAGTGTCGAATGTAATAATGTTTTCAGGTGGGATTGGCACTTGCTTTAAAAGAGTGTCCCTGAGCATTTTTAGATTGCTTGATGGGTCGTCGCTTAGAACGTAGCGTTCATCTATTTGAATAATTCGTATTTTTTCCCATGGCAGTTTTTCTTTTGCAAGGAGGGTGTAGAGTTTTTTTGGAGTTTTTCCACCAGCTAAGCCTATGCGGCATTCATCGTATTCGCTGAGGATTTCTTTAATTGAAAAAACAAGGTCGTCTAAAGCTTTTTCAAAAAACTCTGTATCTGAATTTGCAGGTTCAAAGATTAGATTTGTCATTTTTGGGTAGAGAATAAAACCATGAAAAGCCGTCATTTTCTATTAGGTCGTCTGCGGCTTTGGGGCCAAGGCTATCTTCATCATAAATAAGTAGGTCTTTGCAGCGTTTTTGTTTTTTTGAGCACATTTTTTGGATTGGATCTGTTACGACCCATGCTGCAAAAATTTCTTCAAAATTGAGGAAAAGGCCGCGGTCGCCAGCAATAATGTCTAAGAGTAGTCGGCCATGTTCGGTTAGGCAGTCACCGCTGCAATAAATTGGGCGGCCGGTTGTGAGTTCGTGAAAGTCGAAGGTTTTTCCGCCAAGTTTTGTAAGTAGTGATAATTCAATTTTTTCGTATGGTTGGAGTTGGATTAAAATTCTGTTTGGCGGAAGATTTTTACGGTTTTTTTGGGGTTTTCTTGGTTTAAATTCAATGACAACAGCGGTCCATTTTTGTTTTAATGCCTTCCCCGCCATCATGTAAATTGGAACACCGCGCCAAAGAGGGTGTTTCATTTCCAATTTAAGTGCTGCGAATGTTTCAGTTTGCGAATCTTTTGGGATTCCTGGTTCATCTAAATATTTTTTGTATTGCCCTCTTACAACGTCTGTTTTTATGTTTTTTATTCTGATTGAGTCTAGTACGCGTGCTTTTTCATGGTGGATTGCTTCGTCTGTTTCCTGTTCAGGCAAGTACATTGTCAGATATGTCAAAATTTGCAGAAGATGAGACTGAACCATATCTCTAATTATTCCCACGTGGTCAAAATAGTTGGATCTACCTTCAATACCTGATTTTTCAAGTCCGAAAATTTGAATGTTTGAGACGTATTTTTTATCCATCAAGGTAGTCAGAATTGGGTTGGCGTAGCGCAGCGAAAGAAGGTTGCTCACCGCTTCTTTTCCTAAATAATGATCAAGCAGGTAGATTTGTTCGCTTTCAAAGTATTTTTTTAAGATTTTTTGCAATTTTTTTGCTGACCTAAGGTCGTAACCAAATGGTTTTTCAATTACTAGTCTTAAAGGGGTTTTTTTTGTATTGAAATTAACTATTCCCAGATTCTTGAATATGCTTTTGAAAGCCATAGGAGGCACGGAGAAGTATGCAATTCTAACTCTGTTGCGGGTTTTCTCAATTTTTTTGAGCTCTTTGCGGAAGTTAATGTAGTCGTCTTCTTGATCATACTGGCCAGCTACATAGAAAAGATTTTCTAAAAGTTGGTTAAGCACTTTTTGATCTACATGTTTTTCCTTTTTCTTGATTGATTTTTCAAAGTTGCTTCTGAATTCTTCATTTGTCATTGGGGTGCGTGCATAACCTACAATTTTGTATTCTGCTGGCATTCTATTCTCTTTTGCCAATTCATAAATGGCCGGGAAAAGTTTTAGTCTTGCCAGTGAGCCAGATGCCCCAAATATTATTAGGGTGAAAGGTGAATTTGCTTTTTTAAAAATTATTTCATTCATGGCCATTTTGTGTGAAAAAATCCTTCTTTGTCTGTTCGAGCATAGCCGTGTGCTCCAAATCTATCTCGTAAACCTTGAAGCAAGTTTACCGAGAGACGGGATCTTCTTATTGCATCAAAGTAATAAATTGCGGAAGAGAAAGCTGGCACGGTGACGTTAAAATCTATTGCGGTTTGAGTGATAAGGCGAAGACTCTTAATATTTTTTACTATTGAATTATGGGCAAAATCTGACTGTAATAAGCTGTTTAAATGTTTCTTTTGCGCGGTGTGAATGTCTTTTAATATTTTTGATCTAATAATGCAGCCCCCCTGCCAAACCCGCGCGATTTCTGCAAAATTTAGATTAAATTTGTAAGTTTTGTCCGCTTTTTTAAGAAGTTCAAAACCCTGTTCGTAATTTAAAAGTCTTGTTGTAATTAATGCGTTTTCCAAGTGCTCTGAAAATTCGGAAATTGTTAAATTTGGCGTTCTTTCTTGAATTGGATACAGAGATTCAAGTTGTTTCCTCTTTTGAGTTTCATTTGAGATTTGGCGTACGAATACGGCCGATAAGATTGTTGGTATAGGAACTTCAAGTTTGAGGGCTTCTTCAGCCGTCCAAGTGCCTGTGCCTTTTTGACCCGCCGTGTCTAAAATTAAATCTAGTAGATCTTGGCCATCTTCTTTTTTTTGCAATACTTCAATAGAAATTTCCAGCAAAAATGACCCTAAAATGCCTTCATTCATTTTCTTAAAAATATTCGCAATTTCTTCATTTGGGAGTTTGTAGAGTTTTTTTAGGAGGTCGTAAGCTTCAATCAGCATTTGTATTTCTGCATATTCTATCCCGTTATGTACCATTTTTACAAAATGCCCCGCTCCTCCGTTTCCCATGTATGAAACGCAAGATTTGCCGGAAAAATCTGCTGCGGCAATTTTTTGCAGCACTGTTTCAAAGGCAGAGTATGCTTTTTTTGTGCCGCCGGGCATTATGCTGGGCCCTTTCAGTGCTCCTTCCTCACCTCCTGAGATACCGGTTCCAAGGTATTGAATGCCAATTTTTTGGAGCTCTATTTGAATTTCTTCTGTGTCTTTGAAAAATGCGTTTCCGCCATCCATTATTGAGTCTCCTTTAGCGAGTAACGGTAAAAGGTCTTTAATAACTTCCAAGGTTGGAGGACCTGCTGGCACCATGATTATTATTTTTCTTGGTTTTTCCAAACTTTCTACAAAATCTTCAAGGCTTAAAGACGGATAGAAATTATCTTTGCCAAATTCATTGATGAATTTATTTATTTTTTCTTCAGTTCTGTTCCACACACTGAGTTTGAATCCATGGGATGCTATGTTTCTTGCAAGAGCACTGCCCATAGTCCCAAGACCGATGAGTCCGAGCGATGATTTCATGGCGAGAAGTTATTCTATTGGCGTTTCAATAATTTCTATGTCGGTTTGTTTTTTGGCTTCTTCTTTTAGTTTTATTAAGACAGATTGTATGCTTAACAGTGCAAATTGGCGAATTTTGTCTTCTGAGAATTTCATTGAGATTCTTTCAAAATATTCTTCCAGCGCGTAGTCGATTAAGTCTAAAACAATTGATTTAAGTTTGTGCTCCGGCGTCAAAACACTTTCTAATGTTTTTGTGGGGCGTAAAAGGCCGGCTTTTAAAATTTCATCCCCCCAAGCGTTGAGCTCTGCTTTTACATTTTCAGGTAATGAGGCAACGCCTGCAAAGCTTGTAAGTGTTGTGTCTGATGCATTTTTTGATTTTAAATCAACTTTCAGTTCATGCTCCAGACGGGAATCCGATATCAAAAGCACTGCCAAAATGAATGCACCGGGAATATTTTCTTGAAGTAATCTAATGATTAAGAAAACCATATCAGATTTACTTTGATCTTTAATGTAAGCGGTAAGAATTTTTGCCAATTCTTCTTCCTTTTTTTTCTGCTTCTTTTGGTGACCAGTCATGGCCTTGATTGCTGTCGCATTTTTTTTCAATTGTTCGCGAAACTTTTCAGCTGCTTCGGCTGAGCCTTGCGATTCACCTTCTTCAAGACCAAAAAAGGATTCTATTGTCATTAATTATTTTTTTAGTTTTTTAACAAAGAAGTTATACACTGATACGCAAATATATGTGCCAATAAATGCATCAGCAAAAGCCCATACCATTCCTACAAAAGCTCCTTGATATGACAAATCATAACCTGGATATATTTTTGTCACTAAAAATAGAGGATCCTCTAAATAACCGGTCTTAACGGCCAATAATGTGCTTATAAAAATTGTTAGTGCCCAGCAAAGACCAAGAGTCAAAGATAGGGCGAATGCGTGGAGTTTCATAATCTTTTGGTTAAAAATAAACTACCCTGTAAGGATAGCTTTTTTTCCTGTTGATAGCAAATTTTATGACAGCAAAATTACATTACATGGACCAATGTGTCCTTGTGCATTTGGCCGTTGAATTTTTTCTGTCTTTTTTCAGTAAATTTCACTTCTCCATCTATAACTGCAAAGAGTGTAAAGTCGCGCCCCATTCTTACATTTTCACCTGCATGCCACTTTGTCCCCTTCTGACGAACGAGAATAGAACCTGCTGATACTTTTTGACCTCCAAAGCGTTTAACACCTAAGCGCTTGGAGACCGAATCGCGACCGTTCTTGGATGACCCTGCGGCCTTCTTATGTGCCATTTTAAGGTAAAAGTAAAAAAGCATGCGGATTTTAAGGGTATTTAAAGATAATTGCAAGGTTTTTTCACCAGGATACTTGAATAAACAGGTGAAATATGCTATAATTAACAGATTAAACCACGTATGAAAAAATTTGTTTCTCTGATATTAATTTCGCTGCTTGTATTCGCACCGTTTGCGCTTGCGGATGATACCGGCAGCACTTCTGACAGCGCAGACAAGGTTTTGGAAAGTGAGCCTGTGAAAGTCAACGACACTGAGGTTGTGGATTCTGAAGTTATTAATCAGGCTGTTAAGGAAAGCACATTACTTGTACAGCTCAAAAAACATTTGGCGCAATCAAGATATAGATATTTTGTATTGCAGAATAATATGGAAGTCGCCAAAGAGGGGCTTGTTCAACTTGAGGACACGGTTGCTGTTCTTGAGGAGGAAATTGTGAATTTGAATGACACTATTGATGACACTATGAATAAAATTCGTAGTGTGAAAACCCAGGTTGAACGAGGGGAAATGGAGATTTCAGATATTGAAGAAGAAGTACTGGTTCTTGAACTACAATTTGAGGATCAGAAGGAAGTTGTTCAAGATTTGATGCGACTTTTGTATGTGAAAAGAGATGTGTTTTATGACGATGAAGGTGTAAATCCGGTTAAGGTACTTGTCAGTCCCGATTCGATTTCTGAGACACTCCAAAAAGTCACTTATTTGAATTTGATTGAGAATGAAAACCAATCTCAAATTAAAAAATTGGCAGATTTGGATTTTCAGTTGAAAGGCAAACGAAATGATTTGAGAGAAAAGCGAACTGAGCTGGATAGAATGGATTCTGAGCTTAAGGAAGAATTGCAGGCTCAAGTTGAAGAACGGAATGCAAAACAAAATGTTTTGAATGAAACAAAAGAAGAAAAATTGATTTACGAGTCCATGTTGGTAACAGCAGATGAAAAAGCTGAAGATATACAACGGGAAATTGAAATATATGAGGAAAATGTGAAGATCATGGAAGGGAAAATGATGGATATTAGGAGTGTGTTAACCGAAGATCAACAAGCAATAATTGATCAGATTGAAACAGATGCTTTGGAAAATTTTGCAGTTTCTGACGCTGCCAGTTCAATTGATTTGCAGTGGCCGGTTTCACCCGGGAAAGGGCTAACAGCATTTTTTAGTGACAGTAATTATGTAAGAGTCTTTGGTGTGCAGCACCATGCGGTTGATATTCGCGCTAATCAGGGCAGTACAATTTTTGCGCCTGCGGATGGGGTTGTTTATAAGGTTGTGTTTAAGGAAAATTCAACTAATTACGCTTATGTGATGATTGCGCACAGAAAGGGTGTAATGACGGTTGTTGGACATGTTTCCGAACCTTTAGTTGAGCCCGGTGAATATGTAAAACAGGGGCAAATTATTGCACTTTCCGGAGGTACACCAAATACGGTTGGTTCCGGGTATAGAACAACGGGACCTCATGTTCATTTTGAGGTTTGGCAAAGTGGTGTTTTGGTTGACCCTCTACTCTACTTGCCTTTGGAAGAGGTGCCAGTGAATTCTTTGCCGGAACAGTATGTCAAAATGATACAAGAGGACATGGAATCTACAATTAAAGACTTGCAGAATGCTTTGCTTCAGTCTCCGTGATTGTAGCCGAAAGTCGCTCCAAATGCGGTTAAAATAAACGGCAGCAGAAATAAATTTGAACCGAAAACTCTAATTAGATAAATAGAGCCTATTCCCATTACAACTGCGATTATCAGTCCTTTCATGAAATGGCCTTTTGATTCAATTAGTTTGCTGACAAAAAATACTCCAATAATTGCCCCCAAAGACTCCCCTATTAATGCAAAAATTGTACCCGGCATGTGGAGATCTTCAATTTTTAGTAAATCCAGCCCCATAAAAGTGTTTGTCAGATGAAAGGCTTTTATTAGTATGAAACCTAATGCCGTTCCGATTGCACCAAAAATTATTGCCACCAAAAATTCTCCAAGCAGGATTTCAAATTCTTTGGTTTTTTTTGTGCTTTTTATTATTGGCATGGCGAGATTTCAAAAAAAACTGCAGGATAATTATAGCAGTCGAATTGACTTTAGCGAATGGTTTTATTAGATTTGCAGAGCGCTTAATTAGCGTGAGTATAGTTTTGGGGCGTAGCCAAGTGGTAAGGCACCGGGTTTTGGTCCCGGCATCCGGGGTTCGAATCCCTGCGCCCCAGCCAAATAGCACGAAAGGACACCTCCGGTTTCCTCTCGTGGGCTCTCTTTAGGATGAGGTTGTTCGTGAAAAATGCTTTCGCTTAGCTCGCCTTTTTTTGTCATCGGGCCCCACGAGACCCGCTGAAAAAAGGCTTCGCGCGCTCAATAATTTTTCACTCACCTTATTTAAATTATGCGAAGCGGATTGGGATGAGAACCCCAGGAGTTCGTAAGCGAGATCTAGTTGTGCGCACGCACAACTAGACCGAGCGTTTAGCGAACGAAGTGAGCGTCATCCCTGCGCCCCAGACAGTATTAGCGTTGGCATTCATGTTTGTTAAATCCGTGTTTTGTGTTTTAATGATTTTGTTAACTTTGATGAAATGAAGTATTTTTTTACTTTAATGTTTGGGTTTGGGGCTGGGATTTTGCTTGCTTATTTTCTATTCGCACCTGTGCCAGAGGCTAGTAATGAGGTGCTTGTTTCAGATGAGCTGGTTGAGGAAGTTGTTGAAGAGACAGAAGTGTCAGGGGCCGAATTATTGAGAATGGAACCTCCATATTGTCTTAGCTCTTATAGTTCTGAGAAGTTTACTCTTGAGAATGTTTTGGCCACGTTCCCTGATACAAATGTTTTGGAGGTAAAAATGATAAATGATCTGTTTGAAATACCGGAGTTTTTAGATTTTGTGAGAAAAAGTTCTGTTTTAAATTTGTGCAACTATAATCAGATGCTGGTCTTTTCGTTTTTAGGTAATTTTGAGGAGGGGAATAATGTAATTGGGGTCTTTTTAAATGTTTCTAAAGCATGGGATGAAGAGCCAGAAGAGCAATTAATTACAGATTTCCAGAGCTTCAAGCCTTTGGGAGATATTTATGCTTGTTCTATTTTGGGTTATGTTGATAGAAATGTGATTTATACATGTGGCGGAGGCGATGGGTGTGGAGCTTATACAAAGGTTTATGCCTTAGATCTATTTGGTGAAAGCAAATTAATTAAAGATTGTGATTATGGGTGTGCGGTAGATGATTGGGCCGGTAGTGACCCTAATGCCGTTTATTGTAGGGAGGATCTTTTTTATTGATGAGTATGGAGACAAGGTCTCCATACTCAGAACATTGGAATATCTCAATGATTTTGCAAAAGACTGAACCCCAAAAACTGTGTCTCATTCCGGAGATCGCTAGAATATGCAAGCCAAAGGGTACTAGACCCGACTGGCCAGCCAGTTAGCACGCAAGGTTTTATTTGGGAGAAGGGCTCCTACCCCATAGCATTTAGTTTTATTGTCTTTTTGTCTGTATTTATCAAGACTTCTAGTCCCAAAGGGAGAATTAGCTGTGGATCTGTATGGCCAAAATCCATATTTGTTATAATTGGCATAGACTTAGCTCCAAACTCTCCAATAACAATTTCGATTATCATTTTTTCTAGCTCCGATTTTTCTCTATCAGTATAAAAGTTGGCTCTTCCAAAGAATAATGCGGAGATTTTTTTGAATACTCCCTGCATGCCATAGTTCCTTAACATATATTTAACTTGAGATATGCTTGGTTTTTCCTCCGAAGTTTCCAAGAATAATACTTTGTTGTCCCAGAATTTTTCAGTAGGCCAATACTTAGTGCCTTTTAGAAACTCAAGTGCCTCGATGCAGCCACCAAATAATTTGCCTGATGTTTGACCTGAACCATTTATCCAATTCCATCCTTTATTCTTTTTAAGATCATTTATTTCCCCTTTTGCACCTTTGCCAGACCAATCCTTGTAACCATCACAGAAGTGTTCGTACGGTTTATAGTTATAGCTGTCAATTTCATTAAATAAAATTGTTTCAATATGGTCTTTAAATGTATCTGGCAAATATTTTGCCTGTGCAAATCCTGCCATTATTGATGGGCCATGAAAAGTAATGAGTCCCATTTGATTTAGGTTAACCAAGAGTACAGTGGCGTCTGAATAACCCATAAAAAGCTTTGGATTTTTCTTGATAATCTGCTTATCTAAAAATGGAAGTATCCTTATTGAATCGTCTCCGCCAATTGTTGTGAACACACCTTTAACGCTTGAGTCAGCAAATGCATCATTAATGTCCTTTGCTCTTAAATCGGGTCGTTTGGAGAGTTCTTCACTGCACATTTTTGTAGTTGGGTACTCTTTGACTTTGAGCCCAAAAATCTTTTCAATGTTTTCAAGGCCTTCTTTGAATAGGCGTGGGAATTCGTATGCTTTCCCTGAAGATGGCGCCACTACTGCAATTATGTCTCCTTTCTTTAACCTGTAACTTTGAAGAATATTTTTTTTCATAGGTTTAGTTTAACAGATTTAATAGCTGTTTATAAAGTATAAAAGAACGATAAAAATACGTATTCAACTTCTTCATAGAAGGACAGCCATATTTGAATCCAAATAGATGCTTGACTAATGGTATTTTTTGTTATATGTTTAAGTTAACGTATCAGGTCATAAGTGCTTCCACGGGAAAATTAGGAGGTCGGTGCTCTGTAGCGACTCACTAATTTTTTTTCAGATGTCAAACACACAATTCGATTCAATGGGGCTTAGCCCTGAAATTTTGCACGGTCTTAATGACCTTGGTTTTGAGAGCCCGACTCCAATTCAAAGTCAGGCTATTCCTTTTATTTTGTCGGGTGAGAATGATTTAATTGGCTTGGCGCAGACCGGAACGGGGAAAACGGCAGCTTTTGGGTTGCCAATTTTGTCTAAAATTGATCCTTCGCAAAAAAATGTGCAGGCAATTGTGCTTTGCCCAACGCGAGAGCTTTGTATGCAAATTACAAAAGATATTGGGGCATTTAGTAAGTACCTTCCCCACATTAAAGCTGCGGCTATTTATGGTGGAAGCAGTATGTATTTGCAGGTTAGAAAACTTCAGGAGGGGGCGCAAATTGTGGTTGGGACGCCGGGCCGAGTTAAAGATTTGATCAGTCGAGGGAAACTTAAGATTAATGAAATTAAATGGCTGATTTTGGATGAGGCGGATGATATGCTGGATAAGGGTTTTAAGGAGGATTTGGATGAGATTTTGGAAACAACGCCGGAAGAAAAGCAGACTCTGCTTTTTTCCGCGACAATGTCACCGTGGATTTCTAAAGTTGCACAAAAACAGATGAAAAATCCGCGTGAGATTAGAGTTGCGGCCCAGAACCAGGGTGCGGACACGGTTGAACATAAATTTGTGACAGTTCATGCTCGGGATAGATATGCGGCGCTTAGGCGCCTTTTGGATGTGAATCCGGATGTTTACGGGATTGTTTTTTGTAGAACGAGGCGAGAAACCAAAGATATTGCGGCCAAATTGATTGCGGATAATTATTCGGCGCAGGCTATTCACGGGGATATTTCTCAAGATGAGCGAAGTGAGGCCATGGCCAGGTTTCGTGATAAGCATATTCAAATTTTGGTGGCTACGGATGTGGCGGCGCGTGGGATTGATGTGAATGACCTTACCCATGTAATAAATTTTGATTTGCCGGATAGTCCGGAGCTTTATGTTCACAGAAGTGGACGAACGGGGCGAGCCGGGAAAACCGGGGTTTCGCTTACCGTTATCAATATGAAGGAAAGAGGTAAACTTAGACGAATTGAGAGTTTGATGCGGCAGAAATTTGAAGAAATTCATGTGCCAACGGGGAAAGAAATTTGCGAGGCGCAGCTTATGAACCTTGTTCATACTGTGAAAACGACCGAGGTTGATTTGGAAAAATTGGCCCCGTATTTGCCAGCAATTTATGAAGAGCTTTCCGGACTTTCAGTTGAAGAGCTGGTTCAGCACTTTGTTTCTGTGGAATTTAACAGGTTTTTGAGTCATTATTCACGGGTTTCTGACATTTCAACTCAGAGGTCTTATGGTGATGAGCGCGGAGGCCGCGAACGAGGACGTGAGCGGGGGCGTGGGCGTGACTTTAGTCGTGAAAAGAAAAATATAAAATTGAAGCGTTATAAATTGAATGTTGGGAAGAAAGATGGGTTTGGGCCAAAGGGGCTGTTTGGGCTTGTGAATGGGAATCAAAACCTTAGAGGAATTGAAATTGGCGGTATTCAGGTTGATGCGGATTTTACGGTTTTTGAGGCGGACAGCCGGTATCACGACAAAATCATTCGCTCTATGGGGAATGGAAAGTATCAGAGCAAGAGAGTGAAGGTGGAGGCGGTTTGATTACCTGGCGCGCTTTCTGTCTGTTTCTTTGAGGTGTTTTTTCCGGAGACGTACATTTAACGGGGTGATTTCCGCAAGTTCGTCTTCTTTTATGTACTCAATGGCGTTTTCCAGGGTCATTGGGGTGATTGGTGTGAGATTTAGGGCTTCGTCTGCGCCGGATGCGCGAACGTTGGTGAGTTTTTTGTTCTTGGTTGGGTTGACTGTTATGTCTGTGCCTTGGTTGTGTTCGCCAATTATCATTCCTTCATAAATTTCCGTGGCGGGGCCAACAAAAAGCGGTCCACGTTCCTGGAGTTTCCAGAGCGAATAAGCCATTGTTGCGCCGGTTTCACCGGAGATCATTGAGCCGACCGAGCGTTTTTCAATTGGGCCCATGAAAGGGGCGAATCTTTCAAAAGAGTGGTAAAGTGTGCCTTCTCCGCGGGTTAAAAGCAGGAATACACCGCGGAATCCGAGTAAACCGCGAGTTGGGACTTCAAATTCCAGGGTTGTGTTGCCGTTTTCCGACTTCATGTTTTGCATTATGCCTTTGCGCTTGCCGAGGGCTTCAATAACGCTGCCGGCCATTTCATCCGGGACGTTAATAACCGCGTATTCAACGGGTTCTTGTTTTATGCCGTCAATTTCACGCATGATTACCTCCGGTTGGGAAATTTGGAGTTCGTAGCCTTCACGGCGCATCATTTCAATCAGAACCGCTATGTGCATTTCTCCACGACCGTAAACTTTGAGTGCGTCCGAATTTTCAACAGCTTCAATTTTGAGTCCCACGTTGGTTTCCAGCTCTTTTTCAAGTCGGGCTTTAATGTGGCGACTGGTTACAAATTCCCCTTCCCTCCCCGCAAACGGCGAGTCGTTAACCATAAAAGTTATGGCTAAAGCCGGCGGATCCACTTTGATTGCCGGAAGCGGCTCGGCGTCCGGTGCGCTGGTGATGGTTTCCCCCACGTAAATTTCCGGCAAGCCAGCTACGGCAACCATGTCTCCGGCTAGGGCTTCTTCTTCCTCATATTTTTCCATTCCTTCAAAAGCGAAAATTTTTGTTACTCGGCCTTGGTAGCGCTCCCCGTCAGATTTAATGACCGTTACCTGTTGATTTGGTTTTAAAACGCCTTCGTAAACGCGACCGATTGCAATTCGCCCAAGAAAATTGTCATATTTGAGGGTTGCGGGTTGCATTCGGAAAGGAGCATCCGTATTGCTTTTGGCGGGCTCGACGTTGTCAAAAATAAAGTCAATAAGCGGCGTGATGTCTTTTGGCTCATCTGTGAGGTTTTTAATGGCGTAGCCGGCTTTTGCGTTTGCATAAATGTAAGGAAAATCCAGTTGAAGATCCGTTGCGCCCAAGGTTGCAAAAAGGTCGAACGTGAGATCGACGACTTCATCCGGTCGGGCCATTGGTTTGTCAATTTTGTTAATAACCACAAGGACTTTGTGACCGAGCTCAAGAGATTTTTTAAGCACGAATTTGGTTTGCGGCATTGGGCCTTCAAAGGCATCCACAACCAGAATTACCGCGTCCACCGTGCGGAGAACACGTTCAACCTCAGATCCAAAATCTGCGTGACCCGGCGTATCCACAATGTTGATTTTTTTGCCTTGATAAGTGATTGCTGCGTTTTTTGCGTAAATTGTGATTCCGCGCTCTTTTTCCTGGTCATTACTGTCCATTGCGCGCTCTGCAAGCCCTTTATGCGCGTCAAAAGTGTCGCTGGCTTTCAGCAATGCATCAACCAGGGTTGTTTTCCCGTGGTCCACGTGAGCAACGATAGCGACATTGTAGGTTTGCATTTTTTGTTGTGTTCAAGGTTTGTCAAAGCCGCGCGATTCTAGCCTGATTTATAGGTTTGCGCAAGGGGATGAGTGAAGGTTTGCGGCTGATTAGTTTTTTGCTATGATTTTTTTGTTATTTTTTCACGCCAATTTATGGATATTTTACCTGTAATTTCTATTGTTTTAGAGGCTTTGATTGCGCTTTTGGCCCTTGCAGTTGCTTTAAAAGGTAGGCCTTGCATGCTGGGGTTTGTGGTGACGTTTGGGATTTATGTTTATTATGACTTGGCCAGGCACTATTCATGGGCGGTATCTGAATCATTACTTTCCGTGATGTTTTTTATTGCGACTTTGACGGCTTTTGGGGCGGTTTTAGGTCTGCTTGTAAAAAAGAAATAATGTATCCTTGTTCTGATGGTTAATTTATTTATCACAGCATTGGCCTTGAGCATGGATGCTTGCGCAGCGATTATCTCTTTGAGTTCGAACCATCGAACGCTTGGGAAACTGGTAATTGCAGCGGTTGCCTTTGCTTTGTTTCAGGCTGTGATGCCTGTTTTTGGGTATTTGCTTGGAATTCCATTTTCAGCTTGGATTTCCAGAGTGGATCATTGGGTTGCTTTCATTATTCTGACCGGACTTGGTGCGAATATGATTTTTAATTTGAAAAAGGAGCATGAACTTGAAGAAAAAAAAGGAGCGCTGAGTTTAAAATTGATTTTAGCTCTCTCAGTTGCGACCAGTATTGATGCTTTTGTTATTGGGATTGGGTTTCATGCATTTGGATGGAATGTATTTTCAAGTGTTTTAGTGATTGGGATAGTTACCTTAGCCACTTCTTTAATTGGGATAATTATTGGATATTTTTTGCATAAAAACTTCTCTGATTATGCGGAGAAAATTGGGGGAACGATTTTAGTTATTTTAGGACTTAAAATTTTGGTTTCGCATTTGTTTTTATAATGGTGTAGTGTTCGCGTGGATAATTTACTATATGAAAAAAATATTTGTAGTTTTAGTTTCGACTCTCTTAATTACTTCCTGTAATGGTGGTGAGAAGGATAGTGAAAATGAAGATATCACAGTAAGTTTTCCTGAAGTAAATGACACCGTAGAATGTCCGATTACTTTTGAGGGAGAGGCTCGCGGACCATGGTATTTTGAGGCTTCTTTTCCTGTAAAGCTTGAGGATAAGTCCGGCAAATTAATTGCTCAAACAATTGCTGAAGCTCAAGAGGATTGGATGACTGAAGAGTTTGTACCTTTTGAAGGTGAGTTTGAGAATGTTACGTTTGAAGGTGACAGTGTGATGATTTTTGAGAATGCCAACCCTTCCGGTCTTGAGGAGAATGCTGATGAGATTACCTTTTCTGTTAAAATAGAAAATTGTATAAATAATTAATTTTATATTGACGGTTTATTTTATGAGTGATAATATTTAGATGTTTTTCTAAATATCTAAATGGATTCAGTATTTAAAGCATTGTCGGATGGTACTCGTAGAGAGATATTGAATCTTCTTAAAAAGAAGGACATGTCAGTTACGGAAATCAACAAACACTTCCCTATTACAATGGCATCACTTTCGCATCATTTGGATATTTTAAAAAAAGCGAATTTGGTAATTGCTGAAAGACAAGGTCAATATATATTTTACTCTTTAAATATTTCGGTATTTGAGGAGGTAATGAAAATATTTTTATCTTTTTTTAAGTAAAACTATGAAAAAATATCTATATCTGCAGTTATTTATTGTTGCACTTATGTGCGCTGTTGGATTTTATTTTTATGATTTATTGCCGGATCCAATGCCGAGTCATTGGAATTTTGCGGGAGAAGTTGACGGATATATGACAAAAAAAAGCATGATTGTGATTATTCCGGCAATTACTCTTGGCATGACTATTCTATTTAAAATACTGAGTAAAATTGACCCAAAAAGAAAGAATTATGAGCTTTTTAAAAGTGCTTGGGGACTTTTGCAAACCACTTTAATTGCGTACATGGCGTACATTTATTTTGTATCTATTTATGCCGCTTTGAGTCCGGGTGTAAATGTTGGTGCTTATGTTTTGGGAGGTATAGGTGCGCTGTTTATTCTTTTGGGAAATTTTCTGGGCAAAATCAGGCAAAATTATTTTGTTGGCATTAAAACTCCTTGGACACTAAATAGTGAAGATAATTGGAATAAAACACATAGAGTTGCTGGTTGGACTTTTGTTGTTGGAGGACTGCTAATTATTCTGCAAGCTGCTTTTTTACCGCACTTAATGGCTTGGATGTTTTTTAGTACTATTGCAGTTATTGCACTTTTACCGATTTTGTATTCGTTTTTGATTTATAAGTGGGAGAAATAGGGAATTTTGACATATAGTCAGTTTGCATCTAAAATCAGGTACTTTAACTGTATTGTATGTCAATTTCTAAACAGTCGACGGCTATGCTTGTTGGATTAGGACTTCAAGGTTGTGTTCATCATGCTGAGTCGAGTTATAAGCCAGAAAATTTAATACCTCGCAGTTTAGAAGAAGCTGAATTGGTGTTGAAGGGAGATGATGAGTGTGAAAGTGCAAAGGCTATTGCGGCAATATCAAAAATCTTTGCGGATGCAGCCAAAGAAAAAGTTGGAGTAAAAGTTGGAGATATTTTTGTCACAACTGACCTAAAAAATAGTGCACTTATTGGTAATTTTTTTCTTGACCCTGAAAGTCAACGGGCTCCACTTTGGACTCTTGTGAATAGAAATCAATATGGTGACACAAGGATGATTGTTTTATATATGGATCCTGAGAATAAAGAGGTTCAGTTAGATGCGAATGCAAATTTAGCTTTTTATGGTGGTGGAGGAACAAATTTAATTTTGGAATACAGAGTGAATGGAATGAGAAATGTTGGGGATTCTTCAAAATGTTCGTCAAGAGAGCAAACATGGATAATAAATTCCTTTAAAGATTTGGTGGCAACTATGGACGCGGTCAACCAAGATGCTTTGAATGATTAGCTCCAATTGCGTCGCTGATGTTTGTGTAGCCGTCTTTTTTTAACAGTTCTACAAGACCTCTGTTTATTTCCCCTATAAGTTGGGGGCCTTCAAAAATCATTCCTGTTATTAACTGAACAAGAGTTGCGCCTCTTTTTATTTTTTCATACGCGTCTTGGGCAGAGAAAATTCCCCCTACCCCAATTATTTTTATTTTATCCCCATAATTCTTGTAGGTTTTGGAAATCAATTCATTTGTTATAGACCAAGTTGGCTTTCCGCTAATTCCACCTTTAATGTGTTTTGGTATTTGATCTTTTATTTGTGGGTTTGAGCGATTTTTGTCCAAGTTTCCAATTATCAAACCGTCAATTTTGTTTTTTATTGCGACTTCTATTAAAAGCTTGGAATTTGACCATTTTTCGTTAATTGGCATTTTTAGAAAGATTGGTTTGTCTATGCCTAATGTGTGTATTTTTTTTAGGAGTCTGTCCAATTTTTTGGGTTCAGCAAAAGGTTCACCTCCAAAGGCATTTGGGCAAGAAATATTAATGGTGAAAAAATCAAAATATTTTGATTTTTGTAGGATTTTTAGACATTCAGCGTAGTCTTCAATGCCGTCTTTTGTGGTGATTGTATCTCTACTGTTTGTTTTTGCTACTGATGCGCTCACAAGAAAATGTTTTGGTTTTCTGGGGAGATTTTTTACAATTTTTTTTGCACCGTTGTTTTTAAGACCATAATTTACGATTATTCCTTGAGATTTTTTGAGTCTATATAGTCTCGGTCGCTGGTTGCCTTGGTAAGGTTTAAATGTTATTGACCCAACTTGCATAAATCCAAATCCAACCTCTGGGAGAATCCTTATTATTTGTGCATCTTTGTCGAAACCTGCTGAAAGACCAACCGGGTTCTCAAATTTTATATCAAATACAGTTTGTTCAAGCATTGTGTTTTTGTATTTGAATAAAAGGCGGTTTATGAAACGAGTAATTCTAAACTTGCCCATAATATGACCAATAAAAATGAATCGATTATGAATTTTTTCAGGGTCTTGAGCAAAAAGAACAGGTTTTAAGACCTTCCTGTATGTAGTGCCAATTATTATTTGTTTTAAAGACCTCATAGATTGAAAATGACTGATTTTCATTTGATTCGCAAGTACAGCCGTTAGTTGCATTGCAGCTCAATGTGTGCTATAATAATATGATTTAATCAATCAAATTATGTCTACACTGCAAGATGAAGTAATTGAATTAGCAAAATCCGCCCAAGGAATTATGACGGACGATCAAATAAAAGAAATAGTTGAGTTTGCTCCAAGAATGACAGAAGAACAGCTTCAAAATATGAAAAAATTGATTATTCAACTTTCTCAGCAAACTGTTGAAGCTACACAAGCTGATTTAGAACTTTGGCAGGCAATTGCAGAACAAAGTAAGGATGGAAAGAGAAAAGAGTCTGCTGAGCAAGAAGTTAAAGAACGTGAAGATGAGATAAAAAAAGCAGAAGAATTACTTTCTAAACTTAAATAACATGCAAGAAGGACCAAAACCACAGGCGGAAGGACCACGTAATATTGAGATTCGAAGTAGTATTGTAGAAGTTAAAGATAATTCAGAGAAAGTAGCTTCAACAATGGTTACACTTAAAGAATTTCAACAGAATTATGAGAAACCAATTGTTCCCTCTGAGCGAGTAAAAATGGCTGAGGCTAAAAGTTTTCCGGGTTGGGAAAAGGTTAAAAACACCTATAATAGTATCCGTCATGAAATAGATACAGTTCGTAGAGCCGGTGAGGCTTTAACAGACTGGAGTAAGATTCCACGATATATTTCCGGACAGTAAGAAACCGGTTATTAGCCAAAGTATATTTTTTTTGATATATTTTTTTTGTTATCCATAATTGCTTTAGTATGAAATTTTTTCAGAAAATCACAGCTTTATTTTTTGGAGCTGCAGCGTTTTTAATTATTCCAGGGTTAGCTTTTGCTACCGGAGATGGCGAAGGTCATCACTTTTCTGATGTCTCAGATACGCATGAAAATTACCAGGCAATTAATTATTTGCAGGTAGAGGAAGTGGTTCAAGGGTATGGTGATGGGACTTATAAGCCCGAACAGGAAATTAATAGGGCTGAATTTTTGAAAATTGTTGTTGAGTCTGAAGGGTATGAGATTAGTGATGCTTCAGATTGTTATCTGGATGTTAAAGAAGAATGGTTTTCACCTTATGTTTGTACTGCCACGGATTTGGGCATTGTAAGTGGCTATTCAGATGGCACTTTTAAGCCTGCTCAGACAATAAACTTTGCTGAAGCCAGTAAAATAATTTCTGAAGCTTTTCTTTTGCAGGTAGCTAATTCGCCTCAGGAGAATTGGTATCAAAATTATGTGGTTGCCTTGGAACTTTTGAATGCAATCCCAACATCAATTGATGCGTTTAGTAAGCCGGTGACACGTGGTGAAATGGCGGAAATGGTTTGGCGAATTCGAACTGAGAATAGAGAGCAAGCTTCATATTCTTATGAACAAATTAAAGATCTTGATTCCAATCAAGTTCGGTCAATTACGTTGAGAAATGATGGAGATGGGAAAGTTTCTTGGACGACAGATGGTGTTTCAAGCAAAGGATTCAAAGTGGTGTGGTCAAAAAACACGGAGCCAACATATCCAACGGAGGTTGGTGATCAGTATCTTTATTTCAGTAGTTCTACCGCCTCATCAGCAACATTGAATGCTTTTGATGGGTTTGGGACATATTATGTCAGGGTTTGTGAATATACTGGTGGTTCTTGTGATGTTTATTCAAATGAAATTACAGTATTTTTAGATGAATCTGATGATGATAATGACGATGATGACTTAAGTGATGATTCAAGTGATGATGCTGTAAGTTCAATTGCATTATCCGCAGGTGATAATGGCGAGGTTACATGGACAATTGATGGCAATTGTGAATTAGGATTTAAGGTTGTTTGGTCTAAAGATAGCGAACCAACATACCCATTAGGCGCGACAGATCATTATCTGTATTACAGTGATCCAAGTACTTCTAGTGCTACTGTGACTGCAGAAGATGGAGCTGGGACATATTATGTTAGGGTTTGTGAATATTTAGGAGGAGAATGTGGTGTTTATTCCAATGAAATCACCGTGACTTTAGACTCAGATGAGTTTGAATCTTCAGTTAGTGAGATAACTTTAACGCATTTAGGAGATGGTGAAATGAGCTGGTCATGGACCGGTGATGCACAATTTGGTTTTAAACTGGTTTGGTCTCAATCAAGTGGGGCTACTTTCCCAGGTCGAAGTTCTGGAGACAGATCAAATTATTTTCCTGATGATAGTGAAACTACTGGTTCAATAAGCGCTTTCAATGGAGCTGATACCTATTGGGTCCGAGTTTGCGAATATAATGGCAATGGTGGCTGCGGGACTTATTCGAACGAAGTGGAGGTCTATTTGGAAGATTAGTATACAAATTCTAAAGCAAGAATCACTGCGTGCATTTGATGTTGTGTGACGTCAATGCGCAGCAGTGGTTCGTCTGCAGCGTTCATGACGCCGCCTTTTGCAAGAACGTCGTCCACTTTAAGATTTTCAATATAATCTATTTGGATTTGAGAACCAACTTGCCATGAAGTTAATTTGTAAAGCCCCTGGTCAATGACTGATTTAAATTTTTCTTCCGTTGATTTTTCATGCATGCGATTTGCTAATTCATATGCCAATACAATTCCTTCATAAGCGTAGGAAGTGTTTTTTGTGCGTTCCAGAGTTCTGTGTACGTCTATCATCCAATTTGCAAGTTCAATTGAGTACTGAGCGTATTCTTTATATTTGTGAGGATCTTTATTGTAGAGCTCATAAAAAGACATTATTCCCCACTGAAAGAAGCCTTTTGTTGTGTCACTATCCGGATTTTCTTCTAATGCTTCCTGCACGTTTGTTTTGTACATTTGCTCTGCTGATTCGTCTATTTGGATGAAAAGGTCTTCCCTTTTTAGATAATTTGCCGCTCTTATCATTGCTAGAAGTGCTTCGCCGTCAACGTAAGGTGATGGAGTGGAATACCCTTCCCCGTCCTCGTAACGGAATTTTGAGTAAAATAATCCATCATCTTTTCTTAAAGAAATTAGGAAATTTAAATATTCGTTCAGCTGAGATTCATATTTTTCACGGTTGTTAATTTTGAAATTTGATTCAAGAAGATCAACTAGAGCCAGAGTGATCAGGGCAATTGTTCCGCTTTTCCCTGAAGTCCCATCATTGTACACAACATATCTTCCTCCGTTTTCAGTTGTTTTACTAATTGATTCAAAATAATTTAAGCTTTTTTCAATGGCTGAAAGTGTTTTTTCACTTGGTTGATAATGGTGAATCAGAGCAATACCCCATAAAGCACCAGCTTGGCGCACTTGATTGTCATCTTTGCTGATTTCTTTTGTTTTAAAATTATATTCGTAAATGAAATTGCCTTCTTCTTTTTGACTATTCAATAAGTATTCGGTTCCCAAGGCGAGAGATTCATTGAGAATTTTGGCATTTAATTGCGTTGGTTGGCTATTACATGCGGAAATTGTCATGCTTGCGACTAGTATAAAAGAGAGTAATTTTTTCATATTATGACACTCCGTCAATATTGAACATCTTTGAATCGACAAGCCTGTCATTGTAGTAAATATCAACTCGCAGGTTTGAAATTAGGTCTGTGATTTCCGTTTCAGAAAGATTCAGGTTTGAGCCTAGATATAAGTCTCCGTTTTCACATGGCAGCAGACCAGTTATTGTATGTTTTTTGATAACCTTGTCTGATTCTTCCTGTGTTTCATCATCAATGGTTTCTAAAACCCAGTCTACCCTGAATAAATCTCCTTGATCCATTTCTTCAGAAATTTTGTATGAAAGAACCACGTTTGCCTGATACCCAAACCAGTAATTGGAATTGAGGTAATCATCATCACGGTAAACGTAATAAGTATAATTTTCTTGATTGTATGGATGATTTTCAAAATATGCATCCAGTTGATATGGTTCGCTTAAAATTTGACCGCAAGAATCAGCCATTGTCCCTAAAATCAGATTGCCGGATGGCTTAGGATATGTTTGAGTTTCCTTCGATTCTTCTTGAGGTTTTGTGCACCCAAACAAGAGAATTGTCAGGATGGTGATGAAGATGATTTTTTGGAAATATTTCACGTTTTCTATCTTAACATATTTTTTTTAATTTCAATTATTAATTGTTTTGCTAAGATGTGATTGATTTAATTATAGCGCCATGAAAAAAATTCTTATTGCCATCAGTGTGGTCTCTCTTTTAGCTTTTGCGTCTTGTGACTCAAATGTTACTAAAATGGATAATGGATTAATTATTGAAGATATTAAAGTTGGTACTGGAGAAGTTGCTAAATCTGGAGATACAATAAAGGCTGATTATAAGGGATATTTGGAAGACGGTACGGTTTTTGATAGTTCTTATGACAGAGGTGAAGCTGCAATTTTCCCCATTGGAATTGATTTCTTAATTCAAGGATGGGAAGAAGGTATTCCCGGTATGCAGGAGGGCGGAATTCGAAAATTAACTATTCCAGGTGATTTAGGTTATGGAGAAGCTGGAAATCCCCAGGCTGGAATCCCTGGTAATGCAATTTTGATTTTTGAGATTGAACTTCTAGAAATATTGTAGATATGATCAATCAGTTGATCGCAGAGCAGTTTGATGAAATTGCCGATATGCTTGAGATATTGGGTGAAAGCGTGTTTCGAATTCGCGCTTATAGACGTGCTTCTGATGTTGTGGAGAGTTTTCCCCAAGATTTAGCGGAATTGCACTCAAAAGATGACAAGGCCATTGAAAATATTCCGGGTATTGGGAAAGATTTGCATTCAAAAATTGTTGAAATTATTGAGACCGGGAAATGTAAGATGCATGAGAACTTGGTAAGGAAATTGTCACCGGGTGTTTTGGATATTTTGAGGGTTAGATCAATTGGGCCTAAAAAGGCGAAATTGTTTATGGAAAAATTGGGGATTAATGATTTAAAGAAATTACGGAGCGCCGCTGAAAGCGGCGCGTTAGCGACTTTGCCCGGGATGGGCGAAAAAAGTCAGGATGCAATTTTGAAGGCTCTGGATCAGTCGACTTTTTTGCAGACAAGAATTCCGCTTTATCAGGCTTTGCCGGAAGCTGAGCAGTATGTTGAATATATGAAGAAGTGTAAGGCTGTTGAACGCGTTGAATATGCCGGAAGTTTGAGAAGACGCCAAGAAACAATTGGTGATATTGATATTCTTGCAACAGGTTCGGATTCTGAGATGATGAGTAAGCATTTCCTTGCCTACCCTCATGTCAAACAGGTTTTAGCTGCTGGTGATACAAAATCCAGTGTGGTTTTAAAAGATAATATTCAAGTTGATTTGCGTGTGGTAAAAAATGAAAGTTTTGGCGCTGCTTTTTACTATTTTACGGGTTCGAAATATCATAATATTCAATTTAGAACTCTTGCACAAAAAAGAGGCTTAAAAAACAATGAGTATGGTGTTTTTAAAAGAGAAAAGATGATTGCCGGTGCTACTGAGGAGGAAATATTTAATTCGCTTGGGATGGAATATATTCCACCTGAAATTCGAGAGGATCAGGGAGAAATTGAAGCGGCGCGAAATGGTAAATTGCCAAAATTAATTGAAGAAAATGACATAAAAGGTGATTTACATACTCATAGTAAGTGGAGTGATGGGGCGTTTACTATTTATGAAATGGCTTTTGAAGCTGCAAGACTTGGAAGAGAATATATTGCAGTTTCTGATCATATGAGAGACCCTAAGGAAATAAAAAAACAGTGGAAAGAAATTGAAAAAATTCAAAAACAATTAAATGAAGAAGGTATAAAAATAAAAATACTTAAGGGTGCTGAGATTGATATTTTGAAAACTGGTGAGCTGAATCTGCCTGATGAAATTATTGAAAAATTGGATGTACCAGTCATTTCTATTCATACTTCATTTAATCTTTCCAAAAAAGAACAGACTGACCGCATTTTGAGAGCTTTTGCTCATCCAAATGTGAAAATTTTTGGTCACCCTTTTTGTAGAATGCTTGGGAAACGAGATAATATTGAAATGGATTTTGAGAAGATTTTGCGAGCGGCTAAGGAAAAAAGAATTGCTTTGGAAATTAATTCTCAACCTCAAAGGATGGATTTGAACGGAACTCATGCAAAAATGTGTAAGGATTTTTCAGTTAAAGTTGTGATAAATACTGATTCACATACAACCGAACAATTGAGCAATATGAAATTTGGGCTATTTATGGCCCGACGAGGCTGGATAGAAAAAGGAGATACACTAAATTGCTTGTCTTATTCTAAATTGATGGAATACTTATAGTGATGCAGAACTTTATTATTGAAAAAGACATTTCGGGGGAATTGGTAAGGGTTGATGATGCTGATTTACTTCACCAAATGCGGAATGTTTTGAGATTCGAAGTTGGAGACAAATGCATGGTTCTGGATGGCAAGGGCGTAAAAGCAAAGGGTGAAGTACTTGAATTACATAGAAAGGGTGCATCAATTAAATTGAGTGAGCATGAAATGTGCACTCCTCCTGCTCGTGCTATTAGGTTGTACTGTGCTCTCGCAAATAAACTCTCTACTTTTGAGCTAATTGTTCAAAAAGCTACCGAGTTAAACGTAACAGACATTATTCCATTAACAACTGAGAGATCACAGGTTGACCATATTCGTAAACCAGAGAGGTTAAAAGCAATAATAAAAGAGGCCACTGAACAATGTGGAAGATGTTTTTTGCCGGTTTTGCATGAGGTACAGGCTATTGGGAAAATTGTGCAAAAACCTCCTACAGGGATTATATTGGTTGGTGAGCCATGGAAATATAAAGAGAGATACAGAGATATTTTGGTTCCAGAGAATGAGGATGTAAATGTAGTTATAGGTCCTGAAGGTGGCTTTACTGATCCCGAACTAAAAATGATGGATGAGGTTGGTGGAAGGATTTTCCTTCTTGGTAATACAATTTTAAGAATGGAAACTGCGGCAATTGCTGTACTTTCTGTGGTTCAATTTACTTAAATTTGTTAAAATTTAAATACTTTACTCTACGCCATGAAAAAAATTCTTATTTTAGCAGCAATCCCTTTCTTTTTTGCAGCTTGTGTTTTGATTTCTCCATATACAATCACTTTTACTCTTGATAATGAGGCTATTGTAGATCCGGATAGTGACACACTGGATTTGGTATTAAATAATCCTGCACTTGCATATATTTCAGACTTTAAATGTTCAAATAGTAATCGAGTGGAACTCTTACCTGTTGTTTCGGAAGATATGGAAAATGATAGAGTACATAATTTGTCTTTGAGTATGCTTTCTGATCAACCTAATGGTGAAGAATGCAGTGTAACCGTTACCGCTTTTGATAGAACTACAACTGCAACTGCAAGTGAGACTATTGATTTATATGTTCGAGAAAAAATTGAAGCTGAAGAAACTTCGGTGCCTGAAGAACCAGATTATAGTGTTGAAAAGGCTGCGTGTAGTGAGATTGGAGGAGTGTGGAATGATTGTGCCAGCCCTTGCAAAGATGACGCTGAAATATGTATAGAGGTTTGTGTGCCTAAATGTGAAATTCCTGAAACTACAAATGAAAATACTCAAAACCAACCCGAAGTTTCCGACTCTGCAGAAACTCTCCCACAAACTCAAGGAGAAGAGCACGCAAGTTAATCTTTTTTCCGCGCAGGACAGAGAGAAACTTTTTGATAAACATTTCCCGGATGCTTTGAATGTATTAGATTTTTGGGAAATTTTTGATAATGCAAAAGTTATAGATATGGGAACCGGAGGAGGCGTACCCGGTTTGGTTTTAGCAGCTGTTTGTCCGGAGCTTGATTTTTGGCTTTTAGATTCAACCAAGAAAAAATTGGATTTATTGGATGAAGCGATAGAGGAATTGAATCTTGAAAATGTAAAAACTATTTGGGGTAGAATTGAAGAATTGGCTCATGGCTCTGACAGAGAAAAATTTGATATTGCTTTGGCAAGAGCTCTTGCTCCCCTACCCACCTTAATTGAATATGCAAGCGGTTTTTTGAAAGTTGGTGGAAAATTTTATGCTTGGAAGTCTTCTGATTTCAAAGATGAATTGGAGATGTCCAAACCAGCTCAAAAGGAACTTGGAATGGCATTTGTTGATCAATTTGACTATGAATTAGATGGAGGAGAAAAAAGAACCATTCTGGAATTTAAAAAAGTTCGTGCTTTAAATGATAAATATCCCAGAAGGGTTGGTGTGCCAAAAGATAAACCAATTTTATAAGTTTTATGACAAAAAAATTCAAAGTTAAAGACCCGTATTTCCTGGAAGCAAAGAAAAAAGGTTATAGAGCGCGAAGCGCGTTTAAATTACTTGAAATTCAAAATAAATTTAAACTTATAAAAGAGGGCCAGACTATTGTGGATTTGGGCAGTGCTCCGGGCAGTTTTTTACAGGTGATTTCTGAAATTGTTGGGCCAAAAGGTCGTGCAATTGGAATAGATTTACAGGAAATGGAACCACTGGACATGGCAAATGTAATTTTAATTCAAGGGGATATTTTTCAAACAAATGCTTTGGTAGATTTTTTCCAAAAAAACGGATTTGGTAATGTTGATGTTGTTACCAGTGATTTAGCTCCCAAAACAAGTGGAATAAAAGATTTGGATCAAGGCAGAAGTGTGGAATTAACGGAACAAGCATTTTTGATTTCCACGAAAATTTTAAAAGAGGGTGGTCATTTTGTCGGCAAGGTGTTTCAAGGAGAAGATTTGGATATACTTATGGGCAAAATGAAGCCATTTTTCAAAAGTATTGTCTGTTTTAAACCTAAAGCTTGTCGGCAGTGCAGTTTTGAGACATATATAGTTGCCAAGTCATTTAAACCTGGTAAAATACGCGCATGAATACTCGAAAAGAAGAGGACTCTTTGGGACCCGTTAGTGTTCCCGCGGAAAGCTACGGAGGTAGTTTTTACACTCGTGCTAAATCGTATTTTCGCATCTCAGGTGTGACTGCTCCGCCAAACTTTAGAGTTGCTCTTGCAAATGTGAAAAAGGCCGCGGCTAAGGTTAATGCTGAATTGGGGCATTTGGATATGGAATATTCGAAAGCGATTCAAAAGGCTGCAGACGAATTTATTGAAGGGAAATTTGATGATTTTTTTGATTTGGATATTTATCAGGCCGGAGCGGGGACACCTTTTAATATGAACCTTAATGAGATTTTGGCGAATAGAGCGAATGAGATGTTGGGAGGGAAAGTTGGTGAATATTCGCATGTACATCCAAATGATCATGTAAATATGGCTCAGTCTTCAAATGATGTGATTCCTACGGCTATTCGCATTGCGGCGTATATTGAACTTATACAATTACAAATTGAGGGTGAAAATTTGGTTAAATCTTTGAATGAAAAGGCTCAAGAATTTCAGAATTTATTAAAAGTCGGTCGCACGCATTTACAGGATGCCGTTCCAATTACTCTGGGACAAGAATTTAGGGCTTATGCCTCAGCAATCTCAAATGCTTTGGTTAGACTTAAGGAAACCTCACAAGAACTGACCAGACTTGGTATTGGTGGAACTGCAGTTGGCACTGGGATTAATACTCATCCCGAGTTTGCAAAAATGATGTGTACTGAAATTTCAATATTAACAGGAGAAAAGTTTAGTTCTGCCCCAAATTTGTTTGAGACTACTCATAGTATGGGTGTATTTGCTTCTGTTTCTTCTGCGGTTTCTCTTCTGGCTATTGAAATTTTACGAATAACAAATGATTTGAGATTGATGGCCAGTGGCCCAAAAGCGGGTTTAAATGAGATAAATTTGAAAGAAATTGAGCCCGGTTCTTCAATTATGCCGGGCAAAGTTAATCCTTCAATTTTGGAGTGTATGAGCATGATTTGTGTGCAGATTTCAGGAATGAATCATTCAGTTAATTTGGCGGCTCAGCAGGGTCAATTTGAGCTGAATTGGCATACACCACTTATTATGTCTGATCTGTTGCATGAGATTGAAATAATGAAAACGGGAATGTATATGCTGACCGAACATTGCGTAAAAGATATCACTGCAAATAATGATGTTTTGCAGGGTGAACTTGATAAATCAACTGCGCTTGCGACTGCTTTGGCACCTTATATGGGTTATAAAGAAGTTGCTGACTTAGTGAATGAGTCGCTTGAAATAAATGTACCACTTGAGAGCTTGGTTCCAGAAGAACACAAAAAGCATTTACAAGCTGATGAGATGACTCAACCTAACAGAAGATAAGAGTTATCTTACTGTGATGGTTTTTTCAAATACATCTACTGTTCTGTCCTCAGAGGTAACTTCTAATGAGATGGTGTATGTCCCTGGTTCGGAATAAGTATGGATGTCAGGTTTTCTGTCAAAACTGATTTCACCATCATCAAAATCCCATACATATGATCTGATTGTCCCTTTTGAACATATTGGATCAACCGCAACAAAAAGAGGTGCACTACCACTGTCTGTATTTACCGTGAAACAAGCAGTTATCTCAACCGGTCTGACTACAATTTGCATAGTTGTTGTGTCCTTGGTTCCATCTTCACCTATAGCAGTGAGTTTTACGGTGAAATTACCTACATTAATATATTTGTATGAAATTTTTGCGCCGCCAACGTGTACGTCAGATCCATCACCAAAGTCGTATTCATATGAAACAATGTTTCCTTCTTTATACGAAGATGATGATGCATCAAATGTAACTGTTAGAGGTGCCTCGCCATTGGTTACGTTTGCGCTCAACCTGGCTACGATTCCTTGTTCTTCAACAGAAATGCCAATTGTGATTGTGTTTGAGTTTCCTGCAGCGTCAGTGACAATTAGTTTTGCTTCATATACACCTACTTCTTCATATGTGTAAGTTACTTTGTCACCCGAATCATCAATAACTCCGTCATTGTTAAAATCCCATTCATATTCAACAATGTCATCTTCTGGGTCAGTTGAACTTGAGGCGTCGAAAGAAACTTCAAATGGCACCGCTCCTGAGGTTACATTATTTTGTGCAGCCGGAGATGTTTTTATTTTTGCCGAAGGTGGTGTTCCTTGTTCAACAACCTTGATTTCCAGTGTTGCTGTGTGGGAATTTCCATCAACGTCAAAAACTGTTAAAGAAACTTCGTAGTCGCCAGATTTTGTGAATTCATGAGTGGCTGTTCTTGATTGAATTGTGTCAGATTTGTCACCAAAGTCCCAAACATATTTAACAACCTCCCCTTCTCTTATTTGAGAAAGTTCGCCTGAGAATTTGTATTTTTCTCCTGTTTTATATGTTTCGTCCGTTTGTAGTGGTGCGCTAATTACTGCTCTTAGTCCTCCAACGCTACCTGCTTCAATTTTGTATGCTGTGGTTGCATATTGTCCGTTATTGTCCGTAACTCTTAAGCCCACTGTAAATTCGCCTTCTTGTTCGAATGTGTATGAAACAATTACTCCGGAAGCGTCGTCATAGCTGCCATCGCCATCAAAATCCCAGTCATATGCAACTATTTCTCCGTCCGGGTCGTATGATGAGGATGCGTTGAATTCAACATCCAAGGGCACGTTCCCGCTGGAAGGGGTTGCGGTGAAAATTGCAGCGACTTCTTCATTTTCAATACCTACTACTGTAGTAAACTCTTCAGATAATTGTTCCCCTGTTTTCAGATCCATAAAGGATACTTTTAGAACTACGTTGTAGGTTCCATTTGGTGGTTTTTGGATGAATCTATGTGAAACGGTTGGGCCGTTTGCAGTACCTCCGTCTCCAAAATTCCAGGTGTATGAGAGAACTCTAAATGCGTTTGTATCAACCGGTATTTGGCTTGCATCAAATTCAACTTCAATTGGTGCTGTTAAGCCAAGAGTCACTGCTGGATCAGTTAATATGTATGAAACATATTGTTGTTCCGGCGTGAGGCGTGGTGGAAGATAAATGACTGCAAAAAGCCAAAGAAGTGCTGATAATAGGAAGAAAACTCCGCCTACGAGTGCTGTTTTTGTAGCTTTTTTCTTTTTTAATGGATCTTTTTTTGCAAGCAATGATTTTAATAAACCAAAGAGCGCGTACAGAAGTGAAGCTCCAACTAAAATGCCGCATTGAATATTTGTAACCGTTAGTATTAGTTTATCTAATGCGCTGCCTTTTGCTAAGGTTGAGGCCCAAACGAATTCAAAAACAAATAAAAGAAGGAATACCAGTCCAAGCATGAGTAATAATCTCTTGAAAGCAGAGCCTTTTTTTACTGGTTTTTTTGCGTTTTTATCTTGTTGTGGCACCTGCGGAGTTTGCTCAGTGACCGTGCCGGGTGTTGGCACAGGTGGCGGAGTTTGCTCGGTTTGCGGTTGGCTTGGCGTTGCTTGTTGTTCCGGATTATGTGCTTCCGAATTTGGATTTTGCGGCTGGGGTGTGGTGTCTTCCATAATTATTTTACGGGTTTAAAACTAAATACTAATGACACTCCTACAATTGCTACTAAGAGTGCACTGATTATTAAAAATAGCATTTCCGAAGGTGTAGCGTTAAAGAGATTTGCTCCCGCTAGACTGCCTTGAAAAATTACTTGCGCTGTTGAGAACGAGCTGTCACCGGTCGTGTTATCAATAACTGTGAGTTTAATTACAATTTGTCCCCAAGATTTATCAAAATTTGTTCTCCAACTGCCTGATGTTCGTGATGAGTAATCAATGTCATTATCTTTTATGCCGTCCCCTGACGTGTCAAAAAAGATATTTTTATCAATTCTATATGTGAAATTTCCACTACCTCCTTCCGCATTGTAGAATATTGTAATGTCACCTGAGGTTCCGCTCATAATTATCTGTTTGTTTGCATTTGTTTGTGGGACAGTTGCAAGTAGTGCTGTTACGGGTTGGATTGGAGAAGACACCTCTACATTATTTGTAACAGAATCCTTTTTGCCAAAGTCGTCTGTTACGGTTAATTTAACCGAATATGTTCCAAAGTCGTCATAATTGAAGTCAGGATTTTTGATTATGCTATCCACGTCATTAGCGTTGTTTCCGTCACCATCTGAGTCGTAATTTGTGTCAAAATCCCATTCAAAGCTTCTTACAAGCGCGCCTGCATCTTCGTCAGTTGTGGAATTGTTTTGGAAAGCAATTGAGAAGTCGTCTGTTTGGCTAAATGTGAAAGCTGCAACCGGGTCAGCTGCGTTAGCAACCAATACTTCTCTTGTGACTGAGTCACTCTTACCGAAGGTATCTGTTACTGTCATGCTTACACGGTACGTGCCCAGTTCGTCATAAGTGTGGCTGGGATTTCTATCTAGAGAATCTTTATCATCATCTGTTACTCCATTTCCGTTGCTGTCCACGCTTGTGTCAAAATCCCAAGATATTCCTTTGAAGTCAGCTTGGTTTGCTGTGTCGAATGTAGAGTTGTCGTGGAAAGTTACATTTAGGCCATTTACGTCAGCTAGGAACGCTGCATCCGGAGGTGACGCCAAAGTATCCACATATAAAGTGAGTTCTTTTGAAGTTGCTGTTGCGCCGGCATTGTCTGTTACCTTTAATTTAACTTTTACGCCGCTCGTGTGAACGTCATGATATATATAAGTAAAAGAGGGTGTTTCTTGAGGTTCGTTATTAAAGAAACCGTCACCTTCAACGTCCCACACATATTCAACAATTTCGCCATCCGGGTCGTATGAGGTTGATGAAAACACAACTTCTTCCCCTACCAAAAATGAAGTTCTATCCACTGAAAAGTTTGCGACCGGCGTGTCATTTGGTCCGTTTGTGACTGTGAGTTTTGGGATTTCCGACTCTTGGAGTTCTTCGAATGAATTTACGGTTCTGTTGTCATTGTCTGTGACTTCAGCGGCAAAACCGTAAGTGACTTGTTCGTCTTGCTCACCTTTTGTGTTGATTGTGAGGGAGAAATTTGTGGATTCTGAAATTACAGTTCCAAGGGCGGTTGCAGAGTCGTTCACGTCATAATACCAACCTTTTACAAAATTTATTCGGCCATCTTTGTCTGAAGCATTAACGCTAACGTTTACTTTGAGTGGCGTTTCAAGTGTGGCTGAGGCAGGTGTTATTGTGATCCCCTTTATTTCAGGGTCAATTCCTTGAATGCGAATATAGACTGTGCTTTGGTCTGAAAGACTTGGGTCATCTTTGTCCTTAACGGTTAGGGTTACTGTATAATTTGTTAATTCTTCGAATGTTTTTGTGGTGCTCTTCTGAGAGGCTGTTGTGCCATCTCCAAAATTCCAGGTATACGAGAGGTTGTTGGTGGTTCCGTCAGTATTTATTGAGTCTGATGCGTCAAAAGTGAAACGTGTTTGTACGTTCCCTGAAAGTTCGTCACCAAAGCCAATATCTTCACCATCTGCCGCTACACTTATTACTGCAATTGGGTTTTCGCCGGATGCAATATAAACTCTTCTTGTTATTGAGTTGCGTCCCTCCCCTTCGTCATAAACTGTCAATGTAACATTAAACACTCCTGCTCTTGTATATGCGTGAGTGAAATTTGCGAATCCGCTTGTGATTAAGTCTGTGTATTCAGATTCGCCATCTCCGTAGTCAATTTCAAATGCGTTTGCGGATCTACTGTATGCTTCAAAATTAACGCTTTCTTCGCCGCTTTCATCCAAACGTCTTGTTACACCTGCTTGAATTGTGAGTTCAACATCTAATACAGAGGACACATTGATTTCTGCAACTGCATCTTCACATTTTTGTAATTCTTCTTGATGTTGGTCACAAACTGTTAAAGATACTTCATATTTTCCTGTTCTTAAGAAACGAACAGTCATATCTTCACCAAAATTGTTGTCGTCCAAGATTTCAAAGTCTGCGCCTTCATCTCCGCCAAAATCCCAGTTGTATATGATCTCATCATTTGGATCAGGGTCGTAGCTGTCAGAAGCGTCAAAATGGTATGTGCCCGGTTCAGTTGCGTTTGGGACCGAATATGTGAATTTTGCATCCGGTGTTTGAGATTCAACTAATATGTCAAGGGATGCGTCGTCTGTTTTTCCACTTGAATCAGCTACCAACAAAGTAACTGTGTAGACTCCCGGCGAGTCAAATTCGACTTCAACATTACTGCCGGTTTGTGATGAAAAAGAATCACTTCCAACCGGGGTCACAGACCATTGATAACTAACTATTGTGCCCGCATCCGTTGTGGAGCCTCCTGCGCTAAGTTTGAATTTTGTTCCAATTTTGCCTGTTGACGGAGTTGCTTCAATTCTTGCGGCTGGTGAATCTACATAGACTACAAAAACGTGCCTGTCCTGGATTCTAACTGCGTCAGTGACGGTTAGTTCAACTTTATATTGGCCAGCTTCACCGTATGCGTGTGTAACGGATGAGACTTCAGATCCGCCTGAAATTGTTGCTCCGTCACCAAAATTCCATTCCCATTGCTCAATGTTTTCTTTGTTAGCCCCTTCAGATGCTGAGGCGTCAAATGTTATTCCGGATTGTGCTTCGTTTAAGGTAACCTTGTACGAGTCTTTATCAATGTATGGAAATTCTCTGAAATCTGCTATTTGGGTTGTTTCACCCCCTGCTTCTGCTGAAACAACTATAGCTGATGAGCGTGGTTCAACAATTATTGTAATTCTTCCAATACCTGCGGCTATGTCATCCTGTGTGCTAAATATGCGAACGGCGACCTGGTAAGTACCGGCTTTAGAATATTCCCAGCTTACGGACGCGCCTGTTGCGTCATTGAATTGCCCATTTCCTGTTAGATCCCATTGAATTTTTGTGTCATCAATTGTTCTTCCGCTTGGGTCAGTTGAGCCAAGTGCGTCGAATCGAACAATATATGGTGCGTTCCCGCGGGTGCCACTTGTATTGATTATTGCGTTAACAAATTTTACGTTTTGAACCAAGACGTAAGCGTCATTTATTGCACCAATTACATCTCTTTTTGTTTGGTTTGTAATGCGATCCTTTGCTGTTTCAAGTTGCGTGTCGATAAGCTCGAAACGTTTGCGTATCAAATTTAGTGTTGAGCCTTCCTGGCCACCGGTGTCAAAAAGAGCTGCTAAGTCGTCTGTTCGTTTAATAAGTTCATCTACTGCCTCTACATAGTCTGATTCTGCGGCGGCTTGAATGTCATCCAGTGCGGGACAGATGTTGTCGTCAATTTCGCTGACTTTGGTTTGAGTAGAGTTGATACCGAATCCTTCACTTAAAGATACCGGATTGTGGGAATAGGATCTTGAACTGCAGCCATCCGTACCTTCATATGCATTTGCCATTGGTATTAGTAGCTCAGCTATCTCATTTAGCGTTGTGTTTGCTTGTGAGCCGCCGCTCCTAAGATAGTTGTAGAGTTCTTGGACTTTCTCGTAGGTATCACTTAGTGAATCTACTTCTCTTTGAATTTTTTGGAGACCTTGCCTTAGATCACTTATATATTCATCCACGTCGTTTTCATCAATGAGTTGGTATTGGTCAGATAAATCTTGGTCAGTGCCAAGATGTGTGATCCACTCTGATATTCCTCCAATGCTCACATCCGTCTCAACTACATCCACAATCAGTGGCATTTCAATCGATTTTAGGTATTCGACTTCTTGATTTACAAAAATGAGTGTGTCGTAGGCGTAAACATAGTCTTCAGAAATTGAGGTTAGTTCATCCAGAACTTGTTCAACGTCAAAGCCAGCGCCTGCCTGGGAAATTGTGTCGCCGGTAATGCCGTCCCCTGATCCGGCGTTTCCTCCCCCGGCTGCACCAATAAGAGTGTTAACAATTGCAAAAGAAGCCAAAATGATCACAATACCAACAACCGCGTATGAGATTGCTTTCTTTCCCTTTGTTGCCATTTCTTCATCCCCACGGCTCAGCACGTACATTACACCTCCATAAATTATTATTACTGTGGAAACTAATCCTAAGAATGAAAGTGCAAAATTCACAATCAACTGGACCATTTCTCTGGCGCTCTTTGTTTTTGTTAGTGCTGTGTCATACCCGCTTTCGTCAGGAGCATCTAGCTCTCCTCTATATGTGGTGAAGTCAATAATTTCATCTTCCGAATTACAACCCATTGAAGCTGCCAAGCTGTCTTCAAGGCCAGCACATTCTGCAGCTGTAATGTCACCTTGAGAAGCGTCCGGATCACCTACCGCAACATCAAAAGAAATTGCGGAAGCTAGCGGTGCTATCGCAAACATGGAAGTTGCGATAAGCGTTAGAGCTAATCCCGTAAAAAGTTTTCGAATTCTCATGGCGTGTGATTTTTCCACTGCATTATAGAGTTAATTACCTTGAAGCATCAAGTTGAACAATGGTTGAAGTAATTGCGTACGCTGATCCAGCCAACAAAATGCCAATTATGGCACCAAAAATTATCTTTTTTGCTTTGGCAACTTGGTCTTCGTCGCCTTGGGCGGTCACGTATAGGTAACCTGCATAAAGCATAAAAGCGAATGAAAGTGTGCCGATTGTGCCTGCAGCAAAGTTTGTAACCTGTGCGAAAAGTTGTTTTGCTTGATCAAAACCAATTTTTGTTCCTTGTTGCTGGAATAAAATGTCTTTTGCAACAAATTCAGATACTCCCACAACAAAAAGTCCAATCAAGGCCCAAGTGATTTGTTTTTTTGCAGTTGCAATTTGTTCGTCTGAAGCGGATCCGGCCACATAACGCATACCAGCTATTACAATCATGAAAATTGCGACTGAACCAATAATTACTTGAATTAAGCTGTAGATTCCTTCCATAAGTTGTGCAGTTTTTCTTCCATATTCTTCTGCGCCCGCCTGGCCTCCTCTGAAAATTTCTCCGGTAGGCCCAAAAATTACGTTAATGATCTGGTCAGCAATAATAATGATTATCAGGCCTTCTGCGGCATAACGAATGAAGTTTTTTGCTTTTGTTGCGGCTTCTTCGCTGTCACGTCCGGCTGTAACCAATTTAACTCCGGCGATCACTATTGCCAAAATTGCTAGAGGTGCAACCAGCAATTTGAAAAAATTCATGAATCTTTGAATTGCCAGTGCAATTGTGCTTGCACCCTCCTGCTCATCGTCAGCTTGGAAAGTGGGCAATGAAATTACACCATCCGTATCTGTTTCTGTTTGGTCGGATAGATCTTCACTAATTGTTTCAATATCTTCAGAAAATTGCTTGAGCGTATCTTTATAATCAAAACTTGTTGCCGCACTCACAGTTGAAATTAGAGTGAGTTGCATCAGTAGCGCGCATATAATTATTGAGAATTTTTTCATTAGAAGACTCCGTTAATTACTGTTGAAACAAGAGCGAATGCCCCATATATTATTACAATACCAATCACTGAATTGATTATAATCTTTTTTGCTTTTTCCGTCTGTTCTTCGTTGCCATGAGCGGTTACAAACATTACTGCTCCAATAACCAATCCAAGCATCATCACCGGTCCTACAAAGCTGACCACAATGTTTGTAATTGCAACCAATTGGGTTACAAATTCGTTTTGATTAACTGCAGCAACAGTTTGTTGTGTGTCTTCGTTGTAGCTTGTAGCAAATAGTACTTTGCGGACAACAAGGTCTGAAAAAATGACCATCATTAATCCTCCACCCGAATAAATGAGATTCTTTTTTTCTCGAGTAATGTCCTCTTCGCTTTGGCCTGACATAACCATTGTTGCACCAGCACGGATAAACATAAGTGCAGCCAACGAACCCAGCATATATTTCAAAAAAGTAATAATTAGCCGTGTTGCGCTGTTAAAAAGTGCAGCTCTCTCTAGCATTAGTTTGTCATCTGCAACTATGTTTCCAGCTCTAAAGTCAAAAACTTCTGCAATTGGACCTGCAACACTTATCATAATTAGACCAATTACTCCGTACATTATTGATTTTTTCTGGTTTGTTACTGTTTCTTCGCTTTCTCCGCCAAGAACCATTGTTATACCTGATACAACTATTAATAGACCGGCAATTGCACCAACAACGATTCTAATTGACCTTGCAAGTGGCCCCAATATGCTTTCAAAACGTTCAGCTGCTGTTTCTCCTGTGGGAGTTGGGACGTCCAGCTCTTCAGTTGAAGGAAGAGGTAGGAAAGCGGCATGTGCCAGGTGTGGAATTGAAGCAAAAAACGCTGCAGCGCACACTGCAAGGAGTATCATGTTGGTCCTATATTTGTTTTCTAGGAATTTAAATCTCATTTATTTTTGTTTTTTATCTAATAAGTATAGCAGATTTTGAGAGAAAAATCACTTGTTTTTTTTAAATTTTGGGCGTAATATTTATGTCGTAAGAACAAATGGCCCAAGAGGCCTTTTAAAATTGACTACTAATCCCTAATAAAATGAGTAAAAAGGAAGCCAAAAGTAACCCTATTGTTGCTTTTTTTGTTGGAGCTTTTGAGGAGTTTGGGAAGATTACATGGCCAACTAAAGAACAAGCTGTGATGTTAACAGGTGTAGTTGTAGCTGTTTCTATAATTATGGCGGCTTTTATTGCGGCTCTTGATTTGGGGCTTAGCGAGCTTTATTCGTTAATTACTTTTTAAACAATGGCAAAACAGGCAAAAGGTACAGGGAGACACTGGTATGTTGTACACACATACAGTGGATATGAAGATGCTGTGAAGTCTGCATTGCTACAGCGTATTGAGTCAATGAGCATGCAGGATAAAATTTTTGATGTTTGTGTGCCAAAAGAGACTCAAATTGTTGTTAAAAAAGGTAAACCCAAAACTGAGAAAAAGAGATTATTTCCAGGTTATGTGCTTGTTGACATGATTGTGGATGATGAATCTTGGTATGTTGTTCGTAATACACCAAATGTTACGGGATTTGTTGGGTCCGGGACTATTCCTGTACCTGTTAGCGCTGAGGAATATGGTATTATTGAGCGACATATGGGTGAAGATAACCAGCCAAAATTCAAGATTTCACTGGATGTTGGAGATTTGGTTATGGTTTTGGATGGTCCTTTTGCAGGATATGAAGGCGTTATTAAGGTAATTGACCAAGAAAAAGGTAAAGTTAAAGTAAATATCACAATGTTTGGTCGTGAGACTGCTGTGGAACTTGATTTTGATCAGGTTAAGAAGAAGTAAGATTTACGAAGGTATAAGTTGTTTTTTTTAGAAATACCAATCTTTCGAAGTTCCTGCAATGCACTGTTCATAATACTCTTCCTCTTCTTTTCGCCTTCTCCAAAGCCTTTGCACTCTTTCTGTGGGATTTCCTTGTTTTATAGATAAGCAGTCTTCAAGAATTTCTTCAAGCTTAACAGCGATCTGTGCTTTATTGTCCAGAAACCTTCTCTCAGGACGTTGGCTGTCTCTTTCCACTTCTTTTGACCTATTTTCTTGTGCAATTTGATGTAATTTTTCTAAAATTTCTATTGAAAAGCGAGAAAATATATTGTTCAACCATCGCATTTCACTAGTGTCGATTCCGTTTAAAATCTGCCCAAAAAAGAAATTGGATAAGACCTCAATTAATTTTTCCGGGCAATCCAGTGCGCCATCTTCAATCCACTTGGCAAGTAATTCAAATATTTTTTCAGGGTTTTCAAAATAATAATCGCGCGTTTCGAATTGCCCATTGGTAAATGACTTTGCAACATTTGTTATTTCTTCTTCCGTTGAAATATTATTATTTATTTCCATAAATTAATTTTATCTGCACTATTAGCCAATTCTTCCTTTTTGTCAATACATGTCTTTTTATTGATTTCTAATTTATATTGCAGCAATTGGAAATTCGAATTAAAAGATGTTAAGATTTTCATTGCGCTACAATTGATATGCAAAGATTCACAATATTTTCGATCTTGTTGTCACTCACCTTACTTTTCTTTATAGGTGATATTCTTTCTCATAATTATTTAAAAGCTGATATTAGTGGCATTGATAATGCTAAGGATCTTAATGTTGCAACTGCTGAGCCACTTTTGGCAGAGCCAAAAATTGACGAGGAAACTACTGAACCTGTAAAACAGAATTCTGAAGACGAAGTAACTTTAAGTTCTATTTCTGTGATTGAGCCGGAACTTTCCGCGTTGAATTTTCAGTTGGTGGGTTTCTCAAATCCTATTTTGAAAGAGGCTCAGTTTAACGGGTCGGTTTTTCAAATAATTGATTTTTCAGATCAAACTGACGCGTATGTTTATCAATCTAATATTTTTGAGGATGAGACTTACGTTGGGGCTGTTTCTGAGATCAAATATCCTACAGAAATTGGTGCATTTCAGGGATATTTGAAGATTCGTGAAAGAGCTATGGGACTATTGGATTATGGAGAAGTTAATGAAACAAATACTTATGGAGATACTTCATTCTACTTTAACCATAAAATTAAAACTAAAACTGTTCATATTGTGGTAAAGGAGAGCGACACTCTATATGCTTTTGAGTATGATTATGGTTATCATGAGAAGATGAAGCAATTATTTGGAATTCTTCCCTAAAAATTGCTTTGACTTTAGGCGTTTTCTTCTGTAGATTACCGGAGCTTTAAATAAACGAATTATGGCTGATAAACCAGTAAAAGCGATTGTTAAACTTCAAATTCCCGCCGGGAAGGCGAATCCTGCACCACCGGTTGGTACCGCTCTTGGGCCTCATGGTGTGAATATGCAAGATTTTTGTACAAAGTTTAACGAAATGACTCGTGATAAAGGAAATACAATTATTCCTTGTGTTATTACGATTTATGAAGACAGGACTTTAGATTTTATTTTAAAGCAACCACCTGCTGCAATTTTGATCAAACAAGCCATAAACTTGGCTAAGGGATCAAGTGAGTCGCACAAAACTAAGGTTGGTAAAATTTCCAAGGCTCAACTTGAAGAGATTGCGAAAATTAAGATGGAAGATTTGAATGCGAATGATCTTGATGCTGCCATGAAGATTATGGCTGGGACAGCAAGGAGTATGGGAGTACAGGTGGAATAATTTATTTAGTGGGAGAATCGCGTTGCGTTTCGTTTTTCACCACATAACCCAATTTATTATGTCAAAACACGGTAAAAAATACCGAGCAGCCAGCGAAAAGCTTGATGCTCTTAAGCTATATCCTCTTTCTGAAGCCATTAAATTGGCGTTAGAAACTTCTACAACTAAGTTTGATAGTAGTGTGGAAATTCATATGCATCTTGGAATTGACCCAAAACAAGCGGAGCAACAGATTCGTACAACTGTTTCTTTGCCGCATGGAACCGGTAAAACTGTTCGTGTGGTTGCGTTTGTTAGTGATGATAAGGTTAAAACATGTAAAGACGCAGGTGCAATTGAGGCCGGAAGTGCAGAGTTGATTGCGAAAATTGAAAAAGGTTGGATGGATTTTGATGTTGCGGTGGCTACACCGGAAATGATGAAAGAGCTCGGAAAAATTGCTAGAACGCTTGGTCAGGCTGGAAAAATGCCGAATCCTAAAGCAGGAACCGTAACACCAGATCCAGCAGCAGCTGTTGCGGATGTAATGAAAGGACAAGTTGAATTTAGAAACGACAAACTTGCTAACTTACATAATGTGGTTGGGAAAGTTTCTTTTGGTGAGCAAAAGCTATTGGAAAATGTAAAAGCTTATTTGCTTGCGGTGATGGAAAAAAAACCCAGTACTATGAAAGGTTCTTATGTAAAGAGCATTACCTTGGCAACCACAATGGGGCCTGGTATTAAAGTAGACGTCGCAGATGCGACAGCAAAATAATCTTCCCTCAAAAAGCTCTGCAGAAATGTGGGGCTTTTTGCTAATTTAATGTAGTATGTGGATGTATGAAAGTTCGCATTAAAAGAATAGACAAAAGCCTCCCCCTTCCCGTTTATGAAACTGGCGGGAGCGTTGGGTTTGATATTTTGGCGCGGGTTGATATGATAATTGAAGACGGGATGATTGAGTTGGTGCCGGCAAATGTTGTTGTGGAGGTTCCGGAAAATTTTATGCTTGTTGTGGCTTCACGCAGTAGTACCCCGCGGAAGAAGGGACTTTCAACACCGCATGGATTTGGGATAATTGACCATGATTACTGCGGACCGGAAGATGAGATAAAGATTCAGGTTTATAATTTTTCCGGCTCGTCAGTTGAAATTAAACGCGGTGAAAAGATAGCACAGGGTGTTTTTGTGCGAATTGATAAATTTGAGTGGGAGGAAGTAGATGAGATTCGAAATGAGAGTAGAGGTGGGTTTGGGTCTACTGGGTAGATTTTTGCCACTCCTTTTCAATTTCTTCGCGAATTTCTCTTCGTCTTTTAGTGTCTTCAAAAAAGTCTAGGTATCTGAAATATTCTTCCCATTCTTCGTCTGTTTGTGGAGGGCGGCCTTCGTCAATGAAGGATGGGCGAATTTCAATTACTGATTTAATGCGTGTGTTGGCTTCAAATTGGATTCTTTGGTAAGCGACTGGCGTGGGTTCTATTTTTGGGACTTCAGGAGTATTTGGCTGGGCTAAGCTGAGATACATGGCGCAAAGCCACTTATTTAAATCTGAAGAGGAACGCATAACTTGAACTTATAAGAATACTAAGGCAACATGGTAATGAATTTTCAATTTGATCACAAATGCTAATTACGCTGTACGGGATTAATAATATTGGAAAGACTACGCAGGCTAAACTGCTAGTTGAGAGGCTTCGGTCTCTTGGGCGCAGTGCGGTTTATGTAAAATATCCGGTTTATGATGAAGAGCCCACGGGGCAATATTTAAATAATTTTTTGAGGAGTGGGACGGAGCAGAAAATTTCTGAGGAGGAGTTGCAGATGTGGTTTACTTTAAATAGGTATCAGTTTGAGCCGACTTTGAAAGGATGGCTAACAGAAGGAAAAATTGTGGTGGCGGAAGATTATGTTGGAACGGGAATAGCTTGGGGTACGGTGAAGGGGGCGTCTACGCATTGGCTGGAGGAGATGAACAAGTATTTGGTGGATGAGGATTTGGCAATTTTGATTGATGGTGAGAGGATTGAGTCGTCAATGGAGGAAGGGCATTTGCATGAGACGAATCATGAAATTATGAAGAGATCGCGACAGGTGCATTTGGAGCTGGCGGAAAAATATGATTGGACAAAAATTCCGCTGCAGCCAACGGCGCCGGAGACGAGCGAATTAATTTGGCAGGTTGTTGCTTTGCATCTTGGACTATAGCTGCTAAAATTCTGACGCTCTAACTTTAGAAAAATGGTTCAAATCTTAGACGGCCTCAAGGTTTCAGAGTCGGTTTTGGAGCAAGTAAAAAAGGATGTTGTTGAACTTGAAGTGGAAGGTATTATGCCTAAATTGGTTGTGGTAGTTGTGGGTGAAGATCCGGGGAGCCAGGTTTATGTGGGGCATAAAGAGAAAGCGTGTAAAAATGTTGGCATTTTGTTTGAAAAGAGGGCGTTTGATGCAAGTATTAGTCAGGAAGATCTTATAAAAGTTGTGGAGGAGTTGAATGAGGACAAGTCGGTGCATGGTTTTATTGTTCAGTTGCCTTTGCCAAAGCATATTTCCGTGCCACTTATCAATAAGGCGATTGATCCACGGAAGGATGTGGACGGATTTACGGCTTATAATTTGGGGAAAATGTTTATTAGCCAGGAATTTGAAGATATGGCACCGTGCACGCCAAAGGGAATTATTAAAATTTTAGATTATTACAATGTGGATGTAAGCGGGATGGATGCGGTTGTTGTTGGTCGCAGCAATATTGTTGGGAAACCGATTGCCTCTATGCTTCTAAACAGAGGTGCGACTGTGGCGGTTTGTCACAGTAAAACAAAAAATCTGACTGTTTATACAAAATGGGCGGATTTGCTGGTTGTGGCGGCCGGGGTGCCGAATTTGATTAATGAAGATATGGTTAAAGAGGGTTCTGTTATTATTGACGTTGGGATGAATCGGCTTGAAAACGGAAAACTTTGTGGAGATGTGAATTTTGATACAGTAAAAGATAAAGTTGCGGCTATTACGCCGGTGCCTGGTGGCGTTGGGCCTATGACGGTTGCTTGTTTAATGGAAAGCGTGGCGGTTGCGGCGAGGAAGCAAACAAAAAAATAATCACTTGAAGGTTAAGTAGTATTCGCGTTAGTATTTAGTCTCCAAAAAAAGACCCCCTATGTGTGGAATAATTGGCATTCATTCAAACGACCCCGTCTTCTTACAACTTTATGACGGACTGATGATGCTTCAGCATCGGGGTCAGGATGCGGCCGGGATGGTTACTTATGATAGTGAGCAGATTCATTTGGTGAAGGGAGACGGACTTGTAGCGGATGTTTTTGGACCAACAGAAAGTAAGCGGCTTTGCGGGAATACGGGGCTTGGACATGTTAGGTATCCTACTGCCGGTACGTATGATACAGCTGAGGCACAGCCATTTTATGTGAATGCCCCTTATGGTGTTGCATTGATTCACAATGGAACTTTAACTAATACAGATGAGCTTCGAGAGCAAGTTATTAAGAGTAATAAGCGTCATTTGAATACCAGAAGCGATTCTGAAGTTTTGTTGAATGTTCTTGCGGATGAACTTGATAAACAAGATGGGCTTAGCTTGAAACCTGAGCATATTTTTAATGCGATGGAGGGTGTTTTTAAGAGGGTTCGGGGTGCTTATGCGGTTATTGCTTTGATTGCAGGGCATGGGCTTTTAGCTTTTAGGGATCCGAATGCGATTCGGCCGCTGATTTTTGGGCAAAGGAAGGATGATTTATATACAGATACCATTTTGGCGTCTGAGTCTGTGGCGTTGGATGTTTTGGGGTTTGAGGTTATTGGTGATTTGGCGCCCGGCGAGGCGGTTTATGTAGATTTGCATGGAAATGTGCATAGGAAGATTTGTGCGGGGAAAACGGAGCTTACACCTTGTATTTTTGAGTATGTGTATTTTGCGCGGCCGGATTCCATGCTGGATGATATTTCCGTTTATAAAAGCAGGCTCAGGATGGGTGAAAAATTGGCTAAACAGATCAAGGCCGCGAACTTGAAGATTGATGTGGTTATTCCGGTACCGACAACTTCAAAGCATGCTGCTGTACCGCTTGCATATAAATTGGGTGTTAAGTATAGAGAAGGATTGGTGAAAAACAGATATGTTGGGCGAACTTTCATAATGCCGGGACAAGAGAAACGCAATAAGTCGATTCGCCAAAAATTGAATCCAATTCAGCTTGAGATTAAGGGTAAAAATGTGCTTTTGGTGGATGATTCAATTGTTCGCGGCAATACTTCAAGGCAGATTGTGGATATGGTTAGGGCAATGGGGGCTAAGAAAGTGTATTTTGCGTCTTGTGCGCCTCCCCTACACCACCCATGTGTTTATGGGATTGATATGCCATCAAGGAAGGAGTTTGTTGCAAATGAGCTTACAATTGAGGAAACTGCGAAGAAAATTGGGGCTGATGCTCTCTTTTATCAGGAATTGGATGATTTGGTTTCTGCGGTGCAGGAAGGAAATCCAAAAATTAAGAAATTCTGTATGGCATGTTTTGATGGAAAATATCCAACCGGAGACGTAACTGAAGAAGTTTTGAGGGCTGCTGAGGATAGTCGAAGTGGGGTTGCGCCGTCTGGTTGTGAAAGTTTAAATCAAATACCATTAATTTAAAAAAATCATGAAACGTATTCTGCTTGTGGGCAATGGCGCCAGAGAACATGTCATTGCCGAGACACTAAAAAGGAGTCCACAGGAAGTTTTGTTATATACGTATGCCAGCAGCAAAAATCCGGGGATTATTGAGCTTTCTGAGGAATATGAAGTTGGTTCGTTGAGTGATTTTGATGCAATGATTTCGTTTGCAGAGAAAGTTAAACCTGATTTTGCATTTGTGGGGCCGGATAATCCAATTGCGGATGGAGCGGCTGATAAACTCTTAGAGATTGGTGTGAAAAGCGTTGCGCCTACAATGATGCTTGCGCAACTGGAAAGTTCCAAGTCTTTTACGCGTGATTTAATGAAAAAATATAATATTCCTGGGAATCCGGAATTTAGGGTCTTTGAAGAGATTGATGGCATGAGAGATTTTATTGAAGAACTTGGCGGGAATTATGTGGTGAAAGCGGATGGATTAACTGGTGGTAAGGGGGTGAAAGTTTCCGGGGTACATTTGGAATCTATTGAAGAAGGCGTTCAATATGCTGAGGAATGTATTTTGGATGCTGGTCGTGTGGTGATTGAGGAAAAATTTGTGGGTGAAGAGTTTTCGCTTATGAGTCTTACGGATGGCAAAACACTGCGAGATATGCCGGCTGTGCAGGATCATAAAAGAGCGTATGAGGGTGACACAGGGCCTAATACAGGCGGGATGGGAACATATAGTGATGTGAATCATTCGCTGCCGTTCCTGCGAGAAAGTGATTTGAAGGAGGCGCATGAAATTACTGTTCGCGTGGCTGCTGCGCTAAAGGAGGAGACCGGGAAATATTTTACGGGCGTGATGTATGGAGGATTTATTGCCGTAAAGGATGGTGTGAGGTTGATTGAATATAATGCCAGGTTTGGGGATCCGGAGGCAATGAATGTTTTGCCGCTTTTGAAGTCGGATTTTGCTCAGGTTTGCGAAGCGATAATTGAGGGGACTTTGGAGAAACTGGAACTGGAATTTGAGAATAAGGCGACTGTTTTAAAGTATGTTGTGCCGGAGGGCTATCCTGTGAATCCAAAAAAAGGAGATAAAATTGAGATTGGTATGGTGCCGGAAGGTGTGAAAATGTATTTTGGTTCTGTTGACAAGAAGGAAGACGGACTTTATTTATCAAGTTCAAGGGCGATAGCGTTTGTTGGGATTGCGGATTCCTTGGAGGAAGCGGAAAGAAAGGCACAAAGTGCCTTGGATTGTGTGAAGGGACCTGTGTTTTACAGGAGAGATATTGGAACGGCTGCTTTAATTCAAAAGCGAATTGATCACATGACTACTCTACGGGGGTAGTTGAATCCGTTGTAGACTCAGTTTCGTCTGTTGCATCTGCCACATCCGGCGGGTTTGGATTTACACAAGGAGTGGCGTCACGCCTGGTGATCTCTTCAGTTAGCCTGGTGACTTCTGTTTGGAGTTCTTGGTTTTGAGTAGTTAGGCTTTCAATCTGTGCGATTTGATTGTGAACAGTACCTACCAAACTAATACGCGTAATTGCGTATATTCCGGCAGCTGTAATCAATGCCGTAATTACTACTAAAGGGATGCTTTTAGGCATAACTTATTTCTTTTTTGGAGTTGTAGTTTTTTTAGCAGGTGCTTTTTTTGTTGTGGTCTTCTTTGTTGCAGGCTTTTTTGTGGTTGTCTTCTTTTTTGTTGTTGTGCCTTTTTTTGCAGCCACTTTTTTATCAATTAACTCCTTTTGTTCTTTAACATATTTTGAAACGGTTTTTTTGAATTCATCAGCTTTTTTGTTGGCTTTTTGCAACATTGAATCAAGTTCTTCCCTTTTCATGTTTGCAACTTCAGCAATTTGATCTTTTGCGCTGTCCATTGCTTCAACAACAGAAGGGTTTTTTGCAATTTCTACTACCATATCAACAATGTCATCTCCCATTTGCGCAACGTCTTTAAGTAGACCTTTTGCGTCTCCTTTTGCGATTTTTTGTCGTACTTTTTTCCCTTCTTCAGGTGCGAATAAGAGACCGGTGATTGCTCCGGTTACGAGGCCAAGGCCCAAGGCGATTTTGCCAGCTTTTCTTCCCATGATAGTGCGTGGTTATGTTGATATTAATTTACGATATCTATCAGGCTAATGTCAAATCCCTTTAGCATTAAATTTAGGCGGTACATTGGTAGTCCCACCACATTGAAATAGTCGCCGTCAAAAGATTTTACAAATATTGAACCTATTCCTTGTGCTGCGTATGCGGCTGCTTTGTCCATGGATTCACCATAAAGCAGGTAAGTTTCAATGTCGTGGTCTGACATTTCAACGAATGTAATGCGGGTTGATTCAACTGCGACTTGTTTTATACCTGTTTCTGTATCAATCAAACATAGAGCGGTTAAAACTTCATGAGTTTTCCCTGAAAGAATATGTAGCATTCTTTTTGCGTCTTCATGAGAGGAGGGTTTTTCAAGTATGTGGTCCTTAAAGGCGCCCACGGTGTCTGCGCCGATTATTATTGCGTTTTCATAGTTTTGTGCGACCGACTGCGCCTTCCCTATTGCATTTTGCTTTACAAGCTCATGCGCGGACATAGATTTTGACTTTAATTCTTTGTATTCTGCGGGAGGGTCGACTTTGAATGATAGACCGATAGATTCGAGTAATTCTTTTCTTCGTGGACTTAGGGAGGCTAAAACTATTGTTTTCATCTTTTATATTGACTTTATAGGGAATGACTCGTATATTTTACGGGCATTTTTTCAGAACAACAAATTCAACTATGCCAATTCTAAAACAATCAAAAAAGAGAGTTAAACAGACTAAGGTCAAACAGGCTCGCAATTACAATGTTCGAACAGCTCTAAAAAAAGCGATTCGAGGTGTGAATGATGCAGTTAAAAGTGGTAATAAAAGTGAGGCTGAAAAGATGCTTAGCGTAGCTTACAAAAAGATAGATACTGCAGTTAAGAAGAATATTATGAAAAAAAACACCGGTGCAAGGAGAAAATCTGTGTTAGCTAAGAAAATTGCAGGTTTAAGCGCTTAGGAGGAGATTATAATTGCGTCATCCAGGATTGAATCCAGGATTTTTTGTTGAGAATAACGAACGGAGATGCCGTATCTTGTACCCGGGTCATTTGTGATGAATTCTTTGGTTTCTTGGTCGTAACCTGTTAGTAGGATTGTATGATGGGCAGGCGCCGGATTTGAATAGTGGGGATTTTGGAGAATGCGCCCATCTACCGTTAGGATTGCTATTTTTCCTTCGTTTAGCAGGTTTATGAGTGAGTCTGGGGTTGCTTTTTGGAGTTCTACCTTGTGGTAGCCAAAATAGTCGGTCAGGATTTCCATGGTTTGAGCGGCTGAAGTTTGCTTTGATGTGCCAAAAACCTTCCCTTCCCAGGTTCCAATTGCTAAAAGATCATTTGCAACTTGCGTCTGATCCGGCATTTCTTCACCAAGAGCCCATTTTACGGCCATATAAGCGCAGGCTTCTTCTGAATACTCATCCCAGGGCTCTCTCCAGATGCCGAGTGGAGTTTGGGAGGTGAATTCCGGTTGGATTGTGGTTTCTTCTATGATTTGTGGTGTGGTTTGGGGTTCGGTTTCCTCTTCTTTGGGCAGGAATTTGAAAATTTCTTCAAAGTTTATGATTTCTCTGGCGTCTACGGGTTTTTCTTGGATTTTTTCAGCAACCATCATACCGTCAATGAAGGCAATGATTACTAAAACTGCAACGGCCAATCTGGTTAGGAAGTCTTTTTTCATTATTCTTCAACTGGGGTTATGAATGCTCGGAATTTTGCTGCGACTTCAATGAATTTTTGTGATTCTAGTAGAAGTCTTTTGAGTTCTACTAGATCCTGGAATCGATATTCAGAGTACCAATCTGCCATTTGGCGATATTGATCTGCCAAATTGATGGCTTGCCTCCAGAGTGAGCGCAAAACTGTGTCTGCTTGGGATTCGTCTTCTCTAAGGGCGATGTCTTTCATCCTCTGGAGAGTTTCATTATATTCTACCAACATGGACTTCGTTTCTCTTTGAAGATCTAGTATTGAGACCGGTGCTTCGTATTCCTTAAAAGCTTCACTCATATTTATATAATTAGAGTGTATTTTTACACGATCGGGGGGTTTTTGTCAAGTTGGTGGACCCTAGCGGACGATATCCGAACGTGGTTTGTAACTGATGACCTTGCGTGTTCGCAGGTGTCACTACTTTCTAAACTACTCCAATCCATCAATGAAAGGATTAGGGTTTAACTTATAACACGCCCGTGAAGTTTTTGTTAAAACTCCCGCCGACACAAGTTCATCGACTATATTTCTTCGAGTTCCTCTGGAGCTAGGTTTAGACGCATTATCCTCGGATATCAATGCGTCAAGTCTCATATTAAGATCGGAAAAAGTCAAAATCTGGCTTTCCGCCGTACCTTGTCTATATGCCTGTTCTCTTCTATAAAAGCATCGTATTATCTCTTTGGAAGTAGTGCCACGGGAAAAATGACCCGTCCTGGTGGCAACACAAGACAAAAACTCATCTTCAGAAATCGGTAAAGGCTCCGGCCGCCCTTCAATATGCTGTGTACGCTCAACACTCTGAGGCACCTCGGGCTCTAAAGTGAGTCCACTAGATTGCGTCACTGAAGCGCATACATCAATAGCCCCGCGTATTGCTTCCCTAATACCCACTAAGTCCCCTTCAGTTTGCGCATTATCCACCAAATCGCTTAACACAGAAAGCAATTGATGAGCATAATCCCTATTCGCCTTAATAATTCTCCCACTCAATTCTTTATTTGCTGAATCAATCCTCGAACGTACTTCGCCACTTTTCTTTTTAGTATCAACTTCCATAACCATATAAATAAAAAATAAGATGGAGCAATAGCACGTCTAGACTATTTCGTCAAGTGTATGCACCATAATTTCTTATGTTTCTCAAGAGAAGATCGTGAAAAGATCACGACTTTCTCAGTTCGAATCCGCTTGGTGGACCCTACGAGATTCGAACTCGTGACCTCTTGCATGCCATGCAAGCGCTCTAGCCAACTGAGCTAAGGGCCCTTATTTATTGATAAGTTGTTTTCGAAGAGTATTAATTGCCTCCTTTAGATCTTCAGTTGTAAATTGAACTTCTTTCTTTGTCAGTCCTCTCTCCGGAAATTTGTTCGAGTCATATGCTTCAAGAGAGAACCAGGTGTTTGCAAAGGTAGAAATTAAGTTAAGTACTTCTCTCATATCAGTTCCTGATTCTGCCGGTATTAGTGCTTTTACTTCAGAGACGGCTTTTAGAAATTGATTAAGATTCTGGCTAACTCTTTTTTTGTTTAGTGTGTAGCCTTGTGTCATGTGCTGACGAAGTGTTTTTGTAGCCCAGGCGCGGAATGCTATCGCTTTGGACGAATTTGTACGATAGCCAACCGCTAAAATTACGTCTAAAGAATAGAAATTTACAGGTTTGTCAGAATTTGCAATATGCATAGAGTGCATATTGCTTTTTTTGTTTACTTCTTTGTCTTTGAAAATATTGTGAATATGGCGAGAAACCACAGATTGATCAACTTCAAAAATCTCAACTATTTGTGCTTGTGATGCCCAAATAGTTTCTTTTTGTTGGTCGCCTTTTAGGCGAAGATCACCTTTTTTGGATTGATAAATAATTACCGCATTTTTTTGTTTCATACTCATGTAATGGATGTGTTTGGTGGGCCAGGAAAGAATTGAACTTTCGACCAATCGGTTATGCTTCTCACTATTATTTTCATAATCCCTTTCGGGTTTGTGAGCTGGACTATCCCTTCACCCCTGAGGGGTGCCTGCCGTCTAGTCTCTACACCTTCCCCGCGCGTTGCGGGGCTTGGCTCGGGATTGTCATTGTTGTCAGACTTGTGACAACAGAAGATTTCCCCGAATTTGACAGAATTCACATGTGAATTTCTTCACATGAGGCCCTTTATAAATTTTCATATTGAGTTTCAACTTAGAAAGTTTATCTTAAGCCGACTGCTCTAACCACTGAGCTACTGGCCCGAAATGTGAAAGGACACCTTCGCGGCTGCTAGTTTAATGTGAATTATTCGAGAATGCAATTAAAGCTCGTTTTGAGTGCTTTCGACTGCTTTTTGCGTTGAATTATTTACGTCCGTGATTTCTTCCGGTTGTGTTGAGATGCTTTCAGGTTGTTTTGGTGCTGCTCCTTGCTCTATGCCTTCGTAGCGAACGTGTGTGCCTGGTTTTCGCATGTGCGGTTTGAAGTATCTTGGCATAATGAATTTATAAAAGGAGAAAATTAGATCATGACTCGGGAAAGGTTTCAAGGGTGATTTTGCGCGCAACAGACTTTACATTTTGAGGATTTGAGGTTTAATTACTTTTGCAAATGTGCTAAAATTTGTTTCCAAAGTACCAAAATATGACAGTTCAACAAGAAATTCAGGAACTACTCAAGGGCCGGCCAAAAAAGTTCATTTACTTGGATCATGCGGCTACGACTTACGTTGACTCACGAGTTTATGAAGCGATGCAGCCCTTTTTTCAGGTTGAGTTTGGGAATCCGGGTGGGTTTTATGAGCTTGGAAAGCGCGCGGCGGATGCTATGCAGGCTGCTCGGGAGACTGTGGCCGGGGTGCTTGGGTGCAGAGCGGAAGAGATTATTTTTACGGGGAGTGGAACGGAGTCGGATAATATGGCTGTGCTTGGAGTCGCGCGGAAAAGGGCTAAGGAGGGCAAGCATGTGATTATTTCTGCAATTGAACATCATGCGGTGGAGAGGCCCGCGGAGCAGCTTGAAAAAGAAGGTTTTGAGGTTACGAAAGTTCCGGTGGATAAATTTGGACGGATCCGGGTGGAGGACGTGAAAGCGGCTCTCCGAGATGACACGGTTTTGGTTTCCATAATGTATGCCAACAATGAAATTGGGACAATTCAGCCTATTTACGAGATTGGGACTTTGCTCAAGGATCATAAGGCGCTTTTTCATACGGATGCTTGTCAGGCGGCGGGAGCTTTAGATTTAAATGTTGAAAAGCTTGGTGTGGATTTGATGACTTTGAATGGGTCTAAAATTTACGGGCCAAAGGGTGTTGGGGTTTTGTATATTCGGAAAGGCGTGGAGATTCAGCCACTGGTTTTTGGTGGCGGGCAGGAGCGCGGAAAACGGAGCGGAACTGAGAATGTCGCGAATATTGTTGGAATGGCAAAGGCGCTTTCAATTGCGCAAGCGGAGAGTGAAACTGAGAATGCGCGGCTAAAAGAGCTTCGCGATAAGTTAATTGATGGTCTAACGAAAATTCCAAAGACCATTTTGAATGGGCATCCTGAACTAAGGCTTCCGAACAACGTGAATGTGAGCATTTTGGATATTGAGGGGGAAGCATTTACGCTGTTTTTGAATGAGATGGGGATTTATGCGTCGACCGGGTCGGCGTGTACTTCCACAAGTTTGGATCCGTCGCATGTAATTTTGGCAACCGGCCTCCCCTACGAATGTGCGCATGGGTCGGTTAGGTTTTCACTCGGACGGAAGACTACAGAGGAGGAAATTGACTATGTTTTGGAAGTGGTGCCAAGGGTGGTTTCTATTTTAAGAAAAATTTCACCGCTGAATTTGGACGCGGATAAAGTTCGCGAAAAAGGACAAGGTGATTTAAAATATATTTAGTATGACACTTCCAATTTTAAATAAAGATGGGATGGCGCCGGGCGGAGGCTGGATGTACAGCGAAACCGTTAAGGAACATTTTTTCAATCCGCAGAATTTGTTGGAAGGTCAACCGGACGAGAGCGAATTTAATGGCTTTGGGCAGGTTGGTTCGCCGGCGTGCGGGGATATGATGAAGGTTTGGGTTTTAGTTGATGAGTCAAGCGATAGGATTCTCTCGATGAAATGGCAGACTTTTGGGTGTGCCAGCGCAATTGCTTCGACTTCAATGATGAGTGTTATTGTGACGGAGGGCGAAGGGATGACGACCGATGAGGCCTTTGAAATTACTCCGCAGATGATTTGTGACAGGCTTGGCGGGCTGCCGAATCGTAAGATTCATTGCTCGGTATTGGGTGATAAGGCGCTTCAGAAGGCGGTGAATGATTTTTATAGGCGGTCAAAGCAGTTTGACCGGGTGCGAGTGGATAGGGCAAAAGTGGTTGACCCGGATACGAACATCACGGACAAAGATATTCAAGAGGCGGTTTTGGAAGGTGCTAAGGATTTGGAGTCGCTTCAGGCGAAACTGAAGGTTGCAATTGGGAATCCTGAGTTCCTACCGGATGTGGAGAAGCTGCTCCATTTTTACGTTTCCAAGTACTACGGATAGATTGCCAGAGGGTTGGTGCGGGTTCCGGTTCTGTTACGACTTCAGCAACGTGGAAGTTGATTTTTTCTTGAAGGAGTGGGATTAGTTTTTTGTGGCTTGGGTTTTCGCTTTGCTCCAGACGTGTGATTGCGGCGGCGAGTTCATTTTTGACTTGGTCTTGTGCTGCTTTTAGATCCTCCGGGTCGTTTGGATTTTCAGAGAGTAGGTCGTTAATTTCACTTGTCTTTATATTATGCCATCCAATTTCAATTAATGGCGGCTTTACGGCTGTTGGCGGCTCAAGTCTTAACCTTTTCAGGTTTGTTGTGAGTGCTTCGAGTCTTTCAATTTTGTTCATTTTGGTTTGGTTTAGGGGTGAATTATACGCGGGTTTGTTTGTTTGTCCAGTTGTGGTAGCTTTTGTTTATGAAAGAATCATTTCAGGAATATTTTAGGGGTTTGATTGGCGAAACGGAGGCTGAGAAGTTTTTTGAGGCTGTGAAGGTTAAGGAAACGCGGCGGTCGATTCGAGTGAATAGTTTGAAATTTTCTAAGCAAGAGCTGCGTGAATGGCTTGAGTCTCAGGGGTATCAGGTGAGTGAAAATCCTTTTTGTGGGGATGGCTTGGATATTTTGGGGCGCGGAGAACCTTTGTCTTTAAAACTCCCCTACTACAGCGGTCTTGATTATCCGCAGGATTCGTCTTCTATGTTTGGGGTGGAGGTTTTAGACCCTCAGCCCGGTGAGACGGTGCTGGATTTGACGGCGGCGCCCGGCGGAAAGACGACTCATATTGCGGCAAAGATGCAAAATTCCGGGGTTTTGGTGGCGAATGATATGGATAGTCGGCGGCTGAGGGCGCTGCATTCAAACCTGGAGAGGCTGGGGATTTGGAATGCGGTATGCTTTAGGGCAATGCCGCATAAGTTGGTTTCTTTTTATCCGGAGGCGTTTGATAGGATATTGCTGGATCCTTCGTGCAGTGGAGAGGGGCTGATGGTTACGCGGGGCGGAAAGCCGGATTTTTGGAGTTTGAAGGCTTTGAAGAGGTATAGATCAGAGCAATATGGGCTTCTTAAGAGTGCGTTTAGGCTTTTAAAAGTTGGCGGAAGGCTTGTTTATTCGACCTGTACATTAAATGACATTGAGGATGACTCAGTTGTTAAGAGTTTGCTGGAGGATTTTCCGGAGGCCAGTTTGGATTTGGTTAAAATTGCGGATGCGCCTGAGCAAATTGGTTCGCTTTTGGGGTATAGGTTTTGGCCGCAGAAGACGCGGACTAAGGGGTTTTTCTGCATTGCAATTACAAAGAAGTCGTCGATGGGGCTTGAGAGGACGATGGATGCGGAGCATTCACTGCGGACGGTTAAGGATAAGAAACGGTATGAGAATTTTTTGGGTGAATTTGGGGTTAGCCTGCCGGATGTTGAAATGGTAGAGCGGGATGAGCACGTTTTTTTGTTGAGTAAAGAGCTGGCTTCATTTAAATTGCCGCCAAAGTATTCGCTTACGTTTCCTTTGTTTAAGGTGGACCGGGAAATTAGGTTTACGCACGCGGGGGCGCTTTGGGCCGGTTTGCGGGCGAAAAAGCAGGTTTTGGAGCTAACGCGAAAGCAAGTTGAGGCGTTTTTTGAGCGTCAACCTATTGAGCGCGGTAGTGAGGAGGTGGGGACGTATTTGGTTCGGTATGAGGGTTTTCCGCTAGGAAGTGCAAAGGTGACTGAAACAAAGATTGAAATTGGGATGCCGAGGCAGTATTAATTAATTATACTCATGCGTTTTTTATGAAAAAATTAATTTTCCTTGGAATCCTTTTTTGCTTGATTCCTTTATCTCTTGCTTTGGCATTTTCTGATACTTCTTACAATGTGAATGAAGATGCAATTAATTATTTGCAATCAAAAGGGGTTGTGCAGGGTTATTCTGATGGGACTTATAGACCTTATAATTCTATAAACAGAGCTGAGTTTACAAAGATTGTGATGGAGTCTGTTTATCCAGGTGGATCCGCTGGTGGTGGTTGTTTCCCGGATGTTTTATATGATTGGTATGCGCCTTATGTCTGTTCGGCTAGGACTTTGGGGATTATTTCTGGCTATCCGGATGGTTATTTTAGGCCTAATAATAATATCAATTTAGCGGAGGCGCTGAAGATTGTTTTGGAGGCCTACAATTTTGACGTTGGCAACAGTTATTCCGTTTGGTATGAAAATTATTTCTGGTTTGCAAAGCCCAAGGGTTTACTAAATGGGATGAATGAAAATGTTTCGCATTATGTTTCCAGAGGTGAAATGGCACAGCTTATTTACAATGTTGAGATGTATTTGGATGGCAAGCCGGTACCTTCTCCAGAACCGGAACCCATTGGAAAGTTTGGCGTCTTTCAGGGTGAAATTAATTCTTGTACGCAAACGGAATTTAATTCCATTTATGTGTTATTGGTTCAAAATATGAGCCAAGCTACGAGTCAGCGGATTAATTGGATTAGGAGTGTAAAAGATGAGGTTAATGAACAATTTCCATTCGCGACTGAATATTTGGCTTCAATGGATGCGGATGATGAGATTGTTGTCATGCAAGTTGAAGATGGAATGTTTGATGAAAATTTGAATTTTGTTGGTAGGAATGTTGTAACTAGAAAACTTTATGAAACTCATGATGATGATTACGATTTTGTTGTTGTTTATACGGCTTTTGATACACCATTTAGGTTGGGTAATTTTGTGGCTGCTCAATTCAATACATTTGGTCTACAGATAGATCCATATGTTTGGGATAATACTGAGGATTATGGAAGTGATGGACGTTTAAAAGGTGTGGTTTTTGGCACCTACGTTGATTTTATGATGGAGGAACCTATGACATTGTCGGACATTGTATTGCATGAGTTTGGTCATTATTGGTGTTGTTATTTTGTTGATATTAATCAAGGCTTTTCGGCTGGTCATAGTTATTCCCCTTTAGAAATTTTTGGAACTCCTGATACTTACCACTTTTATAGCGGTTTGGAAACAGGGTTTGAGAACGGATCAATCATGCTCGGAAGTCATTGGATTCCAAACGGAAACGGGACTTATTCGGAATCAACTACTGTGTCAAATTTGTATCATAAAAAATATCATCCTTTTGTTTTATATATGATGGGATTATTACCGGAAAGTGAATATGGCACTGAGTATCCTGTTTATGATAGAGGACATATTGAGACGCATCCAGATGGATCGGCTGATGTGGTTGGGTGGACGTCCTCAGCAGCAACTCTTTATGATAATATCAGTGTGAATGACATTATTGAAGTTGCTGGGGAAAGACGATGTGCTAATTAAAATAATTTCAGGAAAAATTAAGAAATATTTCAGGATTATTTAAGATTGTTTTTGTAATATTTATTTGTCTGGCCTACTGGGGGTAGCAAGGTTGCACCAGGGGCTTTGAGAACTGCTGGTATTATATCAAAGCCAGCCTTTTTCCTGCAACGCTTTGTGGGCTGCGGCTTGTTCGGCTTCTTGTTTGGAGGGGCCGGTGCCTTTTGCTATTAATTCTTTTTCAAAGTAGATGCCCATTGTGAAGATTTTGTCGTGGTCCGGGCCGGATTCTTTAAGGAGGTCGTAGCGGGGAGTGAGGGAGAGTTTTTCTTGTGCCAGCTCTTGGATGCGGGATTTGGCGTCTATGTAGAGTTTTTGTTTGATGATTTCGTCCAGCATGGTGATTATGAATTTCAGGACAAATTTATTTGCTTTTTCGTAGCCTTTGTCCAAGTAAATTGCGCCAATTAGTGCCTCAGTTGTGTTTGCTAGGATGTATGTTTTGTCTCGGCCACCGGACAGTTCTTCACCGCGGCTTAATTTGAGATAGTCGCCCAGGTGAAGTTCACGAGCAACCTTTGCTAGGTTTTTGCCTTTTACAAGGGCAGAGCGCCAGTTTGTCAGTTCTCCCTCTGGTTGATCTGGATAAGTGCGGAAAACGTAATCTGTGACGCAAAGCTCAAGGACTGCGTCACCTAAAAATTCCATTCTTTCATTGTGTTTTTCTTGGTCTTCCGCCTCGTTCACGTATGATTTGTGCACAAAAGCCAGTTCTAATAAAGATTTGTCGGTGAAAGTTATGCCGATTTGTTCTTCAAGCTGGTTTAACTTTTTCATAAATCGAGCTTAGCACGCCATTTACAAATTTGGGAGAGGATTCTGTACCAAATTCTTTTGCCAATTCTATGCCTTCATTGATTGCTACCAGATCTGGGATTTCTTTGTCGAACAAAAGTTCGGCTACGGAAAGCTCTAAAATTGCGCGGTCAATTGGTGCAATTTTTTCAAACGGCCACTCGGGGGCGTGTTTGGCTATTTTTTCTTTGATTTTTTTTCGATTTTTCATAACGAGGTCCAAAAGGCGGTATCCGAAAGTGTTGTCTGTAACGCTCGGAGCGCCGTTTACCAGATTGTATGAAAGAATTTGCACCGGGTCACCATCATGAAATTCCCACGCAAAAATAGTTTGTACTACTATTTGGCGGAGAGTATGGCGATCTTGTGCCATGATTAAGCTTGGATCTTAGTTATCTTTTCTTCGGCTTTTTGGGCTTTACCTAAAACGTCTTTACCTCTGTAAAATCCACAATCCGGGCATACGTGGTGAATGAGAGTTACTGCCCCACATTTTGAGCATGTCCCCAGTTGTACGGCTTCAGATAGTCTTACTCTGGCCTTATTCTGGAAAGATTTGTAACGTCTGGAGCCTCTAGCCTTGGACGTTTTCTTCTTTGGTACTGGATGTTTAGCCATTTTATTTGCTTAATTTTTGCTTGTTTGCTTGCGAATTTTACTGGATTTCAGTGGAATTGCAAGAGAAAAACGTAATATTTCTTCTTTAAACCCATTGGCTATAAAGAGAGGGTTATTGCTTTTTCTATCTTTTTTCAGTCCTGCTTACGGGTTTAAAGAAGAATTATTACGTTTAAGCCTCTCCTTTTAAATATTTTTGCCTAAGTTCCTCCGGAAATTTTTCAATTGCGTAGCGAAGAGCGGTGCGTGGCATGCTTTTATAATGTTTTTTTAGAAATTCTTCTTCTGCAGCCCTATCGCGGTTGCCAACTTCACGAAGTGTCCAACCTACAGCTTTGTGGATGAGGTCGTGGTCATCATGGAGGAGTATTTCAGCTATTTTTAGCGCGTCTTTGAAGTCTTTTTTGGGGATGAAAGCAAAAGTTGAGATCATTGCGATTCTTTTTTGCCAAAGATTATTTGATTTTGCGAGGCGGTAGAGGATATCTCGGTCCTTATCTAGTAAAAAGTCGCCGAGGATTTTGTGGGCGGAAGAGTCAACTAAGTCCCAATTGTTGATTCCGGCGAGGTTTTCAAGGTAGAATTCCACTTCAAGTTGCTTATTTTTGGATTTTTTGTAGCGGTCTACCAATATGAAGACGGCTGTTAAACGTTGTTCATGAACGGACGAGTTAATGAGTTTTTTTAGGTCGGGGAGCTGGAGATTGCGGTATTTTTTTGCTAGGATGCGTTGCTCAGGCACTTTTAGTCCGACGAATTTGTCCCCTTCCCCGTACTGCCCGGGTCCGGTTTTGAAAAATCTGGCGCTGTGACCGGCACGGACCGGGTCGGCTAGTTTTTCTATGTCTTTTTTGAGTTCTTGGATCATTTTAATAAGTCTTTTAGACCTGAGAGCGCTTTAACTCCTTCTTTTTCTGCGGGTGGGTATTTTTTACATTCCTTTTTGCAGTGCGGGTAAGGATTTATATGCATTTCAATTTCTTGGCGGATTGGCTCTCCAAGGTCAATTTGAAAGCGATTAATATCAATGCGGAGAAGTTCATTGGCGTCGTCATAATTGCGTGGTTTTTTGTCATAAAAAAGCCATTCGCCGGGTTTGAATTTAATTTTTCGAGTTAGCGGTTTGCCGCATCGAACGCAGTCGGCAGTCTGAGTTGTGGTGATTTCGTCAAAAATGGCTATAATACCTTCTTCAACTCTAATGAGTCGACCTCTGGCATTTTTCAGTTCAAAAGACTCTTCGGTCGCGTTTGGGCTTTTAAAAAGTATGCGAATGTCTTTAATCCCGTCCAAGTGCTCCGGTTAGTCGTAAAATGAAAACAAACAGGTTGAAAATGTCCAAATATAGTTGGATTGCGGCCATTATGTACTGGTCTTCGTGGTAATATTTAAGGCGATTCATGTCTACCATTGCAAAAAGTGCGAAAACCAAAACGCCAGCGCCGGAATAGATAATTTCCATTTGGTTCCCCCATGGAATGAATATTCCCAAAATTCCGACAACTAGAAGTGTAAGAAGGCCTGCCATCAGAAAGCCGCTTAAACCAATTAGAGATTTTCTTGTAGTCCAACCCAAAATTCCCATTCCCGCAAAAACTACGGTGGTTGAGAAAAGTGCACGGTAAATTATTGCGTATCCACCAAATTCAGCAGCAAAGCTGGCTATAAGAGGGACAATTGTAATTCCACTTAACATTGTGAAAAGTACAAAGAGTCCGTAATTCAAGGGAACAGTTTTGCTCCATTTACCGGATGTGAAAATTAAAATGAGTTCCGCTCCAAAAATTGCGTACATTAATATTGGATTTTGTATGAAAGCTACAAGAAGGAAGTGGAAGCCCAAATAAACTCCAAGTCCTGTTGAAAGGATTGATAGCCCGAAAAGCGAGATCACTTTGCTGTAAAAAGTGCTGGTGGCTTTTCTTTGAGCCGGTGCGATGGTATCTAAAATGTCCATTTTAAGTTTGCGGTTATGTGGATTTATTATCCTCTTTTGCTCCTTTTTTTTCAAGTTGCGATTTAGCTTAAATCCCCTTCCCCTCCCTGGACAGATCAGCTAGAATGCGGTCATGTTCGGAAGAAACAAATCGACGGTTTTAAAACGCGATCGCGCATTTTCGGTCCTGGATATTGGGACGGAGTTTGTAAAGGCGCTGACGTGTGAGGTTGAAGGACAGGATTTAAAAGTTCTGGGATATGCTCGTGTTCGGCAGAATCGCGGGGAGATGGAAAGTGGGACTATTACGGATATTGCCGGTGTGATTGAAAAATCTGATCAGGCTTTGAAAGAGGCGGAAAGGATGGCTGGAACAGGACCGAATCAAATTGTTTTGGGAGTGAGCGGGGAAATTGTTAAAGGTGCGACTTCGATGATCAGTTACAAAAGGCGAGATCCTTCGAGCAAGGTGCATCAAGAGGAGCTTAAAAATATTATTCATAAGGTGCAGTGGAAGGCTTTTGAGAAAGTTCGGGGGGATTTGGCTTATGAAACGGGTTTTAATGAGATTGATGTGAAGCTTATTCATGCGGCGATTGTGGACATTAAAATTGACGGGTATAAGGTTTCGAATCCGATTGGTTTTCAGGGGCGTGAGATAACCATGAGTGTTTTTAACGCTTTTTCGCCTTTGGTGCACTTCGGGGCGCTGCAGACAATTTCTGCGGAACTTGACCGTGAACTTATGGCTATAATGGCTGAACCCTATGCGGTCGGTCGACTTTTGGGCGGAACGGAGCTGCAAGGGTATAGTGGGATTTTTTTGGATATTGGGGGCGGGACGACGGATATTATTGTGGTGCAGGATGGAAGCACGGTGGGAACGAAAATGTTTACAATTGGTGGTCGCGCTTTTACTAAGAGGCTTGCTCATGAATTAAATATTTCGCAAGATGAGGCGGAGGAAGTTAAAACTGCGTTTTCTAACAAGCAATTGGAGCATCAGTCGTTTAAAATTGTTGGTAAGGCACTGGAGAGCGACGCTAAAGTTTGGCTTTCCGGTGTGTATTTAACGCTGCAGGAATTTTTTGAGATTGATTCCTTGCCGCCAACCTTATATCTTTGTGGAGGCGGTTCAATGCTTCCAATGTTAAAAGAGGGACTTGAGCTGGGTGATTGGGCTAAAAGACTTCCCTTCCCTAGAAAACCTCAAGTAAAATATTTGCTGCCCAAGCAAATTTCACACATTAAGGATCATACGAATCGTTTGAAATCTCCCGCCGACATCACGCCTATGGCGCTTGCCAATGTTGGAATGGAAATTCTGGCGGAAGAGAAAAGTTTAACTAAAATGCTACAAAAAGTAGTTCGACTCATGCAAGTTTAAACTCCACGCATGGATAATAATCCAAAAAAAGTATCAAAAAAGAAAATTATTTTTGTCCAATTGGATGAAGAGATCACTTCGCTTTTTGAAAGGATTGAAAAGCTTCCCTATAAAGATATTTATCTGGTTGTACCCAGGCGAGCGGTTTTGCTTCAGAGTGTAGTGAATTTGAAAATTTTGAAGCAGAAACTGGATGAAGTTGGGAAGGAACTTGCGCTGATTACGGATGATACAAACGGTATGAAATTGGCTCATCAGGCCGAAGTTAAGGTTTTTGATCACTGGAATTTGGGTGAAGAGGTTTCAGAAGAAGCAAAAAAAGAGGTTGAGAGTGCCCTTCTTAAGCCTATTGCGGCAACTTCTAATGAAATTGCTGATGATTTACCTTCAAGGCTTCCAAAAAAGAAGGCATCAATTTTTGATATTGTTCGAAAAAATAGAACTTCCGAGAAAGGGTTTTCTTTGAAGTCTTACATGAAAGGGGGCTCAAAAAATAAGTTACCAAGCGAACCTTTTCAAATTACATTACCCGGTGGAACAAAGCGTTTTATTGGTGGTCTTTTAGTAGTAAGTATTGCTATTTTTGCAGTTATTGCTTATGTGGCTTTGCCCGGAGCCACTTTAAGTATTGAACCAGCGTCAAATGTGGTGTCTAAGGCTGTGAATATTGATCTTGTCCCAAATCCGAGTGAACCAAAGACTTTGAAGTCATATCCGGTTACTGCTTCAGTTGAACTTACTATTTCACATAATGCGAGTGGTGTACTGAGTGAAGGAACTGTAGCTGGTGGTGATATTACTGTTATTAATAAGAGCAACCAAGATTGGCCTTTGATTGCCAAAACTCGTTTTCAAACTGATGATGGATTGGTTTTTAGAATTCAAAGCGGAGTAACGGTGCCGCGTGCGTCAGGTGACACTCCGGGTACTTTGGTAGTACATGTTGTTGCTGATAATGTTGATGAAAATGGAGTTGCAATTGGAGCTAGAGGAAATATTGGACCTTCAACCTTTTTCTTGCCCGGACTCAGGGATAGTAACCGAGAAGTTTTATATGCGGAAAGTTATGAGAATTTTACTGGTGGTACTTCTGATGTGAGAGCAATTGTTTTGGAGGAAGATCTTTTGGCTGCAAGAGATAAACTTGAAACTGAATTGAAAGAGAAAGCACTCTCCGCATTGAGAAAAGAGGTTTTGTCAGTTGGGAATAAGGAAAATGTTAATTTAGCGCTTTTGGAAGATTCTGACGTGATTCAATATGGAACCGCAAAAATTGACCTTCCTTACTCTGAGATTGGCAAAGCAGAAGATAGTTTTGAAGTGAGTGGAAAAATCAATATAACCGGCATTGCCTATGATCAAGATGCGCTTTTGAAGATTTTGGGGTCTGAGCTTGTGAATAGTATTACTCCCGGCAAACAACTTGTTAGAATTGATGAGGATAGTGTGAGCATTAATGTTTTTCAGGCCGACAATAGTGCGCGGACATATAAATTTACAGCTACACTTCAAGGTATTGAGGAGTATGAAATTGATCCTGAACTTGAGGGCGGATCAAAATTAGCAAAAAAAATTAAAGAACATATTGCAGGAAAATCTATTGAAGATGCAGAAAGTTATGTGCAGAGTTTGCCTGAAGTAAATAAAGTTGAAATAAAGATATGGCCTGTTTGGTCTCCAACAATTCCAACTTTACAGGAAAATATTCGTATTAAATCTTTGTCAAAAGGTTCAGTTGTTGAACTTGAAACAGACTTACAGTAAACTTCCGGTACTTTTATAGCAATTGATGTCAAAAATTACCCCTCAATCACAAAATTTCTCTCAATGGTATCTGGATGTTGTTCAGGTAGCGGATCTTGCTGATTACAGTAAGGTTAAAGGCTGTATGGTCATTAAGCCGTACGGTTATAGGATATGGGAATTAATTCAGCGTGACCTGGATTCACGCATAAAAGAAGCCGGTGTTCAAAATGTGTACTTCCCTTTGTTTATACCGGAAAGTTTTTTGACTAAAGAAAAAGACCATGTTGAAGGTTTTGCACCGGAATGTGCAATTGTGACTCATGGCGGTGGCAAGAAGCTTGCTGAGCCCTTGGTTGTTAGGCCAACTTCTGAAACAATTATGTATGACACTTTTGCTGATTGGATTCAGAGTTATAGAGATTTGCCTTTACTTGTTAATCAGTGGGCCAATATTGTTAGGTGGGAAATGAGAACGCGTCCTTTTTTGCGAACAACAGAATTTTTATGGCAAGAGGGCCACACGGTACATGCTACAAAAGAAGAAGCTGAAACAGAGGCACACAGAGCACTTAAAATGTATGAAGATTTTGACAGAGATTTTTTGGCATTACCAATTCTAACGGGGAAAAAATCAGAGAAGGAAACTTTTGCTGGAGCTGATTACACTTTAAGCACAGAAGCGCTTGCTCGTGACGGTAAAGCAATTCAAGCTGGCACTTCTCATCTTTTGGGACAGACTTTTGCTAAGGCTTTTGAAATTCAATTTCAAGATCAAGATGGTGAAATTAAGTATGGATGGCAGACTTCTTGGGGTGTGTCTACAAGGTTGATTGGAACAATAATTGTGTGTCATGGAGATGAAAAGGGTCTTCGTTTACCACCTCGTGTTGCGCCTTATCAGGTTGTTTTGGTCCCAATTTGGAAAACGGATGAAGAAAAGCAGCAAGTTTTTATTGAGCTTTCTTCCATTAATAATAAACTCACAGACCAAGGGGTGAGAGTTTATTTTGATGATAGAGAAAATTTAAGTCCTGGCTTTAAATTTAATGAGTGGGAGGTTAAGGGTGTGCCTGTTCGAATTGAAATGGGGCCTCGAGACTTAAAAGACGCTCAAGTTTTTGTTGCAAGACGTGATACAAATGAAAAAATGGCAATTCCTGTTGCTTCGCTTGGAAGTGAAATTCCAGATTTGCTTGAGACAATTCAAGAAAATATGTATGAACAGGCTAAGATATTTTTGGAAGACCATACTTTTGAAGCCGAGAGTGTTGATGAAATGGTGAAGATTTTGGATGATAAAGGTGGCTTTGTAAAAGCCCCTTGGGGTGGAACTGCAGATGATGAGAGAAAATTACAGGAAGAAACAAAAGCAACAATTAGAGTGATAGTTGAAGAAAAGATGAAAACTAAGAAAAAGTGTATTTTTTCAGGAAATGAGACAGACACTCTTGTATATTTTGCAAGAGCCTATTAGAATTCTTTCGTATTCACATTCCACGCCATGAAGAAATTCCTTGTAAAAGTTGGAAGACTGCTGATAGTTGTCACTGTTGGGTTTCTCTTTTCTTTAATGATTCAATCTGTTTGGGCGGTGGAAGGGCCGGGAACAAGTTGTAGCCCTCCAGCTACTAACTGTATTTATAATAGATATTTTGATTCCTTAAAAGTTGGTTCTACAGTTAATACGGGTCTGAATAGTTTAAAAGTTGAAGATAAATTACGTGTCATTGGGCCGCTTTTCGTTTCAGATGTGCGACCAAATAATAATACATCAATTGTCTTCCACTCTGATATAGAGGCATCTTCTTTTGGACGTTATTATTATAGGGAGGCGGAATGTTCAAATGATGGATGTAACTATACGGTAAGCGATGGTGACACTTCAAAAAGTGGGATGGCTAGATTGGTTTCTAGCTGTGACGTTGGTGATATTATGCTTGGGTGCTCAGGTTACATATTGCATTGGGATAGTAATATAGCTACGGATTTCCTTGGTTCAGATATTTATACAAGCAATGGTCAGTATCGTTGTCAGGTATTGTCAGACAATGATACACAGCCACTGGGTTTACATGTTAAAGCCTTTTGTTTTAGTCCTGATTGATTTTTTTTAAATTATGAATAAAAGTTTTTTTAAATTCTCTTTGTACGCTTCGCCTTTGTTTGTTGGTGTTCTTTTAGCTTTTTTCATTCAAAGTGTGGCAGCAGATATTGATCCTGTAAATAATGATACAGCTACAGTTACTCCCAGATTTTCGAGGGTGCTTATTGGGGATGGATCTATTCCGTCTATCGATAGCATGAAAGTGCAGGGATCTCTTGAAGTGGGTTCTACTCTTAAGGTTGATGATATTTATAGTCATACTGCTGGCGAGCCTATTGTTGTAGATTTCTTGGCTCATGTTAAAGCTCCTGCGATAGGTAACTATTATGTTAGAGATGCGACTTGTACCAATTGTGCAAGATTTTCAACTGGCGACTATGCGGGAATGTATTATGGGGATGTTTACTGTAATGATAATGATATTATTGTAAGTTGTATGGGTTATCCTAAAGATTTGAATGCAAAATTATATGGGTATTATGTTTTTGAAGCTTTTGACAATTGGTATTGTAGGGTTTATACAAGCAGTCCTTCAATTACTGCAAGTGCTGTATGTTTGAGTCCGAATATTACAAATTCAACTGATAATTTTAATTAAATATGAAAAAATTTAGGAGCACTTTTGTTTTATTTTCAAGTATATGTATTGTTGCGGTTATGTTTAATGGAATAATTCAGATGGCTGTTGGTTTATATGATATCGACCCGCCTCCAAATGATCCGGAAGCATATACTCAGAATGTTCTCAAATTGCCTTCTCTGATTATTGGGGATGCGGCTGTAGCTGATTATTTAAGTAATCGTGGGGATGTTATTGTTGCTGGTGATGTTTTTGTTAGAGGTTCTCTATTAACGGATCAACTTTATTTGCAGGGAGGTACGGATTTAGTTTTTTCAGGACCTATTGATGGTGCGGCTGATCAACATAATTTTGGAACTTATTATTTAGTTGAGAGTTCTTGTACTTACTGTCCTACCGAAAGTGGTACTGCTTTTAATCAGATGAAGCGTTTTTCAGTAAGTTGTGATGATGATGATGAAATGATTGCTTGTCTTGCATTTCAAGAGACGACTTCTGGAAGAATGTTGGGTACATCAGCACCTTTTAGTCCCCCAAATGTGATTTGTAACGGATTTACAAGTACTTCACCAATGAAAGTGCAGGCTATATGTTATAGCCCTGATGCCACAAATCATATCCCGATGAATTAGTTTTAAAAAATTACTTCTTCTTTTGTACTAATATCTTCAACTTCTGGGGGTGTTTCGTGTGCTTGGCTGTATAACTCTTCACAATCTTCTGCATCACTTTCTGATTTGTGTTCGTTACAGATATTGATGTCATTCATTGCTATTGCTTTTGTCGTAATTACATTTCTTAGACAAAATGTCTGCATGGTTTCACCCTCAAGCTGGTCACACATGGATTCGTCATAATGAATTACTGCATTGCTGAACAGTTCTTCTTGTTCTTTCGATTTGTCTTCATAGTAGGTGTCTATTTCCTCATCACTTAAGCCCTCGAAAATATCTGGGATTTCTGCATCAACAGCTGAGAGTGGCTCTGATTCTTGAATTGTTGGTTCCTCAATTACGGGTTTTTTACAGGAAGCGATTGGTAATAACAATAAACCTAAACTTGTTAGGATGAAGAAATTATTCTTTTTCATGGCGCGGAGGTGAATGAATGAAAAGTTGAATTTTAGAGCCCCAGTTGTTTTCTTATCTCTTCTGCTTTACCTGCATCTTCTTGGCTTTTTGCTTCCGCTTTGTATTTTAACTCTAAATCTTTCCATTCGCTAGCATACTGATCTTCCAATTTTTTTAGCTGAGCTGCGTGTTTGGGTGAAAGTTCAATAAATTTTGACCTTTCTTCTTCAAAGATTCTCATCAATTCGTCGACTTGGGCTTGTTTTAATTTTGGGATTGAGTCGATTATTTTCTTTTTTTCTTCGAGAGATAGAGAAATTGAACCGGCTAGCAAATTTAGGAATTTTGCTTCATCAAAAGTTAATTCGTTTTGAGGCAGAACTATTGTTGTTTTGAAATCCTTCATTTTGCTTCCAAAAAAGTAACCCTCCAAAGATGGGTCTTGGGGAGGTGCGGGAGGCGTTGGCGGTCTCATACCTGCCATTGGTGGCTGAGATGGGAAACTTCCTGCTCCAGGTTCTTGCATTGGATCTGGTTGTGGTTGTTGTACCGGTTGTACCGGTTGTACCGGTTGTACCGGCTGTACCGGGTTTACACCCTGTTGACCATTTTGATCACCTTGATCACCTTGTCCTCCGTGAACAAAGCCACCTGTATAGTTCGAATTGAAATTGTTGTCTGTCATTTTTTTATTACTATGTGAGTGTATGAAAACTCTTATTAAGAATCAAGCTCTAGGTTTTTATATTATACTGGTTTATTAGCTGTTGGTCAACGTTGTAATCTTTTTTTTATCTTAAGGAAATCTTTAAAAGTTCTAAATGAATCTTTTATTGGTCTGATGCGACTGCTGCCTTGGTGATGCCACGAAACTGGGACTTCTACAATGCTATAACCTTTTTGGTGAGCTTTTACTAATATTTCAATATCAAATCCGAACCTTTCAATGGTTAAATCTTCAAAAAGTTCTTTTGCAATATCATTTTTAAACATTTTAAAGCCACATTGGGTATCTTCAATCCCGGGAAGCAGACTTTTTTGAATGAGATAGTTCCCTATTCGCCCAATAATTATTCTGTAGAATGGCTGTTTTATCTCTATTGAACTCATTTTTTGATATCTAGATCCTATTACTACTGGGTTTTCTCCTAAAAATGTTAATAAGTTATTAAATTCTGAGATTGGAGTTGCTCCGTCGGCGTCCATAAAGAGAACTATTTCACCTCTGGCTGCTAAAACTCCCTGTTTTATTGCGTATCCCTTCCCTCTGTTTTCAGAATAAGTGATAATTCGCAAATTTGGGTTGGATCTATAAGAATTAATTGAAATTAGAGTTTCGTCTGTACTTCCATCATCTACTAGAATTATTTCGAAATTTTCAAATTTATCTGAAAAAAAGGATAAAGCCTCTTCAAGTGTTTTTTTTAGTCGCTTAGATTCGTTGTACGCGGGAATAATAACAGATAAATCCATGCTTAACTTTTATCATTTTTAACCGGATATGAAAAGAGGACCCCCTCCACGCCATTTTAAGGGTCCTCCGCAACCGTAAGATACAATTAGTTTTTTGTTTTCTAGAATATTTTTGCTTTTTGATACTTGACGTTTTGTCAAATAAGGTCTGAATATATAGTATTTTTTTAATCTTGTCTAGTCTTTTTTTTCATTTTCCAGTATTATCGGGTCGGCTTCAGGTTAAAATGATGTCTAATCTCCACAATAATTTGCTATTGAAAGTCTATAAAAATGCTCCTGTTTTACTTACTTTAGGCGTAGCTGTGTTTTTTAGTTATTTGTCGTTAAAAACTCTTAGTAATGATATGGCAACTGGTTTTTCCGAAACCTCTTTACGTACATTTAAGGAATTAAATTATACAAATGAGATGGTTTTAGTCGAGGACTTATTACATGACAGCAATTCTAGATTAGTTTCTAGTTTATATGAGTCTAATGTCTTATATGTACCTGATGAAAAAGTGCAGACTTACAAAGGACTTTTAGCTACAATTCATGATGACAAAGATGGTGATAGTGTTATTCTTCTTGAACCACAAAAAGAGTATTCAAATGCTCAACTTGAGGCGCTTGCTATTCAATATAAAAGTTTAGTGCCGGAATTTAAAGATGTTGAAGTTGATCAAGAAATTGACCTGTCAGGATATCCAGTTTACAGACTTTCCCCTGAATTTGAGGAAAAAATTAGTGATATAAAAACGGAAGCAAAAAAACCATATAATCCTGTGCGTGTTGCTGTTGTGGATAGTGGAGTTGATCCGGAACATGAGATTTTTGATGATGAACATCTGGAATCAGGCTGGAATGTGGTGGATGACAGTATAAATATGTATGACGATGTTGGCCATGGCACTCATATTGCAGGGATAATAAGAATGCAGGCTCCTGATGCGGTTATTATTCCTTATAAAATTGTTGATATTAATGGTGGTAAACTTTCTAATGTTATTATTGCTTTTGACAAGGCAATTGATACGAAAGTTGATGTAATTAATACTAGTTTTGGTGTTTTAAGTCCTTCCACCGCACTGAAAACTGTTACTGATGAAGCTGCAGAAAACGGGATTTTGGTCATTTCTGCTGCTGGGAATATGAGTTCAAGTGAAGGCTTCTACCCTGCCACCTATCCTTCCAGTATTGCCGTCGCCTCTGTTGATAATAATGGCGTAATGATGACTAAGTCAGATTTTGGTGATTGGGTTGATATTGCTTCTTATGGGACTGCAATTTGGTCATCGCTACCTGGAAATAAGTATGGATATAAGAGTGGAACCTCACAAGCTACTGCCTATATTACTGCTGCTATTGTCAGATTAATTGAAAAAGAGGGTCCTTTGGATAAAGAAAGTGCTTTGAATGAGTTAAACGGATATGGAAAAGCTATAACTGCAGGACCACTTGCGGGACTTTACATTGTAAAGTAGAATTTGGCCCGAATTTCCGGGCGATTAGCTCCCTAAGGGGCTTCCGCCCTCTATTCAAATCTCAGAAGTGCAAGCACTTCTTCGATTCTCATTTCCGGGCGATTAGCTCAGCTGGCTAGAGCGCCACATTGACATTGTGGAGGTCACAAGTTCAAGTCTTGTATCGCCCACCAGAACTACTTAGTTTGCTTGTTAGTTTGAAGAAAAAATTACTTTTGCCAGTAAACCTAGTAGTACTACGCTTTCTGCTAAAGTAATAATAAGCAGAGCAATAAATACGCTTTCTTTCTTGTATGCTGTTTCTTTTTTCATTTGGTGTGGATAAAACATTATTGTGTTCATATTATATATGTTTTTATTATAATTGAAAGTTATGCAAAATCCCCCCTATCCACGCGGTTTGGGGGGATGTTTCACGAGTCTTTTCCCTGAAGACTCTCCGTTGTTTTTAAAAATTATACTAATAAATCAATGATTTATTAGTATTAAACATCTAAATGAAATTTATGTTACAAAAATGTAACTTTTTTTGTTTCATTTTGTATTATACTGTGGAGCGCAATAGTAAAAACAATGACTGAACAATCAGATAATGCACTCCTAGATGCTTTTCAAGCCGGTGATAATGAAGCTTTCAATGCAATAATTGAGAGGTATTCGTCTCCCGTTTTCAGGTTAGCATATAAGTTTACCAGGAATCCAAAGGATGCAGAAGATGTTTCCCAAGATACCTTCCTAAAGGCTTATGAGAACCTCATAAAGCATCCAAAGTCGGAATTGAATTTGAAGCCTTGGTTGATGACAATTTGTGTAAATCTATGTAGGAATCTGGCTAAAAAGAAAAAGAGTTTCAACTTCTCGGACATGACAACTGATGAGGATGAAAGAGAATTTGAATCAATGATTGAGGATAGTGGTCCCGGTACTCACGAGAGAATTCAGTCAAAAGAAGAGGCAGGAATTGTAAGAGAGGCTATAGAAAAGTTACCGGAGAAGTATCAGATAATCTTGCAGATGAGGTACACAGAAGACCTGTCTTATCAAGAAATATCAGATATACTACAGTTACCTATGAGTACCGTAAAAGTTCACCTCAATAGGGCAAAATCAAAACTAAAAGTTATTCTAGAAGCTCAAATTTATTCCAAAAAATGAAAGATATTGAAACAATGTTGAAAAATTTTGTACCGGACATAAAAGTTCCTGTGGATCTGTCTGCAAAGATTTCTATACGAGTAAAAAAGCGTGCGGTTTTTCTTTCCCGGTGGGAAATTATTAAATCTGGGGTTGTAACTTTGTTTGCTTTGCTTGTTGCTTTTTATGGTTTAACTGGTCTGGTGTTGAGTGTGATTGAGTCTGATTTGGTTTTGTATATTTTGACAATGATTAAAGCCCCAAGCATTTTATTTTCTTCTACTGGTTTTATGGCTATTTTGGAAAGACTACCACTTTTGTCCATGAGTTTGCTTATGGGTTCTGTTCTTTTTGTTATATACTATTTTGCGAGATTACTACGTATCAATTCACACTTAGTTTATGAAAAAGCTGCTTAGTAATAAAAAATTGATGACTGTTGTGTTGGTTGTACTAAATGTAGCCTTAGTTGGCGGAGCATTTGCTTCAGGAATGGTTGTTGGACATGATCAGGGTTATAAGGCTCATCAAAAAGAGACTCAAGAAATTGTTAGAGAATTTGTTCAAACGGTTAGGGGTGATGTTGATCTCAGTTCTAGGAGGTTTCTTGCAGATGCTGTTTTGAAGCCCATGGTGGAATCTGAGTTGATTCAAGATTTGTCTGCTATTGGTGAAATTGCAACCCTTGAAGAAATTGGTGGAGGCACTTATAGAGCAGTTTTACTTACAAAAAATGGTGATGAGCGTGTTGTAATTGTGGATAAAGAGAATACTGAGTTTAAGGGGCATATTTCTTTAAGTAATTTTGTACCTGGAGTGACTGTTATTGTTGTTGGGGATCAGGTTGAAGGCCAACTCGAAGCGAAATATGTGAGATTGGTTAGTCGTTAGAGTTCTTTGCAGTAGGCGCATTCACCGCAAAAATTCCATTCGTCTTTTGAGAGGAATTTGAGATTTTTTATGTCTGAATATACTGATGTGATTGTTTCCTTAAGTTCTGAAAGCTCCTCCTGTGTGATTGTGTATTTTTGTTTTTTGAATGCATCCTGTCGATTTGATTTTTGGACGAAATCAATTTCTCCTGAAACCATTTTGTATGGGAAAACCGGAGATAAGTCGCAGAGAAGCTTATAAAAGGCAATTTGTCTTCTGTATTCGCCGCCTTCTGCAAGTTCTTTTGATTTTGAGTCCGGATTGCCGGTTTTGTAGTCTACAACGTGTACTGTTTTTGATTGTTCATCCAAGATTTCAATTTTATCCAATTTTCCGGTGAGTGGTATGCCATCTAAATTTACGCCATGGGTGCTGAAGTCGTATTCAGGGAGTACATTTGAGGTGAATTCTTGCTGGTAGGTGTCGTAATAGTCCGAAAGGGTTTTTTGCCCCAATTCCAGACCTACGCGGTAATCTTGTTTTGAAAGCACTTCCCTTTTGAGATATTTTTCAAAACTTTGCAATAAATAATCTTTGGTGGGTTTTTGCGGATTTTTGTATTCAATTGAAAATGAGCGGAGGGCTTCATGAATTGCGGAGCCAAAAGAGGTATAGAAGTTTTTGGCACTTGGGGTTCTAAGTAAATTCTTGTAGTAGAAATATCTTGGGCATCTCAAATAATTATTAAGATGGGTGACGCTCATTTTGTAGTTTTCAAGCAGGCTTGTTGCGAATAATTTTTCCGCTTCCTGTAGCTCTTTTGTTGGTTTTGGGGCAAAGACTGTCAGGAATCTTTGTTCTGCTTCATCCTCAATTTGTTTTGTGTCTATTTTTTCTGTTAGTTCTTTATTTATTTCTTGAAGAAATAGTGATGGGACTTGGTCTCTTTGGTTTTCGTTTTTGTTTGCGTATGTGAGATATGCACATTTTTTTGCGCGAGTCAGGGCTACGTAAAAAAGTCTTCTTTCGTCTTCATTTCTTTCCTTTTTGTCTTGGGTTGTGGTTTTTGTGAGAAGGTTAAATGGAAGTTTGATTCTTTCCATTGATGGTTTGTTCCCCCAGTTTTTATCTGTGCATTTTATTATGAAGACATATTCAAATTCGAGTCCTTTTGACTTGTGGGCTGTCATTAGACGAACAGCATCTTTTTTTGTCTGAAGTTCCTCTGATTTAATTGATAGATTGTTTTCTTTATGAATTTTTATGTATTCAATGAAATCCTTTAGGTGAAGGGCATGATTTGATCTGTTTAAAGTTTTAACAAGATCAAAAAGAGTGTTTAGGCGGTTCAAATGTTCCATTTTTTCCGGAAGATTCAGGATGAAATCCAGGTAGCCGGATTCTCTAATTACGTGCTCAAAAAATTCTGAAAATGTTTGGTTTACTTCAATTTTTTTCCAGTTTGCAAAATTTTCCATATTTATTTTGATTTTGGCTGATGGGAAATTTTCATCGTGGATGGAATCAAAAAATGATTTTTTGGATTTTGCAGCTTGGATTGATAATTTTGCGACTTCAAGCGGGTCGATCCCAAAAAAATCATAATTTAGAATATAGAAAAGTTGTTCTTCATTGGTTTGGTCTTCAAGGTAGAAAAAAATGTTCAAAAGTTTCTGGATGTAGCGGTCTTCAAGTATGTTTTCTCCTGCTTCCAGGCGAAACGGGACGTTAAGCCTTAGAAAAAGGTCAATTAGGTCTTGAGCGTCACGGTGATTTCTATAAAGAACGGCAATTTCTGAAGCTTGGATGCCGTTATCAATCAAAGATTGGATTTTTTTTACTAAGAAATAGTTTTCCGTTTGGGTGCTTGAAAATTCAGCAATTTGAATTTGATTTTCCTGTTTTTGAAGCGCTGCGTTTAGATTTTCTGAAAGGTCCGGGAAAACCGTGTGGATACCGAGTGCATTGTTTTTAATTATTGAGTCGGCGGCGTCTAAAATTGTTTGTGTGCTTCTGTAGTTTTCCTTGAGTGAAACAATTTGGATGTCTGTTTTGTAGAGGTCTGAGAAAAATAGGATGTTTTCAAGTGAGGCGCCTTGGAAACGATAAATTGATTGCTTGTCGTCCCCTACTGCAAATATGTTTGGGTTCTCAAAATAGCTACCAAGCAAACGGATTGCCTCATTTTGGGCGCCATTGGTGTCTTGATATTCGTCAACCAGGATGTATTGAAATTGTTCTTGGTAGCTTAGTAGGAAATTTGGGTCTTCATTGAACTTGTTGACCACAAAAATGATCATGTCTTCAAAGTCATAGCGGCCGCTAAGACGAAGTTTTTCTTGATAGGCTCGGTAAATTTGGGCTAATTCTTTTTGTTTGGGAAGGCTGGTTGTGAGGCTTTGGTATATTTTTTTTACTTGGTTTTTGAGGGCGGTGCGGGCTTTTTTTCTTTCCGGTTCGCTTTGGAAGTCTGAATTGAAAAATTCTTCAAAGGCTGATGTGAAGGGTGAAGCGGGCAGAAGATTTGCAATGTTGATGATGTCCTCTTCTTTCAGAGTACGACCGTGAATTTCAATGAATGATTCAATTTGGGAGGCGAAATTTGTGAGAAAATTTTCAATTTCTGAAAGTGAAAGTTCGAATTTTTCCGGGCTTATGTTTTCACGCTTTAAGTCTTGTATGGATTTTTCAATGTCGTAACGGTAGAAGTAAGGGTCCCCATATGGTTTTAAAGGGCTTTTAAGTGGAAAACCGTCCAAAATTTCACGAAAGAAAATGATTCGTTCTACGTCTGTGAGCGGCTCCAGTTCACGAGTGAAAAGAAATTTTTCCGGGTTTTCCTTAATGACGTCATTGCAGAAGGAATGGAAAGTGTGAATGCGAACGTAATAAGCAGAAGTCCCAATAATTTCCAAAAGACGTTTGCGCATTGCTACAACACCAGATTCAGTAAAAGTCAGACAAAGGATATTTTGCGGATCCATTTGCGTCTCAAGCAAAATGCGGGCGATTCGCATTGCAATTATTTGCGTTTTCCCGGTTCCCGGTCCGGCAAGGACCATCATTGGGCCTTCAATGTGATCTACCGCTTCTTTTTGCTTGGAGTTGAGCGCCGCGTAAAGTTCAGTAAAGTTGTTCGTCTTGTTTGTCATTTGGGTTTTGTGGTGTCGATTGAGGCGGCGTGGTGATTTTTTCCGAAATTTCTTTAGCTTTTTCCTTCAAATCCTCAGTTGTCTCTTTTACTTTTTCTTTAATTTCTTTTTCGTGCGTTTGGTAGAGTTTGTAGATTTTTATAAATGCGTTAACGAACCATGCGAGTGCAGGGACCAAGGTAACAAAAGCAATTAATTCTTTAATATCCATTTTTTGTGTGGGATTGCATTATGTCCTCAGCTATATTAAGCAGATTTCTGGCATTTTCAAATGTTAGTTTTTTCATTGCTTCTGAATATGGAAGCCAAATGAAGCCTTGGTGTTCGAATGAAATAACAACATCAATTTGTTGAACTTCTGCTAAAAAATATACTACGGTTTTTTTTACAAGTTCGCTTTTTCCTCTGAAAAATTGATAATACATGGGTTCGCGGAAGCCTGGTATGAATTTTATTTTTGTTATGCCAGTTTCCTCTTGTAGTTCACGGCATGCAGTTTCTTTTTCTGATGAGTCTCTTTCTTCAACGTGGCCTTTGGGATAATCCCAGTGTCCTCCGGGGTAATGAAGAAGAAGGTACTCTCTTATGCTGTTCTCAGTGCGGAAAACAATAATTCCACATGATTTTTCTCTCACTACTCTTGGGCGAGGAAAACGTTTATTTTTGGATTTCATAGTTAAGGAAATTTTAGCATTTTTTTTTGTAAAAAAAAATTCAGGTTTTTTTCAGGTGCTACGGTGTATATTTTTGTTATGATTCATCAAATATTGAAGATTTTGTTCCCCTCCCCCTGCCTTTCTTGCGGATATTTGAGTGAGCCGCTCTGTGAGGATTGTTTTAAGCATTTAGTTTTTTCGCCGCATATTAGGGAGATTGATGATTTGAAGGTCTGCACAAGCATGTATTATCAGGCGAATTCCATTTTAGAGAGGCTAATTCACCCTTTTAAATATTCTCACCAAGCGGATATTTTCCGGATTTTTGTTCCTTATATGGCGGCTGCGCTTTCGCTTTTATCTTTTGACCCGAGGGAAAGTTATTTGGTTCCTATACCACTGCATAAAACACGTGAGAATGAGCGTGGTTATAATCAGGCTGCCTTGCTGGCAAAATGGGTGGCAAAAATGACGGGTGCTCAGGTTTTTTATGGACTTTGTCGCGTTAGGCAAACTGAGGTGCAGGCTTTGAGGTCTTCAAAGGTTGAGAGGATGGCTAATATGCAAAATGCGTTTCAAGTTCTAAAACCGCCGTCAAAGGATAGCCATATAGTGCTTGTGGATGATATAGTGACGACCGGATCCACATTACTTGCGTGCCGGAAAGTTTTACTTGAAGCCGGGATCCAAAATGTTTCTGCACTAACCCTTGCTGATCGTGAAAGAAAACCGCAAAATCCTTGGGATTGATGCGTCGCGCAGTGCCAGAGAGCATCCAACTGGTGTTGAGAGGTATAGCACTGAAATTATAAAGGCTTTGATTGATGAGAATGAGGATTTTGAGATAAGACTTTATACGCCACGTAGAATTGAGGGATTTCCTGAAAAGTTGCAGCGCGTGCTTTGGTTGCCTCGTCTGTGGACAGTTGTGAGATTGAGCTTAGAGATGCTGTTGCATAGACCTGATGTTTTGTTTATTCCGTCGCATGTTTTGCCATTTTTTGCACCTAGGAATTCTTTTGTGACAATTCATGATGTTGCTTTTGAAAAATATCCAATGGCGTATGGCGCTTTTCAAAGTTTTTATTTGGCTTGGAGCACAAGACGGGCACTCAGACGAGCAAAGAAAGTTTTTGTTCCCACCTCTGCGGTTAAGGAGGATTTAATTCGATATTACAAATGTAAAGAGGGGAAAATTGTTGTGGTGCATCATGGCTGTCTACCAATAAAAAAAATCAATGAAATTCAAGTCAAGGCAGTTATGAATCATTATCAATTGGAGAAAGATGATCCATTATTTTTGTTTATTGGGCGACTTGAGACAAAAAAGAATCTTTTGGTGCTGCTTGATGCCTGGGAGATTGTACAAAAAATGTATTCAAAAGGGCGATTGTTTTTGGGTGGCATGTATGGTCATGGTTGGGGTGATCTTTTTAGGCGGATGGAAGACCATGATTTACAGGGTACAATTTTATCTCCCGGATATATTTCAGAGGAAGATGCTGCTGGGCTTTTTAGGTCTGCTTCCGCTTTAGTCCTTCCCTCTCGCGAGGAAGGTTTTGGTATGCCTATTTTGCAAGCTTTCGACAGTGAATGTGCTGTTATTTGTTCGTCTATCCCAACTTTGCATGAAGTTGCGGGAGATGCTGCACTATATTCCGAGCCAGGTGATTCTGAGGGTTTTGCAAAACAGATGATTAAAATTTTAAATGACCCTAAACTAAAAAATGAACTTGTTAAGAAAGGTACGCTGCGACTTAAAGAATTTTCTTGGAAAAAAGCTGCTGATAAGATGATGGCGAATTTTCAGAAAACATTATAAAATTTTTTATGTATGAAGATTGCATTCGTCCATGATTTTTTACTCCGATTGGGGGGAGCTGAGCGTGTTCTCAAGGTTTTGATGGATATGTATCCGGACGCGCCGGTTTATACGTTGCTATATGATAAAAGAGTTTGCGGGGAAATGTTTCCACCTGAACGCGTAAGGACTTCTTATTTGCAAAAATATCCGCGTTTTTTGCCGGGCATGCATAAAATGATGTTCCCTTTAATGCCTGGTGCTGTTGAGAGATTTGATTTTAGTGGATATGACGTAGTTGTAAGTAGCAGTAGTGCTTATGCACATGGCATTATTACCAATTTGGAGACCAAACATATTTGTTATTATCATAGTCCAATGAGATATGCCTGGGATTACACTCATGAATATTTGAAGGAGCAGAATTTGGGGTTGGCGGGTGAAATTGCTGTTTCTAAACTGCTTCATAAGGTTCGGCTTTGGGATTATATGGCTTCGAGTCGCGTGGACGTACCCATTGCGAATTCTAAAACGGTAAAAAATAGAATTTGGAAATATTACAGGAGGGAGTCTGAAGTGATTTATCCGCCTGTGGATGTTTCTGAGTTTGAAGTTCATGGAAAGCATGAGGGGTATTTTCTAATTGTGTCTACTTTGACTCCCTACAAGCGCATTGATTTAGCTGTAGAGCTTTTTAATAGACTTGGGAAGCGACTGATTGTGATTGGAGATGGTCCGGATAGAAAGCGTCTTTCCGGGATGGCAGCTTCAAATATTGATTTCTTAGGATTTAAGTCTGACGAAGTTGTGCGTGAATATTTGGAAAATTGCAGGGCGTTTATTTTCCCCGGTGAAGAGGATTTTGGTATTGCACCAATTGAGGCCATGGCCTGTGGTAAGCCAGTTTTAGCCTATGGCCGCGGTGGATTGACTGAAACTGTAATTGAAGGAAAAACCGGGCAGTTTTTTGATGAACAGTCGGTGAGCAGTATGGAAGAAGGTCTGACGCAGCTTCTCATTAATGAGAAGGATTTTAATGCTAATGAAATTGCCAAACATGCTGGTAAATTTTCAACTGAGGCGTTTAAAAAAGCTATGAAAGAAGTGATTGAAGGGCGATGATTTTGTGTTTTTGTAACCCAAAAGTTGATTTGAGTTTGGTTTTGCTTCTCCTTTCTTTTTCTTTTTTTGCTTACGGGTTACAAAAACACAAAATCATCGACAGGTTAAAACGCGTGATAAATATCATTTTTCTAGTGATGTTTTGTGTTCCGTGTTAAGATGGCCACTCATAAATACAAAAAATGAGTCTTGCGTTTTACAGAAAATATCGACCGAATAGTTTTGATCATTTAATTGGGCAGTCGGCTGCGAAAATTACTCTATTGGAAGCTTTGAAGACCGGACGTATTTCACATGCTTTCCTTTTTGCCGGACCGAGGGGAACAGGGAAAACAAGTACGGCCAGATTGATTGCAAAAGCTATTCAATGTGAATCCAGAAAAGAAAGCGGTGAGCCATGTTTGGAGTGTGATATTTGTCAGGCAAACGGTAAGGGTGAGCTAATTGATTTGATTGAAATTGATGCAGCATCAAACCGTGGGATTGAGGATATTCGTGATTTAAGGGAAAAAATCAGACTAGCACCGACCCGGGCGAAGTCAAAAGTGTACATAATTGATGAAGTCCATATGCTGACCAAGGAAGCGTTTAATGCTCTCTTAAAGAGTTTGGAAGAGCCGCCTTCACACGTGTTTTTCATTTTGGCAACAACGGAGATTCATAAGATTCCGGAAACCATTATTTCTCGATGTCAGAGATATGATTTTAAGCGAATTTCAGATAAGGACATTGTGGAAAGGTTAAAGTTTATTGCTGCAAAGGAGAATTTGCAGTTTGAATTTGGGGCTTTGGAGTTAATTGCAAGATATTCTGAGGGTGGAATGCGTGATGCTATTTCGCTTTTGGAACAATTTTCAAATGAGAAATTGACTGAGGAATTGGCACGAGAGCGGTTGGGTCTTACCAGCCATCAGTCGTGTGATGATTTGTATGGGGCGCTAGGGAGCTTTGATACTCAAAAGGGACTGAAAATTATTGAGTCGCTTCATAATGATGGCTATGACTTGAAGCAATTTACTGTTACTTTTTTGGGCTTGTTGAGGCAAAAATTGCATATTGCCATAAAGGAAGAAAAGAAAGCTATTGTGCCAAAAATTCTCAATTGGATTGAAATGTTTGACAGCGCTTGGGCTAAGTTGAAATTCAGTTCTATTGCTCAATTGCCTCTTGAAATTGCGGTTATTCGCGCTACGCAGTCGGAAACGGTGAATGTTGAAAAACCTGTTGCAAAGAATGAAGTTAAAGAGCCTTTGGTTCAGGTGGAGCAGCCTAAAAGGCAGGAAAAATTGATGCATTTGGATGCTTTGAAGCAGCAATTGCCTGCTGTTTATTCTGCGTTGGAAAATCCTTCAATTAGGCTCTCTTTCCAGACGGGGAATTTGAAAAGTATGGAGGGTAACCTACTTAAGTTTGCTTTTACCAGTGCTTTTCATATTGAAAAAGTTAAAGCTCCTGAGGCCGTAGTTGCAATTGAAAATGCCTTTGCAAAAGTTTTGGGAACACAATATAAAATTGAATGTGAGCTTGATAGTGGTCGAATTGTGTCTGAGGTCACTCCGGAAGAGGAATTAGGTTGGGATGTGACATATGAGAAAATTTAATTTTTAATGCAATGAGGGCAAAAGTTGTACATATTGCAGGTTCGAAAGGTAAAGGAACAGTTGCGTGGCTTATTTCCGAGGGACTACGAGCAAGCGGATTCAAAGTAGGCTTGTTTTCCTCCCCTTTTATTTTAAGCGAGGAAGAAATGATTCGAATAAATGGAGTTTCTATTCCCAGGAAAAGACTGGATGATTATTTGGAAAAAGTTCAAATAGGTAAGGAACTTTCCGAGTTTGAAGCTTTGACGGAAGCGGCTTTTTTATGTTTTGAGGAAGAGGAGTGTGATTATATTATTTTAGAATGTGGATGGGGTGGAAAAATGGATGCTACAAATCGAATTGAAAAGAAGGATTTAACAATTCTTACGCATATTGAGCTTGAACACATGGAGGTTTTGGGAGATACGTTAAAAAAAATCACTTTGGAAAAATTAGGCATTTGCAGGCCGGGAGTGCCACTTTTGACTGCTTCTAGTCAGGATGCTGCAGTTATGCAAACAATTGAGGACGCGGGTTTTAAAGTTGAAATTGCTCCATCCGCTGAGTTGAATTATCACAATCCGGAAAGCACAGGATTAGCACTTTTTGCTTTGGAGAAATTGGGTGTTGTTTTAGATTCTAAGATTTTGGATGCACTTGCAAAATTGATTATTCCGGGAAGGTTCGAGGTATTGAAAATGGATGAACATGTTCTGATTTTGGATGGTGCTCATACTTACGATAGTATTCGTTCGCTGGAAGGGCGAGTTTTAACTTATGCGCAGGAACATGGTCTACCCTTGCCTCTTTGGGCTATCCATACCTTGAAAGACAAGCCGAAGGATTTATGGACACTGTTCCCTATTGGGCGCACCGTATGGCTTGAACTTGATCATCCAAGGGCAAGTACTCCTCCTGATCAGTTGCCGAAAACCACTGTTGAGCAACTTTTGAGTGAATTAAAATTGGAAGAAACGCCTAAATTAGTTGTTTTTACTGGCTCATTTAGAGTTGTGGCGGAGGTGAGGAAAGGATTTTAGAAATATTCTCTGCTACTAAAGATGAAAAAAGTTGTGAAACATAAGTGATTTGGATTGAATCAAGATACAGTTTTGCCCATTTCCCTTGAGATGCAAAAGCTTTGATAGCCATTCTTGTTGTGTCCACAGTAGCGGCATATACTTGACCAGATGTCATTGTAGTTTTTCCTTCTGCGTCGATAATTGTTTTAAGAGCAAGTATTGATTTATCTCCTTTCATTTTCATAGATCCAATAAGTTCGTATTTGCCGAACTGATTTTTTACATATATCAAAGTTAGTTCTCCAAAATGTTCATCTTCTTTTTTAAAAAGAGTTGCTTCATGTAGTTTTTTCATTAAAGGGCAATTTCCTGGGAAATAATCACCAGCCAGTATTCGAATAACATTTGGGTTATTTGAATATTGAGTAAGATTATCATCAATTTGATATTCTTCTGGATTCACTTTTTCACTGCCTAGCTCCAAGATCGCAAATATATTTAAAGACAGTCTTATTATAGGCTGTTCTCATTTTTGTCAAGATCCCTATTTCAACAATGAATTTAGATCAGTTTCGTTAATTATTTTTATGCCAAGAGCTTTTGCTTTTTCAAGTTTTGAACCAGCATCTTCTCCTGCCAATAGAAAGTCAGTCTTTGCGCTTACGGATCCGCTTACATGGCCGCCGGCAGATTCTATTAAAGTTTTTAGTTGGTCTCTTGGGGCGGAGTGAGTGCCTGATATTACAAATGTTTTTCCGCTTGCCTGCGAAGTTGTTGTTTTTTTTGGTGGCCAGGTGAGTTTGAGACCAAGGTGGTCGAATTTTTCAAGGAGGTCTTGGTGTTTTGGTTCGCGAATCCAGTCGTATATACTTTTGGCAATAATTCCCCCTACTCCTTCAATATTTGTTAAGTCTTCTACGCTTAGTTTTTTTAGAAGGTTTACAAGAGTTTTTGGTGTTGGAGATTCGTTTGTGAGGGTTTGAAGATGCTCGACTATCAATTTGGCGCCTTGCTCCCCAACGTGGCGGATGCCAAGTGCGTATAGGAATCGAGACATTGCTACGGTGCGGGATTTTTCAATGGAGTCGAGTATGTTTTGAGCGCGTTTTTCTTTAAAAAGTGGGAGTTCTAAGAGGTTTTCTTTAGTGATGGTGTAAAAGTCTGCAAGGTCTTTGACGAATCCGAATTCGATAAGCTGGTCAACGACTTTTTCACCGAGTGAATCAATGTTTGTTGCGCCTTTTGAGATGAAGTGAATGAAAGATTCGCGCTTGCGGCCCGGACAAGAAAGATTTTCGCATCTGTGGGCTGCTTCACCTTCCGGACGGATTAATTTTTCGCCACATAGAGGGCATGAATGAGGGAAATTATATGGTTTTGAGTCTTTAGTCCTCAATGACTGGATTACTTCAACAACTTCAGGGATGACGTCGCCGGCTTTTTGAATGATGACAGTGTCACCAATGCGGACATCTTTGCGGCGGATTTCGTCTTCATTGTGGAGAGTTGCTCTTGAGATTACCGAGCCGGCTACTGAAACGGGTTTAAGTTCTGCGACTGGGGTGGCGGCGCCGGTTCGGCCAATTTGAATTGTAATGTCTTTCAAGATTGTTGAAGTTTGCTGTGCGGGAAATTTATAGGCGACCGCCCATCTTGGTGATTTGGCGGTGAATCCCAGAGTTTTTTGCTGAGAAATGTCATTTACTTTGAAAACAACACCGTCGATTTCATATGGGAGAGTGTCACGTTTTTTTTGCCATTTTTCCAGGTAAGCGACTGAGTTTTCTGCTGAGGCGTGAACCTGATATTGTGGATTTACAGGAAGTCCTAGGTTTTGCAGGGTTTCCAGTTTTTCTTGGTGGGTTTTGGGATCAAATGGCCCTTCATCCAGACTGTAAAAGTACATTTGAAGGTCTCTTTCTGCCGCTACTCGCGGGTCTAATTGGCGGACTGTGCCGGCTGCGGAATTTCTGGGATTTGCAAAAGGCGGTTTGCCCTGCGCAGCCATTTCTTTGTTGAGTGAAGCGAAGCTTTTTTTTGGCATGAAAACTTCACCGGAAACTTCTATTGTGACTTCTTGGAAAAGTTTGAGTGGGACGGATTTTATTGTTCGAATTGCATGAGTTACGTCCTCCCCTTCAACGCCGTTTCCTCTGGTGATGGCTTTTTTCAGGAGTCCTTTTTCATACCAGATTGTAATGTTTAAGCCGTCGAGTTTGAGTTCGGTTACGTATTTTGCCTGACCTACTGCTTTTTCGACTCTTTCTTCCCAATCTTTTAGTTCCTCAAGACTGAAAACGTCTGCAAGGCTCCATTTGCGGGTTTTGTGGCGGATTTTTGCGAATTTTCCAGAGAGGACCGAGCCAACGCGTTGAGTTGGTGAGTCCGGGGTTATAAACTGAGGGTAGAGGGTTTCAAGTTCAATAAGTTCGCGCTTGAGGGCGTCTCTAACAGATTCAGATACGTTGGATTTGTCTAAAACGAAGTATTTGTAATTTAGTTTTAATATTTCTTCGCGGAGGAGGCGGATTCGTTCTTTTGCTTTTTCCTTGTCCATACTTGAGAAAATCTCAGAAAAATGGTATAATTAGCAGATAAAAATAATTAAAACTTAGGCATATGGATGATAGCACAAAAATAAATCCTTTGTATGATCCTTCTACGGACAATCAGGAGATCAATCCTAAGGTTCAGGAAATGATTAATAAACCTATGAGTGCTCAAGGTGGATTTTCAGCAGAGGATAAAACATTTTTGGATATGCTTATGAAAATGGTAGATGGCAAACAAATTGACCTATATAAGCCGGAATCTCTGATTAATCATACGGTTTACGATAAAATCAGTGATGCTGATAAAGGAAAAGCGGACCTCAATGCAATAAATATGCTTGCCAGAATTAGAGATATATATTCTCTTTTAAAGTCAAATTCTGAGCCTACTTTTCAGGTTCAAAATATGGTTATGGATTTGAGATACAAAAAAGAGCAGCTGGAAAAAATTGGTGGGGATTTATTTATAATTTAAGTCATGTTAAACTAGGAGTATGGACCAGAACACGCCAACAAATACAGGTACAACTGGAGCCGGGGCAACCGGGGATTATAATATTCCACAGGTTGTTCAAGACAAGTATCCAGATTTGGTACAACTAATTTTGGCTACGGAGTCCATGTCAAAAGAGGAGCGAGAATATTGGTTTCAGATTTTGCCAATTATGACGGATGAACAGGTTTCACGGCTTAGGGTGATTTTAGAGGAAGAGGCTACTCAACTTAGAAAGTTGGATGATCAGTATCAGGATGATTTACAAAAATTGAATCAAAAACATCTTGAAGAATGGAATCAGTTTGAGCGAGACAAAGAAAGAAAAGTGCTAAAAGCTGAGGAGGCGCAAGCTGAACAAGCAGAGGCTGCAACAGAGGCTGAGCTGCTTCAAAAAATACAATCAGCAGACGGAAATTAATCTGTTTGAAGTACCGCGCTTACAACTAAGCGTTTTAAGTTTGTCCCGACCGGAGTACAGGTCATTAATGTGAGGTTGTAGCCGTTACCTTGAGCAAGAATGCCAACGTCCTTTGGTGAAACTTCTCTCTTACTGGTTACTTTGTAGTGATATTCGGTTTGGTTATAGGTGACGTAGATGTCATCTCCTTCTTTAATTTTTGGCAGAAGCGCGAAAAGTGTGTTGTATGGGCTAGGTTCCCAGAAAACGTTAGAGCTGTGACCTGTTATGAAAGTATTTCCTTTTGTGCCAGGTGCTGCGGTTCCGGGGTAAAGTACCGCTCCTTGGAGCAATGAGTCTTGAATTTCTTTCTCCAATTCGTTCCAGTCATTTGATTTTAAAGCTTCCAGACCAAGTTCAGGTTGCATCATTGGTACATTTACATCAATTGCGGGTATTCTTAGTCTATTTTCGTAACTTGCGACTGCCATTTGCAGAGGCATTATGCCGTCGTTGGGTTTTAGGGTTACTTCTTCAAGAGCTGTGAGGGGTTTCTCCTGATATTGCTGCTTTTTTGGCTCTATTGTCCATGGATCAAAGGTGAGAACTGAACCTTGTAAGAATTCTTTTTGAGGAAGCGACTTTTGTAGGTCGGAAAGTAATATTTTGGTGTATGCAGCAAAATTTGTTACTCCAAAAATCATTGCAAAGATTAAACTTGCAGTAATTAAATATCTCCCTAATGAGTCAAATAGTTTTATTCTTTTATGAATAATTTTTTTTGGAATTTGAGGCAAAACGGCTGTTTCATGCGCTGAAATATCCAGTCTATAATAGCTTTCCTCTCCTTCTGTAAGGAGTTTTTTATCAGCTTGGTAAGCCAAGCGTGTGATTAAAAGTTGAAGTTGATTCATTGCCATCGGTTAATTGTACCACAAAACTGACTTTTTTTCCATTATTTTGGCGTTTTTTTACTGCATTATGCCTCCTCCAATAAGTTCTGAGCCGCTGTATAGCACTAAAGATTGGCCGGGCATAACGGCGCGGACGGGTTTTTGGAAACTTATTATGATTTTGTCGTCTTTTTGTTTGAATTTAGCTTTCTGAAGATGAGCGTGGTTTCTTATGCGGACATCATAAGTTTTCTTTTCAGAGGGAGGATTTCCGGATAAAAAGTTGGCACTATGGATTTCTACTTCTGTTTTTAGAAGGTCCTCTTCAGATCCGACAATTATTGAATTTTCTTTTGGGTTTGTTTTGGTGACAAAAAGTGCAGGCCCACCCCCTATTCCAATTCCTTTGCGTTGGCCGATTGTGAAAAATGGAAGGCCTTTATGAGTGACCAAAATTTCACCGTTTTTATTTTTTATTTCGCCTTCACGATAGTCTTCCCCTTCTTTTAAATTACGGCTTAGAAAAGCATCTGGAGTTTTTTCAGGAAAAAAACAGATTCCTTGGCTTTCTCTTTTATTCATGACTTTTGTGAGGTTGAATTTTTTTGCTAGTGCACGTACCTGTTTTTTTGTCATTTTCCCAAGTGGAAAGATAAGATTTTGTAGTTTTTCTTGTGTTAGATTGTAAAGATAGTAGCTTTGGTCTTTTGTTTGGTCGTTTCCGCGGTAAAGTGAAATTCGCCCATTTAGATGTTTTTTTGTGTACACGTAATGACCTGTTGCGAGTGCGTTGCAACCTAAAGCTTTCATTTTTTCAAACATTGCGCCAAATTTAATTGTTTTGTTGCACATGACGCAGGGATTTGGTGTTTCTCCATTTATGAAGCCTTTTAGAAAATAATCCACGACTTTCTCTTTAAATTCATGTTCAACATTCATGGTATAAAAAGGTATACCTAGATCTTGGCAAACTGAACGAGCTATCATTAGGGATTCCAAAGAACAGCATTTGTTTTGAGGAAAACGTTTTTTTTCTTCGTCAGAAAATAAAGTTGGGTCTGTCCAAACGTTGAGGTAAAGGCCAATGCATTCGTGTCCTTGTTTTTTTAAGAGTGCAGCTGCAACGGATGAATCCAGGCCCCCGGACATCCCAATAAGGACTTTTCTTTTGGTTTTCATAACTTGCGCAAAAAGTGAGGTTACTATAAAATGATGTATAATTTAAGTCAAACGGCTATGAGTAGCTTAATGTCGCAATTATTGGAGAATGCGGGAGCTTATCTTCCCAATTTTCGTGAAGACAGATTAATTGAGGCTTACAATTTTGCAAAAACTGCTCATAAAGGGCAAAAAAGGAAGGATGGTTCAAAGTATGTCACCCATCCTTTAAAAGCTGCAATAATTTTGACTGACTTGCATGTTGATGAAGATACTCTTGTGGCTTGTTTACTGCATGATGTGCCTGAAGATACGAATTTTACACTTGAGGATATTGAGATGGCTTTTGGAAAAAAAGTGGGTTTTTTAGTAAATGGAATTACAAAACTTTCCAAGGTCCATTACAGGGATAATATGGAGGAAAGGCAAATTGAATCTTTGAAAAAGTTATTTATTCATTGTGCACAAGATCCAAGGATTATTTTGATCAAATTGGCTGATAGATTGCATAATATGTATACAATTGATGCAATTGAGAAGCCTCAGAAGCGACTGCGTATTGCCAAAGAAACGTTAGAAATTTATGTTCCAATAGCCAATTTGTTGGGCATTTGGGACCTAAAAAGTGAACTTGAAGATTTATGTTTCAAGACAATTTCTCCTGATGAATATAATAATATTGAGGAACTTGCAAAAGAGTCAGCTTTGAAAAAGAAGGATGTGCTTATTCGCACAAAAAAGATTGTTCGGAAATTGTTACAAAAAAATGGGTTAAATGATTTTCAAATTCGGGGGAGAAAAAAAAGTTACTACAGTATTTACAAGAAAATGTTGAATACTGGGAAAACTTTTCAGGAAATTTATGATTTGATTGGACTTAGGGTTGTTTTAAAAAATGTTGGTGATTGTTATCATGTACTAGGTGTTTTCCATCAGAATTTCACGCCAAAACCAGGTCGGCTGAAAGACTATATTGCAATCCCCAAAATAAATGGATATCAAAGTATTCATACAACAGTGTTTGGTGTTGATGGCACAATCACTGAAATTCAGATTCGAACAAAAGAGATGGATCTGGAGTGTACTTATGGGGTGGCTGCTCACTTCTTTTATACGTATAAAATTCGCAGTGGCAGTGTTCGTAAAAGAATGAAAAATAAGTCTGAGTGGGTACAAAGAATATTGGATATTCAGAGAGATATGGAAAATAATAAAGAGTTTTTGAATCAACTGAAGTTGGATATTTTTGAGGACAGGATTTTTGTTTTTTCGCCTAAAGGAGATGTTGTTGATTTGCCAAAGGGATCTCAGGTTTTGGATTTTGCTTATCTTATTCACAGTGAGATTGGGAATAAGGCTGTATCAGCTGTTGTGAATGGGAATAATAAAAATTTGAGTGCTGAATTAATGTCTGGTGATGTAATTGCAATTGAAACCAGTAGTGATCCAAATTATGGGCCAAAATTGAATTGGCTTAATATTGTTAAAACCAGCAATGCAAAAAATAAAATTCGTGAGTTTTTGAAGAAGCAAAATAGGGAGAGAATCATTAGCGAAGCGATAGATTTGTTTGAAAATAGGATTTCTGTGTTGGGATTTGATAGAGATTATTTAAACGACTCGCAAAAAGAATGGTTAGCATCAGTTTTTTACAAGGATTCTTGGGAAACTCTTATGTATGCACTTGGAGAAGGTTCAATTGATATACAAGATTTGATGAGATTTTTGCAGGAGGAAAAGAAATTAATTGGTGAGATGACAGATCCTGAAAACGAGCATGTTTATGATCATGTTTTGAATCGGCTACCGAATGCTTTGCATCCAAAAAAGGTTTACAGAGTGCATTTTATGATTCATTGCAGGAATAGGGTGGGGCTTTTAAGAGATGTTTCAATAAAACTTGCTGATCTAAATATTAATATTTTGAGAACAAACACTTGGCATTCCGCAAATGCAAAAGTCAGCACTTTAGAGTTTTATATTGAAATTACGGACATCAACCAATATGACGAGATAATTTCCGTACTAAGTGAAATCCCGGATGTAATAAAAATTATGCGTCTTCAAAACGCTGAATTAAGTCCTTTAAATCCAAGTGTCGCTCGTACAATGCCCGAGCTATAATTACTCCTGTTACGCCGGCTTTTTTTAAGAGGTCTATGTGACGCACATCCGCAACGCCACCGGATGCGAAAATTTTTGCGTTTGAAAAAATGAAGCATTTTTCCATGACATCAAAGTTGGGATGGAAAAGTGTGCCTTGGGATTCTAGGTCGTGGAGGATTATGTATTTGAAGCCTTGGTCGGATAGTTCTGTGCATTTGTCCGGAGCGTCTGGGTCTGAGTGGACTTTGAGGCCGGCCATAATTTTTTCAACACCGAATTTTTCAAGTGCTTCTTTATAAATTGGGCTGGCTGAGGTGCCAAGAATAATTCTGGTTGCACCATTTGCTAGCAATTCTGAAATTTCTTCTATTGTTCTTACTTCACCTCCCCACCATATTTCGCCTGTAAATTCAGCACGTATATTTGGGAGAAGTTTGCGGTTTTTGGCGTCCAGATCAATAACCTCAAGATATTTTGCTCCTGCTTCTTGGAATTCTTTTGCGTAAAATTCCGGAAGGCGGTGATATGTCTTTTTTTCAGGGTTATCTTCACCTTTGTAGAGCGAGACGGCTTTGCCGTTCTGGATGAAAATTGCGGGAATTATTAGCATTAGTTTGAAAAACGGAAGTGGATTATGTCTCCATCTTTCACAATGTACTCTTTTCCTTCAAGACGCATAAGACCTTTTTCCTTTGCCGCTTGTTCGCCTCCACATTCTATATAGTCTTCATAACTTATTACTTCTGCCCGAATAAAACCTTTTTCAAAATCTGTATGTATGACTCCCGCTGCTTGCGGAGCGGCTATCCCTTGTTTAATTGTCCAAGCGCGAACCTCTATTTGGCCTGCTGTGAAATATGTTTGAAGTCCAAGATGTTTGAATGCTTCTTTGATCACTCTGTTTAAACCGGTTTCGTTAAGGCCGAGAGTTTTAAGGTAGTCTCTTGCTTCTTCGTCACTAAAGCCGATTAGTTCAGCTTCAACCTTTGCTGAAATTGGGATAATTGTTGCAGATTCTGGAATTTCAAGTTTGCAGCGAATCTCTTCCAAGTTTGCCGTGCCTACGCGGCTTTCGTCCATGTTTACAACGTAAATCATGGGCTTCATAGTGATTAGATGAAGGTCTTGGAGTAATTTTTTTTCATCCTTGTTTAGGTCTATCTGGATTGCTAGGTGGCCGCTTTGCATTTCTTTGTTAACTTTTTCAAGCAGTTCGTAGTAGATTTTTTTCTCTTTGTCGCCGCTGCGTGCGTCACCGGCAGCCTTATGCATTCTTTTTTCAAGCGTTTGGAGGTCTGCTAAGAGAAGTTCGGATTCAATTATTTCACGGTCTCGCTTGGGGTGTACTGATTCATGTACATGGATTACGTCTGTTTCTTCAAAAAATCTTACAAGGTGGGCAATTGCGTTACACTGCCTAATATGAGCTAAAAATTGATTTCCAAGTCCCTCGCCTTCGCTTGCTCCTTTCACTAATCCTGCAACGTCAACAAATTCAACAATAGCTGGAATAATTTTTTCCGGGTGCACTAGTTCTGCAAGGCGGTTTAGCCGTTCGTCCGGAAGTTCAACAACCCCCACGTTTGGGTCAATGGTGCAGAATGGATAGTTTTCCGCTTGAGCAGTATGATTTTTTGTCAGCGCGTTAAAAAGTGTGGATTTTCCCACGTTTGGAAGGCCGACAATTGCAATTTGAAGAGACATGTATGCACCTTAAATTAGATCCCATTCATTCTCAAGCTCATCTTTTGTGATTTGACCGGGTGCTGATGCAAATTCAATTGAAAGAGGAGCATAGTAAAAAACGGAGCCATATACAGGTGCTTTTATCCTGACTTCTCTCGAAAGTTCGCCCAAACCTGTAATGATTAACTTATCTTTGTAGTGCGGCAAGTGCAAAAGTGATAAAAGCGTTTGCGAGTCGTCATCCGAATGCACCATTGTTGAAATTTTCAGAAAATCGGCTCCTTTCCCTTTCATTTCTATTAGAATTTCTTGAAGTTCTGAGTGGGCCGGAGTTATGTCAAAATTATGATATGAACGGATTATTTTTGTTCCTTTGTTCTTCACCAAAGTCTGAAATTCAACGTCCACTTCCAAATTATGAGGAACGTCCACGTATGTGAATCCAGCTTTTGCTCCTCTTTTTAAGAGATCAAGTGAGTTGGATTTTGCGATCATTGGTTTTTTGAAGTGTTTTTGAATAACTGCCAAATCTCCTTTGACTCGCATTGTGTCGAGCCAAATTTCAAAAATGTCCGCTTGGTCTTTGTGGTTCTTCAACTGATTTACCAACATTACAAAACTTTCAGGTTGCAGCGGCAGGACGTGAAGAGAATTCATACCTTTAAATTTATTGCAGGGTCATGCTAGACTAGTTCTTGAGTTCAATCAATACGCCAAAGTCATGCCAACCGAATTAGATTTATCAAGAATTAGCACTTCTTTGGAGAATGTACCTATTCTTACGTCCCTTTTTTCCATTGAATTTCTGGGAAATACACTTGCAGCTTATTTGACTGCGATTGTATTTGTTTTTGCTGTGTATTTGGTTTCCAAAATCATTTCTTGGATTTTAAAAAATTATGCAAAAAGAATAATAGCTAAGACGAAAAATGGGCTTGATGATGCGGTTTTTGAGACTGTCCATAGGAGTGTAACTTTTATTTTAGTTTTGACTGCTGTGTATTTTTCGCTTAGGTCTTTGGTTATTTCCGCGTCCACAATGGACATTTTAGTGAAAGTGATTTTTGTGCTTTTTACTTTCAAAATTACACTTGAGATTGAGAGATTTTTAGCTTTTGCAATCAAGGAATATTTTGAGCCGCTCGCAAACAAGCAAAAGGGGTTTGCGAAGGCTTTTGTGCCAAGCATTTTAAGGGTTTCAAAATTTATTGTATGGGCTCTGGCTTTTCTGCTTGTTTTGAGTAATTTGGGGTATAACATTGCGTCTCTTTTGGCCGGACTGGGACTTGGAGGCCTTGCGTTTGCCTTAGCAGCACAGGAAATGTTGAGTAATTTTTTTGGCAGTGTCAGTATTTTATCTGACCAACCGTTTAAAGTTGGGGATTTTGTGAATGTTGAAGGTTATAGCGGGACTATTGTGAATGTTGGGCTTCGCAGTACTACTATTCAGACAATTGATAAGTCTATGGTTTCAATTCCAAATAAAACTGTTGCAGCAGCGAATATTGAAAATATTTCCAAGAGAAATGCTTATAAAGTTGAACAGACTTTGGCTGTTAAATATGACACTTCTTTGAAAGATTTGCAGGCTGCTGTTGAAATGGTTAAGAGCGTTATTCGTAAAGATAAAGATACTGACAGCGAAACAATGCGGGTGAATTTTGTTGAGTTTGGTGAAAGTGCACTTGAAATTAAGGTTTTTTACTACATTACGGATACTTCGAGCTATGCACGGATTTTGGATGTCCGTGAAAGGATTAACTTGAAAATTAAGCAAGGTTTTGAGAAAATTTCAGTCCAAATGGCCTTCCCTACCCAGTCACTTTACATTGAAAATGCAAAAGATCTCGTCCAGGCTCGACTCCGTTCAAAAGCTCGCTGAAAATGTTTGGCAGTTTGATTTTTCTTGCCCTTCCGCTTTTAAATTTGTGGCTGGACAATTTGTGATGCTTCAGATTGAAGATGGACAGCCAGGCAAGGCTCAACGGGCTTATTCTTTGGCTTGTCCACCTGAAGGTGATGGCTTTTCAATATGTGTTCGACTTGTTGAAGGTGGGCGCGGCAGTGAATATTTACGCAGTTTGAAGGTTGGAGATGAGGTGATGTTTACAGGGCCATTCGGGCACTTTGTGCTTGAGGATTCCAAAAAAGAGGTTGTTTTAGTGGCGACCGGAGCAGGTATTGCTCCTTTTATGAGTATGATTCCGGTTTTACTTGAGAGTGGTTTTAAGAAGCCAGTTATTTTGTATTTTTCTGCGTCGTATGAGAAAGAGTTGGTTTATGTGGATAAATTTCACGAATGGGAGGATAAATGGCCGAATTTTTCAGCAGTTTTAACGCTTACGCGGCCTTCTAGTTCTTGGAAAGGATTGACGGGTCGGGTTCAGGAACATCTGAAAGATGGAACTTTTGATGTGACTGATGCCAAGTTTTACATTTGCGGGCGTAGAGAGATGGTGACGGAAGTTCGAGCACTTCTTTCAGAAATGGGGGCTAAGAAAGAGGATGTGCATTTTGAGCAGTTTTAGTTTTGTTGAATGAGATTTTCTGCTAGATTTTTCTCCTCTAAGTTTTTTATGTCATTAGAAACTGCAACAGGTCAGGAAAATCCAATTGAAGGTTTAAGTGCTGATGAGATTTTGTTTCTTGAAAGCTTGGTGGCTGATTTTGCGATGGTATTAATTCAACTTGATGGTCGAACTATCAACCCTATTGTGCGTGAATTTGACAGGGGAAGGTCTGTTGTTAAGCTGAGTTTTTATGACCCGGGGGCTAAAAGTAATGTGGTTAGAGAGCTAGACGCAAAGGAGTTTATTGGTAAATTGGCTCATAATTGTGTGAAAAATTTTATTGAGTCGTTAAGATCCTGATTTTTTGTAACATTTTTATGTTTAATATGTTATCTTTAAGGTAGTTTGTATTTTTTGACCCATATTTATGAATACAAAATTATTTAATCGAAATTTATCAGGACTCATTGTCCTTTTGATGGCAATTTCAATGCTCACTCTTGGTGCTTGTACTTCTCAGGAAATTCAAGTCGATGATCAAGATCAATTGACTGATACTGATGAGGTAGTTCAGGAAGAAACTCCTGCAAATGATGAGGAGGTAATGCCTGAAACTCTCTCTTATACCAGTGAGAGATGGGGATTTTCTTTTGACTACCCATCTGAATTGGTACTTGTAACTACATACGAGTACCAATATGAAGACCAAGGTCATATTCAACTTCGGACACAAGCTGTAAATGATGAAATTCAGAGTGGGGAAAGAAATGAAGGTGGTGAATCTATTCAGTTGAGTGCTTATGAAAAGCCTGCCGGAACGTCTCTTTTGGATTGGGCAAGAGAAAATGTTGGAATTGTGAATTTCAGCGAGGATTACCAAGAAGTTACAATAAATGGTGTTGATTATCTTTATTACAATGTTGCCGGAATGGTAAATGGAACAGATTATTTGACCTCGAATGGTGACTTTGTGTACTCATTCACTGTTTTGAATGGCAGTCAAGAACTTGAAGATTGGTTCCAGGATGTTCTTCAAAGCATTAGTTTCTAAGTGTTGAGCATTTGATGCATAAATTAGAGCCCCTTTATGGGGCTCTTTTTTCGGTCATATTTATTTGTATTGTACAAAAATGGGACTTCGTCCTCATGTGGTTGCTCCCGTTAGTCGCGTTTATTTAAAGGGCACCCTTCGCTTTGCTCGTGTGTATGGTCACCGGATCGCCTTCGGCTTCCTGTGACTTTGGTGCCGCGAGGCGGAATTGAACCACCGACACGAGGATTTTCAATCCTCTGCTCTACCACTGAGCTACCGCGGCAAAATTTGATGCTCCCTTTCGGTCGCCTTAGCCTCGGCCATTTTATAAGGGGCCTCGGCCACCCTTCGCGTATGCTTCGGGTGCGTTCGCAGAATAGTGTATAGACTTTGGGCGAAATCGCAAAGAGAAAATTGACTTGCAAGGAGAGTCGGGACGTTTTATACTCCCCCGTGCCTTTTAATTTTTTGAAAAACATGGCAAAAGGAAAAGCAGTAAAATATGAATGGAGATGTAAATGTTGCAACACACCAACCGGTGCGGGACAAGCGCAAAAGGAAAAAGTGAAAGAGTTAAAGAAAAATAAGTACTGTCCAAAGACCAGGCAAATGCAAGCGCATGAGGCTAAACTTATCAAAAAAGGTAACTAGGCAATGTTTTTCAATAGAAAGCCGACTACATATGCTATTGTAGCGGCTGTTCCGCCAATGAATGCTGTTTCCAGGCCGCCTAGGAACCAGTATTGGTCTGTGAAACGACTTTTTACAGTGCCGACTATAAAGAGTGCAAAGAGAGTTGCGGCGGCCGTTAGTGCAAAAATATAGTTTTCGCTATATGGGATGAAATCTTTAAAGATGTACCCCATGAGAGGAATGATTCCAATTACGTTAAATGCAATGAAAGTTGTAATTGCACCACGGAGTGGGTGAATATTTTCTTCTAGAAGGTGGAATTCATGGTGAAGCATTATGTGGACCCAGGTTTCAGGGTTTGAGGTTATAACTTTGGAGGCTCGTTCAAGTTCTTTGCCCTTGAAACCGAATTTTTTCAAAATAGTGAAAATTTCTTCTTTCTCTTCTTTTGGTTTTTTCTTTATTGATTGAATTTCGTCTTTTGTCACTTGGCGAATTCGTTGGACTTCTGCGCGGTCCGAGGAATATTTTCCCACAGCCATTGAAAAGCCGTCTGCAAATAGGTTTGCAAAACCCAAAATCAAAATTACCGGCACGGAAAGATTTGCGCCAACAACACCGGCGACTACTGCGAAAGTGGTTACGGAGCCGTCCATTGCGCCGTAAACAAAGTCTTGAAGCCAGTTGTATTTTGCTTTTAGCATGGCGTGAAAATAAAATTACCCCTAAAATACACTGGTAGATAATGAAGGTCCAGACATGAAAATAATTTCTTGGAATGTTAATGGTATTAGAGCCGTGATGAACAAGGGGTTTTTGGATTTTTTGGAAGAAAAGGACCCGGATATTTTGTGTGTGCAGGAAACAAAGATTTCGCCGTCACAATTGACGCAGGAACTTATTAATCCGCTTGGATATTATAGTCAGTGGAATAGCGCCCAGCGGCCCGGTTATAGCGGGACGGCCACTTTTTCAAAAGAGAAACCTTTGAGTGTTTCTAAAGGTTTGGGTGAGGAGCGATTCGATACTGAGGGCCGGTGTCTTTTAACGGAATTTCCGGGATTTATGTTGGTGAATTTGTATATTCCCAATGGTGGGCAAGGAACTAATCGACTTAAATTTAAAATGGATTATTATGATGCTCTGCTGGAATTTTTGGAAGAGATGCGGAAAAATGGGCGGAATTTAGTGATTTGTGGGGATATAAATACGGCGCATAATGAGATTGATTTGGCTCGACCACTGGAAAATCAAAATGTGAGTGGGTTTTTGCCTATTGAAAGGGCTTGGATGGATAAGTTTTTGGGGGCTGGATATGTTGATGTCTTTAGGCATTTGAATCCGGGGGCTCCGGATAATTATACCTGGTGGAGTTATAGGACGGCCGCGCGGGAAAGGAATGTTGGTTGGAGGATTGATTATTTCTTTGTGAATGAGGAATTTGTTGATTCCGTGAAGTCTGCGGAGATATTAAGGGATGTAATTGGGAGTGATCATTGTCCGGTACAGATAGAAATTGATTAATATTTATGTGATTTATTGCTCAAGGGGCTTGCATTTCAGGTTATTTGTGGTATAATGTACTGTTCGGTAATCTGATGAATGAAAAAAGCAAATATTTTATATCTTGAAGGGAGAAGACCCAATGTTCACATTGAAGCGCCTCATGCGACTCAAGCTACCAGTGCGCAGTTCGACGAAATCATTAAGCAGATAATTAAAACCAGCAAAGAAGTAAAACGAGGTCAGATTTTTGCTAGTTTGCCTGGAATGCATTTGATTTGGAGAGGGTATGAAAATAATATTCGTTTTAAAGGTTTAAGATTTATTAGAAATGTTGATAATGAAAGAATGTATGTTTGCCATCCAAAGGATGAAGCTGCTTTGGAGGCTGTTGTTCGTCCATTTTTAGAGTCCACGTATGATTTTGGGACGGAGAATTTAGCAGTGGATATAAATGATCTTTTAGCGGTTCCTGCATTGATTGATGGGCAGCATAGGTTTGTTGGGGGTGATTTGAATAGAGCGAGAGGTTTTCAAAATCCTCTTTATATTGAAGGTGATAATTCAAAAAAATGGGATGAGTGGAATAAAAGAGAATTGGAAATATTGAATGTGGCTGGTGCGGGGAAACATGTTGCTGTTTGTTTACATAGCATGGATAAAAGAGTTCATAGAATTAAAACGAATGATAAGACCGGTGAGTCGCAAGTAACTAGGGAAATAATTGTTGGAACACGGTATGGGAAAACTGCTGATCAGGATGTTTTGTTGGCTTTTTATGGGGCTTTTGAGGAGGCGCTAAGGCTGGAGTTTGGACCAAAAAAAATGCCAAAAATTAAGATTGATGTGGAATTTTTGGGGAACAAGGTTTTGGAGGAAAGAAAACAAGAGCACATTTCATATGGCCGAGATGTTCAGTACATTCAGATTGAATTTATGAAATATCTTTTGAAAGGGGAAAATTATGAGAAAATTGTGAACGCTCTAAGCGAGGCTATTGAGCGGCTTGATCATTATTTAGTGCAGGATGCTTTGGGGGTTTTGAGAGAGCGTGAACGATTTAGTGGGGAATACAGAGATTGGAGTGAGAGAATTAATGCCAAAGAATGGAAGTTTAAAGCTGAAATTGAATCTTTTAGCGAAGATGAAGAAGAATCCTTTATTAGGTTGAGTCCAGTTCAGAGGCAATATTTGGGAGTGGATTTATTGGATTATGTTAAAGATGATAGCGGCAAAATATGGCTTGTTAAAGCGCAGTTTGTTGAAAATATGCAGCCGTATAGTGAGGATGATATTATTACGGTTCACGGAGCCAAGGTGAAGGAACTTACTTTGGTTCGTAAGTTACAAAGCGAAAAGTAAAACCTTTCTCTTCCTGTGGATCACTTTCATGGATGCGAGAGAAGTGCTCTGGAATCTCCGGGAAAAAAGTATCACATTCAAAAATGTGGTCTATTTCTGTCAGGATCAGGCGATTGCATTTTTCATGGACAATCAGCGAATTGAAAACTTGCCCTCCCCCTATTACAAATGCATCTCCTTCTGGATTGTTCTGCAATGCGTGCACTAGTGCCGTTTCAATGTTGTCTGTTATAAAAACTTCAGTTGGAAGGCCTAGGCCCCAGCCTGGTTCGCGGCAAAGGACAATGTTTAGGCGCTCAGGGAAAGGACGGTGTTTTTCAGGGATGGAGTCCCAGGTGCGGTTGCCCATAATGACTGTGCCTCCGCGGGTTGTGCGGGAAAAGTGTTTGAGGTCTGCGGAAATGTGCCAAGGGAGATCTCCCTTGATTCCTACTCCCCTATCACGGTCAAAAGCGGCAATTATTGTGAAATTTTTCATACTGCGACTTTAAATTTAATAAAGGGGTCGTGTTCGTAGCCAATTATTTCAAAATCTTCATACTGGAGATCCCAAAACCGTTTTTTGTTCATTTTAAGGGTTGGGAGTGCTTTTGGAGTGCGAGTTAGTTGCAATTTGAGGCCTTCAACGTGGTTTAAGTAGATGTGTGCGTCACCAAGTGTGTGTGTGAAAATTCCTGGAGTTAAGTTGCATTCCTCGGCCATCATGTGAAGCAGAGTTGCGTATGATGCAATGTTGAATGGGACTCCAAGGGCTACGTCTGCGCTTCGTTGATAAAGTTGGCAATCCAACCTCCCGTTTACAACATAAAATTGGAAAAGCAGGTGGCAGGGTGGCAGCGCCATATCATCCAAATCTCCAACATTCCAGGCAGAAACTATTATGCGACGGGAGTCCGGGTTATTTTTAATTGTATCCAGTGCGGTTTGAATTTGGTCTATTTGGCGCCCGTTCACAGCATTCCATCTGCGCCATTGTTTGCCGTAAATTGGGCCAAGTTCGCCTTTGTCATCCGCCCATGCGTCCCAAATTGGAGTGTGAGCGGTTAAACAATCATTAATATTTGTTGAGCCACGTAAAAACCATAGAAGCTCACGAAGCACGCCTGAAAAAAGAACTTTTTTTGTTGTCAGTAATGGGAATCCTTCTCGTAAGTCATATTTGCGTTGTGCACCAAAAATTGAGATTGTGCCGGTACCTGTTCGATCTTCTTTAACTTCACCGTTTTCCAGGATTTCTCTGACGAGACTAAGGTATTGTTGCATTTATGAGTTTTTAGGGGCACCACTAAATTTAGCATTTTGGCTAAGATGCGTAAATGATTTGGGTCCTTTATAAACTTTTTGTTGTGCCAAGCCTTTCTAAGATCCCGTGTCTGATTTCCAAATTTTCCTTAATGTCTGAATATGTTAAGGTATTCAACTGATTATAGATCAAGTCTGTAAGTTCTTTTGGACTTTTTGATGGCAAAACAAATTTGTAGTAAACGAAAACTCTTGTTTTACCATTAGAAATGAATGCCATATTGTGCATTTTTTCATAATTACTTATGCGTTCTTTGTTACCTTCTAGTGATAAGAGAGCGGAAATTTCAGGTTTAGTAAGCTTGATATTTGTTAAAATTTCTTTGGCAATGTCAGTTTGATTTGTTTTTTGAGTTTGAAAGTCAAAATCAACAATTATTATACTGTTACTGACATTGTCGGAAGTTAAAATGACCTCATTTTTGCCGCCAGCTGGGAATGTCAGGAGCAAAATTAGTACAAATATTGCTGTGGCAAATAAAAGAACGAGAATAAGAAGTTTGCTTTTCATTAAATTATGCTTGGGTCAGTCATCCAAAGTTCATACCAGGTATTGTCAGATTTGCGCTCAAGACAAATTGTTCCTGCGGTTGAAAAAAACAGGTGATCCGCTTCTTCATTGCCATTTAGCAGGAGTGAGCTTAAGCGACTTAAAAAAGGCATATGTCCCACTATCATTGTGTCCTCCGTGAGAGTATCTATCCAAGATGCAATTGGGCGGACATCATCCATAGGTTTTATACCTTCTTTTAGTGTCATTTTTACGTTTAGAGCCTTAGCAATTTCTTGAGCGGTTTGGACAGCACGAGGTTTTTCACTGTGATAAATAATCTTTAGGCCCTCAATTGTTTCTGCCAAATATGTAGCCATTTTTTTTGCTTCTTCAAGTCCCTTTTCCGTGAGTCTTTTCTCCGGATCTTCGTCATTTTGGGTGGCATGTCTGACTAGGTATAACTTCATCAGCGAACGACTTCAATGGTTGGGGGTGTTCCAGTGCCTCCCGGCCCCTCTCCCTCTTCATCACAGGCTCCAATGGTAATATTTTCTTCACCGTCCTTATTAATGTAGAAGCGAGAATTGTTTTCGTCTCCTGTCTTTGGGTCGTATGCAATTCGTGCAATGTAACCAGCAAGATCAGTATCCAAACCGGTAACGCCACAATTACTACCTACAACGGTTTGTCCTGAACAAGTTAAAGAGCTACAGCTTCCTACGCTTTCACCAATGATTTGGACCGTTGATGGCAAGCTATCTATTGCAACTGCCGTGTCAGGCAGGTCACCTTCATTGTCCACTTGATATTTTTTGATTGCTTCAAGAAGTGAAACTAGGTCTTCCCAACGTTGAGCGTTTCTTGATTGGTGAAGGCGGCGCGCCGGGTCAACAGCTACAAGAACGGCGGCTGCCAAAATTCCTATGATACCAATCACAATTAGGAGTTCGATGAGGGTGAAGGCGCGGGATTTTTTTGGCATAGATTCTGTTCTAATAATTTATTACTGGAATTTCGGGTATAGATCAACCATTTCGGTAAAAAAACTTATAACATTAGAGAAATTATTTTTGCTGCCTCGGCTCTATTCATCTGCCTATCTGGATAAAAATATCTGTTGCCTTCTACTGTTTCCCCTTCCACAATACCATCTTCATAAGCTTTTGCTGCATAAAATACTGCCCAATGCGTCAAAGTATCTATAAAATATTCGTTTGTTACGCCGTCAGTCGAAATTGAATATACTTTTAGTAGAATTTTTATTGCCTCCGCTCGTGAGATTGGGTCATCAGGGCGGAAATAGTTTGAACTATCAATGTAACGGGCTGTTTCAGCGTACAGAATGTAGGGTTTTGCCCAATGATTTTCTATATCTAAAAATCCACTTTGTGTGCTGACATTTGGAGTTATTCCTTTGGATTTTATTGCCATTTTCAGGAATTCAGCTCGAGTTACGTTGTCAGCGGGATGAAATAATAAGTCACTTTTACCCTGTACTATGCCTTCGTTGTAAAGTGTTATTACATAAGATGCAAACCAGTCATTTTCCAATACATCCGGAAATACTGGTTCAAAGGGCGTTTCTTCAGTTCCAGTACTACCAAAAGATGGAGGAATTGTTTCTTCAGGTTCCGCTTCAATAACTTTGCTAAGGTCTCCAACTATAAAAGACAATAAATTCCCCAAATATGAGCCATTGCGGAGTCGTATTTGGATTATTTGTCCATCCGTTGCACCAAGAGAGATCTGAGCGAACATCTGATTATGAGATATATATTCAAGATCTAATTCATATTCACCATCACCTTTGTCCAAGATTGTATCTTCTTTAAAATTTATTCCTGTTAGTGTGATTGTACGGCCAGGCAGAAAACCTGCACTAGTGGTCATGATTGAGATATTGGGGACTAAAAGCCATGTAAAGTTGTATTCTACTTCTGGACCTTTGTAGCCGTCTGTTTCAGCATATATTTTGCCTGTTGCGTCAGGTAAACCCAGATCAACTCTGAGCGTATTTACGGAAAATTGTCCTAATGTTGTGGCGGCAGCGCCGTTTACATAAATGACATTTTGATCCTGACTTGAGCTAAACTCATTTGAGTAGATTGATAAAAAAACATGCCCAGAATCCGAATCAATGTAGGCGTTTCTTTCGTTAAATTGGATGGTAGGACCATCTTTGAGGGAATATTCCACTCTGTTGCTTTCAAATTCGTTTATTGTAATAAAAAGAATGCCACTTTTTGCATTTATGGGAACCAGAACTTTTAGTTCATCCAATTCATCCTCATCCACAAAATAAGGTGTGGTTTCTATCCCTTCATCCGGGTTGGTGTCTCCATCATCAAAAGTAATTATGTTTTTTGATAAGGTTTTATTGAAATTTGCGCCTCTAATTATTAGCTCCTCCCCCAGTTTGACACCTGTAGATCCTTGAAAATCCAGTTCATGTATCTCAGGAAGCAGAAGAAGGTCAATGTTCTCTGAATTGCTGTACCAGCCGTCTTTTTCGACCGTTAGATAGCCCTGAAAGGCTTCGTCCGGTAAGGTAGCTGTTATTTTTGTGTCTGAGAAAAAGCTAATATCAAGGTCATAGGTGTAGCTGTTGTTTTCTGCGTAAATTGAGACTGAAGGACGAGCATATCCTGAAGTAAAACCTGTTCCGTGTATGAAAAAATCGGCTTCTGGCTCTTGTCCGTTTGGGAATTCCAGAGAAGTAATTTCCGGCGTTGGGAAATCTAGCGGGAAAGGTTCCGAGGTCTGGCCATTAACAGTGATTGTCAAATTTCCGTCAGTTTGATTTGAACTGATAATGACATCCATTTCGCTTGGACCGTCACGTACTTCAGCTACGTAAAGTTGCCTATCCCCTACAAAAACAATATTTTCATCTTCCTCATTTGACAGGTTACTTGCATGAATTGTCATGACCCCGTCTGAAGGGTATGTTCCAAAAGTTTGAACCTCAGAAATTACGGGAACTAAGCTTGTAAGAGCCTTGGAAGATTGCACGCTAACGTGCAATGCGAGTCCAATGCTTAGCAACACTGCTGCGAGCAGTCCAAAAACGAATATTTTATTCTTCAATGCCATCGCTTAATTATACCACAAAACAGGTATAAATTCTATAGTCTCTGAGAGAATTTAGTGGATTATTTCAACAAATTTTCTGCTGTAAGACGAAGGCGGTCGTAAAATTCCTGAATTGTCGGTTCTTTGAATACGTCAATCAGGCTTCCATTGCCATTTTCTTTGGAGAGTTGATCCAATGTTTTTGCGTCTTGGACCAGGTCTTTATAGCCACTTTTCTCGTGTTCGCCAGCTTGCCAGTCCGTGAAACCTTCCAAAACGTTTGTGGCGTCAAAAGTATTAGATATTAGGTTTCTTTCAATGACTTGGATTTTGTCCGGGCTGAGTTGTCCTTTTAAATCTAGGCCTTTTACACCGTTATCAATGTGAGTTTTTTCATGTTTTGCTGCGTATGCAACAAATGTGTCATCTGTTCCCCTCTTCAAGGTTTCAAGGCTCACATAAACCTGTTTTGAATTGGTTTCCACTTTTGCTGCTACGTTATTTTCTTCATCTACCGCGACTCTGGCTTCTTTCCCAAGTACACGTTCAAATCTTTCCAGGTTTTTGACTTGCTCTGCGGTTATTTCAATGTCATTGGCCGGTGTGAAAGTTTCAGGTTCACGGACGGCTGTTTTGAAATCTCTCGATTCTATATATTTTGTACTTTCCATAGTTTCTTTTCTTGGCTTAGTTTAGCTGATTAGGTTTAATTTGCCAAGAGATATTGACATTTTTGCTGTTTATGATATATTCTGCGCTCTAAAAAATTTTTCATGTTTGAAGTAAGAAATTCGGCGGAGGAACCCGACCATCAAAGTGCGCTGAGTGAGATGCAAGATGAGCTGCTTGCTTATTTACGCAGGGAAAATAAAGATGCGGATGCATTGAGAAATATTCTTGTGCCATTTATTGCACTTTTGAGATCTGAGAGATTTAAACCAAGGAATTATGTTTCTGAATTATGGGCGATTTGTTGTCATTTGAGAAATTTGAGGAGAGATTTTGGTTTTGAAATGGAAGAAATCAATCAATGCGTTATAGTAATTGAAGGCGATTTTAGGATACTGGAAATGGCTACTCCAGATGATATTGAAATGATTGTGAAGCCACTTGAGGGCAATGTTACGGTGGATGATACATTTAAGGATGA